>JAZNPE010000038.1:0-2599 GCA_045589535.1 Acutalibacteraceae bacterium | reverse complement strand
TCTCGGTTTTTAATCAATGAATAATGTTAACTGCCCGATAAAAAGTCGGGCAGTTATTTTTTTGGAAAATCCTTGAAAAAGACGTTGGTATATTATATAATTTTCCTATAAATTTTCAGGAGGTGGGTATCTTGTCCGCACCGCTTGCACAGCGCATAAGACCGCAGACGCTTGATGACGTTGTCGGTCAGAAGCATCTCATCGGCGAGAATATGCCTTTGAGAAATATAATCGAGTCAGGAAACCTGCCGAATATGATTTTCTATGGTCCGTCAGGTATCGGTAAAACGACGGTCGCTTCAATAATCGCGAAAGCGACAAACCGCAAACTCTGTAAACTTAACGGTACAACTGCAGGAACGGCAGATATCAAAGCCGTTGTTGCCGAGCTTGACACATTTGAAGCACAGAACGGAATACTTCTTTATCTTGACGAGATTCAGTATTTCAATAAAAAACAGCAACAGGTTCTTCTTGAATACATAGAGGTCGGATCGATAACGCTGATTGCCTCTACTACCGAAAATCCGTATTTCTACGTTTACAATGCAATTCTCAGCCGTTCAACTGTTTTTGAATTCAAGGCTGTAACTCCCGAGGAAATTGAACCCGCGGTTAAACGTGCATTCAACTTCCTTGAAGAGGAAAAAGGTGTAAAAATCAATTTTGAGGACGATGTTGTAAAGCATATTTCAACTGCCTGTGGCGGTGACGTGAGAAAGGCAATGAATTCCGTTGAACTCTGTGCTCTTTCAACAAGGCCCGAATCTGACGGCACACTCAATGTTACTCTTGAAACAGCAAAAAGCCTTACTCAGAAAAGTGCAATGAAATATGACCGTGACGGTGACGAGCATTACGATATCGTATCTGCCTATCAGAAGTCGATGCGCGGTTCAGACCCCGATGCGGCACTTCATTATCTTGCAAGACTTCTTGATGCAGGCGATCTGCCTTCGGCTTGCAGAAGACTTATGGTCTGTGCGGCAGAGGATGTAGGTCTTGCTTATCCGATGATTATTCCGATAGTCAAGGCGGCAGTTGATATGGCGATGATGGTCGGCCTGCCCGAGGCACGTATCCCTCTTGCAGATGCGGTTATCCTTGTATGCAATTCGCCCAAGTCCAACTCAGGTGAAGCAGCAATTGATGCGGCACTTGCAGATATCCGCAGGGGCAAAAGCGGCCCGATTCCGCGCCAACTGCAGAATATGCACTTCGACGGCGAGGATAACAAGAATAAAGGACAGTTTTACATCTATCCTCACGATTATGAAAACCACTGGGTACCTCAGCAATACTTGCCCGATGCTTTGAAAAACGCAAAGTATTATATTCCGGGCTCTAATAAAAACGAACAGGCATATAAAGAATATTGGGATAAGGTTAAGAACAGGAAGTAATGAAGAAAGAAAATGAACAGCATAAATTTATAAACAAATTCTGGTATATTTGGCTTGCTATCAGTCTGTTATTCGTTATAGTCGGTTGTTGGATCAGCTATGCTATAGGAGAATTTAATCCGTTATATATTTTTGGGGCAATTTTTTTGATAGCTTTGATTAATATTCCTACACACTATGTAATGGACAATGCAGGTATATATGTTTATTATCTTTTCCGTTTCAAAATGGAATATCGTTGGCACAACATTTGGTATATAGCCAAGGTATATAATGTTACACCGCAAAGTCTTATTCATTTCGGCAAAAACATTGAATTCAGTGGTTTTGGTACAGGACCGAAAATGTTTGATTTTCCTGAGGTTGAAATTTCTTATAACCGATTTGCAAAAGAGCTTATCGAAAAGTACCTGTGCCGTGAAATAGATGATTACACGTGGCAAGGAGATATCAAAAACTTCAAAAAAAAGCAGGAACTGAAAAAACTCAGAAAACAAAACAGGCAACATAAAAAGAGAAAATAAAAAGAGGTGATAAATCAATGATTAAAAATCTTGTTTTTGATTTTGGCAGAGTGCTTGCTTATCCTTCAACAGGAAATTGGTTTATCACGCCTGAAACGAAGAATATACTCGGCGCTTTAAGATTCTTTAAACTTATGCATTCTTCAAAAACTCCGACAGCGTTCAGAAACTCGTGCAGGTATCTTGACAGTATCCATTTGTTGCATACTGAGGAAGAAGAGATTGAACAGTTTGCTGAGTTTTATAAAAGAGCGTTAGCTGAAATCGGTATCAAAGATAAAGACGGAACCGTTTCGCTGAAATTGGCACAGGATGTAACTCTTAATGACAACAAGGTTGTTATTTACGATGATGTTTTACCTTGTTTTGAAGAATTTAAAAAGGATTACAGTGTGTCAGTTTTGTCCGATACCTGGCCGTCATTAAGACGGGTGCTGAAAAATTATGGAATTTCTTCATATCTTAGCGGTATTGTGTTGTCTTGTGATTATAACGAGCAAAAAAGCGGAACAAAACTTTTTGAAATCGCGGTCAAAGAGTTAAGCGTTCTGCCTGAAGAAACTGTTTTTGTTGACGATTCGGAGTCAAACCTCGATAACGCTTCAAAAGTCGGATTCCGTTGCATATTAATGGATAGAACAGGGAAGAAAAAACAAAGTAAATATACTGTTA
>JAZNPE010000037.1:0-5125 GCA_045589535.1 Acutalibacteraceae bacterium | reverse complement strand
CCATCCGCAGATTCTGCTGAGTTAACGGACGGTCGAGGACGCCCGTCCCTACGTAGTTGACTAAAACAGGGTTCGTAGGGGCGCGCATTGCGCGTCCGTTGAATTACGCAGAAAATCCGCGGACGACCGATGGTCGCCCCTACGATGCGGATTGAATACTCACCACGACAAACCCGAATTTGTCAAACGTTTTCGTTAGGCACAGCACTTAAAATATATCGTCAGAAACTCACAAAAAAGCAGAAACAAATTCCTTTCGGATTGTTTCTGCTTTTTGTTTATGCAACAATTTTTTTAATCCATTTTCCTTTGCCGACAAAGTACAGTCCGAGTGCGGCTTTGAGGGCATTCGTTGCCTGACAGCAGATGAAAATAGGAATGATTGCAAGCGGAGTGAAGTTGCAGAGAATAAATGCAAGCGGTGCCATAGTTGCCCAGACAAATCCTGAATCAAAAATGATTGTGATAATTGCCTGACCGCCCGAACGAAGCGTAAAGTAAGAAGCGTTCGCAATTGCATCAAACGGAATAGCGAGTGCGCAAATCTGCATCATTCTTGTTGCAAGGGTTTTAACCTCAGGCTCGAGCTTGTAAAAATCGGGGATGAATTCTGCGCTGATAAAAAATGCAGTCATAACGATAAGACTGATGAAAACCGAAAAAGCAATAAGCTTGACAGAGGATTCCTTTGCCTCTTTGATTTTTCCTGCACCCAGAAGCTGACCGAGAACAATACCGATTGAAACACCTACAGCCTGAAAAGCGACGGCAAAAACATTAAAGAATGTTTGTACAACGTTGTTCGCCGCAACAACGGCAAGGCCTTCGCCCGAGTAACACTGATTCACGAAAGCAAGACCTGCTGCCCACATTGTTTCGTTGAGCATAAGTGGAAGGCCCTTCTGCGAAATCTTTTTAACGAGCGACATCGGCACGCGGAAGCTTCTGTACGCACCGACGATAAATTTGTTTTCTTCTTTGTGACGGTGAGTCCATAGGGAAACAATCGCAAGCTCAACAAATCTTGAAAGCACTGTCGCAATTGCCGCACCGACAACACCGAGCTTCGGAGCACCGAAGTGACCAAAAATAAGGATGTAGTTGAAAACCAAATTAACAGCAACAGCGACAAGTCCCGAAACCATTGGTGGCATTGTTTTACCTGTTTCGCGGAGTGTACTCGCATAGCACTGCACAAGTGAAGCGGGAAGAAGCCCGATAATCATAACGTTAAGGTAGTCGCGACCTGCTTTGAATGATGCTGCAATTTCCTCTGCCGTACCTTCACCTTTAAGGTATAGGTTGATAAGAAAATCTCCGCCGAAAAGGAATAGAAGAATAACGCCGACGGTGAGAGCCGAGCAGAAAAGAATCTTGAAACGGAAGGTATCACGAAGTCCCTTTGTGTCACCGCTTCCGACAAACTGCGCACCGAAAATTCCAGCACCTGAAACTGCACCGAAAATGCAGAGGTTAAAAACAAAAATGAGCTGATTTGCAACGGAAACACCAATCATTTCTGTCTGCCCGACTTGTCCGACCATAAGGTTGTCGAGCATATTGACAAAGTTGGTTATGCCGTTTTGTATAAGTATCGGAATCATAAGGGTGAAAACGTGTCTGTAAAAACGCTTGTCACCAATAAGCTTTTTAAACATCATAAGCCTCCAAAGAATTATAACTCCGCAAATTCTAACATAAAATAACTGTATTATCAATAGATAAAACTTTTCTTTTTAAGTATACCGTGATATAATGCGGAGAGTGAGGTGTTTACAATGAAAGAAGACTGGCACGGATTCGAAAGCGAAGAGTTTTTGTTCGAAGGTCACGATGCAACCGTTGTTTTTCCGAAGGTTAAACCTGTCGGTAAAATTGCAATAAAAGTTGAATATTGGAATGCATTTCCTGATGTTGAAATAAAACTTCTTGAACGTGGATTTTACGTTGTTGGTGTGGATAATATTTCACGCTTTGCAACGAAAGAGGATTGCGATATCAAAGCACGTTTCCTTGATTACATTGCTGAAAAGTACGGAATAACAGGTAAATGCGTTCCGGTCGGAATGAGCTGTGGGGGAGCACACGCGTTGAGGTTTGCAGGCTTTTATCCCGAGCTTGTTTCCTGTGTTTTCATTGATGCACCTGTTCTTAATTATTGTAGTTTCCCCGGAAAAATCGGCGACGAGGACTGCGAAAGGGTATGGGAAAGCGAATTTATAAAAGCATACCCGGGAATTAAAAGATCTCAGCTTTTGAAATTTAATGAACATCCGATAAATATGGCAGATGTACTTATTGAAAATAGAATTCCCGTAATAATGGTTTACGGAGCCGAAGATAAAACCGTTGTTTATGAAGAAAACGGCAAACTTCTGGAGGATGCTTTTGAGGGTACGGATCTGTTAAAGTCAATCCGCGTCGGTTGCAGAGGACATCATCCCCACGGAATGATTGACCTTGAAGATAATAATATGATAGCTGATTGGATAGATGAACACAGTTGAGGAGGATAAATATGACATTTGAAATAAAAAACGGTAATTTTGTAAAAGACGGAAAAGAGATAAAACTAATTTCGGGTGCGGTGCATTATTTTCGCAATATGCCTGACACCTGGAGAGATATTTTTAAGAAAATGCGAGCTATGGGTTGCAACTGTGTTGAAACCTACTGTGCATGGAATATGCACGAAAAACAGCCTGAAATTTATGATTTCAATGACAATCTCGACATCGCAACTTTCCTTAAAATTGCAGATGAAGAGGGTCTTATGGCAATCGTCCGACCCGGTCCGTATATCTGTTCCGAATGGGAATTCGGCGGTCTGCCGTGGTGGCTTCAGACGGATGAAAACCTTGAAATCCGCTGTATGAACAAAGCTTACATAAAGCATTTCGACCGTTACCTTGACCGTATGTGCGACGAAATCAGACCGCTTCTTTGTACAAACGGCGGTAACGTTATTATGGTGCAATGTGAAAACGAATACGGCTACTACGGTGATGACAAGGAATATCTTGCATACCTTCGTGACGGCTTCATCCGCCGCGGAATCGATGTTCCTCTCTTCACTTCTGACGGAACAAGCGAGGACGATTTGCTCGACGGTACTGTTGACGGTTGTCTTGCAACTCTTAACTTCGGCAGCCGAGTTGAGGAAAACTTTATTGCACACGATAAGCTTTTCCCCGATATGCCGAAAATGTGTATGGAAATGTGGAACGGCTGGTTTGATGCCTGGGGTGACGACAAGCACCACACAACCTCCGCTGAGGATTACGCAAAGGTTGTTGACGATATGCTTAAGCGTGGCAGCCTTAATATGTATATGTTCATCGGCGGAACAAACTTCGGCTTTACATCAGGTGCAAACCATTATGAAAAATTCCTTCCTGATGTAACAAGCTACGATTACGATGCGATGCTTACAGAATGCGGTGACGTTACTGCGAAGTATTACGCAGTTCGAGATGTTATCAGAAAATACGTTGATGAGCCGTTACCCGAAGTTCCCGCTAACAGAGAGAAAAAGGCTTACGGTAAGGTCAGCCTTACGGAATGTGCAGGATTTTTCGAGAGCCTCCCGAAGCTTTCAGCACCGATTCATTCCGGCGTGCCGAAGTGTATGGAAATGTACGGCACAGGCTACGGCTATATAGCGTATCAGACAGTTCTTAACAGAAACTATAACGATACTGAGCTTGAATTTGCCGAGCTTGGCGACAGAGCACAGGTTTATATCAACAGCGAATTGGTCGGCATAATTTACGTCAATGACGACGAGCTGAAACTGAAATTCTCCGCAAAGAAAGGCGATGTTATGACGATTCTTTGCGAGAATATGGGCAGGGCAAACTTCGGTGCAAAGATGATGCGCAAAAAAGGTATCGCAGGCAGATGTCTTCTTGACGACAGAATCCATTTCAACTGGAATGTTTATCCGATGCCGATGGATAACCTTGAAAAGCTTGAATTTTCAAAGGAAATCCCTGTAGAAAAGAGTGTATTCTATAAGGGTAAATTTACAATCGATGAAGCAAAAGACACATTCCTTAAAACAGATAATTTCACAAAAGGCTTCGTGACAATCAATGGTTTCAACATCGGCAGATATTGGGAAATCGGACCACAGAAGACTCTTTATATTCCTGCGTCTCTCCTTAATGAGGGCAAAAACGAAATCGTAATTTTCGAATCCGACGGAATCAAGGGCGCACCCGAAGTCGAGTTCTGTGATACGCCTGTTTTGGAGTAAAATATGATTCGGTTTATTTTAAATGAAAAAAGTTCATTCGACTGTGCACTGAAAATCAAAGATATTTACGGAACAAAAGAGTATTTGCTTTCAGCTCTCAACGGTAAAAATTATTTGGATGCAGAAATTCACGGCGATAAATTTGAGTTGATACTTATTCCTCAGGACTCAGATTATAAGTCTGCGTTGGAAGCAATACCTACCGAAACATTTAGAGAAAGACTTGCAACCAAGTTTTTAGGCAAGGTCCTTTCATCGGAGGAGAAATATTTTCTGTTAGCAGAGTGCAGATATGAATTGTCTGGCATTTCAGACGGTCAGGTAATTGAAATTGATCCGCAGATTTACGCCTGCACAAAAGTGCCTGTACCAACCGTTCTGGATTTGTTAGCTCTTCGGTACTATTTCTTCGAAGCATCCTGCAGGACAAACAGGTTTGATTTGAAAGATGCTAAGGTTTTGAATAAAGAAGAAGTTCTTAAATCCTATAGAAAGGTTGCAATAAGCTCATACGGCTTGGATATTATATGGGAATATCCCATAAAAATGAGATATCCGAAACATTATGTAAAAGATAGTGTGGTAACCGAAAAGCTGAGAGAGTTCATTAAGATGAACGAAGATCAACGCAAAAAGATAATCGACAGAACCCGCGAGTTTTATGACTTGGAGATTTAAAGAATAAAGTTGTTTTACAAATTCGGGTTTGTCGGGCTCTTTTATACGTGAAGTTACTTGTATTTCCAGGCTCCCTTGTGTAAAGGGAGCTGTCGCGAAGCGACTGAGGGATTGTCAAAAATCCTTGAATTATCAACAATCCTCCCGTCACGGCTACGCCGTGCCACCCTCCTTTACACAAGGAGGGCT
>JAZNPE010000036.1:0-57061 GCA_045589535.1 Acutalibacteraceae bacterium | reverse complement strand
CTCCGAAATTCTGCCCTGAATGCGGAGACATTTTTAACGAAAACGATATTAATTAATTTATAAAGGAGATTTAACTATGGGACTTTTTGATAAAAAATATTGTGATATCTGCGGTGATAAAATAGGACTTTTAGGCAACAGAAAGCTTGAAGACGGTAATATGTGTAAGGACTGTGCAAAGAAGCTTTCGCCCTTCTTCAGCGAAAGAAGAAGCTCAACTATTGCCGAAATCAAACAGCAGCTCGAATACAGAGAGCAGAACAAGCAGATTCTTGCCGGCTTTTCACCGATGTTCACCTTTGGTGAGGACGATAAAATCTACATCGACCCTATGAAGCAGAGCTTTGTTGTTTCACGCCGCAATCCCGGAAGCTGGAGCGACGAAAACCCCGATGTTATTCCGCTTTCAAGCGTTGCGGGCTGTAACCTCAGGGTTGATGAAGACCGTGAAGAAATCTATACACAGGGTAAAGACGGCGAGGAAGTAAGCTACAATCCGCCGAGATACAAATTTACTTACGATTTCTACATTGACATCAAGGTAAACAATCCTTACTTTGATGAAATTACCGCAAAACTCAATGACAGCGACGTTGAGGGTATGGGCACAATGGAATATAACCGTTATCAGCAGACTGCACAGCAGGTTATAAACAACCTCACACAGAACGGTAATGCAGGTATGCCGATGGGTGGCGGCTATAATCAGCCTATGAATAACGGTATGCCGATGAATCAGGGCTATGCTCCTGCAGGTGCTTACGGTCAGCCTCAGGTAAACCCCTATGCACAGCAGAATGCCTACAATCAGCCGATGAACAACAGTTATGCTCCCGCTAACGGATATAATCAGCCGATGAACAACGGTTACAACCAGCCTATGAATAATGGGTATAATCAGCCCATGAATCAGGGCTACAATCAGCAGCCTGCTTACGGACAGCCTCCTGTATCACAGGCTTGGGTATGTCCCGCTTGTAACGCAACAAACGAAGGCGGTGCGTTCTGCTCTTGCTGCGGAACTCCCCGACAGAGATGAGCAGAATAAAAACTGCAGTCATTATTATCGTGATTGTTGCATTGGTCGCCGCCATTGCGGCAGGCGTGTGGTATTACAAAAACAAGTTCTATGTACCGGATAAAAACGGTATGGTTTACTACGATTCAGATATAAACAAGCAAGGAGATGATTAACCTTGTCAACAATTCTTGAACAGAAATGTCCGTGTTGCGGCGGTGCGGTTGAGTTCAATACAGGTGTGCAAAAGCTGAAATGTCCTTACTGCGACACCGAATTTGATATTACCGCGATGCCCGAGGATACGGCAAATCAGGTTGAACAGATAAACTGGAATTCGCAGGGCTCACAATGGGGTGCAGGTGAAGCAGACGGCATGAGCGTCTATGCCTGCAATTCATGCGGCGGTGAAATTGTTGCCGACTCAACAACAGGCGCCACAACCTGTCCTTATTGCGGCAATCAGGTTGTTATGAAGGGTCAGTTTTCGGGTGCACTCAGACCCGACCTCGTTATTCCCTTTAAGCTCGATAAAAAGGCGGCAAAGGAAGCACTTAAAAAGCATATTTCAACAAAGAAGTTTGTTCCGAAATCATTTCTTGCCGATAACCGCCTTGAAGAAGTCAAGGGTGTTTACGTGCCTCATTGGCTCTTCACCTGTGATGCAATCGGCAACGCAAACTATAAAGCTACAAAGGTCAAAAAATGGTCGGACGAAAATTACGACTACACCGAAACCTCATATTTTGATATTTACAGAAGCGGCAATATCGGCTTTGACAACATTCCCGTTGACGGCTCAACAAAAATGCCCGATGACCTTATGGAATCCGTTGAACCCTTCGATTTGTCGCAGGCTGTTGATTTTAACACCGCATATCTCGCAGGCTATCTTGCCGATAAGTATGATGTTACTGCGGAAGAAAGTATGCCGAGAGCAAACGAAAGAATCAGACAAAGCATCATTGATTCTTTCAAAGAAACCGTAAAGGGCTATGATGAGGTTGAAAATCAGAGTGCGAATATGAATGTTGCCAATGGCTTATACAAATACGCACTTTATCCCGTGTGGCTTCTCAACACAAAGTGGAACGGTGAGAATTTCACCTTTGCAATGAACGGACAGACAGGAAAATTCGTCGGCAATATCCCGACGGATAAAAAAGCCGTTACGAAGGCTTCGCTTTTACTCGGTGCAGGTATAGGTGCTCTCATCTACGGTCTTCTATGGCTGATTGAGCTGTTTTAAGGAGGTGCAGAAATATGACTAAAAAATTCGTTGCAATTCTTATTGCGGTGATAATCAGTTTATCAATGATGATTTCTGCATCAGCCTATACATACCAATACATTGAAGACCCTGCAGGAAACCTGACCTATGACGAAATTGAAGAGCTCGAAGCTTATGCGGAAAAAATTGAAAGCACTTACGGCATCTGCATTATGCTTGGTATAGCTCGGGATACTGACGGAATGTCTGACAGCGAATATGCACAGAAAATTTATACCGATAACACCGATAACGAAAACGGATTTATCCTTGTGCATAATGACAGCGAAAGCACCTACGGAGTGTTCACATCAGGCAATGCGAAAGAAATCTTTGACGAAGAAGCGGTCAGTGAAATGCGTGACGCTTACAACTCAAACGAAAGCTATTACGGCGGTATTTCTGACTACTACAAGACGGCAGAAAGCTTGCTTGCAAGCGGCGAAGCAGTGGCTGATGATGCACAAGCCGTTACAACAGGTGACGACACCTCCGACGAAAAGGACGGTGTGGGTATTATTTGGATTCCCGTTTCTTTGGGAATCGGTCTGCTCATAGGCTTCCTTATTATCAATTCAATCGCTTCAAAAAACAAGTCAGTTCATATGCAGAAAAATGCAACGGTTTACACACGCCCGGGCAGTATGATTATTACGGGCAGCGCAGATAATTTCCTTTACAGTAATGTTGAACGCAGAGAAAAACCGAAGCAGGAAAACAAAAATTAACCTTTAAGGAGGGATTTCCTATGGGACTTTTTGATTCACTTAAAAGACAGGCAGAATCCGCAATTAAAAGAGAGGTTTCGCAAGGAATAAACAATGCGGTGAACAATGCCGTACAGTCAGTCGGTAAGGGTAAAAATCATAACGAAACCTTTACCTTTGCATCACTTCCGACAAACGTTGCAGAGCTTCGGGCACTCCCCGAAGCAAGCCTTGATTCTGCATTTAAAACAACGGCGCTTACTCTTGCAGCTTTGTGCAATTATGAGCACAACCCCGATGCAACAATCGAGATGCTGAACTTTCTCAAGGGACCCGGTGAAATCAGCGGCTTTGAAAAGCAGTTCATCAAGGAGCACCTTGGCTCTGAGGGCTATAAAGCACGCTCGTTTTTTGAGGGTGCAACTCCGCAGAACGGTTATCAGCCCGATACACCCTATAAAATAACAGTTATGGAAAATCCGTACTCTTTTGACAACGAAAACTGGGCAACACTCTATGTTAAAAGCGGCGGTGCGGATAACCCGAGACCAATGAAGCTTCGCAAAAAGCCTTCAACGGGACAATGGTTCCTTGTTGAAATCCAGTGTCTTGCCGACATCCGTGTGCCCGTAGAAGAAGACCCCTGGGCATAACATAATTAAAGCAAAGGAGATTTTTATATGAAAAAAATATTCGCATTACTTCTTGCACTTGTAATGGTATTTTCACTTGCGGCTTGCGGTAATAAAAATCCCGATAAACCTAACGATACAAAACAGCCTTCGGGCAACGCAGACATCACCACCTCATTCTTTGAGATTAAGCTCAGTGACGGCTGGAAAAACATTGAAGAAGACTTCAAAAATGAAGAGGAATATTCCAAAGCTGTTCTTCAGGTGCTTGACCCCGATGACAGTGAGTATTATCTTGTAGAAGCAACAATCGAGGTTGAGGTTGATGAGCCGTATGATTTCCGTGAGGATCTCGTTTATTACGGCTTCAATCAGTATGAATATGAAGTGAATAAGGCTTATGAAACTGTTAAAATCGGTGGCGTTGACCTTCTTAAATATGACGACGGCGAAGAAAAGCTCGTTTATTTTAACCGTATTGAAGGTGCAAACGCATCGGTTTATGTCAAGTTTGACGCAACCGACATCAAGGATGCTCACATTCAGGCATTGCTCGACGGTATAACATTTAACATTAAAGATATCGGAAATGAAGATGGCCCGTGGGAATGGGAAGGCAAGCCCTTCTCTGCTAAGCCTGCAAGCGCACAGGCAGGCTCTTTGACAGTCAGCTCAACGTTTGTTCCGTTTGAAGAACCCGTTACAACCTTTGAAACCTTCGACCATTCCGTTGCCGCAATCGGTGACAGAGTATATGTCCTTGTTGACGGCGAGCTCAGTGAATGTCACTATGACGGCTCGGTATTGGCTTTTGTAAAGGCAATTGAGCTTCCCGAAGATGATTATGACAGAGTTGAAGCAACAGCCGACGGTACTCTCTGGGTAAGCGGTTCAATGAATGACATTCTCTGCATCAAAGACGGCAAAACAGTTGCAACATACGAAGATATCGACAACCTCGCAATTCATCCGTCGGGCAAGTGGGGCGTAAATTTCTTCACTTCGAATGAATGCAGTATTGTAACATTCGGCGGAAATTCTTATACTACAAAGCCGATTATTTTCAAAGAAGCTGATACAATAATGCAGCTTTGTGTTGATGAGAACAATATTTATGTTTGTGCAAATGCGGCTGACGACAGCGGTCATAAGGTATTTATCTACAACAAGGACGGCAAGCTGCAGAAAACTCTCTGTGACGCAGAGGGCGAAGGTCTCGGCAGTGTAACATTTGTTACACAGACCTCCAACGGCTACATTGCTTTTGACGGCAATATGAGAGATGTTCTTGTGTGGGATAACAGCGGCAAATTCATTGCAGAGATTTCTGACGGAGATATTTTCTCCACAAATTATCCGTGGTTCTGCGATTCAACCGTTCTTCCCGACGGGCGTATCTTTACAATTATGACAGACGAGCGTGAAGACAAATCCGCAACCGAGCTTGTAGCGTTCGTCGTTAAAGGATTCTGATTTTAATGAATAAGTTAAAGAGAATTGTTTGTATATTTTTGACCCTGTGTTTCACGGTTGCCTTAACCTCTTGCGGAGAAAAG
Organism: Acutalibacteraceae bacterium; assembly: GCA_045589535.1. Taxonomy (GTDB): domain Bacteria; phylum Bacillota; class Clostridia; order Oscillospirales; family Acutalibacteraceae; genus CAG-488. Next base: position 51,878 of record JAZNPE010000036.1, on the reverse strand, counting down.
CCTCCGCAGGAGGTTACTCCGAGCGGAACAACTGAGAATGCCGAAAATAAAGAAATATCTGTTCTTTCGCTTAATAAAGAGTATATTTCTGATTATGAATGGTACAAGGATACTTCCGAGATGCTTGTAAGAAGCGAATATACGGATGTTACCCTTGATAAAGCAATGGAAAAAGACTATCCGCTTCTTGCCAAAACGCTTGCAGAAACTTCTGCTATGCGCAAAAGAACAATGGAAGATGAAAAGGATAATTTCATTGCTTTGGCAACCGATGAATTTGAAAGCAATAACGAAGCCTTTTCAACTTATGTTTCAACTCTTGACGTTCAAGTCAGACGAGCCGACAGCGCTGCTGTGAGTATTCTTGAGGATTACGGCAAGGAAGATTCACGCTCCTTCAACGGACTTAATTATGATACCGAGAGCGGAAAAGAGCTTGGTCTTGCAGATGTTTTTGCTGACACTTCAAAAATTCCCGCAACAGTTGAAAAGGAGATTATGAGCCGTATAGGTGAAGATGAGCCGAGCGGAGATACAGCCGTTATTGAATATTTTAAAAACACTCCTGAGGACAGTATTACATGGACTCTCGATTACAACGGTGTAGCTTTCTATTTCAATCCGGGTGACATTACTCCGACAAATTTCGGTATTCAGGTCGTAACCGTAACTTTTGCAGAATATCCAGATTTGTTCAATGAAAAATATACTATCGTGCCCGATGAGTATGTTGTAAGTCTGCCTGCATCAGCAACGTTTTATGCCGATATTACAGGTGATAAAAAGACGGAGGAGCTTACCGTTTCAGGCCATTACGATGAAGATACCAAGTTTTACCATACTATAAGCATAAATGCAGAAAGCTCGGAATTTGAAGCAGAATGGTTCTCATATATTGAACCGTATTTTGTAAAAACAGCAGGCGGTAAAAGCTATCTCTGTGTTTTCAGTGTGAACAATGAAGAAGAGGGAAAGGACTTCAATCTCAGTGCTTATAATTTCGAAAACGGTAAAGTCAAACTCCTCACCACATCAAAAACAGGCCTGGATTGCAAAGGAGAAAATATCTTTGCTTTACCCGCTGACCCGTCAGAGCTTGTATCTGTCAGATAATGAAAACGAATTTAACTGTAAAAAAATGAAATAAAATCTAATGACAAACTCTCCGACATCAGATTAATCCTGATGCCGGAGAGTTCTTCTTTTACCTGAAGCTTTACGGCTTCAGTTTTTTTTGTTAGAAATTCTTTTATCTAACATATTAAAAATGAAGACACAGGCTATAGGAATTTCTCACACAGGGACAGATTCTTGTTGCTTGTGGGTGGAGGAGCAATACGGATATACATTAGGGAAACAGTACAAATCCCAACCCGTTTTTTACGGGTGGATTTCCGTCATCCCTTCGTTAAAATACTCGCAAATCCGTGAGGATTTGCTGCGTTTTGTGCCTTGGCATACCGAAAATCTCCCTCGTAAAAAATCTGCGACCCAAAAGTCGAAGATTTTTATTGGATTTTCGGTGGCTGAGAGTGCAGGAAGGCTGACGCCTTTCAAGCTCTAAACGCCGGAAAGCCTCAAAAAGAACGGCTTTTGGGCGAGTTTGGATTTATGCTGTTTCCCTAAGTATTGTTCGTCCGCTGAGATGCCGTGAGATGCGAATTGTTTTAAAATTCGCAGGTAGGCATCTCCTTCCAAACCAAAAAGATATTTTAAAACAGTTTACAGTTAATCGGTTTTTGGAAGTAAGAACGAATAGCGAAAAAAGTGGGTAACATCCGCACTTGATTGTAATTTTTGTTTCAATGTGATATAATCGGCTCGATAAGCAAGAAGTTGGCGAGGTGTTTAGAATGAAAGTCAATACAAAAGACATGAAATGGACAAGAGCTCCAAAACAGTATACGCTCACAGAAAACAAAATTGAAATGATTACAGAGCCGCACACTGATTTGTGGCAACGAACATATTATCATTTTAGAAATGACAATGCACCTGTTTTGCAAATTGAAACAGATGAAAAATACTTTTCTTTCGTAGTTAAGACAGAATTTGATACAAAGGTGCGTTATGACCAAAGCGGAATTGTTATGTATCTTGACAGCGAAAATTGGATTAAAGCATCAATGGAGTACGAAAACGAAAATATTCAGCGTCTTGGTAGTGTTGTAACAAACAATGGATATTCGGATTGGTCTTCTGTTGATGTTGATGCAAAAATTAAGTCGGTATGGTTCCGCTTGAGTCGTAGAGATGAGGATTTTTGCGTTGAAAATTCAACAGACGGTGTAGATTTCAAACAAATGCGTATTTGTCATATGTTTAATTTGAAAGATACAATTCAGTTTGGCATTTATGCGTGCAGTGCAGAAAACTCATCATTTAAAGCAACATTCACTGATATGGAAATTACTGAGTGTAAATGGCTTGCACACGATGGTCAGCAACCTGACAAAGACTGACGATTTTCCAATTTATTGAGCTGTTGCTATTTTGAACTGTAAACATAAGCAGTGTCTCTTGTGAGACTAAGATAAACGGCGGAACTGATATGTCTGCAAACAGTATCGGGCTTGCTCAATTTTTGAAAATTTGTTGCACGAATTGCGAAAGTCTATAAGTAGCTCATTAAAGAGAAAAAAGAAGCATCATTTCAAGAAAGTTCGCTTCAAAAAAAGTATAGGAGTAAGCGCAAACAAAGCTGTTTATGAGGTATCAAAAACAGCTTTTATAGCTAAACTTCAGATATTACTTGAAAAAACTGCTGAAATGTAATGCTGACTCAGACTTTTGATGTTATTTGAATACGAAAAAGCAAAAGGATAACCTGCAATGATAGAATTAAAAACAAGAATTGAACAGATGACTATAGAATCCGGAAAACGGATTCTTGTTACAAGTGATATTCACGGTCACCTGTCTTATTTAAAAAAAGTTTTGGAAAAAGCTTCTTTTGGTGATGAAGATATTTTATTTATCGTTGGAGATATGATTGAAAAAGGTCCTGAAAACCTTGAAACCTTGCGTTATATCATGAAACTTTGCAAGCAGGGAAACGTTATACCTCTTATGGGTAATGTGGATGCATACAGATTGAAACTGATATATGAGCTCTCTGAAGAAAATGTAAGCAGTTTTTATAATTATGTTTTAAATTTAAGGGAATGGGTAGGCACATCGTTTTATGAAGAGCTTGCCGCTGAATGCGGATACAAAATAAACGACCCGGCAGATATTCTTTTATCAAAACAAGCTGTTATAACTCATTTTGAAGATGAATTTAAATTTATCGCCAATCTGCCAACTGTTGTAGAAACACAAAAATATATCTTTGTTCATGGTGGGTTGCGAGAAAAGCAAGTTTCAGACAATGTTGGCAAGAGTGTTTTTGAGTTAACAAAATTTGATGCTTTCGCTGAAAATACTTCGAATACTTTTGACAAATATGTAATAGCAGGTCATTGGCCTGTTGTTTTGTATGGCTCCGACATACCGCAAATGAATCCTATTATTAACCGCGACAAAAAAATTATTTCGATAGACGGAGGCTGTGGAGTAAAGAAAGACGGACAATTAAATCTGCTTATTATCCCTGATATAAACAGTTCTGTTAATGATATATCTCATATAAGTTACGATGAGATTCTTACGAAATGTGCCCTTGAAAATCAAAATTCAAGTACCGAATCCATATACATATCATGGGTAAACAGGGAAATCAAAGTACTCAATAAAGGCGAAGAATTTTCGTATGTTGAACACATAAACAGCGGACGTAAATTATATATTCCAAACGCCTATATCAGAAATGAAACGGAATGTTTTGACTATACCGATTACCTTCTGGCGGTGAAAAGAGGAGAAATACTATCCGTAATTTCCCAAAACTCAAAAGGTTATATCGCTAAAAAAGACGGTGTGGTTGGGTGGTACTGTGGAAAATTTTCAAATTAATAAATCCGAACACATTTACCGTTATCGGTGAAGCGTTCGGATTTTTACTTTTAATTTAATTTATGAATTCTCTTTCGCTATTTTTGTCTTTGTGATAAGCCTCTTTGTGATAGCTCCTGCGATTAGAGTGAAAACGATAATGACAACAACGGGTATTGCGACAACCCACGGCTGTTCGCCTATATTTTTAAGAGCGTAACCAAAGAATGTATACACGACTGCAAGCGGAAGTGTTCCGAGGAATGAACCGATCATATATTTTTTATAAGAAATATCCATCGCACCGAAAAGAAGGCTTGAAAGGTCGCCGGGGAGAAGTCCCGAAAGCTTGATTGCGAAAGTCATTTCGGTTTCGTTTGCACCTGCAAAGTCATCAATCTTTTTGATTGCCTTGAACTTTTTCTTGAGTGTATCGACCATACCTGAACCCGTAAATCTGCCGAGTGCATACGGAACGGAAAGGCTGAGAAATACGGAAATAATGTTGATTATAAGTGCGAGCCACACATTCGGAATCATATAAGCGCAGATTGAAAAAACAACAGCAGGCGGGAAGATAAGAGCAAAGGACTTAATAACTGAAAAAATGATAAATCCGATTGCAAGGACAAGTGTGCCACTCGGAAGCTTCTGACTCAGTTCGGGAATGTTAGTTACTTTAATGTTATACTTCTGTGTGAGATATATGCAAAGTATAACCATCGCAGTCATAAATATTCCCGAAGCAATCTGGAGAATCTTTATGAGCTTGTTGTAATTCTTTTCAGCCATAAAATAAGCCTCCTTTACAATGCTCAAGGCTCTATGAAACAGATTATAAATAAAAATTTCTTGGAAATCAATAAATTTAATAAATTTTCTGATGCATAAGCTGTATTTAATTTAATAGAAAAACACTTTTAAGAATTAAGATTGACATTTTGGTATAAATATTATAAAATGTTAAATGTATACAAGCAAAAGTCCCTATTTTTTTGAGGAAAGGTGATAATAATGAAAAAGTTTACAAAAAGACTTATTTCTGTCGTTCTTGCGGTGATCCTTGTGTTGAGCACATTTGCTTTCTCAGCAACAGCTGCATCAGCAAATATTATAGCTTCAACAAAAGAGGAAAGCTATATGCAGGGCGAAGAGGTTGTTGTAACAGTTTATTTCCCGGCAGCTTACAACAAACTTGCTGCGCTTAATCTTGAGCTTAACTATGACAAGGCTAAGCTTGATTATGTAGATGCAACGGTTGGTGCGGGTCTTAAGAAGGCTCTTGATGCTCAGCCGAACGGAACGGCTTTCTCGCAGAACCTTAAGACTCCCGGCAAGGTTATATGGGCTATTGCCGGTAGTAATAACTTTGATTTCAACGGTGTTTTTGCAACTGTAAACTTCAAAGTAAAGAGCAGTGCTGCTAACGGTCCGACAACATTTGATCTTAATGTTACACATGCAGCAAACTCAGGTTATGTTAATATTACTTCACAGGTAGCAGTTGAGGATAAGACTGTTGAAATCGTTCGTGATTCAGTAAACGACTTCGAATTCCAACTTAACTCAACAAAGACAGGTTATATTGCAACAGCTTATCGTTGCGCAACGGTTGCAAATCTTACTGTTCCTACAACTTATAACGGACTTCCCGTTGTTGAAATTGCAGACAAGGTTTTCTATAACCACGGTGAGCTTGTAAGTGTAGTACTTCCTGATCATCTTGCTAAGATCGGTACACAGGCATTTGCATCTTGTTCAAATCTTCAGAAGGTTGAAATTCCCGATTCGGTTGAATCAATCGGTGAATCAGCATTCTCTAACTGCGGTTCCCTTGAAATCGTAAATCTTCCTCTCAGTCTTACAGAGCTTAAGGCAAGCACATTCTATGCATGCTACTTCCTTGAAAGTATTGAAATTCCTTTCCAGGTTAAGAAAATTGGTGTTAATGCATTCTATAACTGTCTTTCACTCAACAAGGTAAAGATTTCAAAGAATACAACTGAAATCGGTAAGGGTGCATTCGAACAGTGCTTTGCTGAAGGTATCGAGTTCACAACTGTTGAAGGCAACAAGTTCCTTCCGACTTTCATTGAAGCAAACTGTCCGAAGGCAACAATTAAGATTGTTGAGGATATTTCTCTCGGTAAGGTTTCAGATATCAAGACAGAAGTTGAATACACAGGCGCACCCTACAAGCCGGAAGTTAAGGTAACTCTTGACAACGGTAAAAAGGTTGAAGCAGGTAAGGACTACAAGGTCGTTTATGTAAACAATATTGCTTCGGGTAACGGTAAAGTTTACGTTGCAGGTATTGACGGTTACGGCGAGGGTTATGTTCTCGGCTTCAAGGTTGTATGTAAGCACGCTACAATCGAGAAGAAGGTAGCTAAAAAGCCTACTTGTACAGTAGACGGTAAGAACATCTGTCAGTGTGCACACTGCGGCTATTCTTATGAAGAAGTAATCAAAGCACCCGGTCACCAGGGCGGAGAATGGGTTTTTGATAAGCTTCCGACGTATGATAAGACAGGTCTTAAGCACAGAATCTGCGCAATCTGTTCAACTCCGTATGCTTATAACACAAAGGCTGATAAGATTGTTCCTGACGTAAACCTTGATTCAAGAATAAACTCATCCGACGCACTTCTTGTTCTTCAGAGATCGGTTGGTAAGAGCGTTTATATTGATCCTAAGCAGGGCATCTTCAATGCTGACCCGAACGGTGACCAGAAGATTAACTCTTCTGACGCTTTGATTATCCTTAAGATTTCTGTCGGCAAAATCAAGCTTTAAAGAATAACTGTAAACAGCACTCTGAAAATTTTTCAGAGTGCTGTTTTTTCTATTGTACAATCAGAAAATATATGATAAAATAATATTTAATTATGCGAATGAAAGCTGAGGATTTTAAATGAACTGGAAATTACTCAAAAACGGTGTTGGCTATGGCGTAGGCGCAATCGGCCTTGACCTTAGCTACGGTATGTTCTATTCATATCTTTCGATCTATCTTGCAAAGGTGCTTGGTATCAGCCCGTGGTTTCTTCTTATAATTACGCCACTTGCAAGACTCTGGGACGGAATCAACGACCCTATGATGGGCTCAATCGTTGACCGTTGCAACAACAAAATGGGTAAATACCGTCCGTGGATTCTCAGAGGTGCGCTCCTTAATGCGGTTGTTTTGGCATTGCTTTTCAATAATCCGGGTATACCTTTGGGCTCAGGCTGGATGATGGTTTATGTTGCGGTATTCTATGTTCTTTGGGGTATGACAAACACTCTTGCAGATATTCCTTACTGGTCAATGATTCCGTCAATGGCAACGGGTGAAAAGGACAGAAACCTCATTTCAACTGTTGCGCGTGCTTTTTCAGGTTTGGGTCAGGGTATTATTTCCATCCTCACCCCGATTATGATTCCGCTTCTTGCGGGTGCCGCAAAGGATGACCTCGATAAGCTTCCGCAGAATGTTCTTAAAGACGGTTTCGGAAGATGGTCAATTATCACTGCGGTTCTTCTTGTTGTTTTCGCTTTGATCTGCGTGGCAGTTACCAAAGAGAAAAATGTAATCCATAGTGACGAAAAATTCTCTTTTAAAAACGCAATCAGCGTAATCAAGCAGAACGATCAGCTTCTTATATTTATGCTTTTTGCGATGATTTCAAATGCAGGCTTCTATATGACTTCGGGTATCAGCGCTTTCTACTTTGAAGAAGTCGGTGGCGGACTTGCAAAGCAGTCAACATTCAATCTTATGGGAACAGTAGGTTCTGTGCTCGGTATTCTCGTAGTTCCGATTTGTTCAAAGTTTATGAACAACCGTTCAATTTACAAGCTTTCTCTTCTTATGGCAGCAACAGGTTATATCGGTATGGCAATCATCGGTTACGGTTTCGGAGGAAACGTAGTTGCTCTTGGCCTTTGTTATATTGTGACATCGCTCGGTACTGCAAGTATGTTTGTTAATCAGACGGTTATGCTTGCTGACTGTGTTGACTATGGTGAATTTAAGCTCGGTAAACGCAATCAGAGTCTTACGTTCTCAATGAAGGGCTTCTTGCAGAAGATGGCATACACAATGCAGAGTATTATCATGTATGCTTCATTTGCTCTTACAAACTACGATTTCAGCGGACAGAATGCAGATACTGCTGTTGTAACAGAATCGGCAAAGAGTGCAATTTCATTTATGATGTTCATTGTACCTCCTGCAATGATGCTTATTTCTCTTGTTATATTCTCAACAAAGTTCAAAATTCACGGCGAATACAAGCAGAAAATTCTTGATGAAGTTGCAAAACGTCATGAAAATCAGGAATGACAGGAGCTGTTCATTATGAAAAAGATCGTCTATTTTTCCCATGGCCTCAGCGCTAACGGAATAGAAACCTTTATCGTAAATGTCCTCGAAAAACTTGATAAAACCAAATATGATGCCACTGTCGTAATTGCAATCGATAAAAATGTCGACTGCCTTCACGAGCAGAGAGTACTTGATATGGGGGTTAAAGTTGTCCGTATGGGTGACCTTGACTCAATATTGAAAAAGCTTGTTTACTTTATCAAAGTGAAGAACTTTTTGAAAAAAGGAAACTTTGATATTGTCCACGCTAATATGGACTTGCTCAACGGTATAATACTTCATTTTGCAGAAAAAGCAAAAATTAAAAAACGAATCTGCCACGCGCACAATTCTAAAAGTCAGTACATGGCATCGGGTTTACTCGGGGTTTTGAAGATGCACGTTCAGCGAAAGTATTATGTTACGATGAAGGATTTGATTCTTTCTTCATCGACGGATTTAATTGCCTGTTCTGAAGTTGCAGCAGAGTATTTTTACTCGGACAGAAAAGCCGAGCTTATATATAACGGAGTCAGAATGGATGAATTCGTTATGCCGGATGGTTTTGATAGATTAGCTTATTCTAAGAAACTTGGATTCAACGGTGATGAAAAGGTAAGACTTGTTAGTGTTGGCAGAATTTCGCCACAGAAAAATCCGATTTTTGCTCTTGAAATTATAGCGGAACTCAAGAAAATCAGAAATGATTTCCGTTATATCTGGGTTGGTGATGGCGGACTTGCTCACGATTTTGAACTTAAAATAAGCGAACTCGGACTTGAAGAAACTGTGCTTATGCCGGGTATAATGACTGAAATTCCACAGATACTTGCCTGCTGTGATTGCTTCCTTATGCCGTCACTTTTCGAAGGCCTTCCGTTTTCGCTTGTGGAAGCGCAGGCTGCAGGTCTGAAATGCGTTGTTTCGGACGTTGTGACAAAAACAGCTGATATAGGCCTTGTGAATTATGTTTCTCTTGAAAAGAGTGCGAGGGAATGGGCAGAGGAAATAAGCCGTGTTCTTGATTCACCGGCAGGCAAAAAGGACGAAGAAAAAGCAAAACTGTTTGACGTTTCAAATACTGTAAATCAGCTTGAAAAGATTTACGAAAAATAATATATGCGAAATTAAAGAAAGGAGGCGGCATTATGAGCAGAAAAAAGTGGATAGTCAATAGCTGTGACAAGGAAACGGCAACACTTATTGCCGAAGAGCTGAATATCAGCCCGTATGCCGCCCTTATTGCTTCAGCACGCGGAGTAAAAAGTATTGAAGATGCTGAAGAATTTTTTGGTGTTGCTGAAATTATGGGTGCGGACCCGTTTGATTTCCCTGATATGTACAAGGCTGTCAAAAGGATTAAAACTGCGCTTGATAATTTTGAAAGAATAGCCGTTTACGGCGACTACGATGCCGACGGTGTTACGGCGACGGCTCTTCTTTATTCATATCTTGCTTTGCAGGGTGCGGATGTTGTTTTTGCCGTACCTAACAGGCATACTGAAGGATACGGACTCAGCTACGGTGCAATTGACAATATCAGCCGTATGGGCGCAAAGCTCATAATCACGGTCGATAACGGAATAAGTGCCGTCGAAGAAGCTGAATATATCCGTCAGCTGGAAATGGACCTGATTATAACTGACCACCATCTGCCGTCAGATGTTATTCCGGATGCGGTTGCGGTTGTTGATCCGCATCTTGAAGATTGTATTCTCGATTTCAAGGACTATGCAGGTGTTGGTGTTGCATATAAATTGATATGTGCGCTTGAGGGTGAAGAAAACGAAGTTACGGATTCATTCCTTGACCTTGTAACAATCGGTACGGTTGCCGATGTTATGCCTTTGAGGGGAGAAAACAGAAGCATAGTAAGAAGAGGTACTGAGCTTATCAATGACTCTGACAGACCGGGAATTCAGGCTCTTATTGAAGTTGCAGGGCTTGAGGGTAAGTCTGTTAAATCAGGCACAGTTGCGTTCGGGATCGCTCCGAGAATCAATGCTGCGGGAAGAATCGGAACGGCAGACAGAGCAATAAGACTTCTTCTCAGCGATGATTACGATGAAGCAAACCTTCTTGCACAGGAGATTAACGACGATAATGTTGTACGTCAGCAGACGGAACAGGAAATCCTTAACCAAGCTGTTGAGATTATTGAGTCGAATCCTTCGTGGAAGTATGACCGTGTACTCGTTGTCAGTGGTGAAGGCTGGCACGACGGTGTTATAGGTATTGTTGCTTCACGTCTTGTTGAAAAATACGGGAAGCCCACGATTGTTATAACAGAAAACGAGGATATGACCGCAAAAGGCTCGGGCAGAAGTGTTGACGGTTTCAGCCTTTACGAAGCTTTATCGGCTTGCTCGGAAGTGCTTGTCCATTACGGCGGACACACTCTTGCCGCAGGTCTTGGAATTAATACGGATAAAATTGATTTGTTCAGACGTGAAATCAACAGCTATGCTGACACCAAAGAAGCTTTTTATCCCGTGCAGAATATCGATTTTAAAATAAACCCGTCTTGTGTTAATGCAGAGCTGCTTGATGTCATTGAATCGCTTGAACCTTTCGGGGCAGGTAATCCGCAGCCTGTTTTCGGGCTTTATAATATGCTTCTGACAGATATAACTCCGATTGGTTCGGGAAAACATCTTCGTCTTTCATTAAGAAGGGGAGATACAAATCTCAGTGCAGTACTTTTCAGAATGACACAGCTTGATTTCCCTTATGTTGTCGGTGATGTGCTTGATGTTGCGGCAACTTTTGAGGCAAATGAATATTTAGGACAGATAAGGCTTAGTATATTAGTTAAGAACATCAAGCTTCACGAAATGGACGACGAAACATTGTTTGAATCAATGAGCAAGTTTGATGATATTATGAGTGGTAGAAACACGGCACATATTTCAGCTTTACCTGACCGTGATTTCATAGCTCTTGTGTATAAATTCATAAGAAGCAAAGGCAAATGGCGTTATGATAACGAAATCCTTTGCAAAAGATTAGGCCTCGGTGCTGAAAGCTATGCAAAAATCTGCGTAGCGGTTGAGGCACTTACAGAGCTTGGTACGGTGGTTTATGACGGTGACGGTAACCTCACCTTGCCGTCGGAAAATATAAAGGTGAATCTTAACGATGCACCCGTATTGAAAAAATTCAAAGATTTTTAAGGTTAAAGGGTAAGAACGATGTCTGAAGAAAACGAGAAAAGATTAGACGAAAATCTGAATATTGATGCCTCTTCTGAAGACTACATTGATGAATCCGTGTTGGCTTCGCAAAGAAGTGAAAAGTCCGCAGACGCTCTGTTTGAGGACCTGATTGTTGCTGTCAGCGAAACAATGGACAAAGAGGATATCGTGTATATAAAGAAAGCTTACGCAATTGCAAGGGAGGCTCACGAGGGGCAGTTCCGCCGTTCGGGCGAGCCGTATATCATTCATCCTGTTCAGGTTGCAAAGATTCTTTACGGTCTCGGTATGGACAGCGAATCAATGATTGCTGCCCTCTTGCACGATGTTGTTGAGGACACGGAGCTTACCAAGGAGGACGTGAAAAAAGAATTCGGCGAAGACGTTGCCGAGCTTGTTGAAGGCGTTACAAAGCTTGGTAAAGTGCCGCTTTTCACGAAGGAGGAACAGCAGGCGGAAAACGTGCGCAAGATGCTTATGGCTATGTCGCAGGACATCCGAGTTATAATCATCAAGCTCGCTGACCGTATTCATAATATGAGAACACTTGCTTTTATGCGACCACATAAAAGACGTGAAAAAGCTCAGGAAACTCTTGAAATTTACGCTCCCATTGCGCACAGACTTGGTATCCGCGGTGTCAAGGAAGAGCTTGAAGATCTTGCTATCAGCTATCTTGATCCCGGTGCGTACAAAGAGATTCAGTCTTTACTTGAACAACAGCAGTCGAAGCGCAAGGAGTATCTTGATAATATACAAAAGAAAATCAACGACCGAATAAAGCAGGTCGTACCCAACTGCAGCATCACGGGACGTGTAAAGAGCGTTCACGGGATTTACCGTAAGATGTATATGCAGGGTAAGGATTTTGACGAAATTTATGATATTTATGCGGTCAGAATCATCGTGGATGATGTTATTGACTGTTACAACTGTCTCGGAATTATCCACGATATGTTCAAATCAATTCCCGGCAGATTCAAGGACTATATCTCAACTCCGAAAGCTAATATGTATCAGTCGCTTCATACAACGGTTGTCGGTGAAGGCGGAATTCCGTTTGAAGTGCAGATAAGAACCTGGGAAATGCACCGCACAGCCGAGTACGGCGTTGCAGCTCATTGGAAATATAAGCTCGGAATGAACGGAAAACAGAAGTTTGAAGAGAAATTCTCGTGGATAAGACAGCTTCTTGAGTCGCAGACTGTTTCCGAAAATCCCGAGGATATTGTCAACACAATCAAAACTGACCTTGTGCAAGAAGAAGTTTTTGTTTTTACTCCGAAGGGTTCGGTTATAAGCCTGCCTGCAGGTGCAACGGTTGTTGACTTTGCTTATGCTATCCATTCAGCCGTAGGCAACAGAATGGTCGGTGCAAAGGTTGACGGAAGAATTGTGCCGATTGACTACGAAGTCAAAACGGGTGAAATTGTTGAGATTATAACTTCGTCACAGCAGGGTAAAGGTCCGAGCCGTGACTGGCTCAAGTTTGTCAAGACAAGCGGTGCGAGAAACAAAATCCGTTCTTGGTTCAAGAAAGAACGACGCGATGAAAACATCCTTGAAGGAAAGCTTGAAATTGAGCGTGAATTCAGACGTAATTTCATAAGACTTACAGACGATGAATATGAAAAGTTCATACTTATGATTGCGCAGCGTCAGCGTTTTACCACTCCTGATGAGTTTTATGCAGCCATCGGTTACGGCGGTGTTTCGCTTAATAAGATGATGCCTCATATCAAGGATGAGTATGTCAAGATATACAGACAGCCTGAAGAAAAACAGGAAGATGTTATCAAAATTACGAAGCCTCAGCAGAAGCGTTCAAAGAGTAATGACGGTGTTATTATTGAAGGCATAGAAAACTGCCTTGTCAAATTCTCAAAATGCTGCAGTCCGCTTCCGGGCGATAATATAATCGGCTTTATAACAAGAGGTCACGGGGTGTCAATTCATAAAAGGGATTGCACAAATGTCCCCAAGGTTATCGAGCTTTGTCCTGAACCTGAGCGTTGGATAAACGCTACCTGGGACAGCGATATCAAGGAAGAATTTACCGCAACACTCAGCATAACCTGTCTTGACCGTGTCGGTCTTATGGCAGATGTTTCAAAGGTTATTGCTGATATGCGTGTTATGATTTACGGTATCAATACCAAGAGCAAAAAGGACGGCAGAGCTTCAATTGAGCTTACACTTGCTGTCAACGGAATTGAGCATCTTCAGGGCGTTATGGCGAAGATACTTAAAATCAACGGAATTCTTGATGTTGAAAGAGCATAATTCAGTAAACAAAAAATAAGGAATGATACGATGAAAGCGGTTGTACAGCGCGTTTCTTCGTCAAAGGTTACGGTTGACGGAGAGATTATCGGAAAAATCGGGTGGGGATACAATGTCCTTCTGGGGGTTGGTCCCGAAGATACAAAACAGCACGCAGATGTTCTTGCTGCAAAGATAGCGAAGCTTCGTGTTTTTGAAGACGATGAGGGCAAGATGAACAAATCTTTGCTTGATATCGACGGTGAGGTACTTGTGATTTCACAGTTTACCTTGTGTGCTGATATCAAAAAGGGCAACCGTCCGTCTTTTACGACAGCGGCACCTCCGCAGATGGCGGAAGAGCTTTATGAGTATTTCATTGAGCAGCTGAAGCTGAACGGTGTTAAAAACGTTGAACACGGCTCATTCGGCGCGGATATGAAGGTGGATATTCAGAATGACGGTCCAGTGACGATACTTATGGACACTGATATCTGGGTAAAATAATTGAAAAAGGAAAAATAAAATGCAGATTGAAACTTTAGTTCTCGGTCCCGTGCAGGCGAACTGTTACATCGTGACCGACGAAAAAACAAACGAAACAGCAGTCATTGACTGCGGCGAATATACAAAAGAGCTTGCAGATAAGCTTGAGGGTAAAAACCTGAAATATATTATGCTTACTCACGGTCATTACGATCATATTTTTGGTGTTTATGACCTTAAAAAGGCTTATCCTGAAGCTCAGATTGTCATTCACAAGGATGAAGCATATAAGCTTCTTGATGAGCTTCCGAGCTTCGGCCACGAAATGATGCCGGGAATGCAGAAATACGTTCCTGCTGATATAACCGTAGAGGACGGCGACAAAATTCAGCTTGGCGGAATCGAATTTACCGTGCTTCATACACCGGGACACTCAAAGGGAAGCGTGTGCTATTTTGCTGAGGATGAGCGTACAATCTTTACAGGTGATACTCTTTTCTGTCTTACTGTCGGTCGTATGGATTTCTTTGACGGCAGTGAAGACGAAATGCTTGAGTCAATAACAAGACTTTACAATATGCCGGGTGATTACGAGATTTACCCCGGCCACAACCGTGCAACAACAATGGAGTATGAAAAACGCAGAAACAGATATATGAGGCGATTCAAATGATTTTAAAGGTTATAAACCATAAATTTCATTATGAAATGGAAAACCTTTGCAGAGTTTTCTTCCCTTATGAAACCATTCGTGTTCTTCACGAAAGCGATGAGGGAGAAGACTCTTTCGCTGTTATAACTGCTCTGGAGGAGAGCGAAAGCGGATATAGAATCAGTGTAAGCTACTCTTTTAACGATGTCAGCGAAAACGCGGAATGTTTTGAAACAGATTACGACGACTGTGAAAGAGAAATG
This sequence comes from Acutalibacteraceae bacterium, assembly GCA_045589535.1. Taxonomy (GTDB): domain Bacteria; phylum Bacillota; class Clostridia; order Oscillospirales; family Acutalibacteraceae; genus CAG-488. Next base: position 36,740 of record JAZNPE010000036.1, on the reverse strand, counting down.
GCGGTTCTGCTTTATAATATCCTTTGCAAAGTGACGGGGTACACTCCACAGTGGGGTATCCTCACGGGTGTGCGTCCGTCAAAGCTTATGAACACTCTGATGGTGGCGAACGGTGACGAAGAAGCCGTCGGCTATTTCAACGAAAAGCTCCTTGTTTCGCCCGATAAAACTAACCTTGCGTTCAGTGTTGCAAAGGCAGAAGAAAAAATAATGAGGCTTTCGGATGAAAAATCCTTCAGTCTTTATGTTTCAATTCCTTTCTGTCCGACACGCTGTAATTATTGCTCGTTTGTTTCTCACTCAATCGCACAGGCGAAAAAGCTTCTGCCCGATTACGTTGAAAAGCTCTGCGAGGAAATCCGTTATACGGCTGAAATCGCAAACTCTCTCGGACTTCGTCTTGAATCGGTCTATTGGGGCGGCGGTACACCGACTACTCTCAGCGCAGAACAGCTTGACAGAGTTTGTAAGGAAATTGACGATAATTTTGATTTTTCATCCTGCAGAGAATATACAATTGAAGCGGGCAGGGCAGACACGGTTACACCCGAAAAGCTCGATGTTATCAAAAAATACGGCATAACAAGAATCAGCATAAATCCGCAGACCTTCAATGATGATGTGCTTGTTTCAATCGGCAGACGTCATACGGTTGAGGATGTGCTTGATGTTTACAAAACAGCAAGAAGCAAAGGCTTTGACAACATAAATATGGACTTAATTGCCGGACTTACGGATGACAGCTATGAAAGCTTCTGCAACACTGTTGATAAAGCGATCAGCCTTAACCCCGAAAATATTACGTTACATACACTTGCACTTAAACGGTCTTCAAATATCGTCACGGGCGGTATTGATGTTGAAAGCGGAGAAGTCGCAAATAAAATGCTCGTTTACGCTCAGGAAGAGTTTTACGAAAACGGTTATATCCCTTATTATATGTACAGACAGTCGCGTTCATTGGGCAACCTTGAAAATGTCGGTTGGTGTAAACCCGAATACGAATGTCTTTACAATGTGTTTATGATGGAAGAATGTCACACTGTTCTTGCGGTCGGTGCAGGTGCGGTAATCAAATTAAAAGAGCCGTTCGGCAGGAATATTGAAAGAATTTTTAACTATAAATATCCTTACGAGTATATTTCTCGCTTTGATGAATTGCTCCAAAGAAAAGCAAAAATCAAAGAGTTTTATAATAATCTAACGGAGTTTCAGAGTAATGGTTAATACGCTTTCTTTAATCAATAAAAAATCAGCAGAAAACGCGCAAGGCTTTATCTTTGCCTGCGAAGAAAGATTTGATTCTGCGGTCAATGCGGTTGTGAATACCTTTCTTTCAAATCCGGTCTATGATATCGTGCTTCTTGCAGGGCCGAGCTCGTCAGGCAAAACAACAACTGCGGGGATTCTTGCGCAGAAAATCTGTTCAACCGGTAAAAATGCTTTCATAGTTTCTCTTGATGATTTTTATTTTAACAGAGCTGACATTCCTTTTAATGAAGACGGAATGAAGGATTATGAAAATGTAACGGCACTTGACGTTGAACTTATTCATAAATGCTTTGGAGAGCTTATTGAAAAAAGAGAATCCGAGCTTCCGGTTTTTGATTTTACAACGGGTTGCCGAAGCGAAAAAACAAAGCATATTGCACTCGGAAAAGATGATGTTATAATCGTTGAGGGTCTGCATGCTCTCAATCCCGTAATTACGCAGGGTCTTGACGAAACCCATCTTTACAAGATTTATATAAGTGTTTCGTCAAGAATACTTGATGACGACGGCGAAATTCTTCTTAATAAAAGAAATCTCCGTCTTATAAGAAGAATGATCCGTGACTATGAACACAGAAATTCTTCTGTTGAAAACACCTTGTTTATGTGGCAGGGTGTACTCAGCGGTGAGGATAAATTCCTCTTTCCGTTTGAATCGTATGCTGATGTAAAAATCAATTCGTTCCACGCCTACGAAACCTGCATTTTTAAAAATGAGGCACTTCGTCTGCTTGCGGAAGTCCCGTCAGACAGCGTTTATATTGAAAAGGTTAAGGAACTCAGAAACGCAATTACGCGTTTTAATTCGATAGATGTGTCTTTACTTCCCGAAAAGTCGCTTCTTAACGAGTTTATTTCAAGATAATTTTTTGAAAATAATTGCTAAAAGAACAAATATATGGTAAAATATAACTTATGAAATTTTAGGAGGTGCATCAATGGCTAAGGAAAAAGCTAAATCCCAATCGTTGCTTAACGGAGCCCTTGTTCTTGTTGTTGCAACTGTATTGGTAAAGGTAATTGGTGCGTTGTTTAAAATTCCGCTGTCAATGCTCATCGGTGAAGTCGGCAGAGGTTACTTCAATACAGCATACGAAATTTACACACCGCTTTATTCAATCTCAATGGCAGGTCTGCCTATTGCGGTTTCACGAATGGTTGCAAAGGAGCGTTCACTCGGCCATTTCCGTGACGTAAGACTTATAAGAAAAGTTGCAACAAGGCTCTTTCTTATGACGGGTGCGATAGGTACGGTGCTGATGTTCCTGATTGCATATCCGTACACAAAATTCGTTGTCGGCTACACCGAGAACATCTGGTGTGTTCTTGCAATTGCTCCGTCAATCTTTTTCTGCTGCTGTATGTCAACCTTCCGCGGCTACTACGAAGGTATGCAGAATATGATGCCGACGGCAATTTCTCAGGTTATTGAGGCTCTCAGTAAGCTTTTGCTCGGCCTCGGAATAACATATGCATTCCTCAGCGCACAGCTTAAAAAGTTTGAAAACGGCGAAGCAGTTATGGGTACTGTTTATGCAGATAAAGCAGATGCGCTTGCAGCTCTTTATCCGTATGCTGCGGCAACAGCAGTTCTTGGTGTTACCATAGGAACAGTTCTCGGCTTTATTTTCCTTTCAATAAGACACAGAATCAAGGGCGACGGAATTACTAAGGAAGACCTTATCAATTCTCCGAAGCCTGACGACAGCAGAAATGTTGCAAAGATTCTTGTCAGAACAGCGTTGCCGATGGCTGTCGGTTCGCTTATTCTCAACGTAACGAATCTTATTGACTCGGCCACAATTCAGAACAGACTTGCTTACGCTGTTGAAAAAGCTCCCGAGGTTATCAAGAGTATCTATTCGTCCCATCTTATTAAAGAAGGTATTGCTGACGGACAGATTGTTAAATATCTTTACGGTGTTTACGGTGAAACTCTCGACTTCAAAAACCTTGTGCCAACTATAACAATGACACTCGGTATCAGCGCAATTCCGATTATTTCTGCTGCCTGGGCAAAGCACGATTCAAAGACAATCAAAACAACCGTTGAGTCCGTTATCCGCGTAACGATGCTCATTGCATTGCCGGTAGGCTTCGGTCTTGCAGCTGTTTCATACAATCTTCTTAATATGTTCTACGGCGATTCAGCGGCAACAATCGGTTCTCCGATTCTTACAATTTACGGAATTTCGGTTTTCCTTTTTGCGGTTTCTTCACCGATAACAAATATGCTTCAGGCTTTGGGCAGAACGGATATTCCGCTTAAGTCGCTTGCTATCGGTGCTGTTGTGAAAATTATTCTCAACTATATGCTTATCGGAAACCCGACAATCAATATCAACGGTGCTCCGATCGGTTCTATTGCCTGCTATGTGATTGTGGTTGGCATAAACCTCTTCAGCATAATCAAAATTTCAGGTGTGAACATCAATCTTGCATCTGTTTTCGTCAAGCCGTTTATCTGTTCGGCAATCTCTGCGGTAACGGCTTTTGCGACGGTTAAGGTGTTTTCAAAGGTGTTAGGAAACTTCGGTGACCCCGAAAGTATGCTTAACGGAAACACAATCGCACTTGTAATTGCGGTGGCTGCAGCGGTAATTGTTTACGTACTTGCACTTCTTTTCATAAAAGCACTTTCAAAAGATGACCTTGAAATGCTTCCTAAGGGCGAAAAAATTTCAAAAAAGCTTGAAAAACTTGGCTTTTTAGGTTAAAATAGGTATTGTTATGATAAACGAGTTTAATTTTAAAGAAAAGTATAATGTTTATGACCTTGTTGATGTTATAAGAGCGTTGCGTTCGGAGGGCGGTTGTCCCTGGGATATTGAGCAGACGCACGAAAGCATTAAGAAAAATCTTATTGAAGAAACCTACGAAACAATCGAGGCTATCAATAAAGGCGATTCGGAAATGCTTCGTGAGGAGCTTGGCGACGTGCTTATGCAGGTTGTGTTCCACGCACAGATTGAGGATGAAAAAGGAGTTTTCAATATTGACGATGTAGCTGACGAAAACTGTAAAAAGATGATTGAACGTCATCCTCACGTTTTCGGCGAAATCAATGTAAACTCCGTTGACGATGTCCTCACAAACTGGGATGCAATCAAACGCAAGTCAAAAGGACAGAAAACAACTTCTCAGGCAATTGATTCCGTGCCGCGTGAATTGCCGGCTCTTATGAGAGCAGACAAAATCCAATCAAAAGCCGCTAAGGCAGGCTTTGACTGGACACAGGTTGACGGAGCTCTTGAAAGGCTTTACGAAGAAATAGGGGAGCTTAAAGAAGCGATTGCCAACGGAAATAAGGACGAAATAAGCGACGAGCTTGGCGATGTTCTTTTTTCTGCTGTCAATGTTTCACGTTTTGTGAAGGTGGATGCAGAAGAAGCTCTGACTTCATCAATAGACAAATTCATAGGCAGGTTTAAAAAGGTTGAAAAGCTCGCCGAAGAACGCGGAATCGATATGAAAACTTCTTCTCTTGAGATTCTTGATGAACTCTGGGACGAAGCTAAAAAACGTATGTGATATACTTAAGTAAAGGTATTTCATAATATAAAAATAAAACTTGGAGGAATTACAATGAATAAGACAGAATTTATCAATGCAGTTGCTGCAAAGGGCGAAATGGACAAGAAGGCTGCTGAGAAGGCAGTAAACGCTGTTTTCGGCGCAGTTACAGATGCTCTTAAGGCAGGCGACAAGATCCAACTCGTAGGCTTCGGTACATTCGAAGTAAGAGAGCGTGCAGAAAAGCAGGCTCGTAACCCGAGAACAGGCGAAACAATGACAGTTCCCGCTTCTAAGGTTCCCGCATTCAAGGCAGGCAAGGCTCTTAAGGATGCTATTAAATAAGTCTTTTTTTGTAAATTCTATTCGGCAGGGCGTAATGTCCTGCCGTGAATTTTATCATTGGAGAAAACTATGCGACTTGATAAATATCTTAAGGTTTCACGAGTAATAAAAAGAAGAACGGTTGCGAATGAAGTCTGCGATGCAAAGCACGTTACCGTTAACGGTAAGGTTGCAAGAGCATCTTATGATGTAAAGGAAGGCGACGTTATTGAAATCATGATGGGTGCGAACACCACAAAAATTCAGGTAACAAAGGTTGTCGAACACGCAACAAAAGATGATGCAGGACTTATGTATAAAGTGTTGTAATAAAAGATTTTTCCGCCTCATACAATGTTATGAGGTGGTTTTTTATGCCTGAAAATACGATGCACGACCTTGTTATTGAATCAAGAAAGAAAGTAACTATGACGGGTATTGTTGATGTTGAAAGCTTTGATGAAGAAACAATTGTTGCAGAGAGCGAGTGCGGAGAAATATTCATAAAAGGCTCGTCACTTAAAATCAGCCGTCTGTCCGTTGAAAGCGGAGATATGATTGTTGAAGGTAATATTGATTCCGTTGCTTACTCTGAGGGTAAAGTAAAGGGTGGTTTTTTTTCGAAGGTGTTCAGATAATGCAGTATATGCCAACACCCGCGTTTCAGCTTGTTTGCTTTATGTATTCGGCAGGACTCGGCTTCAGTCTCGGAATAGTCTATGATTTAATCAGAATCTTCTTTTATCTGCTTACAGGAAGTGCTAAAAAGCTTCGCAGTGTAAGGGATATAATTTATGTGTTCGTCTGCCTTGCAGCAACGTTTTTGTTTTTGCTTGCTGTCTGCGACGGACAGCTTTTTATGTACGTTTTCCTTGCTGAAGGACTGGGAATGTATATCTATTTCTATTCGTTGAGCAGTTTCGTTTTTTATCCTGCAAAAACAGCAATTAATGCGGTGAGAAGACTTTTTATGAAGTTTAAAAAGAAAATATGCATTTTAAAAACACAAAATTCTGTTTTAGCTAAAAAAATATTAAATTTCTTGCACAAATTTACAAAAAAAGACTTGCATATTCGACATAACATAGTGTATAATTTTTTCGTGAAATTATGCTCAGGCAGTTTTATTTTAAAGAATCGAGGTGACGAAGGTGGCAAAGGTAAAGAAACAAAGACGTAGTTTTATTGTTGTCTTTTTTGCTATTGTTCTCAGCGCTTGTTTTGCCATTTCGTTGTTTTCTATAATCAAGGACATTAACGATGTTAAAAAGGAAATTGCTGCAGTTGATGAAGTTAAGGCAGAGCAGGAAGCGGAAAACGAAGCTTTGCGCGACAAAATCAACGATGGTGATAAAGATGAATACGTAGAGGAAATTGCAAGAGACAAGCTTGGTTATGTTATGCCCGGTGAAAGGGTCTATCAGGATATCTCTGTAAACGACTGACGTGTTCAATTTTTCTTGGAGGGGTACGCATTAATATGCAGTTAGAAGTCGGCGCAATTGTTGAGGGAAAAGTTACAGGTTTTACGGCATTCGGTGCTTTTGTCGAGTTTGAGGACGGCAAAAAGGGTATGGTGCACATTTCAGAGGTCGCACTCGAATTCGTAAAGGATATCAAGGATCACCTTACTGTAGGACAAACTGTCAAGGTTAAGGTTATTTCTGTTGCAGAGGACGGCAAGATAAGCCTTTCTATAAAAAAAGCAATGGAGCAGCCGAAGCCGGCATTCAAGCCGAAAGCAAATAATGCTCCCAAGCGCAGCAACGCGAATGTATGGCAGGGTAGCAAGCCTGTTGAACAGCCGCAGTCTTTTGAAAGCATGATGGCAAAGTTCAAACAGGAAAGTGACGAAAAAATGTCAGACCTTAAGCGTGATTCGAAACACGGTGGCGGATACAACAGAAGAGGTACAAACAAGCTTTAATCCGCAGCTTTATAATTAAATCTTAAAGACACGGGAGCAGTTTTCTGCTCCCTTTTTTTCAGGTGATAGTATGAGAGAAATCAGCGTGAAATGTATCAGCGAAGCTGTTGAAAAGCTTTGCATAAAAGCGAATAAGATTTTACCGTCTGACCTTGCTGAAAATATCGGCAGATGCAAGTCTTGCGAAAGAAATAGCCTTGCAAAAGGTATTCTTTCTGACCTTGAGGCAAATCTGGATGCGGCAGTCGAGCTTGATATTCCGATTTGTCAGGATACGGGAATGGCTGTTGTTTTCCTTGAAATCGGTCAGGACGTGCATTTTACTGACGGTAATCTTTACGATGCAGTCAACGAAGGTGTGCACAACGGTTATATAAACGGATTCCTTCGTTGTTCCGTTGTCGGCGACCCGTTGAGGAGGGTCAACACAAAGGACAACACTCCTGCGGTTATTCATACAACCATTGTTGACGGAGAAAACGTTAAAATAACTGTTGCACCGAAAGGCTTCGGCAGTGAAAATATGAGTAAACTTAAAATGCTTACGCCTGCAAGCGGAAGAGAGGACATAATAAATTATGTGCTTGATTGCGTAAAAACAGCAGGAGGTAATCCATGTCCGCCGATTGTGCTCGGAATTGGTATCGGCGGAGATTTTGAACAGTGTGCATTCCTTGCGAAGAAAGCACTCTGCAGAAGTGTCAGTGTAAAAAACAGCGATGAGTTTTACCGTGAAATGGAAGCTGAGATACTTGAAAGAGTCAATAAGCTTGATATCGGTCCGCAGGGCTTTGGCGGAGATACAACAGCACTTTCTGTTGCAATTGAAGCGGCTCCGACTCATATTGCAGGCTTGCCTGTTGCTGTGAATTTCGGCTGTCACGTAACACGACACGCAACACAGATAATATAAATTGTTAAGAGGTATTTTATGAAGATAAATTTTGTTATTCCGTGCCTTCTCGGTCTCGAATCACTTATAGCGAACGAAATGAAAGACCTTGGCGCAGAGAATGTTGTTTCAGAAAACGGAAGAGTCCTTTTCAGCGGTGACGAAAATTTGCTTGCGAGGGCAAATATCTGCTCACGCTATTCTGAAAGAATTCAGATTCTTGTCGGTGATTTCTACGCACGAAGCTTTGAGGAGCTTTTCCAGGGCACAAAAGCATTGCCGTGGGAAGAATGGATAGGTGAGGATGATGCATTCCCTGTCAAGGGTTATTCAATCAACTCAACATTGTTCAGTGTCAGCGACTGTCAGTCAATAATAAAAAAAGCGGTTGTTGAAAGACTTAAATCAAAGTATAAAATAAGCTGGTTTGACGAAACAGGTCCCGTGCATCAGATTCAGTTTTCAATTATGAAGGACAAGGTCAGCCTGCTTCTTGATACTTCGGGAATGGGACTGCACAAGCGCGGATACCGCCTTGAAGCAAATGCGGCACCGCTTAAGGAAACTCTGGCGGCTTCGCTTTGCAACCTTGCAAGACTTCGCCCGTACCACACCCTCTATGACCCGATGTGCGGAAGCGGCACAATCCTTATCGAGGGTGCAATGATGGTGCATAACATTGCACCGGGTGTCAACCGTAATTTCTCTGCGGAGCGTTGGGATGTTATCCCTGAATACGTCTGGGCAGAGGAACGTCAGCGTGCACGTGACCTTGTGAATTACGATACCGATTTTGTTGCATACGGCTCGGATATTGATGAATCTGCGCTTGAAATTGCAAGAGTAAATGCAAAACGTGCAGGTGTTGAGAGAAAAATAAAGTTTGAAAAGTGCGACCTTCGCGATTTTAAACCGCAGAGCGAAAAGGGTACACTTATCTGCAATCCGCCGTATGGTGAGCGTTTGCTCGATATAAGCGAGGCGCAGAAGCTTTACAAGCTTATGGGTGAAAAATTTGTGCAGAAGCACGGCTGGGCTTATTATGTTATAAGTCCGTCAGAGGAATTTGAAAAAGAATTCGGACGCAAGGCGGATAAACGCCGTAAACTTTATAACGGAATGATTAAATGCCAGTTGTTTATGTATTTTAAATAATACCGTTTAATCACGGAGGTAACATTATGAAAAGAATATTGTGTTTAATTTCAGTTTGTGTTTTACTGATGCTTTCAATGGTTACGGCATCGGCAGAAAATGTTTCAAAATTTAATCTCAAGCTTGATACAGAGGACGATACCCAGGCTGTACTTATTCTTGATTTCGACGGCGGCACACCGTTCTCAGGTCTTGATTTCAACGTAGTTGTAAACGAAAAGAAGGCAAAGGTTGCAGCAATCGTTGACGGTCAGGGTCTTATCAATTTCAAGGTGCAGGCTGAAGCTGCAGTTTCTCAATCCAATGTTGAATCGAACCCGGCGATGGTCACGGCGGCTATGATTCCCGGATACCGCAATGTTGACGGAAGTGACCTTTTCAAAATTACTGTCACTAAGCTTGAAAAAGAAAAACTTACATCAAAGGATGTTGTTATTGAAATTACAAACTGTGTAGATAATAACTTCCAACCGATAAAAGCTTCCGTAACAACAGACCTTGTTAAGCCTACTGAACCCGAAAGCACAACAGAAGTTTCAACAACCGACTTAACCGAAAACACTTCCGAGGCAGAAACAGACAAGCAGGAATCAGCGGAAAATGAAACTCAGAGCGAAGAAAAAGCACCGAACAAGACTGCGATTATTATCATCTGTGTTGTTGCAGCGGTTGTTGTTGTGGGTGGCGTTGGAGCGGCATTTGTTGTTATAAAGAAGAAAAAAGAGGGATAAAATGGAAACCTTGTTTGAAAAATTCAGACAGCCGAAACCCCAGGCTGATGAGCCGGTTTACGATTGCCGTGAAAACTGCTTTATGAAGCTTTACCGCAATTTCATAAAGGCTGAGTTTGAAAACTGGATTTGTGAAATGAAAGCTGACGGCTTTGAGGTTTTGCAGGAAACAGAACTCAACGGAAATCTCTATGCCTGCCTTATGGGTGAGGTACAGGTCAATGCATTCTTTACTCCCTGTGACTCAATTCTCAGAGTTACGGTAAGCGAGGATAAACGAACACCTTGCTTTATTAAAACTGATTGTAAAGGTGACGGAGAAACCGTGTTTTACGGTTTTGAAAGTGACCAGGCACTCATTGACTGCGGAATGTGCCTTCTTGTTCAGTGTCCCGATAACAGCTTTTTCGTTGTTGACAGCGGACATTATATGCAGTTTAACGACAACGACAGAATCTATAAATTTATGCGTGAACGCACCCCCGAGGGACAGAAGGTTGTCGTTAACGGATGGCTTCTTACCCATGCGCATTCCGACCACATTTCAAAGTTTATGGATTACCTTCGTTATAACTGTTACGATACAATAATTGAAGGTGTTTATTCAAATCTTATCCCTGACACATATTATGCTCATACAGATTGGACAAGGGAAGAGGTTATGCTTTCAAAGAAGCTTTTTAAAATGCTCTCTGAAACAAATATTCCCACATACAAAATCCATACGGGTCAGCGTTTCTATATAAGAAACCTTATGTTTGATGTACTCGGAACACACGAGGATATCTACCCGAATAAGGTAGAGGATTACAACGATTCTTCCTGTATGGTTATGCTTACAGCTGAAAATTCAAGAATTTTCATTCCGGGTGATGCGAGTGCCCTTGCATCTGTCGAGCTTGAAAAAAGATATGGCGAAACTCTTAAATGCGACGTTGTGCAGGTTTCTCATCACGGACACAGAGGCCTTTCGACAAAGGCTTATGAGCTTCTTGATGCAGACGTTGCGGTGTTCCCGATTACGCGAATCAAATTCGACGAGGAATATCCGAGAATTGAAGCAAACCGACGCGCGATTGAACTCGCAAAGGCTTATTATATTACGTCAGACGGTACGGTTAAAATCCCGTTGCCGTATAGCCTTGAAAAGATTAAAGTGCTTCCCGACGAAACGTTTGAAGACTTCGGAAAAATCAACCGCCTGTGGCAATATTCATACACAGATGAGCGAAAAGCAGAGCTTTATTCAATGTTCAAAGAAAGAGGCGGAGACCTCAATTCTGCAACCCTCCCTGCCGAACCCGACAGTAAATTTGAGATGTAAAATAATCAACACGGCCTATGCGTTAAGCGTAAGCCGTGTGTTTTTTACAGGGACTTCTGATACAGACCAGTTCATTTTTTTCTATTGTCCGTTTTTACTGGATTTGTGAATCCAGAACTCCGTTTGTTTCTTAACTTAATGGTTGTGGCAAGCCGTTTCCTTTTTATTGAAATCAAGGAAGAATAACTTCTGCAATGCAAAAATCGCTGTCTGTTGCAGTGATTTTTGCTGTAACGAGTTTACCGCAGGGGTGAGAACCCTTAACTTTTACGGGTGTATAGTTCTTTGTGTAACCTTCTGTGAATTCATCGTCGTGCCTTGTTTCAAGCAGGATTTCAACCGTTTTACCAATCTGCGAATTAAGGAATTCCTGCCTGATTTTTTCGGTTTCCTCAATCATAATCCGACTGCGCTTTTCTTTGATACTTTTTTCAATCTGCTCCATTTTTGCGGCACGTGTGCCTTCGCGGGGAGAGTAGGGAAAGACGTGAACCTTTTCGAATCCGATTTTCTTTGCAAAGTTTACATTATCTGCAAAGTCCTCTTCGTTCTCTGTCGGGAAACCTACCATAATGTCTGTTGTGATTGTTGTATAGTCAAAAGAATTGCGAAGCTTTGTGCAAAGCTCTTTGTATTCTGCACTTGTATAGTGTCTGTTCATTGCTTTGAGTGTGTTATCACATCCGCTTTGAAGAGAAATATGGAACTGCGGACAGAATTTTTCAACCTTGGCAAGTCTTTCAATAACATCGTCCGTGATGTGATCGGGTTCAAGCGAACCCAAACGGATTCTTTCAAAATCCATACCTGCTGCAAGTTCAACCGCATCGCAGATGCTGAGCCCGATATCGCTTCCGTAAGAAGAAAGGTTGATTCCGACAAGTACGATTTCAATAAACCCTGCATCGCTTAGTGTGTGAAGCTCAGCTTCAAGCTCATCAATCGGCTTTGAACGCACGCGTCCTCTTGAATAGGGGATGATGCAATACGAGCAGAAACGGTTACATCCGTCTTCGATTTTTACAATAGCTCTTGTTCTGCCTTCAAATCCTGAAATACTGTCGCCGATGAATTTATCTCCCGTTTCGTGGCTTTCAATTTCAATAATACGCTGTCCGCAGGAGAAATATCTTTCGATAAGCTCAGGAAGTCTGATATTGTTCTTGTTTCCTAAAACGATGTCAGCCTCTTTGAGTGCATCGGCATCCTCGGGGAAAGCCTGAGGCATACAACCCGTCAGCACAACGATGCTGTCGGGATTTTTCCTTTTGAATCTGCGCACGGTCTGACGTGTTTTTCTGTCACTTTCTGCAGTAACCGTGCAGGAATTGATAACATAGACGTCAGCCTTTTCGTTCGGTGAAACAAGCTCAAATCCGCATTTCACCATTCTTTCAGCCATCGCCTGCGATTCATACTGATTAACTTTACATCCGAGTGTAAAAAAAGCAATTTTCATAAGTTAATCCTCCAATTACCTGTAAATTATAATTCATTTTTTCTGTCTATGCAAGAATAACTTTTGAGTGCATATATATTTAATTGAAACGGAGGTATATTTATGAAAAGGTTAATGTGTATTTTGTTGTGTATTGTGATGATTGTGCCGTTATGTATTACGGCAGGTGCAGAAGATGAAATGCCGGTTGAGGTAAAGGCGAAGGCAGCTGTGCTTATGGATCAGACTACGGGAAAAGTGCTTATGAAAATGAATGAGAACGAAAAGCTTTACCCGGCATCGGTGACAAAAATAATGTCGATGCTGCTCGTAATGGAAGCGATTGACAGCAATAAAATTCGTCTGACTGATATTGTTACAACGAGTCCGGTAGCCGCATCAAAGGGTGGCTCGCAGATATGGCTCAAGGAGGGCGAAACGATGAGCGTTGATGAACTTCTCCGAGCAACTGCAGTTTACAGTGCAAACGATGCCTGCACAGCACTTGGTGAATATGTTGCGGGAAGTGACGAGGCTTTTGTTGTTATGATGAATGAACGTGCCGCACAGCTTGGAATGAAGAATACACATTTTGAAAACTGTACAGGACTTGATGATGACAGCGAAAATCATCTTACATCAGCATACGATATCGCAATTATGTCGCGTGAACTGATGAAACACGAGCTTATAAAGGAATATACAACTATATGGATGGATTCTTTGCGTGACGGAAAGACGGAGCTTGTGAACACAAATAAATTGATACGATTTTATAACGGTGCTACGGGTCTTAAAACGGGCACAACCAATAAAGCAGGGTGTTGCGTTTCTGCTACGGCTACAAGGGACGGTACAAGCCTTATCGCTGTCGTAATGGGTTCTGAAAACAGCTCCGACAGATTTGAAGGTGCAAAAGCAATGCTCAACTGGGGATTTGCGAACTATTCTTCCGTAACTCCTCAGATAGACAAAAAACTCATTGCGGATGTGAATATCGTTATGGGTGAGGAAAGAAAAATTACACCGCAGATACCGCCTGCGATGTCCGTTCTGATTCCGAGAGGCAGAGAAAATGATATCGTGCAGAATGTTGAACTTGCCGCTGAGGTTGAGGCTCCCGTTGAGTCGAATCAGACACTGGGAACGGTAACAGTCAGCCTTGACGGAGAGGTGCTCGGGAAGTATAATCTGACTTCGCCGCACTATGTTGACAGACTGTCATTTAAAACGGTTTTTTGTAGATTGTTGGCTGTTCTATGTAATAAATGAGCCGATTTTGATGAAAATTACATTAAAATTTACTAAATAATACTTGAAAAAAGGGTTGTAATAGGTTAAAATATATACAAATAATCGGTATCTATACTTTGGCATAGCATACATCGGAGGCACACAATTACAATGGCAGTAAAACTTAACTCAAAATATGCGGCATCGTTCTTGCCTGAAAATCTGTTTGAAGGCATAAAATCTGAGGTTATTGCCGCACACGAAGCACTTAACAACGCAACAGGAAAGGGCAACAATTTTTTAGGTTGGATTACTCTTCCTGAAAACTACAATAAAGAGGAATTTGCCGAAATCAAAAAGGCAGCAGAGAAAATCAGAAGCGATTCGGAAGTTCTTATTGTAATCGGTATCGGTGGTTCATATCTTGGTGCTCGCGCAGCGATTGAATTCATCAAGTCACAGAATTACAATCTTCTTCGCAAGGGCGCACCGGAAATCTATTTCGCAGGTAACACAATCAGCTCAGATTCTCTTAATGAGCTTGTGGAGATTATCGGCGACAGAGATTTTTCAGTTAACATTATCTCAAAGTCAGGCACAACAACAGAGCCTGCAGTAGCTTTCAGAATTTTCCGCGATATGCTTGAAAAGAAGTACGGAAAAGAAGAGGCTGCAAAGAGAATTTACGCAACAACTGACGCTTGCAAGGGTACTCTCAAGTCCCTTTCGGATACACTTGGTTACAAAACTTTCGTTGTTCCCGATGATGTCGGCGGTCGTTACTCGGTTCTTACCGCAGTAGGTCTTCTTCCGATTGCAGTTGCAGGAATCGACATTGATGCAATTATGCAGGGTGCGGCAGATGCTATGAAAGCATATGCAACAGATGACATTGAAAACAACGATTGCTATAAGTACGCCGCAATCAGAAACCTTCTCTACAGAGGCGGTAAGAAGATTGAGCTTATGGTAAGCTACGAGCCTTCATTCACAATGATGAACGAATGGTTCAAGCAGCTCTTCGGCGAAAGCGAAGGCAAGGACGGCAAGGGTATTTTCCCTGCATCCGTTGTTTTCTCAACTGACCTTCATTCAATGGGTCAGTACATTCAGGAAGGCGAAAGAACTCTCTTTGAAACAGTTGTTGTTTTTGACAAGTCAAAGACAGAGGTTGAAATTAAAGAAGAGGAAGGCGATTTTGACGGCCTTAACTTCCTTGCAAACAAGAACCTCTCTTTTGTAAACAGAAAGGCTTTTGAAGGAACAATCCTTGCTCATACAGACGGCGGAGTTCCCAATATCGTTCTTGAAGTTGAAAAGATGGATGAATATAACCTCGGCTATCTCATTTATTTCTTTGAGAAGGCTTGTGCAATCAGCGGATATCTTCTTGACGTTAATCCGTTTGACCAGCCGGGTGTTGAGAGTTATAAAAAGAATATGTTTGCCCTTCTCGGTAAACCCGGATACGAGGACAGAAAAGCTGACCTCGAAGCAAGACTTAATTAATCAGGTTAAAATTTCGTGAAACCCACGGATTTTAAAATATAAGAAGGAGGATATACTTATGGTATCTCTTATTTTAGGCAAAAAAGGTTCAGGAAAGACAAAGCGTTTGATCGAAAAAGTTAATGAGGCTATTGAAAAGTCAAACGGCAATGTAGTATGCGTTGAGAAGCAGCCGAAGCTCACATACGACGTTAACTACCGTGCTCGTCTTATTGATACAGACCACTACTGCGTAAGCGGTTACGATGCATTTTACGGTTTCCTTTGCGGTATCTGCGCAGGTGACCACGACATCACAGACGTACTTATTGACGCAACTCTCAGAATCGGTTCACGCGATTACAACGAGCTTGCAGTTTTCCTTAAGAAAGTTGATGAACTTAGCAAGAACCACGTTGAGGAAAAGAACTTTATACTCACAGTTTCCGCTGATGAGGAAGAACTTCCTGCTGAAATCTTTGACTTCTGCAAAAAGCTTTAATTGATTTTTACGGACTTGCTGAAAGGCGAGTCCGTAATGTTAATTTTAAAGAAAATTTTAAAAACACTGTTGACAAATCACCTCAGACACTATATAATAATCGGTGCATGACATTTGAGGTGAAGGGTAATCTATGTTTTTTATTGAGCTTGAACCTGTCTTTAATAATGAAGGCTATTCCCGCGAGGTGAATTTTACACTCGATATGAGCGACTGTTATTTCAACGGTGGCTTTCCTTTCAAAGAGAGTGTGGTAATCAGCGGTGAGGTTAAGAACTCAACTGACATTGTCAGCCTTGTGGCTTCGGCGGAATTTACCTTGAACCTTGCCTGCGACAGATGTGCATCTGAATTCGAACGCACATTCGTAGTTCCGATTGAGCACGTGCTGGTAACACAGCTTAATGACGAAGATAATGATGATTTTATTGTCATTGATTCTTTCCATTATGATGTTCAGCCGCTTGTAGAAGAGGATATTTTATTGTCCTTGCCCATGAAGGTGCTTTGCAGGGAGGACTGTGTCGGTATTTGTCACCGATGCGGAAAAAACTTGAATGACGGCCCCTGTGACTGCGGCAGGGAATATGACCCCAGGTGGGATGCTTTGCAGCAGTTGCTGGAGGATGACCGGTAAAGAACTATTATTAGCAATAAGGAGGCGCTGAAAAATGGCAGTACCCAAGAGAAGAGTTTCTAAAGCCAGAAGAGACAAGAGACGTTCAAACGTATGGAAGATGAGTGCACCTGAGCTTGTAAAGTGCTCACAGTGCGGCGAACTCAAGAGAGCTCACAGAGTTTGTTCAGCTTGCGGTTATTACAACGGTAAGCTCGTAGTAAAGAAGGACGCATAAGTCTGTTCTTTTCAATGAAACAGCGAAAGGTAGAGATGGACCGCAAAGTCCTTTCTCTGCCTTTTTGACTTTTTAGGGAGATTTATATGTTAGAAAAAATGGACAGTTTTTTTGAAAACAGATTGGATGGGTACGATGAACATATGAAAACCTGTATTGATGGTGCGGATGAGTTTTATCCGTTCACAGCAAACTGTTTACCTCAAAAAGATAATTGTAAAGTGTTGGATTTAGGTTGCGGAACAGGATTAGAGCTTGAAGATTATTACAAATACAATCCGACTGCAAAGGTTACGGGAATAGATTTGACTGAGGGGATGTTATCTGCATTAAAATCCAAATTTTCTGATAAAGATATTAACTTGGTTTGCGGTTCATACTTTGATGTACCGTTTGGTGAAAATGTGTTTGATGCTGCTGTTTCGGTTGAATCTCTGCACCATTTTACTAAGGAAGAAAAAATACCTTTGTATCATAAGTTGAGTAAGGCTTTGAAAAATAAAGGATATTTCATATTGACTGATTATTTTGCTTCATCAGAAGAGGAAGAAAAAATGCTTCGATTGAATCTTCTTGAACTCAAAAAAGAGCAAGGTATAACAGATGATGAATTTTATCATTATGATACACCGCTTACCGTCGAACATGAAAAAGAAGCTTTGTTCGAAGCAGGCTTTTCAAGTATTGAAGTGTTGAAAAACTGGGGAGCGACATTTACGCTTAAAGCAATCAAATAACGACAACAAATTTATCAGGTAATTGCACAATCACAAGCCTCCCTTGCCTAAAGGGAGGTGGATTTTGCGAAGCAAAAGACGGAGGGATATAGTGGATAGAAAACACAACTCTGCATTAACGCAAAATGCGAAAACCTTAAGAAAAAATATGACCAAAGAAGAAAGACATCTTTGGTATGATTTTTTGAGAACTTATCTTGTCCGATTTCTTCGTCAAAAGGTAATTGACAATTATATTGTAGATTTTTACTGCCATCAGGCAAGAATTATAATCGAACTTGACGGTTCGCAACATTACGATGAAGTCGGTATAACAAAAGATAAAATCCGAACAGAAAGAATAGAAAAAAGAAATCTTACTGTTATCCGCATACCGAATAATGAGATTAACACAAACTTTTTTGGGGTTTGCGAGTACATTGATATGTATGTTAAACAATCCCTCCACCGCTGACGCGGTCCCCCTCCCTTTAGGCAAGGGAGGCGTGCACTACCCAAACCCATTCGTATGGAGGAAAAATTATGGCTGTTTTAATTTTTTCAATAAAACCACATTCACCTGCTTCAAGACATTTTGTCAAAGCGGGCAGTAAGCTTATATCTATAAACGGCCATGAAATCCGTGACGTGCTTGACTATCAGTTCTATGTCGATGAGGATATTCTCGACATCGTAATTGAAAAGCCGAATGGCAAGGAGAAGCGATTTATAGTAAAAAACTGCAACGGTGAACTTGGTTTTGAATTTGAAACCTATCTTATGGATAAACAGCGACGTTGCGCAAATAACTGCATTTTCTGCTTCATCGACCAGATGCCGAAGGGTATGCGCGAAAGCCTTTATTTCAAGGATGACGATGCACGTCTTTCTTTCCTTTTCGGCAACTATATCACGCTCACAAATCTCGGTGACAAAGATATCGACAGAATTATTGAAATGCACATCAGCCCCGTAAACATCTCTGTTCACACAATGAACCCTGAGCTTCGTGTTAAGATGATGGGCAATAACCGTGCAGGTAAGGTGCTTGATTATATCAAACGTCTTGCAGATGCAGGAATCAAGCTTAATACACAGCTTGTGCTTTGTCCCGGATACAATGACGGTGACGAGCTTACCTATTCTCTTGAAGAGTTAGGAAAGCTTTATCCTGCAGTACAGAGTATTGCGGCGGTGCCCGTTGGTCTTACCTGCCACCGTGACGGACTTACAAACTTGAATCCGTTCACAAAAGAGCAATCTTCAGACGTTATTTTTAGAATAGATAGTTACAATTCTTCTTTTTTGTGTTACAATAATACGAATATAGCTTTTGCGGCGGATGAATTCTACCTTAATGCGGGTCTGGAGCTTCCTGACTGTGAAAGATACGGCGATTTTCCGCAGTATGAAAACGGTGTAGGAATGTGGTCTTTGCTCAAAAAAGAGTTTGACGAAGCAATTAACGACCTGCCCGAAGATTTTTCATTACTTGCAGAGCGTAAAATAACAATGGCAACAGGTGTTGCCGCATACGGACTTATAAAGTACATTTCAGATAAAGTCCAAGCTAAAGTGAAAAATCTCCACATCAATGTGGTTAAAATAGAAAACAAGCTTTTCGGTGAAAGGATTACCGTTGCGGGACTTCTATGCGGTAACGATATTGCCGATGCACTTTCAGGAACCGAGTTGCTTGACGAAGTGCTTATTCCTTCAGTTTCGTTAAGAAGAGAGGGTGACCTTTTCCTTGACGATATGAGTGTAGAAGAACTTGCGGAAAGATTAAACAAAAAAGTTACTCCCGTTGAAAGCGACGGGTATGTGTTACTCCAAAGGATTTTGGGAGAAGAGGAGGTATAATATGGCAAGACCTATCGTAGCTGTTGTCGGCAGACCGAATGTCGGCAAAACAACACTTTTCAATAAGCTTTGCGGTCAGCGTCTTTCAATCGTAGACGACACCCCGGGTGTTACACGCGACAGAATATACGGCGACTGCGAATGGCTTAATCATAACTTTTTGCTCGTTGATACGGGCGGTATCGAGCCTTATTCGGACGACATCATTCTTTCTCAGATGCGTCGTCAGGCTCAGCTTGCTATCGACAGCGCAGATGTTATCGTTATGGTAACCGATATGACAACAGGTGTTGTTGCAACGGATGAAGAGGTTGCGGCTATGCTTCAGCGCAGTGGTAAGCCTGTTGTTCTTTGTGTCAATAAGTGCGACAAAGTCGGAGAGCCTCCGCTTGAATTTTATGAATTTTACAACCTCTGCATCGGTGAACCGATTCAGGTTTCTGCAGTGCACGGTCACGGAACAGGTGACCTTCTTGACGAGGTTATTAAACACTTCCCTGAAGAGGAAGAAAAGGACGACGATGAAGATAAAATCAAGGTTGCTGTTATCGGTAAGCCGAACGTAGGTAAGTCTTCTCTTATCAATGCTATCGCAGGTGAGGAAAGAGTTATCGTTTCAAACATCGCAGGAACAACACGTGATGCGACAGACACAATAATCGAAAATCAGCACGGCAGCTTTGTTTTCATCGATACAGCGGGTATCAGACGTAAGAGCAAGATTGACGAAGCAATTGAAAAATACAGCGTTATCCGCGCAAGAATGGCTGTTGAAAGAGCAACCGTATGCGTAATTATGATTGACGCACAGGAAGGCTTTACGGAGCAGGATTCAAAGGTTGCAGGTATCGCACACGACCTCGGCAAAGCTTGTATTATCGCAGTTAATAAATGGGATGCTGTTGAAAAAGACGGTAAGACAATGGATTCATACCGTAAAAAGCTTATGAACGATTTCTCATTTATGTCTTACGCACCGATTATCTTCATTTCCGCAAAAACAGGACAGCGACTTGACAGACTTTTCGAGCTTATCAAGTATGTTGACGAGCAGAATTCAATGAGAATTTCAACTGGTAAGCTCAACGACATCCTTGCAGAAGCAACATCAAGAGTACAGCCCCCGACAGATAAGGGCAGACGCCTTAAGATTTACTATATGACCCAGGCCTCAACACGTCCGCCGACATTTGTCTGCTTCGTTAACAAAAAGGACCTTTTCCATTACAGCTATCAGCGTTATCTTGATAACAGAATCCGTGAGGTATTCGGACTTGAGGGAACGCCGACGAAAATGCTTATCCGCGAAAGAGAGTCCAAGTACGAAAAATAAGATTAAAAAGGAGCTGTTTTAGCTCCTTTTTTTCTTGATATTTTTTGCGTAATATGTTACACTAGTATGAATAAAATTAAGGTGGTGTAGTATGATTATTCTTGGAATAGACCCCGGGTATGCGATAGTGGGTTACGGTATCCTTGAATACAGCAATAACCACTTTACAATCATTCACTACGGCGCAGTTACAACACCTGCAGGTATGCCGTTCAACAGAAGGTTACAGCTTATCTACGACGAGCTTGATGTGCTTATTTCAAAGTACAAACCCGACGTTATGGCAATTGAGAAGCTGTTTTATAACACAAATGCAAAAACAGTAATCGACGTTGCACAGGCGAGAGGCGTTATTGTCCTTGCGGCGCAGAAGCACGGCCTTGAAATTGCCGAATACACACCGCTTCAGGTCAAGCAGAGTGTTGTCGGCTACGGCAGAGCAGAGAAAAAGCAGGTGCAGGAAATGATGCGTATGATGCTCAAGCTCGAAAAAGTGCCGAAGCCTGACGATACAGCCGATGCTCTTGCTATGGCTATATGCCACGCTCATACAAGCGGTTCGTTGGTCGGTAAATTAAAGAAATACTACTAAGAGGTGAAAAGCAATGATATATTCATTAACAGGTGAAATCATAGCCGTTGACCAGAACGGTTTTGCAATTCAGACCGGCGGAGTTGCATTTTTCTGCTTTTCAACTATGAATACTTTACAGAAGGTCGGAATGAAAGGCTCAAAGGCAACCGTTTTTACTTATATGAACGTCCGTGAAGATGCGATTGAACTTTACGGATTCTATACTTCAAACGAGCTTGATGCCTTCAAACAGCTTATAACAGTTTCGGGTGTCGGTCCGAAAGCCGCACTTGCAATACTTTCTGTTATGACTCCCGATCAACTTGCTTTGAATATCGCTTCGGGCGATGCAAAAGCTATTACAAAGGCTCAGGGTGTCGGAACAAAAATAGCACAGCGAATTGTGCTTGAACTCAAAAATAAATTTTCAACAGATCTTACTCAGGAGCAGACGGATATCGTTGCCGCAATTCAGTCGGCAGATACATCAGCGGATTTGTCCGAAGCAATCGAAGCTCTTATTCAGCTTGGATACAGCCGTTCGGAGGCTGCTGCTGCAGTCAGCAAGCTGGATAAATCCCTCTCGGTTGAGGAAATGATCCGCCTTGCCCTGAAGTCGTTGATTTAAGGAGGTATTCACGTGGACGAAATGGATTATGAAAGCAGAATAGTTGCCCCTGAATATCTTGATATGGACTCTGATGTTGAACGTCAGCTTCGTCCAAGGACGATTGACGAATATATCGGTCAGTCAAAGGCTAAAGAAAATCTTTCGATTTATATAGAAGCCGCAAGACACAGAGGAGAGCCTCTTGACCACGTCTTGCTTTACGGCCCTCCTGGTCTCGGTA
The DNA here is from genome assembly GCA_045589535.1 of Acutalibacteraceae bacterium. Lineage (GTDB taxonomy): Bacteria > Bacillota > Clostridia > Oscillospirales > Acutalibacteraceae > CAG-488. Next base: position 14,750 of record JAZNPE010000036.1, on the reverse strand, counting down.
AAACAACTCTTGCAGGAATCATCGCAAACGAAATGGGAGTAAACTTCCGTGTGACTTCGGGTCCTGCGATTGAAAAGCCGAAAGATTTAGCGGCACTTCTTACTAACCTTAACGAAGGCGATGTTTTGTTCATAGATGAAATTCACCGTATGAACAGAAGCGTTGAAGAGGTTCTTTATCCCGCAATGGAGGACAATGCGCTCGATATCATCATCGGCCAGGGTCCTTCGGCAAGAAGCATCAGAATCGATTTGCCGAAATTCACTCTCGTCGGTGCAACAACACGAGCAGGTCAGCTCAGCGCACCGCTTCGCGACCGTTTCGGTGTTGTGTTAAGGCTTGAGCTTTACTCTCCTGAGGAGCTTTCAAGTATAGTAAAACGAAGCGCGGGGATTTTAAGAATAGATATTGATGAAGAAGGCGCACTGCAGATTGCGTCACGTTCAAGAGGCACTCCCCGAATTGCAAACAGACTTCTTAAAAGAGCGCGTGACTTCGCACAGGTGCTTGCAGACGGAGTTATCACGGGCGAAAGCGCAGACCTTGCGCTCAACCGTCTTGAGGTTGACCCTCTCGGACTTGACTCGATAGACAGACTTCTTCTTACTTCAATGATAAGGAATTATAACGGAGGCCCCGTAGGACTTGAAACAATCGCTGCAGCAATCGGCGAGGAAGCAATAACAATAGAGGACGTATGTGAGCCCTATCTTATGCAGATAGGTTTTCTCTCACGAACACCGCGAGGCAGAATGGTAACACCTGCAGCATATAAGCATTTAGGTTTGCCGATGCCCGCGCAGACCGGCGTAAATAATAATCCGATTCCACTGGCAGAACAGCAGAAACTTGATTTATAAGGAGATTGGTTATGGGCAGATTATTCGGAACAGACGGTGCAAGAGGTGTTGCAAACTCAGAACTCACTTGTGAGCTCGCAATGCAAATCGGACGTGCAGCGGCAATGGTACTCATTGACGAAAACAAAAAAAGACCGAGAGTTATGATCGGTATGGATACCCGTATTTCTTCAAATATGCTTTGCTCTGCAATTACTGCGGGACTTTGTTCCGTTGGTGCAGATGTAATGCATCTTGGTGTTCTACCTACTCCTGCGGTCGCTTTTCTTGTTAAAAAATACGAATATGATGCGGCTGTTATGATTACCGCTTCACATAACCCTTGTGAATATAACGGAATTAAAATTTTTCAGGCGGACGGATATAAGCTTCCTGACGAGCTTGAAGAAAAAATCGAATCAATCATCCTTGACGGCGTAACCGTTCCGCCGGTAAAAATCGGTGCGGACGTCGGCAGAATCCGAACTTCTGAAATGCCTGCGTTTGATTACACACGTCACCTTATGTCGACTGTCGAAGACGTTGACTTTTCGGGCTACAGAGTTGCACTTGACTGTGCAAACGGTGCGGCAAGTGTTACGGCACCTGACCTTTTTACCGAGCTTGGAATTGACAGTCATATAAAATCATCCATCCCCAACGGAATTAATATCAACCGTGAGTGCGGTTCAACAAGCCTTAAGGGCTTGCAGAATTTAGTAAAAGAATATAAATGCGATGTTGGTTTTGCCTTTGACGGCGATGCGGACAGAATGCTTGCCGTAGACGAAAACGGCGAAATTGTGGACGGAGATAAAATTATTGCAATCTGCGCAAAGGATATGAAATCAAGAGGCGTACTTGACAATGATACAGCTGTTGTTACCGTTATGAGTAATATGGGATTCTTTGAATTCTGTAAAAATAACGAAATCAGGGTTGAAACAACCAAGGTCGGTGACAGATACGTCCTCGAAAATATGAAGGAAAACAATTACAAAATCGGCGGTGAGCAATCAGGTCATGTTATTTTCTTTGACTATGCTTCAACGGGTGACGGTCAGCTTACTGCGCTTCAGCTTCTTGCCGTTATGAAGCGCACGGGTAAAAAGCTTTCCGAGCTTGCCGCGGAAATGAGTGTTTTCCCGCAGGTGCTTATAAATGTGCGCGTTTCTCAGATGGGTAAAGCGCATTACAATAACGATATTGAAATCAAAAAGGCAATTGAGAGTGCAGGACGCGAGCTTGGCGACGACGGCAGAGTGCTTGTCCGTGTGTCGGGTACAGAGCCTCTTGTAAGAGTTATGCTTGAAGGCAAGGATGAAGCGAAAATTAAAATTCTTGCTGAAGAAATTGCCGAAGTAGTGAAAGAAAGACTTATTTAAACTGTCGCTTATTTAATGGAGGATGTCAAAATGAGAATTGCAGACGGCTGGAAAGATTATGAATTGCTTGACTGTTCTTGCGGTGAAAGGCTTGAACGTTGGGGCGATGTTATACTTATTCGTCCTGACCCGCAGGTAATCTGGCAGACTCCTAAAAAGCATCCGATGTGGAAAAAAGCGAATGCTTACTATCATCGTTCTTCAACAGGCGGCGGACATTGGGAAGTGCTCAAAAAAACTCCCGATGCGTGGAGAATAAATTACGGTGAACTCAGCTTCAACGTCAAAACAATGGGCTTCAAGCATACGGGACTTTTTCCTGAACAGGCTGTCAATTGGGATTATACGGCACAGCTTATCAAAAACGCAGGAAGACCCGTCAAGGTGCTTAACCTCTTCTCTTATACGGGCGGTGCAACCGTTGCTTGCCTTAAAGCAGGGGCTCAGGTTGTTCACGTTGATGCTTCAAAGGGTATGGTAGCCTGGGCAAAGGAAAATGCTGTTGCTTCGGATGTAAGTGATAAACCCGTACGTTGGATTGTTGATGATTGCATCAAGTTTGTTCAGCGTGAAATCCGCAGAGGTAACAAATACGACATCCTTATTATGGATCCTCCTTCCTACGGCAGAGGCCCGGGCGGAGAAGTCTGGAAGCTTGAGGATGAAATTTATAAATTCGTTGAGCTCTGCTCACAGGTGCTTTCGGACGATCCGATAATGGTGCTTATAAATTCATACACGACGGGACTTTCACCCGCGGTTATGGAATATATTTTAGGTTCAGTAATTTCACCGAAATTCGGTGGTAAACTTTCGTGCAGTGAAATCGGATTGCCTGTTTCGCAGACCGGAATGGTACTTCCCTGCGGAGCATCGGCAATCTGGCAGAGGTAAATTATGGAAGATAAAGTTATCATAAAATTTGATAACGTTTCGTTTGCGTATAAGGCAGATGAGGGTGAAACAGCCGCCACCGGAGTTGTGGACGGCTTTAGCCTTGATGTGCCCGAAGGTCAGTTCCTGGCAATTTTAGGACATAACGGATGCGGAAAATCAACCGTCGCAAAGCTTATGAACGGTATTCTTGTGCCTGATTCGGGTAAAGTTACCGTTGACGGCATGGATACATCGGACGACGAAAAGGTGATTGATGTAAGAAGAACCGTTGGTATGGTTTTTCAGAATCCCGACAATCAGATTGTTGCAACGATTGTTGAGGATGACGTCGCATTCGGTCCCGAAAATCTTGGTGTTGCACCCGAAGAAATCCGTAAACGAGTTGACGATGCTCTTAAAGCTGTCGGAATGTACGAGTTCCGCGGACGCGAGCCTCACCGTCTTTCGGGCGGACAGAAGCAGCGTGTCGCAATCGCAGGTGTTATTGCGATGAATACAAAGTGTGTTGTTATGGATGAGCCGACGGCTATGCTTGACCCTCAGGGAAGGCAGGAGGTTATGGACACAATCCGTATGCTCAACAAAGAGCGCGGAATTACCGTAATTCTCATAACTCATTATATGGACGAGGCGGTCAAGGCTGATCGTGTTGTCGTTATGGATAAGGGTGAAATTGTCCTTGACAATGAGCCGAGAAAAGTGTTTAAAAACGTTGAAAAGTTAAAGGCTTTGGGTCTTGATGTGCCGCAGGCAACCGAGCTTGCTTACAGATTGAAGCAGGCAGGCTTTCCGATTGCCGATGATATTCTTGATGAAAAAGAGTGTGCAGCTGCAATCCTTAAAGCATTGGAGGTGAAGTGATGCCGATTCTTTCCGCAAAGGGCGTTACTCATCTTTACAATAAGGGTACGCCGAGCCAGTCAAAGGCTATTTATAACATAAACGTTGATATAGAAGAGGGTGAGCTTGTCGGCATAATCGGTCACACAGGTTCGGGTAAAAGTACCCTCGTTCAGCATTTCAACGGACTTCTCAGGCCTGAAAACGGACAGATCACCGTTGACGGCAAGGACATATGGAAGGATAAAAAATCAACCCGTGAAGCACGCTTCAAGGTCGGTCTTTGCTTCCAGTATCCCGAATATCAGCTTTTTGAAGAAACGGTTTATAAAGATATTTCCTTCGGTCCGAAAAATATGGGACTCAAGGAAGAAGAAATACACAAAAGAGTTTTGCTTGCCGCAGAATATGTAGGTCTTAAAAAAGAGCTTCTTGAAAAGTCACCGTTTGATCTTTCGGGCGGTGAAAAAAGACGTGCGGCAATTGCAGGTGTAATTGCAATGCAGCCGAAAGTACTCATTCTTGATGAGCCGACTGCAGGTCTTGACCCGAAGGGCAGAGACCGTATTCTTGAAATGATAAAATCTTACCGCGAAAAAACGGGAAGTACGGTTTTGCTTGTTTCTCATAGTATGGAAGACGTTGCAAAAATTGCAACAAAAGTGCTTGTTATGAATAAGGGTCAGGTTGAAATGTACGGCACGGTGGATGAAGTCTATTCTCACAGCGAAGAGCTTCGCAACATCGGACTTAATGTGCCTCAGGTTTCAAAAATATTTGAAATTCTGAACAAAAAAGGCTTGAACTTAGGTTCAGCTTATACAGTTGAAAAAGCTACAGAGATAATCCTCTCAAAAGGAGGTGCATCCGTATGATTAAAGATATAACGATCGGCCAGTATTTTAACGGCAATTCTCTGCTTCACAGACTTGATGCAAGAATGAAAATAATCCTCACGGTAATCTTTATCGTGTCAATTTTCCTTTGTCAGAACTTCTGGTCGCTCGGTCTTATGCTGCTGTTTACGTTGGTAACGGTAATGATTTCACGCGTTCCTCTTAAAATGGTACTCAAAAGCATAAAGCCGATTGCAATAATCGTGGTGTTCACTTCACTTCTGAATATTTTTTATATCAGGGGCGGAACACCTGTCATCGATTGGAAATTCATTCACATAACTTCAAACGGACTTTTTACGGCTTTGTTTATGGCATTGCGAATCATCTGCCTCGTTGTTGTCAGCTCAATGCTTACTTACACAACAACTCCGACAATGCTTACAGATGCGATTGAAAAACTGCTTTCTCCGTTGAAGGTTTTCAAAATTCCTGTTTCAACTCTTGCAATGATGATGACGCTTGCGCTGAGGTTTATCCCGACGCTCGTTGATGAAATTGACCGCATAACAAATGCACAGAAGGCAAGGGGCGCAAATCTTGACGACGGAAACTTTATGCAGAGAATAAAAGCTCTTGTGCCGATAATTGTACCGCTTTTTGTTTCTTCAATAAGGCGTGCAATCGAGCTTGCAGATGCTATGGATTGCCGTTGCTACACAGGCGGTCCGGGAAGAACGCGAATGAAGCAGATGAAGCTTCAGTTCCGTGATTTTGCATCGCTTGCACTTGTGATTCTGTTCGTTGCAGGCATTATTGTGCTCAATTTCTATTTTGGGGCGGTGCTTGTTAAATGAGAAATCTGCTTTTAAGGCTGATGTATAACGGTACAGCTTACCACGGCTGGCAGGTGCAGCCGAACGGAATAACAGTTCAGGAAGCTTTGCAGGATGCTGTCGAAAAAATCTTCGGTGTCCGCGAAAATGTCACGGGCTGCAGCCGCACTGATTCGGGTGTACACGCAAACGATTTCTGCTGTAATATAAGAACGGAAAATCCGATTGACTGTTTCCGTCTTGTAGCGGCTCTCAATGCGGTTTTGCCTGACGATATAAGCGTAAAAAGTGCGGAAGAGGTACCTTTTGATTTTCATGCCAGGTACAACTGTGTTTCAAAGCAGTATGTTTACAGAATCTGGAATACGAATTATAAAAATCCTTTTCTTGAAAACAGAGCATGGCATTATAAAAATAAACTCGATGAAGCTTTTCTTAACGAGCAGGCACAGCAGTTTGTCGGTACTTATGATTTTAAAGCTTTTTGCTCGTCAGGCAGCAGTGTTGAAGATACCGTACGTACGGTAAAAGCCTTCAGCGTTGAGCGAAACGGTGATGAAGTTCTGTTTTTTGTTGAAGCTGACGGATTCCTTTACAATATGGTGAGGATTATGGTCGGTTCGTTAATAGAAATTTCAGAAAATAAAATAGAAAAAGACAAACTTTTAGATATAATTAAATCCGGGGACAGAAATCTTGCGGGAAGGACAGCTCCGCCGCAAGGTCTCTACCTCAACAAAGTAAACTACGGGGAGGATTGACATGGAAGAGAATAAAACGAAAAAGAAAATTCAGTTCAGCAAGAAAACGAAGCTTACCGTGTCGGTTCTTTTTGTGCTCAGCACAATTCTGTTGATAGTTTTTACTGCAGCGCAGGACCTCGGGAATATGACAATCAACACAATGATGTCTGACGTTAAGGCTTATTTTTTAAGTCTCGGAGCAGGTGACGGATATCCTTACAAAATGGATGCCATCAGCGTAAATGATTTGAAAATCAATAATTCAAATATTTACCTGCTTCTTAACGATAAAACAACAACTCTGAACCCGACGGCTAAGGAGATTATGCCGCAGGAGCATACTTATTCAAGCCCTGCGATGAAATCGAAGAACTCAAGGTTCATAATTTATGACCTTGATTCAAATCGTTTCAGAATTCAGCATAACACCGAAATTCAGCACGAGGGTGAAGCCTCAGGAAGAATTACGGCGGCCGGTATCGGCAAAAAGGGGAATTATGCACTCGGCACATACGGTGATAGTGTACAGTCCGTGCTGACTGTTTACAACAAAAAGAATGAAGCGATTTTTATCTGGAATTTTAAATCGGAAAGAATTGCAGATATCTCGCTTTCGGATAACGGTAAATTCGCTGCAGTTGCAACACTTGATGCGCTCAACGGTGAAATCAATTCAAAGCTTTATGTTTTCAATTTTAAGTCCGACGAATACGTTTCGTGCTTTGATTATCCCGGTACAGCACTTGTCAGGGTTGATTATGTCCGTAAGACGGATATAATCGCGATTGGTGACAACCTTCGTTCGTATATCGGAAAGAATACAAAAAGGCAGAAAGATATTTCATACGGCGCAGACTTGCTTTCAAATTATTCTGTAACGGATAAAGGCAGAAGCACACTTGTTCTTTCACGGTACGGAAGCACATCTCTTTCAAAAGTGAGTGTTTGTTCAAATAACGGTGAGGAAAAAATTCCGTTAAACTTTGAAAAAGAGGTCAAATGGGCAGACAGTGACGATAAATACACGGCAGTCCTTTTTGAAAACGAAGTTATAACATATAACAAAAAAGGTAAAGAACTTGCTACTCAGACCTTTGACGGCAAGCCCTTAAGAGTTGCTGTTGACGGAAATAAAACCTATATTCTTACAACAGCAGGCATTCAATGCTTAAAAACAAGAGGATAGTGGTGAGGTGTTATTATGACAGAATACATTATTGATATTATTCTTGCAGGAATATTTATTGCAATGACGGCAGTTTATTTCAGAAGAGGTTTTGCAAAAACGATTCTTAAATTTATTTCTTTTTTCCTTTCAATCGTTTTGTCGCGTGCCGTTTCAGGAACGGTAATGGATTGGGTGCTTGAAAACACAAGCTTGTTCACGGGAACTGAACGTTACATAACAAAGTTGATAATCACGGTTCTCACATTCGTTGTTGTGTCTGCGGCGCTTAATGCGTTGGTTGTGCTTGTGAACAAGTTTTTCAAAATCCCTGTTCTTAAGCAGGCAAACAAGCTTTTGGGCGGTCTGCTCGGAGCGCTTTGTGGCGGTATTATTGTGATTGTGCTCTGCTTCGCTTTCCAGATTACATCTCACGTGATGTATAAAACAGATTTTGCACAGGCAGTCGAAAATTCAAAGATTGTACAGCTTGTACTTTCGGATGAAAAAGTCAATGAAGGCATTGCGTCCTTTAAGATAACGGAGGGTTAATTATGAAAGATTTATTTAAAAACTGGAATACTATTCCAAACTGGATTTCATTCGCAAGAATTATTATGGTGCCGATTTTTGCGGTTCTCTTCCTCAATGACGAAATCGTTTGGTCCGTTTTTGTGCTTTTCCTTTCAGGTTTTTCAGATTTTATCGACGGCAAAATTGCACGTAAGTTCAATCAGATAAGTGAGCTCGGTAAAATGCTTGACCCTGTTGCGGATAAGCTCACACAGATGACAATCGCAGTCCTTCTTTATCTTCGCTTCAATGCGGCAGAGGACGGACTTGTTAAAACATTCAGCTGGATTTTCCTTGTTTTCATTATCAAGGAATTCGTAATGGTTGCTTTCGGCGCATTTATGGTTGCGATCGGTCTTAAACCGTCAGCGGCGGAAATTTACGGTAAGGCAGCAACATTTGCATTTTATGCGGTTATGCTTCTTCTTTTTGCATTCGCTCCCGATGTTGGTGCATTTACGAGTATATGGGTAATTCCCGAAACACTTCTTGTTATCCTCGTAGCTTTGACAGCTATCCTTTGTATAGTTGCATTTGTAAGCTACTTGCCGACAACATACAAGCAGTTCAAAGAAAAGTATTTTAATAAGAAATAAGCAAAAGTTAGCGAAAGTTAGCAAAAAACAGGTGAAGTTTATGAAACAAATTATGTGCAGCAAATGCGGTATAAGACCTGCTGTGATTTTTATGACCCGTATGGATGGGGATAAAAGCTCAAAGCAGGAGGGCTTGTGCCTTAAGTGTGCAATGGAATCCACGGGTCCCATAAAGCAGATGATGGAAAATATGGGAATCACCGAGGATGATTACGAGGCGATGAGCGAACAGTTCGGCGCTATGATGGGAATGGGCGATAACGGCGAAGGCTTTGAGCCGGGCGGTGTGCCGACATTTCCGTTTATGCAGAACTTTATGCAGAAGCCTCAGGATGACGGCTCTGAATATACAGATGTCGATGACGATGAGCCCAAGGATAAAAAAGAAAAAAAACACGGCAAGAAAAAGGGAGAAAACAATCATAAGAAGAGAAAGTTCCTTCCTCTTTATTGCACAAACCTTACACAGAAAGCCAAGGACGGTAAGATTGACAGAATCATCGGCAGAGATAATGAAATCTACCGGACCATCCAGATTCTTTGCCGCCGTTCAAAGAATAATCCCTGCCTCATCGGTGAACCCGGTGTAGGTAAAACAGCTATTGCGGAAGGTCTTGCTTTAAGAATTGCAAGCGGTGACGTTCCTGCAAAGCTCGCAAACAAAGAAATCCACCTTCTTGACCTGACATCACTTGTTGCGGGTACACAGTTCCGCGGACAGTTTGAAGGCAGAGTCAAGGGACTTGTTGAAGAAGTCAAGGCGGAGGGTAATATTATCCTCTTTATCGATGAAGTGCATAACCTTGTCGGTACGGGAGGCGACTCTGAAGGTGCGATGAATGCGGCAAATATCCTCAAGCCTGCTCTTTCAAGAGGTGAGGTGCAGATTATCGGTGCGACCACCTTTACGGAGTACAGAAAGTATATCGAAAAGGATGCTGCTCTTGAAAGAAGACTTCAGCCCGTCAAGGTTGAAGAGCCTTCAATTGAAGACACATATAATATGCTCGTGGGTATCAAGAGTTACTATGAAAACTATCATAAGGTGCAGATAAGCGACAATCTTGTATATACCGCAGTAACTCTTTCGGAAAGATTCATCAACGACCGTTTCCTTCCTGATAAGGCAATCGACCTTCTTGATGAAGCTTGTACCTGCGCAAATCTCCGCAATAAGAATATCAGTGAATATGAGCTTAAGCTCAATGAAAAGGCTGAACTTATAATCCGTGAACAGGAGCTTATGGAAAATACGGACGAGCCTGATTACGAAGCAATCGCAAAGGTTAAGTCTGAAATTATGCAGTGCGAAGCAAGAATCAATCAGCTTATTCCGCTTGTTGAAAATTCTCCCGTAACAGAAGAAGATCTTGCAAGAGTTATTCAGCTCTGGACAGGCATCCCTGCGCAGAAGATTGTTGAAAGTGACCTTCGCAGACTTGCAGACCTTGATAAAAAACTTAAGGCGAAGATTATCGGTCAGGACGAGGCTGTTGACATTGTTTCAATGGCAATCCGTCGCGGCAGAATTCAGATAAGTCCGCGCCGCAGACCGTCATCGTTCATTTTTGTAGGCCCGACGGGTGTCGGTAAAACCGAGCTTGTAAAGCAGCTTGCAAACGAGCTTTTTGACACTCCCGAAACGCTTATTCGCCTTGATATGTCCGAGTTTATGGAGAAACACTCTGTTTCAAGAATTATCGGCTCACCTCCGGGTTATGTCGGTTATGACGAAGCTGGTCAGCTTACAGAGAAAGTTCGCCGTAAGCCATATTCGGTTCTTCTCTTTGATGAAATTGAAAAGGCTCATCCCGACGTTATGAATATCCTTCTTCAGATTCTCGATGAAGGTAAAATCAACGATGCACAGGGCAGAACGGTAAGCTTTGAAAACACTGTTATCGTAATGACCTCAAATGCAGGCAGCAGCCGCGGTGAAGGTGCTCTTGGCTTTGCGAAGACTAAGGGCGACGCAAGCAAGGACAGAGCGATGAAAGCTCTCAAAGAATTCCTTCGTCCCGAATTCCTCGGCAGAGTTGATGAGGTTGTAGTGTTCAACGACCTCGATGAAGAAGCATTCAAGAAAATTGCAGTGCTTATGCTTGATGAATTTAAAGGGCCGATGCAGGATAAGGCAATCAGCTTCTCTTATACCGATGAAGCGGTTGATTTCCTTGCAAAGAAATCAGTCGGCGGCTCAAGAGGTGCACGCGACCTCCGTAACGAAATCCGCCGCAGGGTAGAGGACAAGATTGCTACAAAAATTATCGACAGTATTGACACTCCCGTAACTTCAATTACGGTTGATGTTGAAGACGATGAAATCGTGCTTAAGTAAGATGAAAAAACGACGAAATCCCATAAGATTTCGTCGTTTTTTATTTGATGATTTCTATTATTTCGTTAAGATATTTTTGGTCAGTTGAATCTGTTACGCCGTTTCCTGCACCTGCTTCGTTTACATATTTGTTTTTAACCGGCTGTTTCTTTGTAGCTCCGGCTTTAAACCATTCGTATTCGATATCAGCATGTCCGATGTCCATAGCCTGAAAGCCTTCCTTAAAAAGGTCGTACGCCAACACTGTTGCGGTAGGACCAACCGCAAGAATGAAAAGCACACCGTCGAAAGAGTTTCTTTTTGCAGCTTCAAAAATTTCGTTATATTTGCTGTATGCGTTGTCAACAGGACAGAGAATCCTTTTGAGTGATTTGACGTTGTCAAAAAGGTCGTTGCCAACACCAAGACGGCTTTTTTCGCCTTCTACGATTATGATATCTCTGCCGTCCCAGAATTGTTTTAATTTTTTAAATCGGTTTGCAGCAGTGCTTTTATCTTCAATTTCAATATAAAATCTCGAAATGAAAGAGTGACCGTACCTGATTCCATGTTTTGTATTTTTGTACCATATATGACGGTAACGATTCATATGCTTTTTCCAATGAGCGTTTGTTCCTTGAGTCAGCTGAGGGTCATAATCGAAAAAGCTGAGAATACAGGGTAAGAAACCGTCATCATTCGCGGAAAGAACCTCTTTCATTCTTGAAGCTAACTCGGGTGAGGCTTTTTGAAAAGATATATCCGTATTGTTGGCAAGCTTGATTTCACCGTCGCCAAACCTTGCTACGGAAGGATTGTTTTCTATAATGTAATCCATTGTTTCGTCGATTCCCATAACTTCGGGTGGCTTGCAAAAGATTTTTACAAAAAAGTTTATTACGGTGAAGAAAAAATCACTTATATGCTTTGGCACGTAATAAAGTTTGTTGTATATGACAAGTAACAAAGCTTTCATAAATAAACCTCTTTATTTCACTTTGATTTCAATAAACCTTGGAATCTCTCGTGCGGAAATCTGATAAATTCCTGCGTAATCTCCCTCAAAAAGTACAGTAACTTCATTCTCTCCGCTTTTAAGGCTGAATGTGCGGTCTTTATCACCTTTATCAATCCCGACAAGCTCAGGAGATTCGAGAAGTCCCATTTTTACATTATCAGTATCCGTTGCGGTTATTGTAACTTCGGTTTCTTCATTGGCGTAAATATTCAGAATACACTCAATGTAAACTTTATCGTCTTCGGTATAGAAGTCAACAAAACTGCTCTTGTCACTGTTGTCAAGAATGACTACTGCATCGTTTTTGTTAAAAACTGAAAAAGCGATTACTATAATGGCTATTATAACTAAAAAGGGGACACCTTTCTTGAAAATCTTTTTCTTCATATCAGCACCTCTTAAAAGATTATACTATAATTTACTTTCAATGTCAAAACTGTTGACAAAAGAGGGATGAGAATGTACAATATGAAATTGAGTTTCAGTTTCAATTTTGATTTCAGAAGGTGAAAAAATGGAAAATTCATACAATACCAAACAAGGTGAATTGATTTTAAATCTTATCAAAGCTGAAGAGGGCAAGCATTTTACGGCGGATGAAATAATAACGCTTCTTTTGAACAAAGGCAAAAAGGTAGGTAAAGCGACGGTTTACCGTCACCTTGATAAGCTTATCCGAGCAGGCGAGGTGCGTAAATATATCGTTGAAGAGGGTACAAGTGCCTGTTATGAATATGTAGGACACAATCACGATTGCAAGTCACACTATCATCTTAAGTGTTCATCCTGTGGAGAACTCCTTCATGTTCAATGCGAATTCCTTGATGAGGTTTCTTCTCATATACTCGGTCATCACGGCTTCTCAATCAAGCCTGAGAAGACTGTCCTTTACGGACTTTGCAAAACCTGCAGGGAGGCAGAAAATGTTTAAAAAGTTGCTGTCTTTGCTTTTGCTGACGGTAGTTCTGATTTTAACTGTTTCGGGTTGCGGATTTGAAAAAAGTGAAGATAACGGCAAAATGACAGTTGTCACAACAATCTTTGCTCCGTATGATTTCGTAAGACAGATTGTTGGTGATAAGGTTAACGTTATTATGTTGCTTCCACCGGGTGTTGAAAGCCATTCGTACGAGCCCACACCGTCAGATATTATTGAAATTGAAAACGCAGATTTGTTTTTCTATGTCAGCGAGCACACGGAAACATGGGTTACCAGGATTACATCATCTTTAAAAAATAAAAAGGTAGAAACTGTTTGTATTGCTGACGGAATCGGCATTGAAATTCACGGTCATAACCATAGTGAACATCATGCTCACGACCAAGCAAATGAATGCACAACGGACGAACACATCTGGACAAATCTTGAATATGCTTCTGAAATGGTAACTTTCCTTGGCGGAAAAATTGCCGAAAAGGACGAAGAGAACAAAAATTTCTATTTAGAGAATGCAAAAGAATACAAAAACAAAATTATCGAATTGAAAACAGATTTTGAAAAGATGATTTCTTCTTCAGAACGAAAAGAAATTATTTCGGGTTCGCGCTTTGCGATGAAAAATTTTACAAATGAATTCGGTCTTGAGTTTACAGCAGCATTCGATTCATGTGTAGATAACACTGAGCCGAGTGCGGCAGTTATGGCAAAGATAACCGATAAAATCAAGAGTGAAAATATACCCGTAATTTTTTATGAGGAATTGACAGAACCGAAGATTGCACGTGCAGTTTCGCTTGAAACGGGTGCAAAAATGCTTCTTCTTCATTCCTGTCACAATGTTTCTTCAAAAGAGCTTAAAAGAGGGGAAACATATCTCTCGTTAATGACGCAGAATTATAATAATTTAAAGGAGGTGCTTAACTGATGCCGATGATATCGTGCGAAAAAGTTTATATGAGTTACGATTCAACAAAGGCTGTTGAGGGTGTCAGCTTCAGCGTTGAAAAAGGCGATTTCCTTTGCATAGTCGGTGAAAACGGTACAGGCAAGACTACGCTTTTAAAAGGTATTTTAGGTTTACAGAAGCTTAATTCAGGAACAATTGTTTTTTCAGGAATAAGAGCAGGGGAAATAGGATACCTTCCGCAAAGGACAATTGTTCAGAAGGATTTTCCCGCGAGCGTATGGGAAGTCGTCCTCAGCGGCAGACAGACAAAAGGCTTCAGGCTTTTCTATACACCTGATGACAGAAAGCTTGCCCGTAAAAACATTTCCCTTATGGGAATTGACGATATAAAAAACAAGCCGTTCAATGAGCTTTCGGGCGGTCAGCAGCAGCGAGTGTTGCTTGCCCGTGCACTGTGTGCAACTCAGAAGGTGCTCTTGCTGGATGAGCCGACGACGGGTCTTGACCCGTTTGTAACAGCGGAGCTTTATAAGCTTACGGCAAAGCTCAACCGTGAATACGGCGTAACGATAATAATGGTTACTCATGATATTAAGAATTCACTCGAGTATGCGACCAAAATTCTTTCAATGGAACACGACGGCGATTTCTTCGGAACAACTCAGGAATATCTGAAAACTCCGGCGGCAAAACGCATTTTCGGAGGTGGTATCGATGCTTGAAACTTTTTTTCAGATGTTCGAATATGAGTTTATGCTCCGCGCAATAATTGTCGGTGCGTTGGTAGCTCTTTGTTCAGCTTTGCTCGGTGTAACCCTCGTATTGAAGCGTTATTCAATGATCGGTGACGGACTTTCT
>JAZNPE010000035.1:0-35878 GCA_045589535.1 Acutalibacteraceae bacterium | reverse complement strand
ATGGAAAAATATGCAAGATTCAGATATCAGCCGTGTAAGCCTCTCGGCGAGGACGGAAGATGTGTTACTGCTTCGAAGAAGCACACAGAGCTTTCAAGACGCGCCGCAACAGAGGGTATGGTACTTCTTAAAAATGAAGATAACGCTTTGCCTCTTGCAAAGGGCGAGAAGATTGCTCTTTTTGGCAAGGCTACAATTGAATACATAAAAGGCGGCGGTGGAAGCGGTGACGTAAACTGCCCGTATATTCATAACATCTATGACGGCTTCGCTTCAAAAGACGTCGGCATCTATATGCCTCTCGTTGATTTTTACAGAGATTATGTTGAAAGAGAAAGCGTTAATATTCCGACTCAGGAGCAGATCAATGCAACGTGGGACATCGTTAATGCAATGGAGTTCTGCACAAAGCGTGACGATATGACTTATGACACATTCGCAAGCATGCACGTTAAAGAACCAGCTGTGCCCGATGAGCTTATAGAATCAGCCGCAGAGTTTGCAGATACTGCAATCATCACTCTCAGCCGATTCTCAGCCGAGGGCGTTGACCGCAGACCGATTCCCGGTGACTACTACCTCTCAGATATTGAAAAGGACCTCATTGACAAAGCAGGTGAGCTTTTCTCAAAGGTAGTTATTGTCATCAACTCAGGTGCTGTTATCGACTGTGAATATTTTGCAGAGAATGACGACGTTCAGGCTGTTCTTTTCGGATGGCAGGGCGGTATGGAAGGCGGTATGGCTGTTGCGGATATCATCTGCGGTGACGTTAACCCCTCAGGTAAGCTTGCAGATACTATCGCAAAGTCATACGACTGCTATCCTTGCAAGGATGATTTCTGGGAGTGCTTTGATCACCTTGATTATACCGATGATATTTATGTCGGCTACCGTTACTTCGAAACAATCTCTCCCGAATGTGTAAGATATCCTTTCGGCTTCGGTCTTTCATATGCGGAATTTGTTATAGGAAACCCCGTTGTATGTGAGAATGACGACAAGATTATCGCTGCTGTTGAAGTAAAGAACGAGGGCAAGGTTGCAGGTAAAGAGGTTATCCAGCTTTATTACAGCGCTCCTCAGGGTATTCTCGGCAAGCCTGCAAAGGAACTTGCCGCATTTAAGAAAACAAAGCTTCTTCAGCCGGGCGAAAAAGAAATGATTATGCTCAGCTTTGATGTTGAGGATATGGCAAGCTTTGACGACCTCGGCAAGGTAGGTGTTTCGGCATATGTTCTTGAAGAGGGCGAATACGAATTCTATATCGGCACATCAGTAAGAGATGCCAATAAGGCTGACTTTGTATATGTGGTTGAAGATTCTTACATAACCGATCAGCTCGACAGCTGGTGCAAGCCGTTCAAGCTTAAGAAAAGAATGCTTGCTGACGGTACATTTGAAGAGTTGCCGACAGGTGAAGAAGAATATCACTACGGCAATAACAAGCCGACAGGTGCCGTTGCTCCCAAAAAAGAGGTTAAATTTGACCTCGTCGGCGAAGAAATCTCTATGGACGAATTTGTAGCTCAGTTTACTCTTGAAGAGCTTATGGATTTTGTCGGCGGTCAGGCTCCGACAGGTGTTGCGAACACAGGCTGTTTCGGTGGCCTCAAGAGACTTTCTGTTCCTGCAGTTGCAACGGCAGACGGACCTGCAGGCCTTCGTCTTGATGTTGAAACAGGAATCCCGACAACTGCATGGCCCTGTGCAACATTGCTTGCTTGTTCCTGGAATCCTGAGCTTATTTACGATGTTGGTGCGGCAGGCGGTGCCGAGGTAAGAGAAAACAATCTCGGTATCTGGCTCACACCTGCAATGAATATTCACCGTGATCCTCTTTGCGGCAGAAACTTCGAGTATTATTCTGAAGATCCGTTGCTTGCAGGTAAATGTGCTGCAGCAGCAACAAGAGGTATTCAGTCGCAGCAGGTTGCTGTTTCTGTCAAGCACTTCGCTTGTAACAACAAGGAAGCAAACCGTTTCGGTTGTGATTCACGTATTTCAGAAAGAGCATTGCGTGAGATTTATCTTAAAGGCTTTGAAATCTGCGTTAAGGAAGCTGATCCGTATACGATTATGTCTTCATACAACCTCATCAACGGTCAGCATACCTCCGAAAGCTATGAGCTTCTTACGGAAATTCTCCGCAACGAATGGGGCTTCAAGGGTATGGTTACAACTGACTGGGGTGTAAAGAATGACCCTGTCAAGGAAGTCAAGGCAGGCAACGATATGAAGATGCACTGCGGATATCCCGAAGACCTTAAGAAGGGCATTGAGGACGGACGTATTACGAGAGCAGACCTTGAACTCTGTGTCAAGAGAATCCTTGCAATGTTCACAAAACTTGCCTGATTTTATTGAGATGTCGCTTTTGCGGCATCTCTTTTTTTACTTGACAAATACCCCATAGGGGTATATAATAGCGATGTAAAGGATGTGGATATATGGATAAAATCTGTTGTTCGGGAAAAACGAAAGAACGTTCTGCCGAGGAACATAAAAAGCTTATCAACAGGCTTAACAGAATTGAAGGACAGATCAGAGGCATAAAGGGTATGGTTGAAAACAGCGCATATTGTACGGATATCCTCGTTCAGGTTTCAGCAGTCAATGCGGCTCTCAATGCCTTTAATAAAGAGCTTCTTTCAAACCATATAAAAACCTGCGTTGCCGATGATATCAGAAACGGCAAGGATGAAACTGTTGACGAGCTTGTTGCAACTTTACAGAAGCTGATGAAATAGAGGTGGTTCTATGCAGAAATTCAGAGTAACAGGTATGACCTGTGCCGCCTGCAGTGCAAGAGTTGAAAAGGCTGTCAGCTCCGTCTGTGGGGTTGATTCGTGTACGGTTAATCTCCTTACAAATTCAATGGGTGTTGAAGGTACGGCAACGGCTGATGAAATTATTAAAGCTGTTGAAAAAGCGGGCTACAACGCATTTGAAGAAGGTAAAAATTCGGAAAAAAACAAAAATCAGACGCTTGAAGATACCGAAACACCTAAGCTTTTAAAAAGATTTACGGTCTCTCTCGCTTTTCTTCTTCCGCTTATGTATGTATCAATGGGACATACGATGCTCGGCTTGCCGTTACCGTCGGTGCTTGAAAACAATCATATCGCCTTAGGAATAATTCAGTTGCTCCTTTCACTCGCAGTAATGGTTATCAATCAACGATTTTTTATTTCAGGCGTAAAGGGCATATTAAAGAAATCTCCGAATATGGATACCCTCGTTTCACTCGGCTCAGCGGCATCATTAATTTACAGCGTGTATGTACTTTTCGCGATGACTCAGGCTCAGCTTGACGGAAATGCTCAGGCAGTTTCAGGGTACATGCATGAGTTCTATTTTGAATCAGCGGCGATGATACTGGTACTGATAACTGTCGGCAAAATCCTTGAATCCCGTTCAAAAGGTAGGACAACTGATGCACTCAAAGCGTTGATGAATCTTGCTCCTGAAACAGCAATTGTTTTAAAAGACGGTATTGAAACGGAGATTGGAATATCGCAGTTGAAAAAAGGTGATGTTTTTGTCCTGAAGCCCGGCAGTGCAATTCCTGTTGACGGTAATATAATTGAAGGCTCGGGTGCAGTTGATGAATCTGCGTTGACGGGTGAGAGTATTCCCGTTGATAAAAAAGCCGGTGATAATGTTTCGGCAGGCACACTCAATCGTTCAGGCTATCTTGTCTGCGAAGCCACAAAAATCGGTGAAGATACAGCTCTTGCCAAAATAATTAAAATGGTAAGTGACGCGTCAGCAACAAAAGCTCCGGTTGCAAAAATAGCAGACAAGGTTTCGGGCATTTTTGTTCCCGTAGTTATTGCAATTGCAATTGTTACTTTTATGGTATGGTTGCTCGCAGGTCAGTCGGTAGGATTTTCTCTTGCCCGTGCGATATCGGTTCTTGTAATAAGCTGTCCTTGTGCCCTCGGCCTTGCGACACCCGTTGCAATAATGGTTGCAAACGGGGTCGGAGCTAAAAACGGTATTCTTTTCAAAACAGCAGTTTCACTTGAAGAGGCAGGAAAGGTTAATACGGTTGTGCTTGATAAAACAGGCACGGTAACTCTCGGCAGTCCTGAAGTGACGGATATTATCCCTTCGTCCGGGTACAGCGAAAACGAGCTTGTTAAAATCGCATATTCTCTTGAAAAAATGAGCGAGCATCCGTTGGCTCAGGCAATTGTGAAAAAGGGCGAAAAAGAAAATGTCGGCTCTTATGATGTAAGCTCGTTTAATGCAAGTGCAGGAAGCGGTATTGAAGGAATAATCAACGGAGAAAAGGTTATTGCAGGAAATCTCAGATTTATTGAAAGACTTTGCGATATTCAAACTGAAATGAAGTTGAAAGCAGAGGAACTTTCAAAGCAAGGCAAAACACCGTTGTGGTTTACCAAAAACGGAAAGCTTGTCGGAATAATTGCCGTTGCAGATGTGATAAAACCCGAAAGTCCGCAGGCAATCCGTGAACTTCACAATATGGGAATCAAAGTCGTGATGCTTACCGGTGACAATGAAAATACTGCAAAAGCAATCGCGAAAGAAGTCGGAATTGATGAGGTTGTAGCAGGTGTACTTCCTGACGGAAAAGAAAAAGAAATCAGAAAATTGCAGAAAAACGGAAAGGTTGCAATGGTTGGCGACGGAATCAACGATTCTCCTGCACTTACACGTGCTGATATCGGCATAGCAATCGGTGCCGGTACTGACGTTGCAATCGATGCGGCGGATATTGTGCTTATGAAAAGCAGACTGACAGATGTTCCTGCGGCAATAAGGCTCAGCAGAGCAGCTTTCAGAAATATAAAAGAAAACCTTTTCTGGGCATTTATTTATAATATAATCGGGATTCCTCTCGCGGCAGGTGTGTGGATTCCGCTGACAGGTTGGCAGCTTAATCCGATGTTCGGTGCGGCGGCAATGAGCTTATCAAGCTTTTGTGTTGTGATGAATGCGTTGAGGCTGAATATTTTCAAGGTTCACAGCACAAAGTATGACAGAAAAATAAAATATAAAAATAAAAAGGAGAAAAAGATTATGGAAAAAACAGTAAAAATCGAAGGTATGATGTGTCCGCACTGTGAGGCACGAGTAAAGTCAATTCTCGAGGAACTTGCAGAGGTTGATTCAGCGGTAACAAGCCACGTTGAAGGTACGGCGGTTCTAACACTCAATGCAGAGCTTTCAGACGACAAAATCAAATCCGTCATCGAAGCACAGGGATATAAGGTTGTTGGTTGATTTTTATTGACATTATAATATCCGGGTGATATAATCCTGATATAAATTACTGAAAGGCAGGTGGACAAAATGACAATGACAATGAACACAATGTTTCGGAGTGCCGTTTTGTCCGTTTGTGATTGATGTAAAATATCTATCTGAACTTACAGGCATCTCCGTATCTCGGAGGTGCCTTGATTTTTTTAGGAGGAGGTATTGAAATGATATTTGAAGAAAAGAAAATTATATTAAAAGACGGTACAACAGCCGTTCTTAAAACTCCCGAAACGGAAGATGCGGAAATGTTACTTAACAGTATTAAAACTTCTAGTGGTGAAACAGAGTTTCTTTCTCGCACAATTGAAGATTGGGAGAGTGTTACCGTAGAAAGTGAAGAAAAATTCATTCTTAATGTACGTGAAAGTAATAGTACACTGTTTATTGCTTGTTATATAGACGGTATGATTGCGGGCAACTGTGACATAACTTTTAAGACCGGTAGTAAGACTTCCCATGGAGCAACAGTAGGTATCGCTATTCAGAAAAAATATTGGAATATTGGTATTGGTTCAGCAATGTTTAATGAACTGATAAAAGCGGCAGACGAACATAACGGTACAGAAATTGTTGACCTTGAATTTATTGAGGGAAACAACCGTGCAAAAGCACTTTACGAAAAATTCGGATTTGAAACCGTTTCGGTAAAACCTAATTTCTTTAAACGAAAAGACGGAACATATCAAAATCTTGTTTATATGCAGAAGTACTTATAATAACGGAGATGAAAAACTATGAACAAGGAATTAAAACCGATTACTTTCAGAAAAATGAATGATGAAGAATTTTCTGTTTATGCAAAGTGGTCTGCAAAGAATTATGCGGAACATCTTATTAAATCCGGTGATGAAAAATTCAGATTTAAAGCACGAAAAGCTGCGAAAAGTGAATTTAAGGATATTTTTCCTGATGGTGCAGATTCCGCTGACAACTATCTCTATGTCATTATAAATGAGAACGGTGAAAAAATCGGTGTTATCGGGTATCAGAAAAGTCCTTTTGAAGAAAATGCTGCATTTGTTACGGAGAATGTTATCAAAGAAGAGTATCGGGGAAAAGGTTACGGAAAAAGTGCGTTTGTGAAGCTTCAGGAGGATGCTCGTGAAAAAGGTTTTGGAAAAATGGTACTGAATGTTTTCAGGCATACGCCCGTATCGTATGCAATGTACGAGAAAAACGGTTTTAAAGCAATAGAAGACTACGGCGGAAGCGTAATAATGGAGAAGATGTTTTTATGAAATTGGTTATAATATTCGGAAGTCTTGCTGTCGGTAAAATGACGGTCGGTCAGGAGCTTGCAAAAATTACAGACTTAAAACTGTTTCATAATCATATGACTATTGAACCTGTTATAGAGATTTTCGGATATTACGAGGGCAAAACGGTAAACAGATTACGTCAGGTTTTCTTTGAAGAATTTTCAAAAAGCGATAATTACGGAATGATATTCACCTATGTTTGGGCATTCGACCACCAAGGTGATTGGGATTACATAAAATATGTTTCAGATTTATTCAAAGAGCAAGGGGCAGAAATTTATTATGTTGAGCTTGTTGCTTCGCAAGAAATAAGGCTTGAAAGAAATTCAACCGAAAACCGTCTTAAAAACAAACCGTCAAAACGCAATCTTGACTTTGCAAGAAAAGATTTGCTTGATACAGATAATAAATACCGCACCGAAAGCTATGACGGTGAAATAACATTTCCGAATTATATTAAAATCGATAATTCAGAAACAGCCCCCGATGTTGTTGCACGAATGATAAAAGAAAAGTTTTCTTTATAACAGGAAGTGATAGAATGAGCAATCAGAATATTTATGATAACGAAGAGTTTTTTAATGGCTACAGAGCTTTGCGTAATAATGAAGTAAACTATAACGATTTGCTTGAACAGCCTGCAATGGCAAAAATGCTGCCCGATTTAACTGGTAAAACAGTTCTTGACTTAGGTTGCGGATACGGTCACAACTGTACTGATTTCGTTCATCGTGGTGCCAAAAGTGTAATTGGCGTTGATATATCAGAAAAAATGCTTGAAGTAGCAAAAAAGGAATCAGCCGATGAAAGAATTGAATATAAGAATATGAGTATGACAGATATTGCAATGCTCGGTAAAAAGTTTGATTTGATTTACAGTTCACTTGCCTTTCATTATGTCAAAGAATTTGATGCATTTGCAAAAGAAATGTATTCTGTTTTGAATGATGGTGGTCAACTGTTATTTTCACAGGAGCATCCCATTATTACTGCAACTCTTGACGGTAATGGTCATTTTAATAAAAACTTAAAAGGCAAAAGAGTATCTTATACTTTTTCAAATTACAATGAACCCGGTGAAAGAAAGGTGCATTGGTATGTTGACGGTGTTATAAAGTACCACAGAACATTCAGCAATATTATAAATGCTCTTGCAAAAGCAGGATTTATAATCGAAGAAGTATGTGAACCTACTCCTGAAGATTGGGCGGTTGAAAAACTTCCTACAATCGTTAAGGAGTACATAAAACCAAACTTTCTTATTGTTAAAGCAAAGAAGGTATAATTATGAATGATACCAAATTACCAATACGAAAAGCTAACAGATTGCCGGGTCACGATTATTCGTCTTGTGGAGCTTATTTTATAACGATTTGTGTAAAAGATAAGAGTTTTCAACTTTCGCACATCGTAGGGGCGCCCATCGGGCGTCCGTCGATTGAGCTGACAGAATACGGAAAAATCGTTTATGAGGCTGTTAACAATATTGAGAAAAAATATCTTGGAAGTAAGCTTGAAAATTATGTTATTATGCCGGACCACATCCATTTGTTATTATCAATTTTATCGGATGAAGGCGGACGCCCGATGGGCGCCCCTACGATTCCGAACGTTATAAATCAACTGAAAGGTTATGTGTCAAAGAAAGTTGGCTTTTCATTGTGGCAAAAATTATACTATGATCATGTAATAAGAGACGAAGAAGATTTTTATACAAAATATCAATATATTGAAAATAACCCTGTATCATGGTGTCTTAAACAAGGTGAACAAAAATGAAAAAAGCAATTATAATCGGTTGTCCCGGTTCGGGGAAAACAACCTTTGCGGTAAAACTGAATGAATGTACGGGCTTGCCGTTATACCACCTTGATGCTATCTGGCACAAGCCTGACAAAACGCATATCCCACGCGAAGAATTCGACGAACGGATAAAGGAAATATTCATCACACCCGAATGGATAATCGACGGCAATTACTCACGTACAATCGAAATGCGTATGCAGGAATGTGACACGGTCTTTCTTTTTGATTTGCCGACGGAGGTCTGCCTGCAGGGTGCGACAGACAGAATCGGCAAAGGCCGCTACGATATGCCGTGGATTGAAAAGGAACTCGACCCTGAATTCGAAGCCTTTATAAAAGAATTTCCTGAAACAATTCTACCGAAGATATATGCGTTGATTGAAAAATACAAACACGAAAAAAACATAGTTATTTTCAAATCACATAAAGAGGCAGATGAATATATCAGAAACCTTTCTTCAATAACATTTGAGTTCCTCGATAAAACAAACTTTACGCAAGCATCAAAGGAGATTTTCGATATACTTGCAGATAATATGACCGTGATTGCACCGACAGGGAATACGCTGGAAGAGGATTATGCTTGTTGGTTTGATAGCGTCAGCGAAGGTCTTGAACGCGATGAACGGCAGATAATTCTTATTAAACAAAAAGGAAAATTAATAGGCTTTTTTCAGTATTTCACTAATGCGGATACATTCAGAATGGAAGAAATTCAGCTTAAACCCGAACATCAGGGTAAGGGTATATTCAGGAGTTTATACGGTTTTATTCTTCCGAGGTTAGATGATAATATTGAATTTGTTGATGCTTTCGCAAGTATTCACAACACAAAATCAATTGGAATTCTTGAACACTTAGGACTTAAGAATGTTGGTCTTAATAAAAATGGTCGGTCTTACCATTTCAAAGGAAAGCTTGAAAAATTAAAAGAGTGGTATGAAAATGAAGATAATTAACACTTGTGAAAAAATTAAATCGGTATTTATAAATGGTTTTGATATCGTTGCCTGGAGAAAATATGCAAGAGAAATCTCGGAAGAGCTTCCGTTCAAATGTGAAAACGATGCAAAAAGTTATGACTTTGATAAATGCGTTCTGCCTGTTCTTGAAAATGCATTGAATGAGGATAAAATTGATTTTGTCAGTAAAAATTTTCAGTCAGTAATTGATACTCTGAACGCAAATCTTTCAAAGCTTTTTGACACGGAACCTGATATTAACATTATTCTGTATCTCGGACTTTGTAACGGTGCAGGCTGGGCAACAACTCTTGATGGTAAAAATACTGTTTTGTTAGGTGTTGAAAAAATCATCGAGCTTAACTGGGGCGATGAAACAAATATGCGAGCCTTGATTCTGCACGAAATCGGTCATCTGTGGCATAAACTTAATGGTAATTTATATTTTCCTGATTTTACTAAACGCAGAAAAGCTATTCAACAGCTTTACCAGGAAGGTGTTGCAATGGTTTGCGAACACATCTTATGCGGTGATAATGATTTTTATCATCAGGACAAAGACGGTTGGCTCGATTGGTGCTATAAAAACGAAAACGATATAAGGAGAGAGTATCTACGCCGTATTGATGAAAACGAGAGCGTGCAGGATTTCTTTGGTGATTGGTGTTCATATAACGGTTATTCAGATGTCGGGTATTTTCTCGGTTGCAGATTTATCCGTTATCTTATGAAAACATATTCTTTGTCAGAGATTGCCGGTCTGAAATATAACAAAATAAATAAAGCTTTTGTAAATTTTGCGAATACAGTTATCGAACCCCTCAGCGTTGAAGATTATCACAAATGCTCAAATATTTGGAATATGAAATCTCAGCCACTTGCAGAAAAATGGCGCGAGGAAATCGCGTCCGGTAACCGTCAGGTTTTTATCTATAAAATAAGCGGTGAATTCATAGGCGAGGGTGCGTTGGTTCTTGACGCAGGTGACCCCGATTACACAATACCCGGCAAACGTGTTTATGTTTCAAGGATGATTGTCAAGAAAGAATACCGTAACCGCGGTATCGGAAGCGAAATTCTTGAATTCCTGACAGAAAAGGCAAAAGAATCAGGCTTTTCGGAAATGACAATCGGGGTTGATAAAGACAATGTCAACGCACTTCATTTGTACAGAAAGTATGGCTTCAACGAAGTGCTGTTTGACGGTGCGGATGAAGACGGTGAATATTACAAACTGATGAAGAGGATATAAAATGAAAATTGCAGTTTTAGGTTACGCAGGAAGCGGTAAAACATATATTTCTGACTGTTTGGCAGAAAAGAAAAATACTCCTGTTCTTCATCTTGACGATATCAAATGGGATAAGGATTGGAAACCTGTTGAAGATACGATTGTGTTGCCGAAAGTCAAAGACTTTATGGAAAAGCCTGGTTGGATTATCGACGGATATTATACATACCTGATGATAGATGAAAGGCTTGAAAGTGCAGACAAAATTATTCTCTTGCTTCTTCCGCGTGTAACCTGCTTTTTCAGAGCATTGAAGCGTACAAAACTGCGAAGAAAAGACGGGTATAAAAACGATCTGAATTGGTGGTTTGTGAAGTTTATTTTTTTCGGATGCAGAAACAAGGAAAGGCGAGCGTTTTATAATGAAATTACGAAGAAATATAAAAACAAAACCGTTGTTCTTAAAACAAAGCGGCAGGTTGATGAAATTTTGAGGAGTATGTGATATGTTGCAACACCCATTCCCACCTTTATACGACGAAAACTCAAAAGTGCTTATCTTTGGCAGTTTTCCGTCAGTGAAATCCCGCGAACAGATGTTTTTCTACGGACATCCGCAGAACAGATTCTGGAAGGTAATTTCAACAGTTATGTGCACTGACACACCCATAACAATTGAAGAGAAAAGTGCTTTTCTTCATTCAAATCATATTGCCCTATGGGATGTTATTGCATCTTGCGATATCACAGGTAGTTCCGACAGCTCTATCAAAAATGTCGTTGCAAATGACCTTACGGAGATACTTGACAATGCAGATGTTAAACAAATTTTTGTCAATGGGAAAACAGCTGAAAAGTATTATAAAAAGTACATTCGTGATACGATTGGCAGAGAGGCTGTTTGTTTGCCCTCAACATCACCTGCCAATGCCGGCTGGAGTGTAGATAGGCTGATTGAGACGTGGGGCGTAATAAAGAATTATCTTGATTAAGGAGTATACAAATGCTGCAAATAAAATACGGTATGCCCACATTGATTGAAACAGGTACTCTTGAAGACTGTGCAAAGCTGTGTTCGGAATTGGGTCTTGATTTCATCGAACTTAATATGAATATGCCGCAGTATCAGCTCACGAAAATTGATGTTGATTGTTTCAAAAGTATCGCTGATAAATATGGCATTTACTACACAATTCACCTTGACGAAAATCTTAATGTAAGCGATTTCAACCCCTACGTTGCAGAAGCTTACAAAAAAACGGTTGCCGATACCGTTGAAATTGCAAAGAAACTTGATATTAAGGTCTTAAATATGCATATGGCAAAGGGTGTTTATTTCACCTTGCCTGACAGAAAGGTTTTCCTTTTTTCGGAGTATAAAAAACAGTACATAAAAAGCATTATTGATTTCAGAGATATGTGCGAAAATGCTGTGAGAGATTCCGATATAAAAATTTGTATTGAAAACTGTGACGGTTATGAGGGTTTTCAAAAAGACGCCATTGAACTGCTTTTGGAAAGCAAGGTTTTTGCCCTGACTTTTGATGTCGGACATAATCACGGTATAGGCAGTACAGACGAAGAATTTATAATGAAACACAAAGACCGCCTGCACCATATTCATCTGCACGATGCTCATGACAGAAAAAATCACCTTGCACTCGGTACAGGTGAGATGGATATTGAAAAATATTTGAGTCTTGCCAACGAACAAAACTGCCGTGTGGTGTTAGAAACAAAAACTATTGACGGATTGAAACAGTCTGTTGAATGGTTGAAAGGAATTTACAATGCTTGATTTTATAACAAAAGAACCTATAAACAAAGGTTGGTCGGGTGACAAGAAATACTGTGTCACAACCTCTGACGGTACAAAATATCTTTTGCGTGTTACGCCCATTGAAAAGAGTGCAAACCGTGAGAATATGTACCTTATGCAGAAAGAGGTTGAAAAGCTCGGCGTTCCTATGTGTAAACCCGTTGATTTCGGCAAGTGTGACGAGGGTATTTATACACTACAGACTTGGATTGACGGCAAAGATGCAAAAGAGGTTGTCCCATATCTTGCAGATTCCGAACAGTATGCTCTCGGACTTGAAGCAGGCAGAAGCCTTAAAAAGATTCATTCAATCCCTGCACCCGAAAGTCAACAGGATTGGGAAATCCGTATAAACAATAAGGCTGATTTGAGAATCGGAAAATATAACGAATGTCCGCTGAAATATGATAACGGTCAGGCTTTTATTAACTTCATCAACGCAAACCGTTATCTGCTCAAAGGAAGACCGCAGGTGTTTCAGCACGGTGATTACCACATAGGCAATATGATTATTGAAAACGGCAAAATTGTTATTATCGACTTTGATCGCTACGATTTCGGTGACCCGTGGGAAGAATTTAAGAGCATTACCTGGTGTGCACAGTCTTCTCCGCTTTTCGCTTCGGGTATGGTCAACGGATATTTTGATAATGATGTACCTATGGAGTTTTGGAAACTTCTTGCGTTGTATATCAGCCTTGGCACAATCACCTCTCTGCCGTGGGCATTTCCATATGGCGAAGGCGAAGTTCAGACTATGAAAAACCTAGCAAATGAAGTACTTGAATGGTATGACAATATGCAGAATCCTGTGCCGAGTTGGTACACAAGAAAGGTGACTAAATGAATAAATATCTCAAAAACTTAAACCGAATAGAATTTGTTGTAACCATGGCTTGTACGGGCAAGTGCAAGCATTGTTCTCAGGGTGAACACAGAAGCTCTGAAAATATTGATAAGAATATTGCAGCAAATGCTGTCCGCAAAATAGCAGGGGAGTATGATATTAAATCCGTTATGACTTTCGGCGGTGAACCTTTGCTTTACTCCGAAACCGTATTTGAAATACATAACGCGGCCCGTGAAATGAATATCCCTGAAAGACAGCTTATAACAAACGGTTATTTCAGCAAGGATTCTGACAGGATAAAGCTTGTTGCAAAAAAGTTAGCCGACAGCGGTGTCAATGAAATTCTACTGTCAGTTGATGCTTTTCATCAGGAGACAATACCTCTTGAATATGTAAAAATATTTGCTCAGGCAGTTAAGGAAACCGGTGTGAAAATCAAAGTTCATCCCGCCTGGCTCGTCAGTCCCCAGGACACAAATCCGTATAACAATAAAACAAGAGAGTTACTTGAAGAGTTCAATGCAATGAATATTGAAACAGCGGAAGGAAACATTGTTTTTCCGAGCGGAAACGCACTTGTATACTTAAACGAATATTTTGATTTAAGCAAGGAAACAAAAAGTCCGTACGACGAAGACCCGAACGATATAAAAGCAATCTGCTTCAGCGCAAACGGAGATATACTCGGCAGTAATATTCACAATAAGAAGATTGAGAGAATTTTGTCAGATTATTCTCCGAAATGAAAAGAGATATCCGACACTAACGAATTTTTTGTCTTGATTTTTGATTGATAATTATGATAAAATAACGCCGTTGTGTGCAAAAAATAAATTCAGGAGGTATGACCCCCATGGCACAGAAAATTCAGGCTGAAATGTGGGATAAGCTTCATTATCTTTTCAGAAACTATAATGACAGAGTTATCCACGTAGAGCTTCACTATGATTTTGAGCTTGATGCAGACATTATCAAAAAGTTTGTGTCAAATCTTTATGAAAAAGCACCGATTCTTCATTCTTCATTCGTTCACAACGTTATCCGTCCTTACTGGGTGGTGAATCCGTATAATGTTGATGATGCAATAACAATCAGACATATCAAGGAATCTGAGAAAGAAGCGGTTATTGAAGAATTCCTTATGCAGGAAATCAACCCGTCCGATAAGCTCCAGTTCCGTGTAGGTCTTTTCTATTACGAAGGTAAGACAGCTTTCTGCTTCGTTTCCAATCATATGTGTTTTGACGGCGGTGATACAAAGTATCTCACTGTTAAAATGTGTCAGGACTACAATAAGTTTGTTGAAACAGGCGAGATGCCCAATGATATCCGTACGGGCTCAAGATCATACAAGATGATTTATCGCGATCTTTCCGAAGAGGACAGAAAGGCTGCGGGCAAGCTTATCAGGAATCCGTCTGTTAAGGATCCGCACAAGTTCCCGCTTACTGAAAGCCGCCCTGATGATAAGTCGTTTATGGCAAAGCATAATCTTGACAGGGAAGTATTCAGGAATGTAAAAGCACTCGGTAAGAAGAACGGCTTTACACTTAATGACATTCTCATGACAGCATACTATGAAGCTGTCTACAGACTTGCAAAGTTCGATAAAAACGACAGCCTTACAATCGCAGGTGCAATTGACCTTCGAAGATATATCAAGGATATGAAGGGCGTCGGACTTACAAACCACACAGCCTGGATGCAGGTTAATATCCCTCATCTCGGTAAGGATATCTTTGAAACACTTAAACTTGTTGCAGAGAGCACAAACAAGTTCAAACAGGACAAGTTTATGGGTATGTACGGCCTTCCGCTTCTTAACTTTGGTTATACTCTTCCGCATGCTATCGGCGAGATTGCTGTTAAAATCGGCTATGCAAATCCGCATCTTGCAATGAGTAATATCGGATTTATCGATCCTGTAGGTACAACAATCTGCGGTCATGAGCCGATCTACGGCTTTATGAGCGGTGCCGTTAAGTACAAGCCTTTTGTTCTTCTTTCTGTTATAACATATAAGGAAGACTGTATTCTTGCTATGGGTGTAAGAGGTAACGATAAGGACAAAGAAATTGTTAATAAATTCTACTCAATCTATGACGAATGTCTCAACGAAATGATTGAAGGCTGGAAAGAATAATTTAATACCTGATTTATAAAGTGCTGTTGTCTTTTGATGACGGCACTTTGAATTTTTGCTCCGCAATGAAAATTGAGGAAAACTGAGTAAAAAAGAGTAAAACAGAGAAAAAAAGAGGATACCTCAAAAACCTCCTGATTACTCACGGATTTGCAGCGATTTTTTGCAAAAAAATGTTGACATTTGCAGATTATTGCACTATATTATAGAGTAATATAGTAGTTGTTTTACTGCGTTAAAGCGAAAGCAATTATTAAGACGAAACAAATAATATTTTTGCGAGAGAGGGGTTGCATAATTGGAAAAGAACGTAATTATTGATCTCAAAAATATCTCCATTAAGCTCGGTGAGGCTCAGATTCTTGAAAACCTCAATATGTATATCCGTGATAAGGAGTTTATAACACTTCTCGGTCCTTCAGGCTGCGGTAAAACTACGACACTTCGTATCATTGCCGGCTTCCTTGAGCCTGACAGCGGTGAAGTTATATTTGAAGACAAGGTGATTAATGATGTTCCGCCCAACAAAAGACAGGTGAACACCATTTTTCAGCGTTATGCACTTTTTCCTCATCTTAATGTTTATGAAAACATTGCATTCGGTTTAAGAATCAAAAAGATGAAGGAACAGGAAATTAAAGAAACAGTAACAGAGATGCTCAAGCTTGTGAATTTAAGCGGCTTTGAAAGAAGAAATATCAATTCTCTTTCGGGCGGTCAGCAGCAGCGTGTTGCAATCGCACGTGCTCTTGCCGTAAAGCCGAGAGTTCTTTTGCTTGATGAGCCTTTGGGTGCACTTGACCTGAAACTCCGTAAGGATATGCAGGTTGAGCTCAAGAATATCCAACAGCGCCTCGGTATCACATTTATATATGTTACTCACGATCAGGAAGAAGCTCTTTCTATGTCTGATACCGTTGTTGTTATGGACGGCGGTGTAATTCAGCAGATCGGTACGCCGCAGGACGTTTATAACGAGCCGAAGAATGCGTTTGTCGCAGACTTTATCGGTGAAAGTAATATTCTTGACGGTAAGATGCTTGAAGACTTCAAGTGCTCTTTCTCAGGCGCGCAGTTCCAGTGCCTTGACAAAGGCTTCGGTTCAGGCGAGTCTGTTGACGTTGTTGTTCGTCCGGAAGATGTTGATATTGTTCCTGTTGAAAAGGGTATTCTTACAGGTGAAGTAACATCAGTTACGTTCAAAGGTGTTCATTTTGAAATTATCGTCGATATCGGCGGATTCAAATGGATGATCCAGACGACGGATTATGAACCCGTCGGCAAAAAAATCGGTCTTGATATTGAGCCTGACGCAATTCATATTATGAAGAAATCAAAGTATTCGGGTATGTATGGCGACTACAGCTCATTCAGTGACGAATTGGAGCATCTTTCAGATATTGTTGAGGAGGAGTAAACGATGAATAAAAAGTCTTCTCTTGCTCAGAAACTCTGTACTTCTCCCCATATCGTATGGTCAGCAATATTTATTGTTGTTCCTCTCATTATGGTTGTTTACTATGCTTTCACGAATTCTGACGGTGCGTTCACTTTTGAAAACATCGCAAGACTCGGTGACTATACAACAACCTTCCTTCGTTCCATCTGGTACGGTATTGTTGCAACAATCATCTGCCTTGTGATTGCATATCCTCTGGCTTATATTATTGCACAGTCAAAGGCTAAGGTGCAGAGCACAATGGTTATGCTCGTTATGATTCCGATGTGGATGAACTTCCTTCTCAGGACATATGCTTGGATGACTCTTCTTCAGGATAACGGCGTAATCAACGGGATTCTTGCAAAAATCGGTCTTGAACCGTTACATATGATAAACACTTCGTCAGCGGTAATACTCGGTATGGTATATAACTTTCTGCCGTATATGATTCTTCCGATTTACACGGTTATGACAAAGCTTGACAGAAGTCTTATTGAAGCGGCACAGGACCTTGGTGCAAATAAGATAAGAGTTTTCAAAGATGTTGTCTTGCCGTCTTCACTTTCAGGTGTTGTTTCGGGTATCACAATGGTTTTTGTTCCGTCTGTCAGCACGTTCTATATTTCGCAGAAGCTCGGCGGCGGAAGCTTTGCTCTTATCGGTGATATTATCGAAATGCAGTTCCAGGTTTCAAATAATTTCAATTTCGGTGCAGCACTTTCCCTTGTTCTTATGGTACTGATTCTCATCTGTATGGCTGTTATGAACAAGTTCAGCGATGACGATGCGAGCGCAGCGGGAGGTATGATGATATGAAAAAAATGTCACTTTCCTCAAAAATCTACCTTGCAATTGTCCTTCTCTTTTTGTACCTGCCGATAATTATGCTGGTTGTTCTTTCTTTCAATGAATCAAACAGTACAAGTGTTATGAGTGGGCTTTCTACGAAATGGTACGCTGAGCTTTTCAGGGATGAAGAAACAATCAAGGCTTGCTATAATACTTTGATTCTTGCTGTTATGACCGCGGTTGCATCAACCTTTATCGGTACACTTGCGGCAGTGGGAATCAATAAAATGAAAAAAGGCTTTGTTAAATCAAGTGTTCTTTCGGTAACCAATATTCCGATGATGAACCCTGAAATCGTAACAGGTGTTTCGATGATGTTGCTTTTCGTTTTCATCGGAACAGCGCTTAAAATTAACGGTATTCTCGGATTCTGGACTCTGTTTATTGCACACGTAACGTTCAGCCTTCCGTATGTTATTCTTAATATTATGCCGAAACTCAAGCAGACTGATGCCCATATTTCGGAAGCGGCACAGGACCTCGGATGTACCAAGCTTCAGGCTTTTCTCAAGGTCGTTCTGCCGTCAATCCGTCCCGGTATCGTTGCAGGCTTCATAATGGCGTTCACTCTTTCGCTTGACGATTTTATTATCAGTTATTTTGTCAGCGGACCGAAATTTCAGACTTTGCCCATCCGAATCTTTTCGATGACAAAGAAAAGAGTTACTCCGGATATGTATGCTTTGTCAACGATTATTTTCCTCGTGATTCTTGTTCTTCTTATTCTTGTGAATGTTTTTCAGTCAAAGGATGATGAATCAAAGAATCAAGGCAAAAAGGGGGCAGCAAAACGATGAAAAAGGTTTTCTCCTGCCTTTGTGCATTAATAATGTTTTTATCTGTTGCAGTGCCTGTTATGCCGATAGCATCCGCAAAGGATTACAGCCACCTCAGCGGCACTGAAATCAATGTTTACAACTGGGGTGAATATATTTCCGACGGTGCGGAAGATACAATGGATGTAAACAAAGAGTTTGAAAAGCAGACGGGTATCAAGGTTAACTATACCACCTACGATTCTAACGAGAATATGTACAACAAAATCAAGGGTGGCGGTGCGAACTACGATATTATCATTCCGTCTGACTATATGATTCAGCGAATGATCGAGGAGGATATGCTCGAAAAAATCGATTTCAGCAACATTCCGAACTATACGAACATTCTTGATGAATATAAAAATCTTTATTTTGACCCCGACAATGAGTATACAGTTCCCTACAATGTCGGAATGGTCGGCCTGATCTATAATACAAAAATGGTGACCGAAACTCCCGACAGCTGGGGCATTATGTGGGATGAAAAGTATGCGGGGCAGATTCTTATGTTCAACAATCCGCGCGATGCTTTCGGAATCACACAGTGCTACCTCGGAATTGACCTCAACACAACAAGCTCTGAGGATTGGCACAGAGCATACGATAAGCTTAAGGAGCAGAAGCCTCTTGTCAGCTCTTATGTAATGGATGACGTTTATAATAAGATGGAAAGCGGAGAAGCTGCTATGTGCGCTTACTATGCAGGCGATTACCTCAGTATGTACGAAAACAATCCTGATCTTGCTTTTGTTTATCCGAAAGAGGGAACAAATATCTTTGTTGATTCTTTGTGTATTCCTAAGGGATGTCAGAATAAAGAGGGCGCAGAGCTTTATATCAACTTCCTTTTAAGCGGTGAAGTTGCGCTTGCGAATGCGGAGTATATCTGCTATGCGTCACCCAACAGAGCTGTTCTTGAGAATCCGGACTATTCTCTTAAGGATGAAAAGATTCTTTATCCCGAGCCTGAGGATATGCCGAAAACTCAGTATTATCACAACCTTCCGGAGGGCTTACTTACTCTTATGACCTCGCTCTGGGACAACCTCAAGATTGAAGGCAACGATGATGTTTCAATTTACGTCGGACTGGTTTCGTTTACAGCAATATGTGTTGTTTATTCGGTTTACCGTTTTGCACGTAAAAAGAAACGTGAAAAAATGTACTGATTTTAACACTCACGGAAAAACCGTGAGTGTTTTTCTTGCAATAAATAACAGGTTGTGTTAAAATTATGTGACCAAGGAAGTGATTGATTGAAGGAATTAAAACGGTTTTTAATAATGGCTAAGCCTTTCAGAGGACCTATAATAATCACCGTGCTGATGCTCATAGGTGTTTCGGCAATCAGCCTCGTTACACCTGAGATGGTACGTAAAATGACAGGTATACTTACCGACGGTAGTGCAACAGTTGAAAAAATGGCAATGTATGCCGCGGTTTTGCTTATCGCATACATAATCAAAGGCGTATTTTCTTTCTTAGCAAAGTGGCAGGCACATATAGCCGCGTGGAATTTTGTCGGTGAGCTTACTCTTAAGGTTTACTCAAAATTGCAGACATTATCGATGGGCTACTTTACAGATAAGCAGACGGGCGAGATGATGAGCCGTATAATTAATGACACAAGGAATCTCGAAAATCTTATTGCACATTGTCTGCCGGATCTGCTCTCCAATATTCTGATAATATTGCTTGTCGCTGTTATGATTTTTAATATCAATCCGCTTCTGGCGGTGATAGCGCTGATTCCCGTACCGTTCCTGATTTTTGTCAGCACGAAATTTTCAAAAAAAGTACTTCCGAAATTCAAGATAAATCAGCAGGTGCTCGCTGAGCTGAACAGCATAGTACAGGACAATATTTCGGGTATAAAGGAAATCCAGGCCTTCGGCAAGGAAAATACTGAGTATCTCAGAATGAAAGATTTTTGCCGTCATTACAGTCAGGTTAATATCAGTGCAAATTTCTCCGCCGCAATTTTTCATCCGTCAATTGAGTTTCTTACTTCAATTGGTTCCGTACTTGTTATGGGAATCGGCGGTACGCTTGCACTCAGAGGTAAGCTTGATGTTGCGGATGTTGTCGGCTTCTTTATGTATCTTTCTCTCTTCTATTCTCCGCTTGCCATGCTTGCAAGAATTGTTGAAGATGCTCAGAATGCTTATGCGGGCGGACTCAGGGTGCTTGAAATTCTTGATACCGAACCGGAGGTAAAGGACAGCGAAAATGCCGTTGAAATCGGCAGAGCAGAGGGTAACATTGAGTTTAAAAACGTCAGCTTTTATTATAACGAGAAAGAGCCGGTGCTCAACGATGTTTCTTTCAATGTAAAAGCAGGACAGATGATCGCCTTTGTAGGCGCAACGGGTGTAGGTAAATCTACTATTGTATCTCTGCTTGAACGCTTCTACGATCCTATAAATGGAAGTGTTCTTCTCGACGGTAAGGATATAAAAGATATAACGATAAAGTCGCTTCGCGAAAATCTTTCAATTGTTCTGCAGGATGTTTTTCTTTTTAACGGAACAATCTTTGAAAACATAGCCTACGGCAATACTGCTGCAACGGACGAGCAGGTGCTTGAAGCAGCAAGGATTGCAAGAGCTGACGATTTTGTAAAGCTTATGCCTGACGGATATGAAACACTTATCGGTGAACGCGGTGTACGTCTTTCGGGCGGACAGAAGCAGCGTATAGCAATCGCAAGAGCTGTTCTTAAGGATTCGCCTGTACTCATTCTTGATGAGGCGACATCTGCTGTTGATAACGAAACAGAGGCACTTATTCAGCAGGCGATAGATGAACTTTCAAAAACAAGGACGGTTGTCGTTATTGCGCACAGACTTTCAACCGTTATGAAAGCGGATAAGATTATTGTTCTTGAAGAAGGCAGAATAACTGAACAGGGAAACCACGAAGAGCTTCTTCACAACAACGGACTTTATGCAAGACTTTGCAATGTCAATACGAATCAATTAAGGACGGAGGTTTAATTATGATAGTAACAACAATCGACAAACTCACAAAATACAGCGAGATTCCTTATGCACAGGATATCGTGGATTTCCTCAGTGATTTCCGCAAAACGGAGATGGCATCCGGACGGTATGAAATTCACGGTGACGACCTTTTTGCGGCGGTCAGCCGTTATGATACCGAGCCTGACGGTGACAGAGTTTTTGAAAATCACAAGAAGTACATCGACCTTCAGATTGTCCTCGAAGGTAAGGAAGAAATTCAATGGGCAGATACAAAGACCCTCACAATGGTTTCTGAGGAGTTTTCAAAGGGCGGCGACATTGCCTTCTATAAAGGCGAGTCAATGGGATACACACTCCTCGGCGGTGAGCAGTGCGTGATTCTTTTTGAAGAAGATGCACATAAGCCGAATGTCCTTCACGAAAAAAGTGAAAACGTGCTCAAAGTTGTTTTCAAAATTATGCGCAGTGAATAATTATTCAGTTTTTGTTGACAGAAATATTATTTAGTGGTATATTTAAACAGCAAATAAAACTTATTGGAGGAGTTTATTATGAAAAAGTTTTTAGCACTTGTTTTTGCTGCACTTATGGTATTTTCACTTGCAGCTTGCGGCGGCAACCCGGCTGAATCAGCAAAAGTAAAAATTATTGACATCAACCTTACAGAAGAGCAGTACGCTTTCGGTGTTGATAAGGATCAGCCCGAACTTCTTGAGGATGTTAACGCTTTCATCGCTAAGATTATGAAAGACGGTACATTCGACGAAATCTGTAACAAGTATTTCGGCGATGGCGAACCCACAGCAGTCAAGTCAGCTGTAGAAGATCCTTCAAAGGATCAGCTCGTTGTTGCAACAAACGCTGCATTTGCTCCTTTTGAGTATATGGAAGGCGATTCATACTACGGTATCGATATGGAAATCGCAGCACTTCTTGCTGAAGAACTTGGTAAGGAACTTGTTATCAACAATATGAAATTTGACTCAGTTTGCCTTTCAGTTGGCGAACATAAGTGCGATATCGCAATGGCAGGTCTTACAATCAACGAAACAAGAAAAGAATCTGTAAACTTCACAGATTCATACTACAACGCATATCAGAAGCTTATCGTTAAGGCTGATGATGCAACATTTGATGAATGTAAGACAGCTGCAGATGTTGACGAAATAATCAATGCAGACGGTACAAAGAAAGTCGGTTACCAGAACGGTACAACAGGTAACTTCTACGTTGTCGGCGATGAAGAGTGGGGCTTCGCAGGTCTTAAGGCACAGCCGAAGGGCTACGATAACGGTGCTCTCGCTGTTCAGGACCTTCTCAACGGCAACATCGATTATGTTATCATTGATGCTGACCCTGCAGTTCGTATCGTTGATAATTTCAACGCAGTTGGCTGATAAAATTTAAAACCAATAAAACGGTGCCTTACTTCATATGATGTAAGGCATTGTTGATGTTAAAGGATTTATTATATGAACGGATTTATTTTTAAAGTCGAGAAGTTCCTTGACATTCTTTTGAATAAAGGCGGCTACAAAGAGGTTCTCACCGGTTTGCAGAACACAATGATTATAGCTGTCGCAGGACTTCTCATCGGTATCGTAATCGGTACCCTTATAGCTACGGTGCGTGTTATGCCGAAGTACAAGGCAACAGTCAGGGCATTGGATAAATTCTGCAGCTTCTATGTGGGACTTTTCCGCGGTACTCCCATGGTTGTTCAGCTTCTTGTATTCTATTATGTTATGCTTCCGTTATTGGGACTCAAAATGTCTTCGGTATTGGTTGCAATTACTGTTTTCGGTCTTAACAGCGGCGCATATATCTCTGAAATTATGCGAGGCGGTATCCTCAGCGTTGACCCCGGACAGATGGAAGGCGGACGCAGTGTAGGCCTCAGCTACGGCACAACAATGATGAAAATTGTTATTCCCCAGGCGGTTAAGAATATCCTGCCGACGATGGGTAACGAATTTATTGCACTTGTTAAAGAAACATCGGTTGTTTCATTTGTTGGCGCGAAAGACTTATACCTTGCTTTCCAGAGCATCGGTTCAGGTACATATGAATTTATGGTGCCGTATCTTGCAATGGCAATTATCTACATTGTGATAGTTTGTCTTATTACAGTGCTTATCAGAATTATGGAAAGGAGGCTGAGTAAGAGTGATAGAAGTCGTTAATTTATGTAAATCTTTTGGCGATAATCAGGTACTCAAAAATATCACCACCACAATAAAAAAAGGTGAAAAGGTCGTTATTATCGGCCCCTCAGGCTCCGGTAAGAGTACATTCCTTCGTTGCCTTAACTGTATGGAAGACCCGACAAGCGGTTCCATAATTTTCAGCGGTGTAGATATCGCAGACCCTAAGGTTGATATCAATGTCCACCGTCAGAAAATGGGAATGGTGTTCCAGCACTTCAATCTTTTCAATAATAAGACGGTTATTGAAAATATTATGATGGCTCCCGTTCACGTTGCCTCTAAAAAGCTTAAGAAGCAGAAAAGAGCCAATCTTCTTAAGAAGCTTCACCTGAAAAAAGGTACACCTGAACCTGTAAATACAAGTGTGCAGGAAATCAAAGCTCAGGCTCGTGAAAAAGCAATTGAACTTCTTAAGAGAATCGGTCTTGAAGATAAAGCGGATGCATATCCTTCAAGCCTTTCGGGCGGTCAGAAGCAGAGGGTTGCTATCATCCGTTCTCTTGCAATGGATCCTGACGTTATCCTCTTCGACGAGCCTACTTCAGCTCTTGATCCCGAAATGGTCGGCGAAGTTCTTGACCTTATGAAAGACCTCGCTGAGCAGGGTATGACAATGGTTGTTGTTACCCACGAAATGGGCTTTGCAAAAGAGGTAGGAACAAGAATTCTTTTTATGGATGAAGGCACAATTCTTGAAGAAGGAACACCGGAGGAATTCTTCGGTAATCCCAAAACAGAAAGAAGTAAGGATTTCCTCTCTAAAGTTCTGATATAATGACATTTTTATACAAATTTTTAGTTCAGGACTATTTACATTTGTCAGGATTGAATGTATAATCAAATTACTATAATATGCTTTTGAAAGGAGCAGATACTATGGTTAAGAAAACTCTTGTGGCAGCAATTGCTGTTATCGTTTGTGTTTTTCTTGTAACAAACACAATCTCAAGTGGCATTACAAAATATGCAGATGCTAAAATTGAAATTGCTGAAAATGCAGCAGCAAACGCAGGTTCAGGTTCAGGTGAAGAACTCGGCCTTGATCAGCAGGCAGGTCTTATGGAAGGCGGCTCATCATTGGACAGCGATACAAGTGCTGACGCTCAGACACCGTCTGATGATACATCAGCTGATGCTTCAACAGACAGCAATGCAGGCGACGCAGCAGCAAAGCCGGGCGACACAGCAAAGCCGGGCGATGCAGCACAGAACAGCGGTTCAGCTCAGCCGAAGGATGGCATTGAAACACTCAATTATTATAACAGTGTAGTTGATAAGGCTGTTAAGGCTAAGGTCGGTTATGACAAGTCAAGAGTTACAGATAACGCTAAGATGGAAGGTTCTGCAGGCCTTGAGGCTATGAAGGATCTTGTATATCAGTTCATGGGCATAGGCGAAGAAAACAAGTATACAGCTAAGGTTGAAAAGGGTAAGTGGGGCGACGAAGCTTTACTTAACGCAAGTAAGCTCACAGCTTCTGACGTTACTTCAGCAACTTGTAAGGTTTCAGGTGACAACTACGTTATCACTCTTAAGCTCAAGAACGGTTCAAGCAGTGCAAACAAAGCTAATCCGACAACAGCTCCGACAACAGCACTTGATAAGTGCGGTATCTGTGTTGGTGACAGAGACAGAAGTGAATACGACCACAAGACAGGTTCTGTTATCTACAGTGCAATCGGCGGTACATTCGCAGGTGCTGAAGTTAAGGAAAGCTACTCAAACGCAACAGTTACCGCAACTGTTAATGCAAAAACAGGCAACCTCGTAAGCCTCTTTGTTGACTGGAATCAGGCAGTAACTCTTTCAAAACTTTTGGGTATGTCTGCTGACGCAACAGGTGTTTCACACGTCAAGTACGAAAACTTCAAGTATTAATCTTAAAGCTCAATAATAAAAACACTCCGTTAATTCGGAGTGTTTTTACTTAAACGAAAAGCATAAACATTTTAAGGGATGATTTAATGTTAAATAAACGTGGTGCAGGCGTGCTTATGCACGTTTCATCGATTCCGTCAGATTACGGTATAGGTGTTTTTGATAAAAACTGCCTTACATTCATCGATAAAATTAAAGAAATGGGTTTTGGTTATTGGCAGGTGCTTCCGTTTAATCCTGTTGACGATGCAAATTCACCGTACTGCTCATCTTCAGCCTTTGCAGGAAACTTTATGTTTATTGACCCTGTGAAGCTTATGAATGACGGACTTGTTACCGAGAGTGATGTGAATGATAACATCTATCACGGCACACCGTATACCGCTGACTATGAGTTCGCGGCAGAGAAAAGGATGTCGCTTCTCAAGAAAGCTTTTATGAATATTGATGCTGAAACAGCAGCTGCAGTAAAAGAGTTTGAAAAAGAAAACCCGTGGGTTGTGGATTTTTCACTTTTTATGTCAATCAAGGAAGCTAACGGAAAGAAGCCCTGGTGGGAATGGGACAGCAGCTATGCTCGCTATGATGAGTTTATAAAACATCACAGATATGATTTTGAAGAACAGTCTGCATTCTGGCGTTTTGTTCAGTATATTTTCTTCAAACAGTGGAATGAAGTAAAGACTTATGTAAATGAAAAGGGGATAGCCGTAATCGGTGATATGCCGATTTATGTTGCAATGGACAGCGTTGACGTGTGGGCAAACCTCAGTCAGTTCAAAATTGACGAGAAAACTCTTAAGCCGAGCAAGGTTGCAGGTGTGCCGCCCGATTATTTTTCAGAGGACGGACAGCTCTGGGGCAATCCGCTTTACGATTGGGATAAAATGCAAGCTGACGGATATGAATGGTGGCTTTCACGTCTTGGTGCAGCATTGAATACATACGATGTTGTACGTATTGACCACTTCAGGGCGTTTGCAAGCTATTGGGAAGTTCCTGCCGAAAGCGAAACAGCGAAAAACGGAAGTTGGGCAATCGGTCCGCGTATGGATTTCTTCAACAAGGTTTTTGAAAAATATCCCGATGCTCCGATTATAGCCGAGGATCTCGGAATTTTCGGTGAGGATGTTGTCAAACTCCTTGAAGATACCGCTTTCCCGGGAATGAAGGTTGTTCAGTTCGGATTTGACCCTGACGGTGATTCATCACATCTTCCTCATAATTCGGGTGTGAATTCCGTGAATTACGTCGGCACACACGATAACAACACAATTCTCGGTTGGCTATGGGAAGCTGATGAACGTCAGAGAAGTTTTGCACTTGATTACATAGGCTTTGAGGGTGACAATTGGGGCGACGGCGGATATCATTCAAAAAGCTGCCGCAAGGTTATTGAGGCTGTATGGAAGTCATCTTCGAATACCGCTGTTGTTGCATTTCAGGATATGTGCGGTTTCGGCAGCGATGCGCGAATGAACATTCCGAGTGTGCCTGAAAAAAACTGGCGGTTCAGGACAACTTCAGAAACGATAAATTCTCTTGATGTTCAGTACTTCAGAAAACTTAATTCAACGTTCAGAAGAACATATCCGGTTTTTGACAACAAATAATTTATTGATTTAAAGTATTGACACAAACGTGTGATTGAGTTATACTACCTTTGCAACTCAGATAAGTGGTGGAGTCTGTCATAGAACCGATGGTTCTATTTGTTTCGAGTTGTGTTTTGGTTGTTCTGGGCGTACGTCCTAAAATTTCTGAATCTTACAGAATCCGCTTTTTGGGGCGGATTCTTTTTTTGTGCAGACAAAAATTTTAACCACGGAATCGGAGTATTTAAAATGAGTCAAATCACAATTGTCGCATTGATCCTCTTTGCGATAACCTACGTTCTTATGCTGGCATTCCAAAAGATAAGACCACACATCGTTGTTACATCAGCGATTATTTTCGTTGCCCTTGGTGTTATTGCATCGGCGAACCCGAATCTTTTCGGTGAAGGTTTTTTTGCAACCGCTACAGGTACATATTCCTACGGCTTTGCCGATATGCTCAAGGCAATCGACTGGAACGTAATTATGATGATTGCAGGTACAATGGGTACGGTTTATCTGTTTATTGAATCAAAAATGCCGCAATTAATGTCAGACGTCCTGATTTCAAAAATGCCTAATATGCAGTGGGCAATAGTAACACTTTCTCTTTTTGCGGGTATTGTTTCTGCCTTTGTTGATAACGTTGCAACAGTTCTTATGATAGCTCCTGTTGCTCTTGCTTTCTGTAAAAAGGTAAATACATCTCCTGTTCCTGCAATTATCTGTATTGCAGTTTCCTCAAACCTTCAGGGTGCGGCAACCCTCGTTGGAGATACAACATCAATCCTTCTCGGAAAGGCTGCAAACCTTGATTTCTCATCATTCTTTGTTGATAACGGCAAACCGGGTATGTTCTGGGTTGTTGAAGCAGGTGCATTGGTAAGTGCACTTATTATTCTCTTTATGTTCCGCAAGGAAAAAGGCAAGATAAGCTTTGAATCTAGAACAGTTGTTGAGGATAAATTCCCGACCTTCCTTCTCGTCGGTACAATAGTTGCACTTATCGCAGTTTCGTTCATTCCGTATGCTGATAACGCAAAACCGGGTCAGCTTACAAAGCCCGATATCACAAACGGTATAATCTGTATCGTATTCTTCGCAGTTGGTCTTATAAGAGAACTGTTCATCAAGAAGAATAAGGAAATTGTTAAAAATGCTTTCAAGGAGATCGACTACTATACAATCGTTCTTCTTACAGGACTTTTCGTTGTAATAGGCGGTATTGAGGCAGCAGGTGTTGTTCAGGTTATCGGTAACGCAATTGCGAGCCTCGGTTCTGGTAACACCTTCGTTGTGTTCACAATCATTGTATGGATGTCGGTTCTTCTTTCTGCATTCATTGATAATATTCCTTACACGGCAACTATGCTTGCAGTTGTTCCGGCAATCGGTGCAGGTATCGGTCTTGAGGGTGAAGGTCTTAAGCTTCTTTACTACGGTCTTCTATGCGGTGCAACGCTCGGCGGAAACCTTACTCCCATCGGCGCAAGTGCAAATATTACGGGCATCGGTATCCTTCGTAAGGAAGGCTACGAGGTTAAGGCTACAACCTTTATGAAATTCGGTGTTCCGTTTACTCTCGCAGCCGTAATCACCGGCTATCTCCTTATCTGGTTCATCTGGAAATAATTCAAATCGCAATCTTAAAGAAGGCTCTGCGGAGTCTTCTTTTTTTGTATGTCGGTTTTCTTGACATCAATATGCTGTAATGATATAATACATTGATACATTATGTAATTCAGGAGGTAGTGCGATGAAGAATATTTACTTCGTTCAGGTTGACGTTTCAGCCAGCTCAGGAACACAGAATGCTTACTTGCCGTATACGGCAGGTATTCTTGCTGCCTCTGCATTCAAAAGCGAAACTGTAAAGAATAACTGCGAATTTAAAGAGTTCATCTTTCTTCGTGAAG
Organism: Acutalibacteraceae bacterium; assembly: GCA_045589535.1. Taxonomy (GTDB): domain Bacteria; phylum Bacillota; class Clostridia; order Oscillospirales; family Acutalibacteraceae; genus CAG-488. The sequence goes on along the minus strand of JAZNPE010000035.1, from coordinate 6,825 downwards.
ATGTGAACGAGGTTGTTCAAAGACTCGATAACCCGGCTTTTGTAGGTTTTTCGTGTTACTGTTGGAGTACGGAGTACAACAAGCTTCTTGCAAAGGCCGTTAAGGAAAAATATCCCGATTGTCTTATTGTTTTCGGCGGACACGATATTCCTGATAATTTCTCAATGCTTGAGGAATATGATTATATTGATATTCTTTGCCACGGTGAGGGTGAGGACACTGTAAAATATCTGCTCGAAGCTTATTCCGAAGAAAAAAGCTTTGATGAAGTATGTAATATTTCCTTCAGAAATGCCGACGGCGGATTCACAAGAACGCAGACTAAACTTCAGGAAACTCTTGATTATCCGTCACCGTATCTTGAGGGCTGGTTTGATAAAATAGTCGAAGAACATCCCGAAATAACATTCAATGCAATCCTCGAAACAAGCCGAGGATGTCCGAATCAGTGTGCGTACTGCGATTGGGGCTTGCTCAAAGCAAAAACACGTCTGTTTCCGCTTGAAAGAGTAAGGGCTGAAATCCGTTGGATGTCAGAGCATAAGATTGCGTTTGTCTGGGGTGCTGATGCAAATTTCGGCATGTTCAAGCGTGACCTTGAAATTGCGAATGAGCTTGCAAGAGTAAAAGAAGAAACAGGCTACCCGGAAAGAATGAGAATGAATTACGCAAAGAACAACTTCGAAAATGTTTTTGAAATTGTCAAAGTGTTCAAACGTTGCGAGTTTGACAGAATTGGCGCAACCCTTTCTTTCCAGAGTATGTCGCCCGAAGTTCTTAAAAATATCGGCAGGAAGAATACTTCTCTTGATTTTTATAAAAATCTTCTTACGACCTATAACAAAGCAAATATGAAAACCTATTCAGAGCTGATTCTCGGCTTGCCGGGCGAAACATATGAAAGCTTTATTGAAGGCGTCGGTAAGCTTTTTGAAATAGGTCAGCACTTCGTTTTCGAAGTATACGGCTGTATTCTTCTTCCTAATGCAACAATGGGCCAGAAGGACTATGTGGAAAAGTTCGGTATAAAAACAGTCCGTTCGGAAATCATCCGTCCGCATTTCAATAACGAAGCATTCAGCGTGCCCGAGTATAACAATATTGTCGTTGAAACAAATTCTATGAGCCGCGAAATGTGGGTGAGGGCAACCGCGTTTTACTATATTACAAAGGCTCTCCACGGAAACGGTCTTATCCGTGCGTTCGGAATTTATCTTCACAACGAAATGGGTGTTCCGTACGAAAAATTCTACGACGGAACCCTTGACTATTTTGAAAACAATCCCGATTTGTTCATTTCAAAGCTTTACTTTGATGTCAAACGCCACGCTGACGAGCTTTCACTCGGCATAACTAACAGAAAGCTTATGTTTGAACCGTGCGGTGAAATTGTATGGGACGACCATGAATATGTTGTTCTCAATGCAATTTCTCAGCTTGATAAGTTCTATGAAGAAATCGTTCCGTATCTTGAAACTTATGAGATACCCGAAGATATCTTTGAGGATCTACTCAATTATCAGAAGAGTATAATCCGTACTCCGTTCAGCGAAGAAGAAACGGTAAGCCTTCGATATGATATTCACAATTATCTTAAAGATGTTTATGTAAATAATATTCATCCTCTTAAAAAGAAAGAGCATACCCTCGTTATGCGCGACAGTAACCTTGTTGCCGATTGGAAAGATTTCGGCAAATTTGTTATCTGGTACGGCAGAATGGGCTGGTCTTCATATAAGGATGATGTTAAAGAAATTTAAAAGAAAGGGGAATAGTGTGATGAAAGAAAAATTTTATCTTGTGCAGATTGGTGTATCATATTCATCACCCGTATTCCTTCCTTATTCCGTAGGGTGCATAGCGGCATATCTTAAACGCGACGAGGAAATTATGAAGCGTTATGATATCCCCGATATTATCGTAATGCGCGAAAAGATTGATGATGTTTTAAAGCGCTTTGATAACCCCTCAATCGTTGCATTTTCCTGCTTTACCTGGAATATTGAATATAACAAAACTCTTGCAGTTGAGCTGAAAAAACGTTTCCCGTCAGTAAAAATAATTTTCGGCGGTCACAGTGTACCTCACGGCAACAGCTTCCTTGATGAATATGATTTTATAGATTTCCTTATGCACAATGAAGGTGAGGAAACAACTGCGCTTTTCCTTAAGGCTCTTATCAATAATGAAAGCCTTCATGATGTGCCGAACCTTTCATTCAGAACAGAAGGGGGAAATATTACAACGGAATTCAGACATCCTTGTGACATTTCCTCTTATCCTTCGCCGTATACTGACGGAATTTTTGACAATATTTTGAAAGAAAATCCGGATAAGGAATTTCACGCAACCCTCGAAACAAACCGTGGCTGTCCGTACGGATGCACGTACTGCGAATGGTGTTTCACAAAAAAGGTGCGTCCTTTTCCGATGGAAAAAATAAAAAGCGAAATTGAATGGATAGCAAAAAACAAGATTAAATACTGCTACTGTGCTGATGCCAATTTCGGCATAATGGAAAGAGATGTTGAAATTGCAGAGTATGTAATTGAACAGAAGAAAAGGTACGGATATCCCGATGTGTTTAAGCCTTGTTACGCAAAAGAAAGCGACGAAACAGTTTTCAAAGCAGGTTATCTTCTTAATAAAAATCATATCGATAAGGGTGTTACGCTCGCTTATCAGTCGCTTGATGCAAAAACACTTGAAAATATCGGAAGAAAGAATCTTACCCTTGAGCACTTTGCTTCACTTGATGCAAGATATGACGAGGCGGGAATCCCGACTTATACCGAGCTTATTCTCGGACTGCCGGGCGAAACTTATGAAAGCTTCTGTAAGGGTATTTGCCGTCTTCTTGACTCGGGTCAGAATAACTCAATGACTGTTTATGAGTGTCAGGTTTATCCTAATGCTACGATGGGAAATCCCGAATACCGTGAAAAATACGGTATAAAGACTTCGAAAATTCCGTTGCTCGGTATTCACTACAATCCCGAATTCAACGGAGTTTCCGAGTATTTTGATATTATTACTGAAACAGCATCAATGCCTAAATCTGATTGGGTTAAGGCTTGTATGTTTTCTGTTATTCTTCAGACATTCCATCATCTTGGTCTGCTCCGCTATTTTGCTATATATCTTCACCTTGAAAAAGGCATTTCTTATTATGATATCTACAACAGTCTTTTTGACTATATATATAAAGAAAATAACGGCTTTTTAAATGAATTCTTTGTTTCTCTCTACAAAAGAAAGGCCGATACTGAAACTGCAGACTGGACTTACAGCCGTGATGTTTTCGGCACAACAGGATGGTACTTCGAAGAAGGTGCTTTCCTGGAAATGGTTTATCACAGTGAAACTTTCTGGCAGGAAATAAAGCCTTTCCTTGAGAAGTTTGAAATTGAAAAAGAGCTTTTTGAAGAGCTTTTTATTTATCAGAAAAATCTCGTAAGGCTTCCGGATGTCAGCGAAGTACAAATTAATTCAAAATACAATTTCTATAAATATTTTGAAGCGGCAAACGAAAATGCTGATCCTGTCCTTTTGAAGAAAAAATGTACTCTTCATATCAAGGCACATAAAGAAATTTCATCGTGGGCGGAATATGCACGTGAAATTATCTGGTTCGGCAAACGTTACAGTGCAACGCTTCTTGTTAACCCTCGTGAGATTATCACGTATTCGGAGGAATAATAATGTCAGATATACTTCTGATTCAGCCACCGCAATGGTATCCTGTTTCACCGTACCTTGCAGTGCCGCTGCTTGTAGGTCAACTGAAAAAATCAGGCTTTGATGCTAAGGCTTATGACCTTAATGCTGAATTTTTTAACTACCTACTCACTAAAGATATGGCGGTTGATTGCGATATCAAGGCAAGACAAACACTTGAAAAACTTTCTTGTGAGTATGAGAATGTTGATATCAAAGAAATTGAAAAAAGAGGCAGCTACGATGAAAAAACACGTTGCCTTAAGTACCTTACACTTAAAAAGTTCTACGAGGAACATGGCGAAGAACTTCCGTATATCATCGAAAATATTGAACGAGCAGTCAGCGTAACAAGGGATAAGGATGAATTTTTTGTCCCCGAAAAGCTGATGGAAGCAAAGCATATTATCCGTCTTGCATTAAGATTGGTTTCAATGCCTTATGCTCCGAATGAGATTGATTTTGACAATTATTTTGCGAATCCTCTTCTTAACCTTGATTGGAATAATATCAAAATTCAGGCGCAGGACAGAAATGTCAATATGTTCTACGACTATTTCGATAAATACACCGATGAAGTCAAATCTGAGGGTTACAGCATCGTCACAATCGCAATGACTGACCTCAGTCAGCTTGTTTCTGTTTTTACGCTTGCCTCAATGCTCAAGGAAAAAACAGATGCAAAAATTATCCTCGGCGGAAACTATGCAACGCAGATTTACGAGGATATGATGAAATTTGATGAGATTTTCATTTCTTACTTTGATTTTCTTGTTATCGGCGACGGTGAGCTTGCTTTACCTAAGCTCTGTTCTTATATTAAGGGTGAAACTGAGATTCCCTCAGTTCCTAATATTGTTTATATGGATGAAAACGGTTGTGTTGTTTCGACAGGCTTTTCCTGTGAAAAAATCGATATGGATGATTTGTCTTATCCGGATTTTTCTGATTATGATATGTCAAAATATTTCACTCCTGACCCGACATTTCCTATTCAGCTTTCAAAAGGCTGTTATTGGGGGAAGTGCAATTTTTGCGATTATGCTTACGGTCAGCAGGGTTACAGCCCGAAGCACATAGGCAGAATTGTAAAAGAAATCAAGCACTATGTAAAAACATATCACGCTTCGAAATTCATTTTTGTTGATGAAGCGATTCCGCCGAAGTTTTATAATTTGCTTGCCACTGCAATTGTTGAAGCAGGTCTTAAGATTAATTTCTATTCATTTGCAAGGCTTGAAACGGGATATACTCCCGAGGTTCTTGAAAACCTCTACCGTGCAGGCGCGCGTCTTTTCCTCTGGGGTTATGAGTGTGAATCTCCGCGAATTATGGAAATGATGAACAAGGGAATTGATGTTGAAAAACGTCTTGACATTCTTTCGGATGCACGTAAAGCAGGCATCTGGAATAACGGGCTTTTCATTTTTGGTTATCCTACGGAAACTCTTGATGAAATACAGCAGACAATGGATGTCATCAGAAATAACAGAGATATAATTCCAAGCTGCACACTTTCTAATTTTGCCCTTAAGAAGCATTCTCTTCTTAAAGAAAAGCCGGGAGAAAACGGAATTGTTGACTTTTCCTCAAACGGTGAATTCTACACCGTTTTCAAGGATGTTGTTGACGGCGTTTCTCAGCAGGACAGACGTACTCTCAGACGTGATTTTCAGTTTTCGTTCCTCGATGAAAATGCAAATTCACTTTGGTCAGTAGTTTTCTCAGATTTTGACCACCTTCTTTTATATCTCTCGAAATACGGTTGTGACTATGTTTCGTCATACCGTTCAGAAAAACGTATTTGTCCTGAGTTCAGGTGATGAATTAATGGAATTTACTTCAGTTACAATAATAATAGGTACGACGGATGAAACAGATTCCTTGAAAAAAACCGTTGATTACATAATGGAAAACTGTGATTATGACGATTTAAGCAAGGTTTTGATGGTGAAATCAAAAAATGCGTCCGAAGGGTGCAACAAAGCTATTGCTTTTCTGGAAGAAAAGTATGGCGAAAAAGTTAGGGGACTTGAGCAGACACGTCCGTATATCGGCGGTGCAATCCGTGACGGTTTTGATGCTGCAGAGTCATCACACATTATGCTTCTTCCGTCGGATCTTGCAATAAGTCTTGAATGTATACCTGAAATGATAAGACGTATAAAAGCGAAGCCGGATGTTATTTCTAAAACATCAAGGTGGTTGAAAAAAGACAGCTTTCACGAATATAACGGGGTGCGGAAGATTATAAATAAGCTTTCACAGATTTTTCTCCGGGTTCTTTATTCTGCAGATTTAACTGATTTTACAAGTCCCGTGCAGACAGCTCCCGCAGAAGCTTATATGAAGTCAGATTGGAAGGAACTTAATTTTCCGTTTCTCCTTGAAATGGTGCTTGTTCCTCTTCGCAGAGGTTATAAATTTGAAGAGTTTGCTGTTGAGTGCTACGGCAGACAGCAGGGCGAGTCCAAAAACTCAGTAAAACAGACGGCTCTGTATTTGAAAACAGCACTCAGAATCCGATTTACTAAAAAGTCAAGGCTTACAAAGGAGTAAGACAGATGAAATTTCTTTTTGCAGCAGTACCGCAGTGGTATCCTGTCAGCCCGTATCTTGCAGGTGCTTTACTTGCAGGACAGCTTAACAATGCCGGATTTCAGGCGGAAACATACGATTTTAATGTTGAGTTTTTCAACGATATCCTGACAAAAGAATATATGGAAAAATGCCTCGGATCAGCAAAGCAATTTCTTATAGACGAAAAGGCAATGCTTCCTTCTGACAATTTCAGCGATGATATCAATGCAAAAAGAACCAAAACCGCACAAGTTAGAAAAAAGATAATTGAGGATTACTTTAAGTTTGACGGTGACAATATCACAAATACGGTTGAAGAGCTTGAATATTCGATGAAGGTTCTTAAAACAAAGGAACTTTTCTATGATGCCGAGAAGCTTTTCAAGGCAAAGGATATAATTTTTTCAGCTCTTGACATTGCATCTCTTCCGTATGCACCGTCAACAATTATCCTTCATAACTTTATAGCGTATTCAGTTTTCACATATGATTTTAAGGATGTTGATTATCAGTGCAAAAATGCCGATG
>JAZNPE010000034.1:0-12378 GCA_045589535.1 Acutalibacteraceae bacterium | reverse complement strand
AGCGATAGAGTTTCGACAGATCATTTCCTGTCCGAACTTGATAAGGCTTGCTGTCGTGAGAAGCAAGTGAATTAGGGTGGTAACACGTGAGTTTTGCTCTCGTCCCTTGTACTTTGTATGGGGGTGAGAGCGTTTTTTTATTTGCAAAACTAATTTACACGAACGTTACTAAACTATAGAAATGAGGAATCAAAATGAACAACATTATTATCGGCGGTGCATGGCCTTATGCTAACGGCTCGCTCCATATCGGCCACATTGCAGCACTTCTTCCCGGCGACGTGCTTGCACGCTATTTCAGACATAAAGGCGACAGAGTTTTTTATGTATCAGGCAGTGATTGCTTCGGCACGCCCATAACTATCAGAGCAAAACAGGAAAACAAAACGCCTGAAGAAATCAGTGAATACTATCACAACGAATTTTGCGATGTATTCAAAAAACTCGGCTTTTCTTATGATTTATACACCAAAACAACAGATGAAAAACACAAAGCATTTGTTACAGACTTTCACAAAAAGCTTTACGAAAGTAAATACACCGAAGAAAGAACAGTGAAGCAAGCGTACTGTCCTTCTTGCAAGCAAGTACTCACAGACAGGCTGGTTGTCGGCACTTGCCCTGTTTGCGGCAAAGCTGCAAGGGGCGACCAATGTGATGCCTGCGGCGAGATTTTTGATGCAGATTCGCTGACTGATGCAAAATGCTCAGAATGCAATACGCCCATAGTTTTTAATGAGTCCACGCAGATTTTTCTGCTTATTTCCAAGCACAGAAATGAACTCAGCCAATATTTGAATTCCCATCCTTATTGGCGCAAAAATGCCGTTGCATTTACAAAAAGATATATTGATGAAGGACTTCGTGACAGAGCCATTACCAGAGATTTGAATTGGGGTATTGACATTCCGAAAAAAGGATTTGAAAACAAAAAAATCTATATATGGGCAGAAAACGTGCTTGGCTATCTTTCTGCAACGTCTGTGCTGTGTAAAGAAAGAAATCTTGATTTCAAAGAAGTGTACGGCGAAAACAGCCGCCACTATTACGTACACGGCAAAGATAACATCCCGTTTCACACCATTATACTCCCCTCTCTCTTACTTGCTCACGGCGAAAAACTGCGTTTGCCCGATGAAATCATATCAAGCGAATATGTAACTCTTGAGGGCAGAAAAATATCAACAAGCCAGAATTATGCAGTTTGGGCAAAAGATTTGGCTGAAAATTACAATCCCGATGCCATAAGGTATTTCTTTATTGCAAACAGTCCCGAAAAAAGAGATGCAGACTTCTCTTTCAGAGAGTTTAAAACGCAAAATAACACTGAGCTGGTCGGCGCCTGGGGCAATTTTGTTAACAGAACACTCGCCTTTTCCGTTAAATATCTGAACTCCGAAATTGCGGAAACAACCGTCAGTGATGAAATCAGATTAAGAGTGAAAAACGCTTTCGATTCTGTCGGAGCAAAAATTGAAAAAGGTAATTTCCGTGAAGCAATTGAAGAGATATTTGAACTTGTTCGCTTCGGCAACGCTTACTATGACTCAAAGCAACCATGGAAAACAAGAACAGATAATATCGCAGATTGCAAAAAGACCATATCCGACTGCACTTATCTTATTGCAAACATCGCAGTATTGCTTTATCCTGTTTTGCCTTTTTCATCAGCAAAAATCGCCGAATGGCTTGATATTGATTTGAATTGGCAAGAGAAAACAGTTTCCTTGAAAGAAATTTCAAAAGAAATATCAATATTGTTCCAAAGAATTGAATAAGAAAAACAGCGGTAAGAATATATTCGTTCTTACCGCTGAACTGTTATGTTAAACATTTAATCATTTATGTTTTCCTAGGCTGATTCAAGCTCATTCATTTTATTTATGTATTCTTCGGTCAACTGACTGCATACGGACTTTGAAAGCTCTGTTACTTTATCAAAGCATTTACCGTATTCAGACCCCCTAACAAAGCTTATTTCATTAGGGTTTATGTTGCCATAGTATAAATCTTCAAGTGTTGATTGTTTCATTTGATTTGCTCCTTTACTAATAGAAAAGTGCAACAGGATTTTATATCCCATTGCACTTTAATGTTTTATTATTTAGTTCGACAAATTGGAATTGATAATATATAAGCGAGGGTTTAACAGCCTTCGCTTTTCCTATATTATGAAGGTGACCGGTCTGACGGAATTTGGAATTGGGACACCACGCCCGCAGATAAATGTGTCAGCCACCCTTCATTATTCTGCGTTCGATTCAGCTAGTTGGGACAGAATGCTGCTCCCGTTTTACGCACCAATCTGAATGAATTTTGAAGCGCTGGAACCGATCAATATCATTCACAAAGGAGGGTCATCATGATTGCTGTTGGAATCGATGTTTCTAAATTCAAGAGCACCGTTGCCATCCTGGATTCCTATGGAACCGTCTTGGCAACTCCATTCAACATGGCGCATACTCAACCGGAAATGAATGCCCTCGTATCCCGGTTAAAGGCGTTTGACGAACCTGTAACCATCTTGTTGGAGTATACCGGACACTACCATTATCCCGTTCTAAAAAAGCTCCAGGAAGAAGGCTTTCCGGTGTTCGTTGTTAACCCATACCAGATGAAGAAGTACGGCGACGTTGAGATTCGTAAAGCAAAAACAGATAAGAAGGATGCTCTTCGCATCGCCACTTATGCTTTGGAGAAGTCTTACAAGCTTGTTCCCTTCAGTTCTATGGAACAGAAATTTGAAGATCTAAAATTCCTGTCCAGACAGTATCAACAACGAATTTCTTTTGTTTCAACGCTCAAGGTGCAGCTTATTAATATGCTGGACCAGACCATGCCCGGAATCACAAAAATTCTTGCACTAAAAAGCCGAGATCCGGAAAAATGTGCCTTATTGCTCTTTATTAAGCGATACAAGTCATTCGATGAGATTCAGCGCATCGGCAAAACTCGTTTTCTATCTACTTATACAACGCTTATGAACAAGACACCGGATAGATATGCTCCTAAGAAGGGTCTGGAAATTTACGAATTGACACGTGACAGCATTACTACCAGAGGTGAAGACCCTTACATCTGGACAGCCCAGGACCAGTGCGTCGATTTATTGGCAATCGCTCAGAATGCAGCGGATAAAATCATTACGCAGATGCAGAACATTGCAGAAACTATTCCGGAATACAAGGTGCTGCGTGCAATGAACGGCGTTGGTGACCGGCTGGGACCTGTCATCCTGGCTGAGATTGGTGACATACGGCGTTTTCATAGCGCTAAGGCTCTGAACTCTTTTGCCGGTAATGATGCTCCACCATACCAGTCTGGACAATTTGAGAGCAGAAACCGCCATATCTCCAAACGTGGCAGTTCTGCTCTCCGGAAAGCTTGTTTTGAGGTTATGCAGGCCCTTAAACTGACAAAACCTCAGGACGATCCCATATACCAATTCATACTGAAGAAAGAACAGGAAGGAAAGCCATACAACGTAGCCAAGATGGCTGGTGTTAACAAGTTTCTCCGAATCTACTACGCAAGAGCAATGGAACTCTACAGGTAGATCTCTTTCATTATACACAAATTTTTAAAGCCCGCAATCTGGTGGGTTAACTTTCTGCGTCCTTTTTTAGGAGCAACATCGCAAAATTTGGACTTGACAAACATTAGCTAGATTTATCGCTAACGGCAGCAGTTTCAATAGTTATTCATTATACTCTGCCGCAAAGCGAGTAAGGTCGGGACCGTCAGGTCTTACGTCATATCCTTGCCAGGCGACCACTCTGTTTTCGCAAGGAATTACAAGCAGATTTTGTCCGTTCAATCCGCCTTTGTTATACGAATCTTTTATACCGTTGGGTGCAAATTCATAATGTCTGTCAATAACTTTTTTCACCCATTTGACTGATACTATTCTTTTTCCACGGTATTCGCCGCCGTTAAGATAAACGGCACCCAGTTTTACCATATCCTCAACTCTTATATAAAGACCTGTTGCACCGATTGAGTAACCCTTCGGACAACAGCTCCAGGCAGCTTCTTTAAATCCGAGAGGCAAAAAGATATTTTCCCAACAGAACTGCAAAAGCGGTTTTTTCGAAACCTTGCTGACAATTCTCGACAGAATATAATATCCTGCATCTTCATAATGCCTTTCCGTATTCGGAGGACAAATCCATTTCGTCAGCATAATTTCTTTCAGATAATCCGGATCATACTCCGATGCATCAAAAACATCCGTATCAAAACCGCCGGGATAACCTGTCATATGAAGCATAAGCATTTCAACTGTAGTTTCATCCCAATACGGATCGTATCCCTCGGGACACTCGTCATTCAGAATCTGAGTTACGGTGTCTTCGGTGCTAAGCATTCCTCTGTCACACAATATACCTATGGCGGTAACGGTATATATCTTTGAAACCGAGTATACATTCTGACTTGAATTGTTAGGGGTTATAGTTATTTTTTTGGGATTTTCATTGCCCCTGATTTCGGCAACAGAAAAAACTCTTCCGTCATTGTTTTTTATAAATTCAGCGAAATCTTCGAGAAAACTGCTCATAATATACCTCTCTTAAATATCAAAACATTATCATCAATTAATCAGTCAGATTCTTGTTTTTTGTTATGATTCGTTAACAATTTTTCCAGTTATATGTTCAGGCCGTAACTCATAACAAATTGTATCTTTTGCAAATTTTTTTATTTCTGAATCAATATATTCCGTATCAGAAGTGAATTTCAGACTCAGTTTGCGGAATATCTCAACAGTTTTTTCAATTTCTTCAACAATATACATTCTTCCGAAAACAATTACACTGCTGATATTCAAAGACCATTCACCGTCTTTTCTGTAGCCTTCGTCATACACGCAAAACGAAACTTTGTTGTCAGATGATATGGCGTCGGTTTTATGTCCCTTTTTACCGCTGTGGAAATAGATGTATCCGTTTTCTTCGTTAAACCAGAAGTTTATCGGCAAGCCGTAAGGATAACCGTTTTCACCCAAAACGGATAAAACTCCTCTTTTTTCAGCCTTCAATATTTTTATAATTTGTTCCGATGTAAGAACTTGCTTTTTTCTTGCAACTTCTCTGAACATAATTTTTTCATCCCCATAAATTCTTATTTGGTACAATATAAGAGTAGTAACCCAATGCCCCAAACATTGTAAAACTACTCTTATTTTTATACAATAAAGAGGAAAGGTCCGGCGTAATTCTTATTGGATTAACACATCCGTTCGATAAACTGTCGACCGCCTCTTATTGTGTGCATTCGAGTAAACAGGTTGAAGCATAGCCTTCGCGTAACGAGCCAAAATGAGTGTCAGTAAGAGTAAGTGGTTCTACCTTTCAAATTACTTTTCAAGGAGGATACTCTATGATTAGTGTAGGCATTGACATTTCAAAAGACAAAAGTACGGTTTGTATGCTTCGACCTTATGGTGAAGTCGTAGAAGCTCCGTATAGCATCGACCACACCGAGCAGGCGCTGAATTCTCTGATTGAGCGTATCAAGTCATTTGATGAAGATATCAAAGTTGTACTTGAAGCTACCGGAGGCTATCATCAGGTTGTTGTTGCTAAGCTGCTTTCGGCAGATATTTTTACTGTTGTCGTAAATCCTTACATAATGAAAAAATACTGTGCAGCTGCTTTAAGAAAAGCTAAAACGGACAAAATTGACTCTGCCCGAATAGCAAACTATGGTATAGATCATTGGTTTTCTATGACTGCATATTGTCCGCCTGATGAGATCTATGAAGAACTTAAACTGTTGGGCAGGCAATATGAACAGTATGTGAGATTGAAGGTAAACTGTAAAATACAACTTACAAACCTGCTAGATGGCGTTATGCCCGGAATTAAGACCATACTACAAGGAACTGTTCCTGCATACAGCACAAAGGATAAACTGTGCGACTTTGTAGAAAAGTATTGGCATTACGATAACATCAAAAAGATGAACGAAAAACAGTTCCTTTCAGACTATGAAAAATGGGCTAAAAAGAAAGGATATCGTTGCAACGAAAGTCAAGCGATAGCGATATATCAGCTTTCGAAGAACAATATCCCAACCCTTAAATCCAGTACCCCATCAACCAAAATGCTGGTACTGCAGGCAGTGAAGTCGGTAAGAGATGCCGAAATCACCTTATCGCTAATTGTATCACAAATGCAGGAAATTGCAAGTAATTTACCGGAATATTCCGTAGTAAGGGAGATGAAGGGTGTCGGCGATGTTCTTTCTGTTCGTTTGATTGCTGAAATCGGTGATGTCAGACGTTTTCACAATGGCAGTGCTCTTGTAGCCTTTGCAGGTATTGATGCTCCGCCTTATGAATCAGGCAAATTTGTCGGCACTAAACGCAATATTTCAAAGCGTGGCTCTTCTACTCTTCGGAAAATCGGATACGAAATCATGCACAGTCTTAAAGTAGTAAAGCCTTCCGAAGATTCTGCGGTTTATGATTTTATTATCAAAAAAGAAAACGAAGGAAAACCAAAGCGTGTTGCCAAAATTGCAGGACTCAATAAATTTCTACGAATTTATTACGCAAGAGTAATGGAACTTTACTGTTAATTGTATAATTGTTGTTTGCATACACTTAAGCTGAAAAATTTATGTTTTTCAGCTGTATTGTTATGCTCTTTTTTATCACTCAAAAAAATTTAAAAATCTCTTGACAAACAGTAACAGGTTTATCTATCTCTTTTTCTTCAGTAGCGGAAGCTCATTATACATAACGTTAAAATCTTTGCAAGGAAATCCCGGTCATCAACATCATCGACCAACAGCATTTCTTTTGCCCACTCATAAGGGAATTCATAAGTTGCGTTAGATATAAGAGAAACAGCTGATTTAACGGGTTTCCAAAGCAGTTTGTCGTCATATATTCCGCCGTCAATATCGCTTTGTATGATATTTAATCCAATTCGGATAACTGTTCTAAAATGAAATCCAGATATTCTTTACTTGAAGGCATAATTGTACCTCATCGGATTTTTATTTATGCAGTCAAATTTCCGTAAATGTTCTCTTAATGACATTATCCTGAAGTGCTTCATTGAGGTTTACGAAATAATCGCTGTAGCCGCCGACACGGACAATAAGATTGCGGTGGTTATCAGGATGTTCTTTTGCATCAAGCAGGTCTTTGGGAGAAACAACCGTAACGGTGTATTGCTGACCGCCATATGAAAAAAATGTTTTTGCAAGAGCAATGAAAGAAGCTTTTCCTTTCTCGCTGTTAAACATTTTCTTTTCAAACTTATTCTGAAAAACAAATCCGCTGCAAGCATCGGTGTGGTTATACCTGAGAACGGATTTGATTTGTGCCGTTGGTCCGTTTGTATCCCGACCCGGTGTTGCGGCGATACTGTCCGCAAGGAGAGGTTCACCTTTAAGTTTTCCGTTTGGAAGAGCAGCAGTCTGACATCCGTAGCCTGCGGCACGGTTAAATGTACTGCATCCGCCTGTGAACACTCCGCCTCTGTATGTATTGTTACGCTTGAGAACGGTGAAGAAACGGTTGAGTGCACGTGCAGTTATCCGGTCAACATTTTCAATGTCATTTCCGAATTTTTCACAGTTCTTAAAATCGTGGTGAAGCTGCTCGTACCCTTCAAAGTTTTTGCTGAGAGCATCAATAAGCTCTGACATTGAGTATTTCTTTTCGTCGTAAACAAGTTTTTTAACTGCATAAAGACTGTCGCCTGCATCGGCAATACCCTCTGCAAGAATCTGTCCGTGATTATAAAGCGGACCTCCGTTTCGGTAGTCACGACCTTTTTCAAGACAACCCTCAATAAGACAGGAGCGAAAAGGATGAGGTTCAAACACACCACGAAGGTGCTGATATGTGTTTGCACTGCTGCAGGAATTATATGTTACATATTCGAGCTGATCCATAAAAGCCCGTTCAAATCTCTCGTAGGTTGCAAAGGTTCTCGGGTCGCCCGTTTTAATGGAAACTTTTTCGCCGTTCATTGCATTCACGCCGTTGTGAAGTGCAAATTCAAGACACTTGGCAAAAACAACTTCACCGTCTTCAAGACCCATATGACTTTTCCCGAGAATATCTATCTGATTACAGCCGTTCATGCAGTAATCGTGGCTGTCTTCTGGTGGAATGCCTATCTTTTCAAGTGCAGCACAAACAACATCATCATTGTAGAGCGCGGGAAGTCCCGTTCCTGTCGCAAGAGTATCTGCAATGGCATTCCAGAGTTTGTCGGGTGTGTTTCTGTGAATGCGGCAAGTCAGGTTAGGCGTGTTGTAGCCTTTCTTTCTTACTATATCAAGAATATCATATGTAAGCCTATTAGATTCGTCATTCCAATTCTCGTCGCTGCCCGAAATACAGAGATTCCAGGAACGGTGGTCGTGGAAATAATCCCACAGTCTATCAAGTAAATCGCTTATCTCTTCTTTATTTTCGGTTTTTGAATATGCGGGATACATATATTGGTCAAAACGGCCAGGAGAATCACTTCCGTCAAGGGCAAAGATGAGCATAAAAGAACACATTGCGGATGTGAAGTCATAAGCGGGCTTCTTAGGTACGGTTTCAAATGCCTTTGCCACGCGAAGAAGAAATGCTTTGTCATCGGCTTTTTCGCAGTTTTCAGCCTTTTCAAGAGCAGATAAACGGTATCTTTCACCGATGATATCTATTGCATCAAGGGCATAGGAACAAGAACGGTAAAACCAAGCCTCGTCAGGATATTTATCACGGTTTTCGGCGATGATTGAACGGATATGGTCTGTACCGTAATTGATTATTCTGCCGTAATCCGGGTTGGAATGGCCGCCCCAACCGCCGCCCCATTCGGCACCTGAACGGTCAAGAGTTTCGGTTGAATCGCAAAAAAGTCTTTTTGCCTTATCTTTAAAAAGCTTTAATTCACGCAGATATTTGTTAAGTGTTTCTCTGTATTCAGGGAATTCTTCTGTAAGTTTAAGAATATTTTCATCAGAAACCCAAAGCCCTTCTGACGGAGAGTAACCTGAGCTGCCGTATTTTGATTCGAATGCCGTTTCAGGAAGCAATCGGCGTGAAAACTTAATCTCGATATTCTTTGAGGCATAAAGCAGAGCAAGACCGACTCTCTCGCCGTGTTCGAGAGTCTCATCAAGAAAATATCCGTAAAGGAAAGGATCGATTTTTACTATATCTGTCATAAAGACACCTCTTTTACGTTGATACTCTCACTTCTGTGCCGTGAGAAGCAAACAGCGAACACCAGCGGGATATATCCGCATCACTTGCACTTTCGTGAACATACGGAGAGTTGATACCGATTTTTTCGGATTTTCCTATGCCGAGAGTATGATAAGGCATAATCTCCGCATATCTGTACTGCGCTTTATTTTTATTAAGGAAATAAGCAAGCAAGGCAATATCCTCATCGCTGTCATTACAATCGGGAATCAAGGGCATCCTGATAATGATATCCGCACCTTCGTCCATAAGATAAAGAAGATTCGAAATAATATGAGCATTATCTGAGCCCGTAAGCTTGCGGTGGCGTTCGGGGTCAATACATTTTATGTCATACAGAAAAGTTGTGCCGAGAGTGACGGCTTTTTCGTAGAATTCACGTGAACCGATACCGCAGGTTTCTATGGCAATTGAAATTCCTGCATCCTTTGCAAGAGCGAGAAGCTCCAATGTGAATTCAGGCTGATATGACGGTTCACCGCCCGTAACGGTGAGTCCGCCTCCTGATGTATCATAAAATATCTTATCTTTTATAACTTCATCAAGAACTTTCGAAGCAGCCATTTCATTACCGATAACTTCATTGGCATCGTTAAGGCAGATTTCGGTACACTTGCCGCACTTCATACACTCTTCACGGTTAATCTTCAGTATGCCGTTTTCTGTTGTGCGTGCGGAACAACCTGCAAGGCATCTGCCACATGATGAGCATTTCTGTTTATTAAAGGAAAGTGTGGGTGTTTTTTCAAGGCTTTCGGGATTGTGGCACCAGATACACCTGAGGGGACAGCCCTTCAGGAAAACACAGGTGCGAATACCGTCGCCATCGTGTATGCAAAAATTCTGGATGTTAAATATTATTCCGTTCACTTTATGCTCACCAACTTTCTGAGTCTATTATACCACTTTGATAAATAAAAAGGCAACAGCAAAAATACCGTTGCCTTTGTGTGGATACTGATCGGGTTTTGTCTGATAAATTCTTATTTGTCTGATGCACTTAACCTGTGCAGTAATTACAACATTGCACCGTTTTCCGTGAGCTTTTTTTGCAATGCTTTTGTATCAACTGTATGCACATTTTTATTTGTGTTATGCGCTATGGCAACTGCCGTGCCTGCAGCTTCACCCAAGCAACAGCAAATCGGCATTATTCTGACCGATGCCTGAGCCTCGTGTGTTGCAGAAATGCAACGACCGGCAACAAGAAGATTATCATATTCTTTCGGCAAAAGCGAGCGGTAAGGAATAGTATAATATTCTCCGTCACCGAAATATCTGTGGCTTGTGCCTGTTCCCGTAGGACTGTGAATATCTATATCGTAATTTCCGAGTGCAATTGAATCCTCGAAGCGTGTGCAGTTTATGAGTTCATCGCCTGAGAGGATGTGAACGCCTTTAAGCTTTCTGCTCTCTCTGACACCGATGTTGACTGCAACGGAAATCAAAGCACTTTCATTGAATGCGGCTGAATTTTCTTTCAAAAATCCGATAAGCTCGTGAATTTGTTTTCTTGCAATAACTTCCGCCTTGCTTACATCGAACGGATTTGTCGGGTCAAGCATTACAACACGGGTTGAGTTGAAATGCAGAACATCTTCACCCACACCGAAGAAAACAAGAATGTTCTCTCTTGGATTTGTTATTTCGCCCTTTGCCTGTTTTTCTTTGTAAAGCTCTTGCAGACGGGGTCTTTCTTCGGTAAAAAGGTCAAGGTCAACTCCGCTCATTCTGAAACAGGTTGTCATCGGCTGACAAAGGCTGTCGCTTTCGCGGCCCAACTGATAATCACAACCTGCAAGATAAAACAAATCTCCGTCACCTGTTGCATCAATAAAGAAATCTGCTTCAACCGTTATTTTTTGTGCTTTTGCAGTGATTTCAACAGATGATATTTTTCTGTTATCGGTTTTTACATCATATACAACAGCGTGAAAAAGAACGTCAACACCCGCTTCGGCTGTCATATCATCAAGAACTATTTTTAAATATTCAGAATTGAATTCGTGATCTTTGCAATCATCAACATATCTGTCGTGACGCACTTTCATTTCCTTGAAAATTCCTTGAGAGAGATATTTTTTGCAGATATCGCTACCGTCTTTTTGCTTCGTCCAATAAGGCATAAAGGGGTAAACAAGGTTGTTGGAGATTGCACCTCCGAGACAGCCTGATTTTTCAACAAGCAAAACAGTCAAACCTTCACGTGCGGCGCTGACTGCCGCCGCAACGCCGCTGAGTCCTCCGCCAGCAACAACAAGATTATATTTCATAACAATACCTCTGAATTTTAAAGTTTTTATTTATCTGAATTAAATTTATCATAACACGGGCGGATTTTACTGTCAACTTCATTCCATTCATCCAAATGAGTTTTCGCTTGTTTTATGCGGTTTTGACGCTTGAAAAGAGGACATTGCACGAGCTTGTGCAATGCCCATTCTCATTATTCCTCTGTTGTTTTGGTTACGGAAGGAATTGAAATACAGCTTGAAACTGTTTCTACACTTGCTGCGTTTGCCTCTTCAAATTCTTCGGCATAGATATTAAGAGTTGTTGTAATATCCTTATGACCTGCCGCTGCCGAAACTGAAACTACGTCAACGTGATTTTTTATCATCAGCGAGATGTTGAAATGTCTGCAGCTATGGGTGCAAAGATATCTGATACCGTTATTTTCGCAGAATTTTCTGTACCAATTAAGGGGTGTGCTTGTACCAATCGGAGCACCGTTCCATTGAGTGAAAAGTCGGTCATTGTCAATCCACGCATCGCCGAGCATTTTCTTATATTCATCCTGCTCGGCTTTGTATCTTTTCAGCAAATCAATAACATCATCCGAAACAATGACGGTTCTTCTTGAACCGACCGTCTTGGGTGTGGATGTATATGTACCGATATCGTTTGCATAAAGAGAAGCTCTTCTGATTCTTGTTTTTCTTTCTTCAAACGAAATATCCTTTCACTCAAGCCCCAACAGTTCTCCGCGACGAAAACCACAGAAAAGTGCAAGTATATGAAACACAAAATATTTCAAAGGTTTATCTGCCATCAGATTGAGGATTGGCTGAACTTCTTCTACCGAGTATATCTGTCTGGGTTTGGTCTCTTTTTTGACAATTTTAATATCTTTGCAGGGATTGTCAAAAACATAT
>JAZNPE010000033.1:0-19297 GCA_045589535.1 Acutalibacteraceae bacterium | reverse complement strand
TGGTGGAGCCACGATATCGGCGGTCATCTTTCAGGTGTACGTGACGATGAGCTTTATCTTCGTTGGGTGCAGTTCGGCGTTTTCAGCCCTATTCTCAGACTTCATTCTACACAGAACGAATATCTCGGAAAAGAGCCCTGGAAGTTCAGCAAATCAACAGAAATTCTTACCAAGGAATTCTTAAGACTCAGACATAAACTTATTCCTTATATATATACAGCAAACCACCTTACACATACAAAGGGTATTCCTCTTATGAAGCCGATGTATTATGATTATCCGCATAATGTTGACGCTTACGAGGCAAAAAATGAATACATGTTCGGTTCTGAGCTTATAGTTGCTCCGATTACCGAAAAGACATCTGAGAAGACGAACACAGCAACTGCATATGTTTGGTTGCCGGAGGGAAGATATACAGATATCTTCAATGGCAGAATTTACAATGGCGGTAAAGTTGTCCCGATGTCAAGAGATATGAGCTCGATTCCTGTTCTTGCAAAAGCAGGTGCTATTATTCCTCTTGCAGATGATTACGAGAGCAACAATTGGAAGAACCCTGAAAAACTTGAGGTTCTTATTTACCGTGGAAACGGCAGCTACAGCCTCTATGAAGACGACGGTGAAACAAACGCATATAAAGACGGTTGCTTCGCTGAAACAACATATACTGTCAACGAAGCTGACGGTAATATTGTCTTCAACATTTCAGCTGTTCAGGGTGATACCGCAGTTGTTCCGCAGAAGCGTACATACAAGCTTTCTTTCAAGGATGTAGTTGATGCATCTGCAATTAAGGTTACGGCGAATTCAAAAGAAAAGAAGTTCGTTTCAACAGTGGAGAACGGAACACTTACAGTTATAGTTGACGGAATCAAACCGAAGGATAAGGTTGAAGTAGTTCTTGAAAATATTTCAGCATTGAAGAATCCTGATAAGAAAGAGCTTATTGCAGACCTTCTTTCAAAGAAGCAGGGCTTCAATACAATCAAGTCTATTTATTATGCAGGCTGTCATAAGAACGGCTTCAAGGGCAGATTTATTAAGGATAAGACACTCAAGGCTCAGACTGAAGAGATTGAGGCATTAGAGTGATTTTATAACCGGGGACGGGTAAGGGCTTAGTTGGAAAATATTTTAAAATCTAACTAAGACCCAGAACCGTCCCTTTTGCACTGTTTGTTTTAAATTTCTACGCGACTTCTTACTTTTGTTTAGCTGTTATCATCCGTCTGTTTATTGCTTAATTATTTTGTTTCCGATATAATAAAAACATCGGTACCGAAAATAAATTAAGGAATGATTAATATGGAACTCGGTAAAAAAATTAAACAATTGAGATTGAACAAAGGTGTAACACAGGAAATACTTGCAAATGCTTTGGGGGTTACATATCAGGCTGTCTCCCGTTGGGAGAATGAAACCACTATGCCTGATATTTCTTTGCTTCCGCAGATATCAGTGTTTTTTGGTGTAAGCATTGATGAGCTGTTTGAATTCACAGAGGAATCACAGTATGAACGAATTCAGAATATGCTTAATGAAAAAGCATCGCTCACGGATACGGAATTTGAAAATGCAAAATACTTTCTTGAAAAGCAACTGAATAGAGATAATAGAAATGTCAATGCAATAAAGTTGCTTGCATGGCTTTATGCACACCGTGTAAAATCATCGAACTTTCAAGCTGTAGAGTATGCAAAAAGAGCTTTACAACTTGGTGACACAAGCAAGAGTATGAATAACATTCTGCGTGATGCTTACGGCTCACCTCATACAGATTGGAACTTCCGCAACAGACACGAACTTATTGCTTTTTACTATGAACATCTCAAATCGAATCCAGATGACATACGAGCATACCGCTATATGTTACCTGCACTTGTTGCTGATGGCAGAACTGCTGAAGCAAGAACTCTGATTGAAAAAATCAGAAGTAGTGAAAAACCGGAATTGCTTTTTGTTTTCGATGCAATGATACTTCGCAGAGAAGGTAAAGCTAAAGAATTTGAAAATTTACTGAACGATATGACTGATCAGTTTAATAAGAGTTGGTACACTTGG
This sequence comes from Acutalibacteraceae bacterium, assembly GCA_045589535.1. Taxonomy (GTDB): domain Bacteria; phylum Bacillota; class Clostridia; order Oscillospirales; family Acutalibacteraceae; genus CAG-488. Next base: position 17,233 of record JAZNPE010000033.1, on the reverse strand, counting down.
GCAATAATTGCAGACTTTAAAGCAGACGATTGCAATTATGATGAGGCAATTTCTTGTTATGAAAAATCTTTTGAGCTTCAAGCTGCTCCACGATACACAGATTCTCTTGAGTCAATTGCACACATAAATGAAATCAAAGGTGAATATCAAGAAGCAATTGCCACTTATCAAAGAATAATTGAACTTTTGAGAACAGATTGGAACATAACATTCGGTGCAACAATAAACAAATATCTTCAAAAGATTGACGAACTTGCAAGTAAACAAAAGTAATTATTAATCTTACTAAGCTATTCTTAAAATGATTCTCTTCACCTTGAATCGAGGAGAATCATTTTTCTTTTGATGAGAATTTTCGGAACACAGAGGAACAGTTCTCTGTGTTCGGTAAAAACTAAATCTCTTGGGTATCCACTAACTATGAGTAAACCAAAAACAAACATCATTCAAACCGAAAGCACCTATCAGGGTGATTTCTTTTCGTTTAGATAACTATATATAGATTTTGCAAACGACACAAACATTTGTTCGAAAAATCTTTCAAAACTGTTTACATTTAAAATTTTTTGAGTTATAATAAGCACATCTATTTTCGAGGTGATATTATGAAAAAGATTCTTGTTGTAGTGGATATGCAGAAAGATTTTGTTGACGGTGCTCTCGGAACGGCTGAGGCTGTTCAGATTGTCGGAAATGTTGTTGAAAAAATCAACAGCTTTGACGGCGAAATCATTGTGACATACGATACTCATTTTGAGAATTATCTTAATACATCAGAGGGTGAAAAATTACCTGTCGAGCATTGCATCAAGGGTACAGCAGGATGGAATCTTGATTTGGATGTACAGTCTGCACTTGAAAACAGAAAATACCGTGCGGTTGAAAAACTTACCTTCGGCTCGGTTGAATTGCCCGCTATTGTTGGTGAAATAACAAAAGGTGAAGAGTTTTCGGTTGAACTTGTCGGCTTGTGTACCGATATCTGCGTTGTTTCAAATGCATTGATTTTAAAGGCAAGTTACCCCGAAGTACCGATAACGGTTGATTCTTCCTGTTGTGCAGGCGTAACTCCCGAAACGCATAACAGCGCATTGTCAACAATGAAAATGTGTCAGATTAACATAATATAAAACCATAAAATACTGAAAAAGGAGGTTTTGCTGTGGATAGGTTTAAATTGGTATCTTCATATAAGCCGATGGGTGACCAGCCTGAAGCTATTGATGCACTCGTTGACGGAATCAACAAAGGCTATGATGAACAGACGTTGCTCGGTGTAACCGGCTCCGGCAAGACCTTCACAATGGCTAATATAATTGAACGTGTCAACCGACCGACGCTGGTTCTTGCTCACAATAAAACACTTGCTGCACAGCTTTGCAGTGAATTCAAAGAATTCTTCCCTGATAATGCGGTTGAGTATTTTGTTTCGTATTATGATTACTATCAGCCCGAGGCCTATATTCCCACTACAGATACCTACATTGAAAAGGACTCTGCAATCAATGATGAGATAGATAAATTGCGCCATTCTGCAACATCAGCGTTGTCAGAAAGACGTGATGTTATTATTGTTGCCAGTGTTTCGTGCATATACAGCCTTGGTGACCCGATAGACTATCGAAATATGGTTATCTCATTACGTACAGGTATGGAGAAAAACCGTGATGAACTTATCAGAAAGCTTGTCGAAATTCAGTACGAGAGAAATGATATCGGATTTGCCCGAAATAAGTTCAGGGTAAGGGGAGACGTTGTTGAAGTTTTTCCTGTTTACTCGAATGAAAACGCGATACGAATCGAATTCTTCGGCGATGAGATAGACAGAATCAGCGAAATTAACGCTCTTACGGGTGAAGTGAAAAATGTAATTTCCCACGTAGCGATTTATCCTGCATCCCATTATGTTGTTTCACCCGATAAAATGGAGCGATGCATAAAAACCATATACGAAGAGATGCTTGACCGAGTCAATTACTTCCAATCGGAAGGCAAATTGCTTGAGGCACAGCGTATTATGGAAAGAACGAATAATGATATTGAAATGCTCAGGGAAACGGGTTTCTGCAAGGGCATTGAAAATTATTCTGCAATTATGTCGGACAGAAAACCGGGTGAGCCTCCATTCACTCTTCTTGATTATTTTCCCGATGATTTTCTTTTGTTTGTTGACGAATCACACGTAACGCTACCGCAGGTAAGGGGAATGTATGGCGGCGACCGTTCAAGGAAGGAAAGTCTCATCAATTTCGGTTTCAGACTTCCGTCAGCATTTGATAACAGACCGCTTACATTTGATGAGTTCTATAGTAAAATAGGTCAGAAGGTTTTCGTCAGTGCAACTCCGGGTGAGCTTGAAAAGACTAAGAGTGCGCGAATTGCAGAGCAGGTTATCAGACCGACAGGCTTGCTTGACCCGCAGATAAGCGTCCGACCGACTGACGGACAGATTGATGATCTTGTTTCTGAAATCAATCTTCGTATTGAGCGTAAAGAAAAGGTGCTCGTTACCACTCTTACAAAGAAGATGGCAGAGGACCTTACAGAATATATTGAAAATCTTGGCATCGGTGTGCGGTATATGCACTATGATGTTGATACCATTGAACGAATGAAAATAATCCGTGATCTTCGTCTTGGTGAGTTTGATGTGCTTGTCGGTATCAACCTTCTTCGTGAAGGTCTTGATATCCCTGAAGTGTCACTTGTCGCAATCCTTGATGCTGATAAGGAAGGTTTTCTCAGAAGTGAAACGTCGCTCATTCAGACTATCGGACGAGCCGCACGAAACGCAAACGGCACGGTTATAATGTACGCTGATTCGGTTACTCCTTCAATGGAAAGAGCCATAAAAGAAACACAGAGACGCCGTGAGAAGCAGGAAGCGTATAACATTAAGCACGGAATCATTCCTGAAACTATACGAAAGGATGTACGCGATGTGCTTGAGATTTCTTCAAAATCTGAACAGAAATCAAGGAAGCAGATGTCACGTGCTGAGCGAGAAATTCTTATTAAACAGCTTACTGCTGAAATGAAGGCTGCGGCCAAGATTCTTGAGTTTGAGCACGCAGCATACCTGAGAGATAAGATTGAAAAATTAAGAGAGGGCAAATAATGCAGCAGAAAAACATTGTTGTCAAAGGAGCAAGAGAACACAACCTGAAAAATGTTGATGTGTCTGTGCCGAGAGATAAATTTATCGTTTTCACGGGTTTATCAGGCTCAGGCAAGTCTTCGCTTGCTTTTGATACCATATATGCAGAAGGACAGAGACGTTATGTTGAGTCTTTGTCTTCTTATGCGAGACAGTTTCTCGGTCAGATGGAAAAACCGCGAGTTGATTACATTGAAGGACTTTCGCCTGCAATTTCAATTGACCAGAAAACTACATCAAAAAACCCGCGTTCAACGGTGGGTACGGTTACGGAAATTTATGATTACCTCCGACTGCTTTATGCAAGGGTCGGTGTACCTCACTGTCCTGTCTGTGGAAGGGAAATCAGCCGACAGAGCGTGGATACAATTGTTGACAGAATCCTTACTCTTGAAGAAGGAACAAGGATTCAGATAATGTCGCCGATTGTTATGGGAAGAAAAGGCGAGTATGTAAAGGAGCTTGAAAGTGCACGAAAAAGCGGTTTCGTAAGAGCACGTGTCGACGGTATAACATATGACCTTTCCGAAAAAATCCCGATGGATAAAAATAAAAAACATAACATTGAGATTATTGTTGACAGACTTGTTATAAAAAATGAGATTAAGTCGCGTCTTACCGATTCTGTTGAAACTGCGACCAATCTTTCAAACGGACTTCTTATAGTTGACGTTATCGGCGGCGAAGAACAGCTTTATTCACAGAATTATGCTTGTCCCGAACACGGAGTGAGCATTGAAGAGCTTTCACCACGAATGTTCAGCTTCAACAATCCCTACGGTGCGTGTCCCAAATGTGCAGGTCTCGGTGTTTTTATGAAAATCAACGAAGATCTTATTGTACCTGATAAAAAGCTTTCTGTACGTGAGGGTGCAATCAAGGCTTCGGGTTGGAATGTTGCCGATGGCGGCAGTTCAATTGCACTTATGTATTTTGAAGGTCTTGCTGAACATTACGGTTTCTCACTTGATGTACCGTATAAAGAATTGCCGAAGGAAGCAAAGAAGATTCTTATGTACGGAACAAACGGCAAGAAAATCAAGCTTCACCGCAAGACGGCTTACGGTGAAGGCTCTTATCTGACGGATTTTGAAGGTGTTGTAAATAACCTCGAAAGACGTTATAATGAATCAACAAGCGAATATTCAAGGGGCGAAATTGAACAGCTTATGACTGTTGAAGATTGTCCCGAGTGTGGTGGTACACGACTGAAAAAAGAAAGCCTGTGCGTTACGGTTTCAGGAATAAATATCCACGAATTTTCAAAAAAGTCAATCAAGGATGCAATTGCTTTTCTTGATTCAATGAAGCTCAATGAGCGTGATCTGATGATTGCTGAGCCGATTCTTAAAGAAATCAGAAGCAGAATGAGCTTTCTTGCAAGTGTGGGACTTGAATATCTTACACTGACACGCTCGTCCGGAACTTTGTCGGGCGGTGAAAGTCAGCGAATCCGTCTTGCAACACAGATCGGTTCGTCACTGATGGGTGTCCTCTATATTCTTGATGAGCCGAGTATCGGTCTGCATCAGAAGGATAATGCAAAGCTTCTTGAAACACTCAAGCATCTGCGTGATATCGGTAACACACTTATTGTTGTTGAGCACGATGAAGAAACGATGGAAGCTGCTGATTATATTGTTGATATCGGTCCGGGTGCAGGTATTCACGGCGGTGAAATTGTCTGTGCAGGTACGGTTGATGATATCAAAAATTGCGATAAATCCATAACAGGACAGTATCTCAGCGGAAAGAAAAAAATTCCCGTACCCGAAAAAAGACGTGAAGGCAACGGAAAATATCTTGAAATTATAAACGCTCAGGAAAATAATCTGAAAAATGTTGATGTTAAACTTCCGTTAGGAAAGTTTATCTGTGTAACAGGTGTATCGGGATCGGGTAAATCCTCACTTGTTAACGAGATTATTTATAAACGTCTGGCAAATGAACTCAACGGTGCCAAGAAGTTCCCTGGTAAGCATGAGGATATGCTGGGTATTGAGAATCTCGATAAGGTTATTGATATCGATCAGGCACCGATCGGCAGAACTCCGCGTTCAAACCCTGCGACGTATACAGGTGTTTTCAACGATATCCGTGAGCTTTTTGCGTTGACAACTGAATCAAAGGCAAAAGGCTATAAAGCAAACCGATTCTCTTTCAATGTCAAGGGAGGTCGTTGCGAAGCTTGTCAGGGCGACGGTATTGTCAAGATTGAAATGCATTTCCTGCCTGATATTTATGTTCCGTGTGATGTCTGCCACGGAAACAGATATAACAGAGAAACGCTCGAAGTTAAGTATAAGGGCAAGAATATTTATGATGTGCTTGAAATGACTGTTGAAGAAGCGGTTGACTTCTTCTCTGCTGTGCCGAAAATCCGTAAAAAGCTCAATACTCTTTATGAGGTCGGTCTTGGTTACGTTAAGCTCGGACAGTCAGCGACAACACTTTCAGGAGGTGAGGCACAGCGAGTTAAGCTTGCGACCGAGCTTGCAAAAACTTCGACGGGTAAAACAATTTATATTCTTGATGAGCCGACAACAGGACTTCATACGGCCGATGTGCACAGACTGATTGAGGTTCTTCAGCGTCTTGTGGATAAAGGAAATACAGTGCTTGTTATTGAGCATAACCTTGATGTAATTAAAACAGCCGACCATATAATTGACCTCGGACCTGACGGGGGAGATAAGGGCGGCGAAATTGTTGCAACAGGTACTCCTGAAGAAGTTGCAAAAGTCAAGGGCTCTTATACAGGTGAATATCTTAATAAGGTACTATAAAAATAACGCCGCAGATTTTTTAAGTCTGTGGCGTTCCTTTTATGATATTCTTTAATAAATCATCAAAAGCTTCATCACTTCTCTCGTCAGGAAGTGTTTTATTCGGCTTGTCATAGCAGGTGGTAATGTCCTGAGCTTCGTAGTAATCGGTGCTTCCTGTAAGTTTTTCTAGCTCGGAGAAGAAGTTATCAATGTAATTGAATGAATCAGTATCTGATGATCTGTCTTCGCTTGTTTCAGTAAGAATAAAGTCTGTTGTTTCTTCAGCTTCTTCGGCATCAATATCAGGGGTTTCAGAAATAACATTTGTTACAACCTGCTCGATATCATCAAAGTCATATTCTTCGACTGCTATATTAACAATTCCGGAAGAAATCTTGTCAGCATTAGTACCGATAAGTGTAATTTCTTTGTTTAACGAAGAAATCCTGGACATAATTTTGTCGAATTGTTCGTTGTTATTTTTAACTGTTTGTTTTGTTTCGTTAATATATTTTTTAGCTTCGGTTTTTGCGTTTTCAATGATTTTGTCTGCCTCACTCAAACTGTCAAATCCGTCAGCCTGTTCTTTTGAAAAATCGAGAGTGTTAACGGCTTTCAATTCGTCATTAAGGCTTTTGATCTGACGGTCTTTTTCTTCAATTTTTTTAAGTAAAACCTTAATTCTCTCTTTGGTTGATTCAATTTCGTCATGCGTTGTTGAATCGCAACACTTTGACTGTAAATGTCCAAGGTAGTCAATGACCTGACGTCTGTCAAATCCACCGAATATATTCTTTTTTATGATGAATTCTTTACTCATGGCCATTTCTCCTGATTTATTTAATTCATATTATCACATTTTTTTATTCTTTTCAACAAAAACATAATTTATTGCATAATTATTGTTTTTATGTTATTATTTGATCAGATAAAAAGCTTGAGGTGTATTTATGCTTGTTTATACTTGTGAACAGATGCGCGTTATTGAAGAGAATGCGGACGTTAACGGACTTTCTTATGTGCAGATGATGGAAAATGCAGGTAACGGATGTGCGGATAAAATTCATTCCGTTGTCAGCGGGCTCGGCGGTGTTTCAAAAAGCGCGGCAATTATCTGCGGTTCGGGAAGAAACGGCGGTGACGGCTACGTTATTGCCCGTAATCTTTGCGAAAGGGGATATTCGGTTCAGCTTATTCTTGCTGACGGATTTCCTACAGCTTATGAGTCTAAGATGATGTATTCTTATCTTGAGGATAAGCACGTTGTTGTCACGGATCTTGCGGAGAATTATCAGGCATGTGTTTCAGCGTGCCTTACTTCCAATGCTGTTGTTGATTGTGTATACGGTATTGGTTTTCACGGTCAGCTTAATGAAATGATTGCAGGTTTCTTTAAGGATATTGCAAAATCCAAAGCTAAAAAGTTCTCAGTTGATATTCCGAGTGGTCTTGAAGGAAATAACGGTGAAATAAATTCAGAGTTTTTTAAAACCGATTATACGCTTGCGATTACCTGCTATAAGCCTGTTCACATTCTTAAACCTGCATGTGAAAAATGTGGTATTGTAAAACTTATTGACATCGGAATTTCGAAGGAGTCATATGAGGCTGTCGGCTCGGAGATTCTTATATCTGCCGACAATAAAGAAATAAAACGGTTTTTCAGCTTAAGGCGTGCGGACTCACATAAGGGTGATTTCGGAAAGCTCCTTTCGGTTGCAGGATCAAGAGATATGCAGGGTGCTGCAGTTATGGCTGCAAGTGCTGCGGTGAACAGCGGTGTCGGGCTTGTAAGGTCGGTTTTTCCTGATGCTGCGTATGCGCCGATTGCATCAAAGCTTACCGAACCGCTTACTATGGCAATGCAGTCCACACCTTCGGGCAATCTCAGCTTCAGAAATGCTGAAAGAATAATCAATCTCGCAAATGATTCAACCGCAATACTTCTCGGGTGCGGTCTCGGTTTCTGTGAAGATACTGTAAAGCTTGTTGAATCAATACTTATGAATACTGATAAACCGATAATTCTTGATGCTGACGGAATAAATGCGGTAAGCTTAAATACAAATATATTGAAAGAAACTAAGGCTTCGCTTATTCTTACACCGCATATCGGCGAAATGTCGCGTCTGACAGGTCTGAGTGTTGAAGAAATCGAGAAAAACAGGGTGAAGGTTGCAAAGGATTTTGCCACCGAATATAACTGTATTCTTGTGCTTAAGGGTGCAAACACTGTTGTTTCAGCGCCTAAGGGAACTGTTTACATAAACAATACCGGCAATGCAGGAATGGCAACGGGCGGTTCAGGTGATGTTCTTGCGGGTATTATTGCTTCGTTTGTATGTCAGTCGATGGGACTGCATTCAGCAACCATTGCGGGCGTTTATATACACGGACTCTGCGGCGATGTTGTAAGAGCAAAATATTCAATGCTAGGTGTGACACCGACCAGAATGATCGATGAATTGGCTGAAGTTCTTTCAAATTTTGAAGAATAGGCTTGTGTTATTAATGAAAAAACTTCTGTGCGCTATTTTATCGGTTTTTATACTTTCTTCGTGCAATCGGGTTGATTTTCAACCCGATTTTCCACTTTGTCCGGAGGGACGGGTTGAAGTGTTTTATAATCAAACGGTTTATAAAGCAGATGTTTACTTTGAAAACGATATTCTTGTTGTAAAAATCATTCAACCGGAAGTGTTAAACGGATTTGAAATTACAGTTGCTCCGACAGAAATAACGGTTGTTAACAATTCTTTGAAATTAAAATATGATAAGAATAAAACTGCTGAACTTTTCCCGATTACGCAAATTTATGATGTTTTAATACAGCTTAACAAATTGAAACCGGAGTTTAAAGATGTCAACGAAAAGTTTGTTACACAATTTAATTTCAATCATAATGAGTGTTTCATAACGTTAGATAAACAAAGTGAAAAATTTTCGGAAATTAAGTTTAAAAATTTAGTTTATAAATTTACAGCCTGACTTGTTTCAATGCAAATTAATCTGAATATATTATACTGTCAGCTTTATTTTTCTCCCCGTGATTAAAGATGATTATTCTGCCTCAGAATTGGCAAATATAATACTGACAAAAAATTTCAGGAGTGATTCAAATGACGATAAAACGGGGAGATATCTATTATGCAGATTTAAGTCCTGTCATCGGCTCTGAACAAGGTGGCGTTAGACCGGTACTTATTGTTCAGAATGATGTTGGGAACAAATACAGTCCCACGGTTATTGCTGCAGCTATAACGAGTCAGCGTTACAAGACGAACCTTCCTACACATATTCAGGTGGATGCAGAAGATTGCGGCCTTTCAAAAGATTCAATTGTCTTGTTGGAGCAGGTACGTACCATTGATAAAAGACGCCTGAAAGAAAAAATGGGTAATCTACATGAACCTGATATGGCAAGGGTAAATAAAGCATTATCGGTAAGCCTAGGTATATTAAGTTAAAAAGAAACTGCACTGAGATTGAATTCAGTGCAGTTTTTGGTTATAGTGTTTGGTTTTCAAATTCACGGACAAACCAGACGTCCTTGACTTCGAAACATCTGCCGTTGAGATACTCAAGCTGTCCGGCTTCGCTATCAAAATTAAAAATCAGCTTATAAGAATAAAGAAACTGTTTTTTATAGCCGAAGTCTTTGTTGAGTTTGTTTGTACCGTATTTTCCGTCGCCGAGCAACGGGTGTCCGATAGAAGCGAAATGAGCGCGGATCTGGTGGGTTCGTCCCGTAAGGAGCTCTACCTCTGCAAGGCTGAGATCGTTTTTTAAATCTTTGCTCAGAGCTTTGTACTTGGTTTTTATCTCCTTTGAACCGTCGGCAGGCTTTTTTGTTACTTTGACGATGTTTTTCTTTTCGTCCTTGGTAAGATATCCTTCAAGCAGACCGCTGTCCCTCTCAAGAATGCCGTGCACAACACAAAGATAGAACTTGCGAAGATTTCTTCGTTTCATCTGTGCGTTCATAATACGAAGGCTTTCAGCGTTTTTTGCCGCTATTACAATACCGCCCGTGTTTCTGTCAATACGGTTAACAAGAGCAGGCGTAAAGGAGTTTTCGTCATCAGGACGGTATTCACCCTTATCGTAAAGATATTTCTTCAAACGGGTTATGAGCGTGTCTATGTACTCTCTGTCGTCGGGATGGCAGAGAAGTCCGGTTTTCTTGTTGAGAAGAACAATGTTGTCATCCTCGTAAATAATGTCAAGATTTTTTGAAGCGCCCGTGAAATCATACCTTGTTTCGGGCTTAACAAAAAACTCATCATTAATATACATATCAACTATGTCGCCGACTTTGAGCATTGTAGATATCTCGGCACGTTTTCCGTTAACCTTGATTCGCTTTATACGTATGTATTTGTACATAAGCGTCTGAGGCAGATTCGGAAGACTTTTTCTTATGAACTTGTCAAGACGCTGGTTTGCGTCGTTGGATTTGATTTCAAAACTTTTCATATCGTCAGTTCTTAAAGCTGTGAATCGGAGCCGGGATTCGTCCGCCGCGTGAGATGAATTTACTGCAATCAAATTCGTTAACCTTCATAATGGGAGCGTATCCGAGAAGTCCGCCGAATTCAACTGTCTCGCCGATTCCTTTACCAAATACGGGGATGATTCGTACTGCTGTTGTTTTCTGGTTTATCATACCAATTGCCATTTCGTCGGCAATTATACCTGAAATTGTTGATGCTTTTGTGCTGCCGGGGATTGCAATCATATCGAGACCAACGGAGCAGACACAAGTCATAGCCTCAAGCTTTTCAAGTGTGAGTGCACCTGCGTTAACGGCATCAATCATTCCCTGGTCTTCAGAAACGGGGATGAAAGCACCCGAAAGACCGCCGACATACGAAGAAGCCATAATACCGCCTTTTTTGACCTGATCGTTAAGTAAAGCAAGAGCTGCAGTTGTGCCGGGTGCACCGACTTTTTCAAGACCCATTTCTTCAAGAATCTCAGCAACGCTGTCGCCGACAGCAGGAGTGGGAGCAAGAGAAAGGTCAATGATTCCGAAAGGTACATCAAGTCTGCGTGATGCTTCCTGAGCAACAAGCTGACCTACTCTTGTAACCTTGAATGCAGTTTTCTTGATTGTTTCGCAGAGTGTGCCGAAGCTTTGTCCTTTAACTTCTGCGATTGCACGTTTAACAACACCGGGTCCGCTTACACCGACATTGATAATTGTATCGGCTTCCGTAACGCCGTGAAATGCACCTGCCATAAACGGGTTGTCATCCGGGGCGTTACAGAATACAACAAACTTTGCACATCCGATTGATCCGCTGTCCTTTGTAAGCTCTGCTGTTTCAATGATTTTTTCACCTATAAGCTTAACAGCATCCATATCGATACCTGTTTTTGTTGAACCTACGTTTACAGAACTGCAGACTCTGTTTGTTGATGCAAGAGCCTTCGGAATTGACTCAATAAGCAGTTCGTCAGAAGGTGTCATTCCCTTTGAAACAAGGGCTGAAAAACCGCCGATGAAGTTTACTCCGATTGTGTCAGCTGCACGGTCAAGAGCTTTTGCTATTTCAACATAGTCATTGATTTCTTTACAGCATGATGCACCGACAAGTGCTATAGGTGTAACGGAAACACGCTTATTAACAATAGGAATGCCGAAATCAAGCTCGATATCCTTGCCGACTTTTACAAGATCTTTTGCTTTGGTCGTAATTTTGTTGTAGATGTTTTCACATGTTTTTTCAACTGAGTCTGAGCAACAGTCAAGCAGACTGATGCCCATTGTGATTGTCCTGACGTCGAGGTTGTTTTCCTCGATCATTTTGTTGGTTTCACGTACTTCGAAAATATTGGTCATGACGCCACCTCAGATTCTGTGCATGATATTGAAGATATCTTCATGCTGCATCTTGATTTTTACACCGAGCTCATCGCCGATCTTTTCAATCTCTTCAACCAACACGGAGAAATCCTTTGTTGTCTGCTGTGCATCAACGATCATCATCATATTGAAAAATCCCTGAACAATAGACTGGTTTATATCAAGGATGTTTATATTGTTTTCTGCAAGAAAGGTACAGACACGTGCAATAATTCCGACTCTGTCCTTACCGATTACGGTTATGATTGTTCTGTTCATATTAATTACTCCTCGTCGTTTGTTTCGTTTTCCTGTAGTCCGTTAAGAATTGCATTAAGGTCAAGCTTCTGTGAGTTGAGAAGCTCATCAGCCTTTGAAAGGGTAGGTGCATTCTTTTCAAGCTGACCCTCAAATTCATCCTTTGGTTCAAGTAAAGCTTCAATATCCTCAATTGTTGCATCGTGGCCAAGGTCTTCAGCCATCATCTTGTCAATCCCTGTAGGCCCTTCAACTTCAGCGGATTCGGTACTGCTTTCAACATCAGACACGTCGTCAGCTGTTACTGCTTTTTTCTTGTTCCTGTAAGCAAATCTGAGAACAAGGAAGAAGACAAGCAGTAAAAGTGTTACGGATGAAATAACAGCACCGATTTTAAATCCCTGCGGTTCATAGCTGAATTCAATATCGTGCATTCCCGGTTCAATCTTGATGCCGATAAGTGCACCGCCGATTTTGATTTTTTTTGCTTCTTCGCCGTCTACTTTTACAGTCCAACCTTCATCGTAGTTGATTGAAGTATAGAGTATTTTGTTTTCACCTGCATTGACGTGACCTTTGATATAAGTGTCATCAAATTCGTCAATAACCATTCCGCCCTGCTTGAGTACTTCATAGCCGGCATCAAGGATATCAGTATCAAGTCCTGCTGCGTAGCATTCAATGTAACCGGAGTCTTTATCAGCCGGCACAGGTACTTCAACGGTAAGAATATCTCCCGGAGCACATTTACCGCAGTCGAGAATATATGGTTCGTTAAGATTCTGGGTCGTACGGAATTCTGACTGTTCAGTATAAACCTCAATGTTTTCGATTGTGCTGCCTTTGAAATAAAGATATACGTTCTGACCTTCGGGAATATAATATTTCAGAGTGATTTTTCCGTCAGCATTGGTCTGCTCCTTAAAATAGGTGAATGTGTCAGAGTAAAACTCTTTACCGTCATCGGTAATGTTTTCGGTTGTATAGCTCAGCACATCGATTTTTTTCAGTGCTCCGTAAATACCTGTTGAGTAATACCAAAAATCATTGTGAGTATCGAACGGATTAGAATAGTCAGCTGTAAAGTCGACCATCTTTTCGTTTACGGTGAATGCTAATGGCATATAATACTTGTTTTCATATGCTGTATACTTACCGCAGTTTGCTACGAATTCATACAAGTCTGTATTGATTTCGCGTTCATCGTTTTTGACAAGGTATTTAAGTCCCATCATCGCATTGTAAACGGGTGTCTGTGAATAGTAGATGTAACTGTTAATATAGTTACTGTCCATACCGAGCTTGTCCTGGAGATTTGCTGATTTTTCATACGCCATTGAGGAGAAAACTGAAATACCGTTGTAATTGAACCAGGAAGGATCCATTATTGTGTTGCTCCATGTGAGTTCCATGCGGTAGTCGTCAGATTCTTCTATTTTATCGAGCGTCTTCTTAAGCGTTCTGAAATCTTCGTAGTCGTTTACAAAGTTAACTTTTTCCTGAGTGATTTTGATGTGATCAATATCTGCGATTGCAACCTCTGCAAATACACAGCACATAAGAAGAAGTGCGACTGCAGACTGTGCAAGATCTTTTTTCTTCATAAGGCTGAGAATAAGGGTATAGGCTACAGTAAAACCGACTGTAATATAAACCGTATCGTCATCAACATTACCCATACCGATTTCCTGAACAAGGATTGTAAAGAGGAGAACGGCAAGACCGGAACCGATAATTCCTTTTGTGTTGATACTCTTAATGTGAACAATTACCTGATACGACATCTTCAGAAGGAAGAATGAATAGATAAACGAAAATCTGAAAGGAAGGTCATTCGGGAAATGTAATGCGTGAAGAATGTAGTTTGCAAAGTTGAGATTGAAACCTACAAAGAATATTGCAAGAAGAACAATATGCGCAACCTTTTCTTTTGCCTTTATTTTATCACAGAATGCATATAACGGAAGAAGAATTACTGCGAGGATACCGCTGTAAACATTCGGAAGAACTGTGTCACCGCTGCTTCTGATAGTCGGTTCAACTGCTGCAAGGTGGTTTGCGATGAAATCGAAGATAGTGTTGTAGTATGTTGCGTCTTCAGGGAATGTACCTGATGTTGCAGAACAGGATTTGAGGCAGAAATATGTCGGGATAAGAGCAACTGCCGTAAGCATAGCGGCGATAACAGAGCTTCCAGCAAATAGTACACCGCTTCTTAAAAACCTGTTGTAGAAAATCTTACTGACCAGTGAAGATTCCTTTACACCATCTTCGTTGACTGTAAACGGAATGTCGTTGTATGTGTCCTTAATACTGTTCTTGCTGATGAAATAAACAAGGAAATATATGACAGAGAAAATACAGATCATGTATGTCATATAGTAGGATGAGAAGAATGAGACAGCAAGGGAAACAACATAAAGCGTGCATTTTCTGCTGTTTATGATCTTCTCAATTCCGAGGATGATAAGCGGAAGAAGATACATTGCATCGGTCCACATTATGTTCCAATAGTATGCTATGAAGAAACCGCAGAAAGCATACAGAACACCGAAGGCTGAAACAGTGAAATCGTTTTTACCGGTTGATTTCTTGAGATAAAATGCAAACGCAGATGCCGCAAGTGCGTTTTTTATAAGAACCATCGTGCCGACGGCTTCAGGAACATTTTCGTGGCCTGCAATAAGTGTTATGAGCGCACCGAACGGGCTTGAAAGATAATTGAAATAATTACCTAAAAAGCTTCCGCCACCACCGGCTGTCCATGAATAAAGAAGACTTTTACCTTCTTTGATTCTGTCAAAAAGCTCGGCGAAAAGCGGACCGTACTGATGAAAAAGATCCATTCTCAGAACGGTTCTCCCGCCGAACGGAATGATTTCGTAACAATAATAAACAAGCAACATTAATACTGTTGAGCATATAAATGCAAGGGCTACATATATATTATTATCAATGAATTTTGACAGGCGACTGTTTCGCTTCTTCAACTTTTTGGTTTCTGAACTCATCGTACTCATCCTTTCAGAGTATACTCTTACAATATGTTACCATAAAATTATCTTTCTTTCAATATCTTGTGGTTAAAGTTAATACTATTTTAATAAAATTTTGTTCTAAAAGGGGACAAGTATTCATAAAAAGTATTGGTGGTATAAATAATGAGCAGAAAAGCTTCAAATCTCTCGGATATGATTAAATACTTCCCTGAAAAGCTGAGGTTAGCTTTAAGCGGCTTATGTGATAAAAAAGCTGAGGAATTATATGAAATAAGATTGAAATCGGAACAGCCTGTAGTTCTTGTTTTTTCAACAGAAAAGAAATTTCTGACGGAATCAGGAAGGCTTACTGATTTTTATAACAGCGGAATTTTAAAACTCAGCGATGTTGAGTTAAAGCAAGTTTTTGAACGTATGTGCAGTTATTCTGTATATTCTATGACGCACAGTATTTGTAACGGTTTTATTACTGTTGAAAACGGTTGTCGTGTAGGTGTTTACGGAACAGCTGTAGTTAAAGACGGCAGAGTTGTTTCGGTAAGAAACATCAAAGGACTTAATATTCGTCTGGCAGGAGATTTTGTTGATATTTCAGCTGATGTTTACAAGCTTTTTGAAAATTCAAAGCCGAATATTCTTATTTGCGGACCTCCGTCAAGCGGAAAGACAACTTTAATTAAGGATTTGTGCAGGAATCTTTCAGACAGGTTCAACTATAAAATAGCATTGATTGATGAAAGAGCTGAATTTGAAAATTACTATCCGGGATTTAATACTGATGTTCTGACCGGATATCCGAAGTCAGTAGGTATTATGCAGAGTGTCCGTACACTGTCACCGGATATAGTTGTTTTTGATGAGCTGGGAACTTCAGAGGAAGCTGAAGCTGTTCTTGACGGAATGAACAGCGGTGTAAGTTTTGTTATGAGCGTTCATTGCGGTAGTAAGATTGAACTGAAAAAGAAAAAACAGATTAAAAAATTAACAGAAATTAAAATAATTGATTATTTTGTGTTTTTAAAAGATAAATCAGAAATTTCCGAAATTGTTTCGGCTGAGGTTTTTTATGATGAGGACATTGTCGTTAGTGGTTATTGCAATCGTTTGTGCGCTTGTGGGTCAGAATATTGCTGACTCATATAAAAAACGAGTGTCGATGCTTGAAAAAACCGAAACTATGATTACGTTTATCCGTGATGAAATAAATTTTTGTGCTTTGCCGATCGATGAAATGATTTATTCGCTTTCTCAAAAAGAAACATTGAAACAGCTTGTTTTTATAGAGGAATGTTATAAATTTTTGGCTTTAGGCTATGATTTCCCTGAGGCTTGGAATAATTCGCTGAAAAAAAGAACAAATGTAGCATTTTTAAAGAAGAAAGATGTTGATTTGCTGAAATCTTTTGGCGAAAATCTGGGTGTAACTGATAGTGCGGGACAACTTTCAAATTGTAATGTTTATTTGAGCTTGTTGAAAACAAACTTTAACGAAGCTTTGCATGATAAGGAACGCTATTCAGGACTTGCGACGGTGATCGGTTTTCTTGCCGGATTGGGAATTTTGATTGTTTTTATTTAGAGGTAAGTATGGATTTGGTATTGAAAATTGCAGGAGTCGGAATAATTGTTGCTGTTTTACAGCAGACGCTTTCACGTTCCGGTCGCGATGAATATGCTCTTCTCACGGTTCTTGCAGGAATAATTGCTGTGATAACGATGTTGGTACGTGAGGCTACAGGATTGTTTGAATCTTTTTCGTTTTTTATGGATTTTTAGTATGGATATTCTAAAGCTTGTGTCGGTTGCCGTTGTTTGTTCGGTAATCTGCGTGACTGTAAAACAAATAAAACCTGAGTTTGTGCCAATCCTGCAGATCAGTTCGCTGATTGTTATTTTTACGCTTTGTGTAAACTCTGTCAAAAATCTCTTGACATCTGTATCGGAGTTGGTAGGTATCAGCGGTGTCGTGCAGGATGAGTATATATTATTGCTTGTTAAAGTTCTGGGTGTTGCCTTAATAACAAAATTTGCGATAGAGATATGTAATGATTCGGGGAACTCGGTTCTGGGCGTAGCGGTGTCTTTGGCGGGTAAAGCTGTAATACTGATGCTGTGTTTCCCTTTGTTAAGTACTGTTGCAAGACTTGCCGCAGGTATGTTGAAGTGATATGAAAACATTGATTAAAATTTATTCAGTTTTAAT
>JAZNPE010000032.1:0-16434 GCA_045589535.1 Acutalibacteraceae bacterium | reverse complement strand
GCTCTGTCGGCTCTTCTGAAGGCTCTGTCGGCTCTTCTGAAGGCTCTGTGGGTTCTTCTGAAGGCTCAGTGGGTTCTTCTGAAGGCTCAGTGGGTTCTTCTGAAGGCTCAGTGGGTTCTTCTGAAGGCTCTGTCGGCTCTTCTGAAGGCTCAGTGGGCTCTTCTGAAGGCTCAGTGGGCTCTTCTGAAGGCTCTGTCGGCTCTTCTGAGGGCTCTGTCGGCTCTTCTGAAGGCTCTGTCGGCTTTTCTGAAGGCTCAGTAGGCTCTTCTGAAGGCTCTGTTGGCTCTTCTGAAGGCTCTGTGGGCTCTACATATACAGGGATGTTGTTAACAACTTCGAAATCTGCTGAGCAGTTTGTAACGTTCATTTCAAAGTCTTCCTTAGAAATGTTAGCACCTGCTACCTTTTCGAATGTGTAAGTTGCAACAACTCCACCAACCTTGTCATAACCTGCATCAATAGCGCAACCGAAAAGACCTGTGTCAGGATTGTTTGCCTGAACACCACCGTTAAGAACGATGTCAAGGTCAAAGTCGATCTTTGTACACTTCTTGATCTTAGCAGCATTATATGAAATGCCGAAGTCAAGAGCTTCGAAAGAACCACTCTCAAGCTTTACTTCAATAACAACCTGTGAATCTGTTTCACTTGCAAGGTTGATAGAGAACTTAGCGCCAACTGCAGCAAGAGCAGATGTGAGCATAACGATTGCAATGCTGAGTGCCAATGTTACAGAAATAACAGTTGACATAATTTTAGCAAATCTGTTCATATTAAATCACCATTTTCTCCTTTATAGATTTGTGCTACGCACATATATTTAGACATCTTACGATTTAGGCGAAATCGCCGATGAACTAAAACTTAAATTAATAAATGAAATTTGAGTACTCGTTTACTGTTTTTGTTGTTGTGTCTGTACCCATTGAGAAGAACGCAACATAAGTTACCATGTTTGTACGCATATCATACTCTGTGTTGACAGAAATAAAATTACCTGTCTTTACATCAATTACGCACGAGATACGGCTATTCGTATACTCAAGGTTTTTAAGCTCAGCCGAGGCACTGATATCTTCGCCTCCGACTGCAGAACCCAATTCTTCGTTCATCTGTTTGATGAATGTATCCTTATCGGGAACATTGAGCATTGTAACAACGGGACTGCCCGCCTTCGGATTTTTATCATCCTTGAAAGCAATGTCAATCTGATAGTTTCCGTCATCAAGCTCGGTAAGCTTTACTTCCTTAAGCAAAGAAGGATCTGTAACTTTGCATTCACCGGGAAGGTTTGCAAAAGCTGTTGAAGAACCGGCTCTGAAGATATTCTGGAAAGAGCTTTCCTTCATCATATCTTTCTCCATTGCTGCAACCTCATCCTTCGGAACGAAAGACATTGCTGTACCGGAGAAAGCGACCTTCAGGCCCTTTGTTGTTGCTTTGAGCTTATATGCAGGGATTGTTTCCTTTGCTTTGTTCATTGTCTTTGCATAAAGAGCAAGAATTTCTGCAGCTGTTTCAGGTTTCTCAACCACAACTTCTATCGGGAAAAGCTTGATGCTTCCGACCGAATACTTAAGAATTTCCAAAGCGTCGGATGAGTTGACGTTTGAGTCACCGTTAACATCAGCGGCTCTTAAAGCCTCGCCTTCAAGCAAAGCAATACCCACCGAATGCTTAAGTGCTGCAAGAGCATCCGAAGAATTGATCTTTTCGTCTGCTGTAATGTCACCGTATTTAAAAACAGGTGCTGTTGCTTCACCGTCAGCTTTGTCCTCCGCTAAAACGAAAACTGCACAGCTGAGCACCATAAACACAGCGAGAATCAATGAGAAAAATCTTTTGATTGATTTGTTCATTTTCTTCATTCCTTAATGTAAATAGTATTAAGAATATGCACCTCAAGGGCACACTACACCATATGTAGCGCATCATATTCGGATAAATTATATACTAATGAGGTCGATTTGTCAATAGTCAATATCTGTAATATAAACACGGCTTTTAAAATTTATTTTCATTGACACCTGCTTTTTTTTAATGTATAATAGTTAAGAATATAAATACTTTTAAGTCAGGAGGAAATAAAATTGAATAACAAGAAGTTCAGAACAGTCATCTGCGTTGTGCTTTCATTTGTAATGATTCTTCCTTGTTTCACTGTTTCATCTTTTGCTGCGGACGTCACAATCGTTAAAAAACCAACAAAAACGACGTTCTATCAGGGAATCGACTGGTCTTATAACAAATCCGGTACCATTTCCGTAATCAGCGGCAGCTTTGACATTTCAGGAACTGTTCTTTCCTACAATTCCAAGGAAGTTTCCTATGCTGTAGATAAGTGGCCGAATATGTACTCAAAGAGCGACAGCGGAAGCTGGTCTGCCGGCAAGAACACAATGCGCATTTACTGCGATGATTTTCCGTCAAGCGTTTATGCTACCGTTCAGGTTAATCTTGTTGAAGTTGAAAGCATTTCTGTTGTTACTTCACCGAAGAAAACCAGCCTTATGCAGGATGTTGACTGGAAGCTCAGCGGTCTTGGCGACGTTGAATTCACCGAGCTTGACCTTACCGGTCTTTCGCTCAACGTAAAGTACAAAGACGGTATATCCAGGATTGTTTCTTACCCTGAAAATAAGCTTATCGGTTGGGCAGTTCCGCAAGGTGTGGATTCCATTGACCCCGGTAAGGCAACACTTTACGCAACATTCGGAGGCAAACGTGCTCCTTTTGATGTAAACTTTATACGCAAAGGAGAAAAGCTTTCCGGTGACGTTAACATCGATTTTAAAATCAATTCACAGGATGCCCTTATGATCCTTCAGCACGCTGTCGGTGTTATTACCCTTGACGCTTCTGCTAAAGTTCTGGCAGACGTTTCAAAGGATGATAAAATCAACTCATCAGATGCATTGATGGTTCTTCAGTACTCGGTCGGTTTAATTCCGTCTTTATAATTCAGAAGGAGGAAACAGAAAAATGAAATTCACGAAAACAATAATTTCAATCATTCTCACAATTTCAATCGTTGCAAGCATGGCAGCCTTCCTTACAGTCGGCTCAAATGCTGCCGACAACTCACTCGGAGACGCTAACAGCGACGCGGCAATCAACTCTTTCGATGCTCTTATGATTGTAAGACACTGTACAGGTGTTGTAACTCTTACAGCTGCTGAACTTAAAGCTGCTGACGTTAACGGTGACAAGCAGGTTAACTCAACAGACGCCCTTTACATTCTTCACTTCTCAGTCGGTAAGATTTCAAGCTTCCCTGCAGGTACACCGGTTGACTCAGGTCGTGTAGAAATTATCGGTGGGTTCTGGTATGACCCCGCAACCGGTAAGGTAACAAATCCTGACGGTTCAGGCTTGCTCGGTTTCTCTTTTGATGCAAAAGAAGGTGTTTTCTACGCTTCAAGCAACGCATGGCAGAGAACATTCGGTTATACATATATTTATGACCTTGCAGCTCCCGTAATCATCTGTTGGTTCGATACAACTCGAATCTTCTTTGAGTACGACGACAAAGAGTGGATGGTTCAGCTTTGGAAGGGTCAGTACGGTTGGGTTCTTATCGGTGCTGAAATCGGTCTTTACTACCGTGACTTCGGTGACAACTCACTTATTGACGAAAACGGTGTTAACTACTTCAAGTGTGCAGACGACGATCTTCTTATAAAGATGAGTATGACACTTTACAGAAACAATCAGACTCTCTTCTCACGAGGTCTTCAGTATTCATGGTGGCTTACAGGCTTCGTTCCCGGTGCACTTGACAACTTCGGTTCAACTCCTGAAGCAGTTCAGCAGGTTAAGCTTGATGCTAAGCTCGTCTTCACAGATGCTGATATGATGCAGGCTTTTGTCAAAGGTCTTGAAGAAGTTGATAAGGTTGAACATAACGCAACATATTCTGCAAGAAACTTTGAGTTCAAGAAGGGCGTTAACTACAACGTTAACCTTAAAGAAAATTCAGTTTCATTCACATGGCAGTAATCTGAAGCTTCTCAGAAAACTTATAACAAATTACCGGCTCTCTTTCGGGAGCCGGTTTTGTTTTACCTTTAATTGATTTGTTCATTTTTTCTTACCAAGCCTGATTTCACCGGTCTGGTTATGTAAATATTATTTACAAGTGATTTAAGAGCTGAAGCCGCTGACTGAGCCTTTGATTCATCATCAAAAATTCCGTATACTGTAGGTCCGCTTCCACTCATACACGCCGCAAGTGCACCGTGTCGGTTAAGGGTTGACTTGATGGGAACTCTTTCAGGAACTTCGATAAGCTGTTCAAAGACATTCTTTGTCCTCTTACATATTTCTTTTAGGTCACCCTGAGAAGCCGCATAAAGCATTGCACATGTATCCAGATGACGGATATTGGTTGCAGTGTCAAAAGCCGCGAATGCCTCTTTTGTTGACACTCCCCTCTCAGGCTTCGCCAGAACAATATAGCACTCATCAAGGGGTGGCAACGGAGAAAGAATTTCACCGACATTCTGCGCAAGGCAAGTGCCGCCCGTCAGGCAGAAGGGCACATCCGCGCCGACCTTAAGTCCGATTGAACAAAGCTCCTGTTGCGAAAGATTTGTCTTATGTATATCATTGAGAGCCGCTATAACTGCCGCACCGTCAGCACTTCCGCCTGCCATTCCTGCTTCGAACGGAATTCTTTTTTCAATGTGGATTTTTATTCCCTTGTTTTTAATACCCGTGTAGTTAAAGAAAACTTCTGCCGCTTTGTACGCGATGTTTCTTTTATCACACGGTATTCCCTCTTCATCAGAGGTGATACTGATTGCACCAGAAGAATCTGTTTCGACCGTTACCGTATCGTAAAGATCAACAGACTGCATAAGCATAAAGAGGCTGTGGTAGCCGTTATCAAGACGTGCAAGAATATCAAGCATAAGGTTGATTTTTGCCGCCGCATCGTAAATCACTTTCATTTGCATACCTCGTATCAACATAATTTACTTTATAAGTATATCATCTTTATTACGATTTGAAAAGTAAAAGAGGATATTTTTTTAACTTGAAAATATAAAAAATACGTGTATAATATATATGTATATTTTTTTCGGAGGTAATTAATATGACAGAAGTAACAAAAGACATGATTATCGGCGATATTCTTGACGCTGACGTAGGCACTGCAAAGTTTTTCCTTGAAATGGGTATGCACTGCCTCGGTTGCCCCTCTGCAAGAGGAGAAAGCCTTGAAATGGCTTGTCAGGTACACGGTGTAGACGTTGAAGAACTTGTTGCCGATATCAACGCTTATCTTGCAAGCAAATAATGCTTAAACTCAAATCAAGACTGAATATGGCGGCGCAGATGGTAAGGGCAGGCTCCAGACTTGCCGATATCGGAACAGACCATGCTTACCTTCCTGCCGCACTCATACTTGACGGTACAGTCCCCTGTGCCATCGCCGCAGACTTGAGAAAAGGTCCATTGGAAAACGCTGAGGCTACCGTAAAAACTTACGGTATTGCCGAAAAGGTACAGCTGCGTCTTTCCGATGGACTTAAATGTGTCAATTCTTCCGAGGTTGATGACATTGTTATCGCAGGTATGGGCGGTATACTTATCTCTGAAATTCTTGAGGCTGTCCCTTGGGTAAAAAATGAAAATATACAGCTGATTCTTCAGCCGCAGTCCCACGACGAAACGCTTCGCAAATGGCTTTGGGATAACGGCTTTGAAATCATCAAAGAAGATGCATGTTTTGAGGACGGCAAAACTTACATTTGTATGGCTACAGTCTATACAGGGAAAATAGCTATTCACAGCGAGGCTGAAATCCTCCTTGGCGGATTTATAAAAAGAGACGACGAAGCTTCCGTTTCTTTCTGTGAAAAGAAGCTTCACCGTATAGAAGTCAGACTTGAAGCGTTAAAGAAATCCGACCCTGAAAATGAAGAAATTAAAACATTAGAAAAAATACTCAACGAGGTGAAATAATGGCAACCGTAAGAGATTTTTTTGAATACATAAACACCTTCGCACCCGGCGAAACTCAGGAAGACTGGGACAACAGCGGTATGCTTGTCGGCGATATGAACGCTGAGGTAAAAAAGGCTGTTGTAGTCCTTGACATTGACGAGTGGGCTGTTGAAACAGCAAAAGAGCTCGGTGCAAATCTTATCATCAGCCACCATCCCGTTATTTTCAGCGCGATGAAAAGATTTACAAAAGGCTGTGTGCCTTTTGAGCTTGCGGCAAATTCCATCAATGCAATCTGTTGCCACACTCCCCTTGATATCGCTGACGGCGGAACTAACGACACTCTTGCGAAGCTTCTTGGATTCAACGCATATAAAGGCGAAAACCCGATTCTCCGTTACGCGGATATTGATGAAACAAACGCTGAAGCTCTTGCAGGCTTGCTCGCTGAAAAACTCGACACAAAGGTTCGTTTTGCTGATGCAGACAAAAAAATCAGCAAAATTGCAATCTGTACGGGTGGCGGTGCTTCGCTTATGTTTGAAGCAGGAAAGATTGATGCTTTCATTACAGGCGATGCAAAACACAATGATTTTCTGGATGCACTCAGTGCAGGAATTTCCCTTTTCGCTGCAGGACATTATGAAACTGAATTTCCCGTTGTACCCGTTTTAAAAGAGAAACTTCAGGCAAAGTTTGAAGAAATTGAAATTGTAGATATCAAGCAGGAAAACCCTGTTAAATTCAGATAAGGAACTACACCATGGCACTTGACGGAATACTTCTCAATCTTGCAAAAAAAGAAATACTCGACGGCGCACAGTTCGGCAGAGTTGAAAAAATCCACCAGCCTTCACGTGAAGAACTGGTTATTCACCTGCGCACAAAAAACGGTGCAAAAAAGCTTTTTTTAAGTGTACGCGCAAACAGTCCGAGAATACACTTTACTCAGCACGCACCCGAAAACCCCGCAACACCGCCGATGTTCTGTATGCTGATGAGAAAAAGACTTGTCAACGCATCACTTATTGACATAAGGCAATCTGAGCTTGACCGAGTGCTTTACATCGACTTTGATGCCACAAACGAAATCGGCGACAGAGTTAAGCTGACTTTGTCGATTGAAATTATGGCAAAGCACAGCAACATCATCCTTTTTGACGAAGAAGGAAAAATCATCGATGCGCTCAAAAGAGTTGACCTCAGTCAGTCTACGGTAAGACAGATTCTTCCGGGATTCAGATACACTTCTCCCCCGCCACAGAACAAGCTCAATATACTTGAGCACTCAACGGATAACATCATTTCGCAAATCAGAACATTTGAAACCAAAACTCTTTCTTCAGCAATTCTTTCGTCACTTCAGGGCGTATCACCGCTTACGAGCCGCGAGCTTGCAGGCGAATTCGCCGAGCATTTTGTTTACGAAGTGAGCGACGCAGGATTTGAAAATCTCAAGTACAAAATCGAAAACCTCAGACAGATTGTTGAAACAGGCAATGCCGTTGCTTTTATGCTCAAGGATGAAACCGGAAAACCTGTTGACTTTTCGTTTATGCCGATAACTCAATACGGCACAAAATACACTTCAGAAGAAAAATCAAGTTTTTCGGAGCTTCTTGATGAGTTTTATTTTGAATGTGACAGACTTGACAGAACAAGGCAGAAAGCACAGGATCTTGTTAAATTCCTCGGTTCTGCAATTGCACGAATTTCAAAAAAAATCAGTCTTCAACAGACTGAGCTTAAGCAATGTGCAGACAGAGAACAGCTTCGCATAAGTGCAGAGCTCATTAACGCTAACCTTTACAGACTCGAAAAAGGTGCTGCCTTTTATGACCTCGAAAATTATTACGACGAAAACAAGCCTATAAGAATCAAGGCTGACCCGGCGAAAACACCTGCCGCAAATGCGCAGAAGTATTTCAAGGATTACCGCAAGGCAAAAACAGCTGAAGCTATGCTGACTGAGCTTATTGAGCAGGGACAGAACGACCTTCAATACCTTGAAACGGTCGCAGATTCCCTTGACAGAGCTTCAACTCAGGCTGAGATTGAAGAAATCCGTAACGAACTTGTTGTCAGCGGATTTATGAAATTCAAAAAGAAGAATAATCAGAAACAGCCAAAACTTCTTCCGCCTATGGAATATATGACCTCAGACGGGTTCAGAGTTCTCGTCGGCAGGAACAATATGCAGAACGATAAGCTTTCGTTGAAAACTGCATCAAAATCCGATATGTGGCTTCACACACAGAAGTTCCCAGGTTCACACGTTGTAATCATCAGCGATAACAAAGAAATCAGCGACGATGCGATTGTTGAAGCGGCAGAGATTGCGGCATATCACAGCAAAGCAAGAGAAGCAAAGCTCGTACCCGTTGATTACACTTACGTAAAGCATCTCAAAAAGCCTCAGGGCGCTCCTCCGGGCAAGGTTATTTATCACGTTTATTATTCAGTGAATGTTACGCCCAACAAAGAAAAAATAGATAAAATGGAAGTTAAATAAGAAAAACATTTGCAATTCCTTAACGGTATTGCAAATGTTTTATTTTTTATATTCAGATTCGTGCTACGCCTGAATCCCTTGCAGCTTGTGCAACCGCCTGTGCAACCGCACCGCCGACTCTCGGGTCGAATGCTTTCGGGATAACATAATCCGGATTGAGCTCTTCGTCGGAAACAAGACCGGCAAGAGCCTTTGCCGCTGCGATCTTCATTTCTTCGTTGATGTCACTTGCACGCACATCAAGAGTTCCGCGGAATATACCCGGAAAAGCAAGAACATTATTGACCTGATTTGGGAAGTCGCTTCTGCCTGTTCCGACAACTGCCGCACCTGCTTCTTTTGCAAGGTCAGGCATAATTTCAGGAACAGGGTTTGCCATTGCAAGAACTATCGGATCCTTAGCCATTGAACGAATCATATCCTGAGTAACAACACCCGGAGCTGAAACACCGATAAAGATATCTGCTCCTTTCATTGCATCAGAAAGTGTTCCGCGTACATGATTTTTATTTGTAAAGTCTGCAATATCCTGCTTTGCGGGAGCAAGCTCGTCGCCGTCGCAGATAATGCCCTTACGGTCACACATAATGATATCGCCGATACCCATAACCTTGAAAAGCTTTGCAATTGCAACACCCGCTGCACCTGCACCGTTAAATACTGCGGTACAGTCTTCAATCTTCTTACCTACGATTTTAAGTGAGTTGATAAGTGCCGCACAGCAGATTACCGCCGTACCGTGCTGATCGTCGTGGAAAATAGGGATATCCGCCTTTTCCTTGAGCTTTCTTTCGATTTCGAAGCAACGCGGTGCCGCGATATCTTCAAGATTAATACCGCCAAAGCTTCCGCAAAGAAGCAAAACGGTATTTACGAACTCATCAACATCCTGTGTTCGGATACAAAGAGGGAAAGCATCAACACCGCCGAATTCTTTAAAAAGAACACACTTTCCTTCCATAACAGGCATACCTGCTTCAGGCCCGATATCGCCGAGTCCGAGAACGGCTGAACCGTCCGTTATAACGGCAACAAGGTTTGAACGGCGTGTGAGTTCGTAGCTCTTATTTACGTCTTTCTGAATTTCAAGACACGGCTGAGCAACACCGGGGGTATATGCAAGAGAAAGAGCTTCCTTGTTATCTACCTTTGCTCTTGCGATTACTTCAATCTTTCCGTTCCACTCATAGTGGAGCTTAAGAGATTCTTTTGCGTAGTCCATTATAAAATTGCCTCCAAAACTACCTTTAAAATTATTCCTCAGTTGCCCAATCCTTTGAGCGTTCAACAGCGCGAAGCCAGCCTTTGTAAAGCTTATCTCTGTCTTCCTGTTCCATCTTCGGAATAAATACCTTTTCAACTTCGCGGTTGCGCTCGATTTCTTCAAGGTTCTTCCACATTCCGACTGCAAGACCTGCAAGGTATGCCGCACCGAGAGCAGTTGTTTCAACTGTCTTAGGACGGTTAACCATTGTGCGGATTAAGTTTGCCTGAATCTGCATCATAATATTACTTACACTCGCACCGCCGTCAACACGGAGCTCGGAAAGTGTAATCTGTGAATCCTTTGTCATGGCTTCAAGCAGATCTGTCGATTGGAAAGCAATGCTTTCAAGGACAGCTCTTGCAAAATGTGCTCGGTTTACACCGCGTGTAAGTCCGACAATTGTTCCTCTTGCGTACATATCCCAGTAAGGAGCTCCGAGACCTGTAAATGCAGGAACAATATACATTCCGTTTGCATCAGGAACACTTTCTGCAAGTTCGTCACATCGGCTTGCATTGTCGATGAGGTGAATCTCGTCACGGAGCCACTTGATAACTGAGCCTGCATTGAACGCACTGCCCTCGATTGAGTAGGTAGTCTTTCCGTTAAGACTCCACGCAACACCCGTAAGCAGATTGTGCTTTGAATCAACTCGCTTCTCGCCTGTGTTCATAAGAAGGAAACATCCTGTACCGTATGTATTCTTCGCCTGACCCGGATTGAAGCAAGCCTGTCCTAAAAGTGCAGCAGGCTGGTCGCCTATCGCTCCGCAGATCGGAACACCTGCAAGTTCTTCAAGACCAAGAATATTCGGAGCGACTTCGCCGTAAATCATACTTGATTCAACAGGTGTCGGAAGCATACACATCGGAACGCCTAATTTTTCGCAAAGGTATTCGTCCCACTCGAGTTTATCAACATCAAAGAGCATCGTTCTTGATGCGTTTGAATAGTCTGTTACGTGAACCTTACCGCCCGTAAGATTCCAGATAAGCCACGTTTCAACCGTTCCGAAAAGGAGCTTGCCGCTTTCTGCCGCAGCACGTGCGCCCGGTACGTTATCAAGAATCCACTTGATTTTTGTGCCTGAGAAATAAGCATCAATAAGAAGACCTGTATGTTCACGGATATAATCACCGAGACCTTCAGCTTTCAGCTGTTCGCAGAGTTCAGCCGTACGGCGGCACTGCCATACGATTGCATTGTAAACGGGTTTACCTGTGTCCTTATCCCAGATAATTGTTGTTTCACGCTGGTTTGTAATACCGATACCTGCAATTTCAGAAACATCAAATTCACCTGAATTGATAACAGCTGCTATCGCCTTGAGCTGGCTGTAAAGAATTTCCATAGGGTTGTGTTCAACCCAACCTGTCTTCGGATAAATCTGATCAAATTCATTCTGTGCTTTAGATACTATTCTGCCCTGCTTATCAAAAACAATTGCACGTGAGCTTGTTGTACCCTGATCAAGAGCCATTACATACATAGGTCTGCCTCCTTAATTTTCAGGGAAACCCTACGATTTCCCTGCTGTAATCAAGTAAATTATATACTTTATGCATATAAAAGTCAACAAGGCAACCTTATGGCTGCCTTGCTAAAACTATTCAGAATTTAATTGTAAAACAAATACTTAAGTGCAAGCGAAACCGCAATACCAAGAACAGCACCTACTAAAACCTGACGCGGTGTGTGTCCGACTGCAACTTTGAGCTCAACGTCCATATCAACATCGCCCTCTTTAAGCAGTTTCTTGAGAACCTTTGAATGTTTTCCGGTTTCGTAACGCACACCGAAAGCGTCGTTCATTACAACAAGTGCAATAAGTGCAGACACTGCAAACTGAAACGAATCAAAGCCATACGCAACAACACTTGCTGTGCAAAGAGCACATACACTTGATGAATGTGAACTGGGCATACCGCCGTTTGCAATTACGCGGCGGAAACCCTTGATTGATTTTTCTTTAAAGATACCCTGAATACCTTTGGCAAACTGTGCTGCAAACCAAGCCAGTGCAAACGAAACAAAGGCGTGGTTTGATATAATCTGTTCAAAAACCTTCATTTTATACTCCTCAATCACTCATCAATCATTTTGCACTCTTTGCTATTTCATCTGCCGCAGAAAGAAGAAGCTTGATTCTGTTAACCTGATTAACCTCGGATGCGCCCGGGTCATAGTCAACAGCCGCAATATTTGCCTGCGGATAAGTATTCTTCATCGCCTTGATAACACCCTTACCGACAACGTGGTTAGGAAGACAAGCAAACGGCTGGATACAAACAATATTTGGTGTGCCTGTTGTGATAAGCTCTGCCATTTCACCTGCAAGGAACCAGCCTTCACCGTACTGATTTCCGAGCGAGAGGAACGGCTTTGCAAGCTCGGCAACATCTTCAATCTTCATCGGTGGCTCAAAGCGTTTGCTGTTTTCAAGGGCCTTGAGTGCAGGACGCTTGAGAATTCGGATCATTCGTACACCAACGTGTGCAATAGCAGAAGCTGTCCATTTGGAGCCAAGATACTGATGCTTATAATCGTTCTTATAAATATAATAGTTAAAGAAGTCAATAAGATCGGGAACAACTGCCTCTGCACCCTCTCTTTCAAGAAGCTCAACAATGTGATTGTTAGCAAGAGGCATATACTTAACAAGGATTTCACCGACAACACCGACACGGTGCTTTCTGACATTCTCGTGAATCGGGAATTTGTCAAACTCATCAACAATCTTCTGACAAAGCTCGTTGTAAGAATATGTCTTATCCTCGCCTGTGAGGTGAGCGATACACAGTTCACGGAGTTCAGCGTGAAGCTTGTTTGCCGAGCCTTCAACCTTTTCGTACGGACGTACACGGTAAAGACAACGCATAAACAAATCTCCGAAAATAATAAGCTTTATTGCATCCCAGAGCATCTTCTTCGGAATTTTGAATCCCTCATTCTTCTCCATTCCGTTTGCATTGAGCGAGATAACAGGAATGTGAGAAAGGCCGACACTGCCGAGCGCACGGCGGATAAATCCGACATAGTTACTTGCACGGCAGCAACCGCCTGTCTGAGTCATAATGATAGCAAGCTTATCTGTATTGTATTTACCTGAAAGTACCGCATCCATAATCTGACCGACAACAGTAATTGACGGGAAGCAGGCATCGTTGTTAACAAACTTAAGACCTGTATCGATTGCCTGACGGTTGTCATTCTGAAGAACTTCAATATTGAAGCCGTACTTTGCAAGAACAGGCTCTGCCATATCAAGATGAATCGGGCTGAACTGAGGAACAATGATTGTATACTTCTCATCGTGCATAGCCTGGGTATATTCAGCTCTCTTATAGTTAAGCGGCTTCGGGTCAGGCTTAACGTTTCTTTCGTGTCTTTGTTTCATTGCGGCAAGAAGACTGCGGAGTCTGATTCTTGCGGCACCGAGGTTGTTAACCTCGTCAATTTTAAGAACAGTATAAAGCTTATTACTGTTATCAAGGATTTCGAAAACCTGGTCTGTTGTAACAGCATCTAGACCGCAACCGAAGGAGTTGAGCTGAATAAGCTCAAGGTCATCGCGTCTGCTTACAAACTCTGCCGCTGTGTAAAGTCTTGAATGGTAAACCCACTGGTCGTTTACACGCATCGGTCTTTCGGGGTTGAAATTAATCGGAAGGCTGTCTTCTGTAAGAACAGACAAACCGTAAGAAGCAATCATTTCGGGGATACCGTGATTGATTTCGGGGTCAATGTGGTACGGTCTTCCTGCAAGGACGATACCGTATCCGTTGTTCTTTTCCATTTCCGCAAGAACTCTTGCTCCCTCTTCACGGATTGCTTCCTTTGCCTTTATCTGTTCAATCCAGGCAGCGTGAACAGCCTCGCGAGCCTCATCCTCACCGATTAACCATTCTTTCTTGCAAAGCTTTACAAGACGGTCTGCAAGAATTTCTTCACTTGTGAAAGCCATAAACGGACGAAGATATTTTACATCACCCTCGCCGACAGCCTCAACATTATTCTTGAGGTTTTCAGCGTAAGAAACAACAATAGGACAGTTGTAATGGTTCTGCGCGTCAGGTGTTTCCTGGCGTTCGTAATAAATACAGGGGTGGAAAATTGTTTTAATGCCCTTATTAATAAGCCACTGAACGTGACCGTGTGAAAGCTTTGCGGGGTAACATTCCGATTCAGACGGAATAGATTCCATACCAAGCTCGTAAATCTTTCTGTCTGAAAGCGGAGAAACCTCAACGCTGAATCCGAGCTTATGGAAGAATGTTGCCCAGAACGGGAAGTTTTCGTAAACATTGAGAACTCTCGGAATACCGATTACTCCGCGCGGAGCGTTTTCGGGATTCGGATAGTCAAAAATTCTCTTGAGCTTATATTCAACCATATTCGGTGCTTTTGAACGGTTCTTCTCGCCTGCACCCTTTTCGCAACGGTTACCCGTAATATGGCGGCGACCATCAGGGAAATTATTGATTGTAAGCATACAGTTGTTTGAGCAACCCTTACAACGTGTTGTTGTGCTTGTATATGTAAGGTTAAGAATCTCCTCAAGGCTCATCATTGAGCAGGGTTGTCCGTTGTAACGGTTCTTTGCAAGGAGTGCCGCACCGAAAGCACCCATAACACCTGAAATATCCGGACAGATTGCATTAACACCCGAAATTTTTTCAAATGCTCTGAGAACAGCCTGATTGTGGAAGGTACCGCCCTGAACAACAATGTGTGAACCGAGGTCCTTGCTGTCAGCAAGCTTGATAACCTTATAAAGTGCATTTTTAATAACTGAGTAAGCAAGACCTGAAGAAATATCAGGAACGCCTGCGCCTTCCTTCTGTGCCTGCTTAACGTTTGAGTTCATAAAAACAGTACAGCGTGTACCGAGGTCAACGGGATTCTTTGCAAAAAGAGCCTCTTTACTGAACTCAGCTGCAGTATAGTTGAGTGAATTTGCAAAGTTCTCGATGAAAGAACCGCAACCTGAAGAACAAGCTTCGTTGAGCATAATTGTATCAACAGCACCGTCACGGAGCTTAATGCATTTCATATCCTGACCGCCGATATCAAGAACGCAGTCAACATCCTTGTCAAAGAATGAAGCGGCTGTACAGTGAGCGATTGTTTCAACTTCACCCTCATCAAGATTGAAAGCTGTTTTAAGAAGACCTTCACCGTAACCTGTTGAACATGTTCTTGCAATACGTGCGTTTTCGGGAAGCTTTTCGTGAATTTCTGCAATAGCTCGTTTTGCTGTTTCAAGAGGATTACCCTCGTTACTTGAATAGAAAGAATAGAGTAGCTTACCCTCGTTGCTGATAAGAACAATTTTGGTTGTTGTTGAGCCTGCATCGATACCAAGGAAGCAGTCACCGCTGTAAGTTGAAATATCAGCCTTAGGAACAACAGCCTCGCTGTGTCTTTTCACAAATTCATTGTACTCTTCTTCGTTTTCAAAAAGAGCAGGAAGACGGGGCATCTCGAAAGAAACCTCAACACCCTGATCAAAACGTGCAATAAGCTCATCAAGCTCAACTTCGCTTCCGCCTTCTGTCATAGCTGCACCTGCAGCCGCAAAGAGGTGTGAATTTTTCGGGTCTGCAATTGTTTCATCCGTGAGTTTAAGAGTTCTTATAAAAGCATTTTTAAGCTCAGGCATAAAGTGTAACGGACCGCCAAGGAAGGCAACGCAGCCCTTGATCGGCTTACCGCAGGCAAGACCTGAAATTGTCTGGTTAACAACAGCCTGGAAAATTGAAGCCGCAAGGTCAGCTTTTGTTGCACCCTCGTTGATAAGCGGCTGAATATCTGTCTTTGCGAAAACACCGCATCTTGCTGCGATGGGATAAATCTGCTTGTAGTCCTTTGCTGCTTCGTTGAGTCCTGCTGCATCAGTCTGAAGAAGAGCCGCCATCTGGTCGATGAATGAACCGGTACCGCCTGCACAAACGCCGTTCATTCTTTCATCAAGACCGCCTCTGAAGTAAATAATCTTAGCATCTTCACCGCCAAGCTCAATTGCAACATCCGTCTGCGGAGCATAGAATCTCAAAGCAGTCGCAACAGCAACTACCTCCTGTACAAACGGTATATCAAGGGATTTTGAAAGATTAATTGAGCCCGAACCCGTTATGTTAATCTTAAGTTTTTTAATTCCGGTTTTTTCAACAGCTTCTTTAAGAAGCTCCGCAAGCACCTCACGGCACTGTGCCATATGGCGTCGGTATACACCGAAAACAACTTCATTATTCTCGTCAATGATAGCCAGTTTCACCGTTGTTGAACCAACGTCAATTCCTGCACGATACTCCTTCATTTTTTCCTCCCATATATTTAAAACATCTTCTGATTTTTTACAAAATGCTATAATACTTCATTTTAACATATTTGAGATAGAATATCATTTTTTTGTTGCTTTGTCAACATACATTTCAGTTTTGTTGATTAAATTAAAGTTGGTAATTTTTTACTTTTACGCAAAAAAATAACGGGACTGTAAAACACCGAGCACCCGTAAGGCAGTTTTTCTGAATCGTCTCCCTCTGACAAAGAAACTTGTGTTGTTGCGAATATTTATTGACATCCAATCATACCGGCAAATTCGGGTTTGTCGAGGTGTTTAAAAGTTGGTAGAGTCTAGTCAGCCCTCCTTGTGTAAAGGAGGGTGGCACGGCGTAGCCGTGACGGGAGGATTGTTGAT
>JAZNPE010000031.1:0-3137 GCA_045589535.1 Acutalibacteraceae bacterium | reverse complement strand
CTTCGTAAGCGAGGTCTCGTGCCATTGAACTTACAACTTCACCGTCTGCGTTGTAGCTGGTGATTTTAACATTCTTATTGTATCTGTCGTATGTTCTTGTACCACCGTCAGGCTCAATGAACTGAATCATCTGCTTTCTGCTGTTGACCTTAACAGTGAAATCCTTGTGCGTATCTTCCTGCTGAACGTATGTAACATCAGTAATGTATTCAACTATCGTAAGGTCTTCAACCTCAACATTGAAACTTCCGACTGCCTCGTTCTCTTCGTTTTTTGCATCGTTTTCAAAGTGAACAAGATAAGTTTCGCCTGCCTGCAACTCTGCAGTTACATCAAAATCAAGATCCGATTCGCCGCTGAATGTTTCAAACTCTTGACTTGAAATAACGCAGCCCTGGTAATCGCAGATTGTCATTTTCGGAATTGCTCCGTCTGCAAGTTCAGAAGTAAAGCGGTATTTACCTGAATAATCAGGAATAAATTCATAAACATCCTTGTGCGAAACGTGCGGTCTGTGCCCCGGTCTTATCGGATCAATGTCAACGGGTTCAATCCTGACGTTTACGGTTGATGGCAGGAAACAATCTGCCAATCCGGGTTGTATTTTGTCAAAAACTTTTAATTCTTCCTTGATTTCACTCGTTGCATCAGTCAGTTTAATTTCTATCGGCTTGTTAGCCTTTGCATTGACATACATAAATTCTCTGACTTCTGTGTCCATAAACTGCATTATATGTTTAAAGCTGAGAATCCACCAACCTGTTTCATCCGACGTTGCAACGAAGCCTTCGTCCAAAAGCTTATGCGAATGAGCCTGATTATAAATCTGCACATCAACAGCAGACCTTGCACCGCCTTCAACTATAATTTTATAATTACCTGACTGCTTCGGGGTAAAAAGCAAGGTTTGAATCTCGTCTGCCGTGAGAGAAAATTCCATGCTCTCGTCAAGCTTAGTTTCAATCGGAGGAATGAATGTTTCTAAATAGTCAATTAATAAGGACTCATATTTCGTTATGTCACGTTCACGGAACTCATCGTGCACAACATAAGAAGAAATATCCTTGACCGTACCGTCAGTTTTCTTAATCTTCCATTCGCAGAACGGAGAATCTGCCGGGTCACCTCCGTCTACGATACTGAAATTGCTGAAATATCCTCTCTGGTCGAAATAACCGTTCTCATCGAAAATATCTTCGCTCAGAACTTCAAACTTGATATTGAAAAGCACAACGCTAAAAAGAGAAATTGCCTTGTCAATATTAATTTCAACCAGAATATAATTATAGGTCACGCCGTGATATGTATATTCATCAATCTTGACGATTTCAGCGGTTGCTATTTCATAAAAATCTTCTTCCATAATAGCATCAACGGGTTTTAAAAGCTTCGGATTATAACGAAAAGCCATAGTTATTGTTGAGTCTGCATCATAATCTAAATCAAGAAATGACCTATATGCAGTTTCAGAATTACAGATTATGGGGAAATAGGCATATCCTCCGTTTCGTGTGTGGGCAATGGATGAGCTGATGTTTATGTTGCTGTATTCCTTCTGCGCTGCAGAAACACCAACCGTTCCGATTGACAGTATAAGAACAAGCGCTAAAATTATTGATAAAGCTTTTTTCATAACAAAATCTCCTTTACAATTTTTTTGTTTCAGGATAATTAAATCATGGTTGACCACCTCATTATTTTGTCCTTCATTATGTAGTCAGCCAAAACGCAAAATGTAACGAAAAAATTTTTTCTGATATATTTCAACTGAACACATATGTTATGGAGATCGCGCTGTGGACAGACCATTGTCGCTTACAGAAACAGTAAGCTTGATTTTCTGTGGGTTATGAGTATAATATTATTCAAGAGGTGATTGGTTTGAAAACGAAAGATATGGATAAGCTTACAAAGCATTTTGATACTTATTTTGAGCAAAACGATTCAACTGTCGTTCACCCCATTGTTGATGACGGTTTGCATATTGATGTGTTGCTATATGAGCCTAACGAAAAATATCCTTTCTGGAAATTGGTAACAATGGGTGCAAGTGATTATAAAATGCCGCCTATAGAAAACACAGTTGGTCTCAACAACGAATATATAATGTTTGTTGATCCGGATATTGATTTAACGAAGAAAGATGTTTTAATATGGTATTATAAAAACCTGCTTGAAGTGGCAACATATGCTTACTACAACAAAACTCACATCACTTACGGTCACAGCTTTGAATGGAAAAACGATGACCCTGACGATGAAATGGTAGCGGCTTTTATTGAATTTCCGCAGATATTGGGTACGACGGCTGTTTTGAGATGCAAACTTGGCTTTATGAGAACGGTTACTTGTTTGCAGGTCGTTTTGCTTAACAAAGAGGAATTAGAAAAACTTATGGAAATTGGTCCTATTGCTTTCAGTGATTATTTGTATCCTGAAGACGGTTCGAAGGCTCATTTTATTACCGAAAGACATCGAAGCAAAAAGTTCTGAAGCTTTAAAGAATGTACCTAATTTCACCCTCTTATCGTTTTTTGTTTCTTTTAATTTTATATGAGCAAAAGTAAACTCCCGTGGATTCCACGGGAGTTCTTCGTTAGGAGTAATATTCTTAAAGGGATTATTCAACCGTATATTCAAGTGTGCCGACAGTTTTCCATACATTTTTACGGTAAATCTTGACTTCAATTTCGTTAAGTCCGTCCTCGTTCATCCAGGCATTACCGATAAAAATTTTATTTCCGTTTTCATCCGTTGCGGTTGATGCAACTGTCACGGTTGTGCCGTTCGGCATTTTGAACATTACTTTTTCGGTCTTTCCGTCTGCAATAACTGTTGCAGGGACAGGGCCTTTCTTACCCGATATTGCGGAAAGCTCCATTGAAACAACAGGACTGTACGGCTCAATTGTGAATGAGTATTTGAACTCATCCCACTTGTAGTTTTCTTTACCGCGAACCTGAATCTCAACGCCAACGCTCATATTGGAATATATCTCCCATACTTCGTAAGCGAGGTCTCGTGCCATTGAACTTACAACTTCACCGTCTGCGTTGTAGCTGGTGATTTTAACATTCTTATTGTATCTGTCGTATGTTCTTGTACCACCGTCAGGCTCAATGAACTGAATCATCTGC
>JAZNPE010000030.1:0-163645 GCA_045589535.1 Acutalibacteraceae bacterium | reverse complement strand
ATAGAGGTTGTTCTCATAACGCTTGTTTCTTCACCAAGCGGATTAGAGATAACAACAAGCTTGCGAAGCTCGCTATCTTCGGGAATACGGATTTTGTCGAGTGTCTTCGGGCTTACGAAAGAGTATGTGCAGATTTCAGTAAGACCGCAGGAAAGAAGTGTTGAATCAACAAGCTTTGTAAGTACCTGAGCAGGTGTAAGCTTTGCTTTTGCTTCACCGCGGAGAGGACTGTTCGGAATGTTTGCGTAGCCGTAAAATCTTGCGATTTCCTCAGCAACATCAGCTTTGTGTTCGATATCATTTCTGAAATACGGAACGTAAATTTTTCCGTCCTTAACTTCAAAATCAATAGCCTCAAGCATCTTGATCTGCTCTTCAGCTGAAACATCAATGCCGATAAAGCTGTTTACCCATTCGGGTTCGAAATCAAGAACTGTCTGCTCCTTTGTAACCTTGTTGCAGTCAACAACGCCGTTTACAACGTCACCTGCATCAAGAAGCTGGATAAGCTCAAGTGCTCTCTGAAGGCAAGTAAGACATGAGTAAGGATTGAGTTCCTTTTCATATCTTGAAGAAGCCTCAGTTCTCATACCGAGAGCCTTTGCTGTTCTTCTTACCGAAGGACCGTTGAAGCAAGCTGATTCAAAAACGATTGTTGTTGTATCGTCCATAACACCGCTGTATTCTCCGCCCATAACGCCTGCAACCGCAACGGGCTTCTTAGCGTCAGCGATAACGAGCATATCTTCAGAAAGTGCTCTTTCTTCGCCGTCAAGAGTTGTGATTGTTTCACCGTTCTTCGCATTTCTTACGATAACCTGATTACCCTCAAGGTAACGAAGGTCAAATGCGTGCATCGGCTGACCGTATTCGAGCATAACGTAGTTTGTAATATCAACGATGTTGTTGATAGCGCGTACACCGCTTGCACGGAGTCTTTCTCTCATCCAGAGGGGAGAGGGCTTAACACGTACATTTTCAACAACAGCACCAACGTAACGGTAGCACTTTGAAGGCTCGTCAATCTGAACCTTAAGCATATCGTTAACATCACCGTGACCCGGCTTAACAACAGGCTCGTTTACCTTGAGCTCTGTCTTGAATGTAGCAGCAGCCTCTCTTGCAAGGCCGATAACTGAAAGACAGTCGGGACGGTTAGAAGTGATTTCAAATTCTGTAACTGTATCTGTAAGACCGATAGCTTCGCGGATATCCATACCGACAACCTTCTGACAGTCATCACCGAGAACGAAAATACCGTCTTCAATAGCGTAGGGGAAATCGTGAACAGTAAGACCGAGCTCAGCAACGGAACACATCATACCGTAGCTTGCAACACCGCGGAGCTTGCCTTTTTCAATCTTGTGACCGCCTGCAACAACTGATTTGTGAAGAGCAGCGGGAACATAGTCACCAACCTTGAGGTTCTGTGCGCTTGTAACGATCTGTACGTTTTCTTCCTTGCCGACATCGAGCTGACAAACCCAGAGTGTGTCAGCGTCGGGATGATGCTCAATAGCCTCAATGTGGCCGACAACGATATTTTTAAGCTCTGCGCCTTCAACTTCGTAGCCCTCAACCTTGGAGCCTGAAAGAGTCATTTCATCGGCAAATTCTTTGTCTGTAGCGTTAAAGACAACATAGTCCTTGACCCATTTCTTTGATAAAATCATCTTTAAAGCACCTCCTTAAAACTGGCTGAGAAATCTTACGTCGTTTTCGTATAAAAGACGCATATCATCAATGTTGAATCTGAACATAACAAGTCTTTCAAGACCCATACCGAAAGCAAAACCGCTGTAAACTTCAGGGTCGATTCCGCCTGTCTTGAGAACCTTCGGATGAACCATACCGCCACCGAGGATTTCAATCCAGCCTTCACCCTTACACATCGGACAACCCTTACCACCGCAACGGAAGCAGGAAACGTCGATTTCACAAGAAGGCTCTGTGAACGGGAAGTGGTGAGGACGGAGTCTGATTTTAGTATTCTCACCGTAAAGCTGTTTAGCAAAAGTTTCAAGACAACCCTTGAGGTCGCCCATTGTAATACCTTTGTCTACAACAAGACCTTCGATCTGGTGGAAAAGGGGAGAGTGTGTTGCGTCAACTGCGTCTGAACGGAAAACACGTCCCGGTGCGATGATGCGGATGGGCGGTTGCTCCTTTTCCATAACACGGATCTGCATCGGAGAGGTCTGTGTACGAAGAAGCATATTTTCTGTGATGTAGAATGTGTCCTGAGTGTCACGTGCAGGGTGATCCTTCGGGATGTTGAGTGCCTCAAAGTTGTAGTAATCCCACTCAACCTCGGGACCTGTAGCAATGTTGAATCCCATACCGAAGAAAATGTCCTTAACCTCGTCAAGAACAATTGAAAGCGGATGCTTGTGACCGATTGTGTTCGGTTTGCCGGGGATTGTAACGTCAATAGTCTCTTTCTCGAGAGCCTTTTCCATTTCGATTTTCTTAACTTTTTCTGTTGCTTCTGCAATAAGATTTTCAATGTAGCTTCTTACTTCATTAGCAAGCTGACCCATAACAGGTCTTTCTTCGGGAGTAAGCTTACCCATCTGCTTGAGGATAGCAGTAAGCTCACCCTTTTTGCCGAGGAACTTAACACGTGCAGCGTCAAGTTCAGCACGGTCCTGAGCGTTGGCAACCATTTCGATTGCCTGAGCCTTGATGTTTTCAAGCTGCTGTTTCATTGTTTTCACCTTTCTTATATCTTTAGTTTAGAGTTGAGACGAAAAATAAAAAGACTCCGTCCCGAAAAAGGGACGAAGTCGTAAATTATAAACTCCGCGGTACCACCCTTAATTTTTGCTTGAAGCAAACACTCCTGCACCCTTTAACGGAGGTGAACCGTCACGGCCTACAACACCTGCTTCAGCCGAGCTGCTCCAAAGTGAACTTCTGCAACCTTCCGCATAAGCAGTCTTTCAGCTGATGACCGCCCTCTCTGAATGAATCGGGATGCATACTCTCTTTTTCATCGCATTAACTCCTGATATTTTATCACATACAATTAAATAATGCAAGAGTTTTTTGCGTATAAGAGTGATAATTTATTCGAAGATTAAACAAATCCGAGAATTCTCTGGAATATATTCACTATCTTTAAAAACAGATTTCTGAATGGTATGAGGATTGTAGAAATAATGCTTACGGAAGAGTTGTTACCGTCCGGTGTTCCGGTAAACGATGAGTGCGTATTACTCATCCAGGAAATTATACCTTTCGAATTCGCGAAACTGACGGTTTCGTCCAGTCCGTTAACTGTTGTTACGTTAGGATAAACCGAACCGTCTTCCATAAAAAGGTCATACATAATTGTAGTATAAAGTCGGTGGCTGGAATCGCCAAGGCTGCCGTCGGGATTGAGAACAACTGAAAAACTTGAAAGACGGCAGTTTGCAGGATTTGAGTTGTGTTTGCAGATAAGGCTCCACTGCGGCAGAGTGTTGGC
This sequence comes from Acutalibacteraceae bacterium, assembly GCA_045589535.1. GTDB lineage: Bacteria > Bacillota > Clostridia > Oscillospirales > Acutalibacteraceae > CAG-488. Next base: position 160,176 of record JAZNPE010000030.1, on the reverse strand, counting down.
GGCATAGTTTATAATCGGGTCAAGAGTACTTGCGAAAACCCATACCGAAATATCAGAGGTTTTCTTAATATCATCAGCTGTTCTGACTCCTGTTGCCGCAAGGGGAAATATACCTGCGAAATATTCGGGATACTCAATTGCAAGGTCCCATGTCATCTCACCGCCTGCGGATGAACCGCCTACGAAAATCCTTGTTGTGTCAACGTTTTTATAGTTTTCTTCAATGAAACAGTCAATAAGAGTACGAAGAGGATTAATTAAATTTTTGTTCCAATACTGGAGTTTGTCTTCAGGACAACGGGGCAAAAGAATGTATGCACCGCCCGTGTTCCACTTTGCCTGAAGCTCAGCAGATGCCCAGGTTGCCATTGTGCTGTCATCAAGCTGTGAGCCTACGTATGAACCGTGGCCTATTCCGTGCAGATAGATAACAACAGGATATTTTTTGTTATCATTTTTACCGGCAGGCGAATAATAACAGTAATCAAGAGCATAACCGTCACTTTCATCTGCAACACCGCTTTTGAACTGTCCGCGAAGAGCATCAAGGCCTGCCGAAAGCGGCAAGGCGGCGCGTGTTTCACCGGCTGCATTTGCGTTCATAACAAGAGGAAGAACAAAAATACATACAGCCATAATAACGGATAAAAGTTTATTCGTGGTTTTCAAACCAAACACCCCTTTAAAAGTTTTGTATACCGTATAACAAATATATCATAAGAGTGATTGGCTTACAATTTACAAAACCAAGCTTTTGTTAAAAAAACGACAGAACCATACGATTCTGTCGTTTTGTACTTTATTACGGTTTGCGGATTGAAACGTTAAGTCCCAATGCACAAACCGCAAGGATTAAAAGCATAACAAAAGGTGCTGTGTAGCCGCCACTTGAGATGAGCAGGCTGTTTGAAAAATTTGCAATAAATGCCGCAACAATAAGATTGAAATTCGTCAGGCTGTAATTGACTGAAAAATACTTCTGTCCGTAGAATGAAGCCGTGAATGCCGATGTCATAGTCGGGCAGGAACCGTATGAAAGTCCTGTCAGGCAAAGCCCGATTATGCATACGGGCAATGAGTGAATCTGAACCGCAACAAGCGTAATTCCTGCGGCAACAATTGTAAGAATGTTCGAAGCAAGCATCGTAGTACGTCGGCCGAGCGCATCGTAAACAGCACCCGTGAGGATTCTGCCGAATCCGTTGCAAACAGAAAGCACACCGACGAGGGTGGTGGCAAGAGTAGGCGTTGCATCAACAGAAACAACAAGGTCTCTTGCAAAGCTGATTACCGAATTGCCGACAGCTGTGATGAATGCCATAAATACAAATGCACGCCAGAAAGTGAAGCTTTTAAGCATTTCCGCTGTTGAAAAATCACGGACTTCAAAAGACTCTTTGGCTGTGGTTTTTCTTGTTCTAGCCACAGGGAGAATTACATCTTTTGAAGGAAGCTGAAGAATGATACCCGATACAATAAGAACTGCACCGATAACAGCGCCGATAAGTGTGTATGTTTTGCTCCAACCAAAAGTTGGATTTTCGAAAAGGATACTGATAACGTTACCGAGCAGAAGTGTGCTGATGCCGAAGCCCATCATAAGACAGCCGGAGCAGAAACCCTTTTTGTCGGGAAACCATGAGCAGACCGTTGAAACAACAACATTGTACGAAATTCCGATTCCGGTACCGGCAAGAATCGCATATGTAAGATAAATTAAATGCGGTAAGTTTTCCTTGAGGAGTCCTGTTGAAACAAAGCCAATCGCAACAAGTGCACCTGCAATAAAAAGAGTAATTTTCGGGCCGATCTTTTTACAGATAAGGCTGCCGAAAAAAGCACCGAGGCAGAAGAAGCACATTGTCAATGTGAAATTGAAGGCAAGAACGGAATCGCTCCAACCGAAAGATTCCTTGAAGGGGATTTTGAGAATTGACCATGCATAGAGTACACCCGAAAAAAGCATCGTGAATACACCTGTAGCAAGATATAACCAACGTTTGTTAATATTGTTTTTTGTTGTCATATAATCACCCCCTGAGAATATCACGTAGTATAACACAGAATAAATAATATGTAAACATATGCATTTGAACAAATTCCCGTTTTTGAGTTTTGCATTATGCTTTAACTGAAAAAAGAGATGCCTGAAACAAGCATCTCATCTTTCGTATTCAGCACTGTTATGCAAGTAAGCCTTCAATTGCTTCGATAATACCTGCGAAGATATTGTTGAAACCGTCAACAAAGCCGGACATATCAGCGCCGGTAAGCTCTGAAATAAACTGTGCGATATAAAGGGGAATATCGCTGAGAATTGCAATAATTGCCATATTTAACACCTCTTTTTTTCTTTATTATATCACACGATAACTATTTTGTCAAAAACAAATTAAACAAGTGCCATATAGCTGACTGCGTCTGCAAGAATAATTAAAACCATATTTTTCATTTTGCATAAAAATTTTTTTATAAAAAGGCATTATTTTTACATTCACATTTTCAATTTTTATTGACAAGAAAAATTAAAAGTGATATTCTTTTCTGTGTAAGAAATGTGGAAAGTTCGGCTTTTCTTAAACTCTATTTGATAAGGAGAATGAAACCATGGAAATGATGTACAAAGGTAAGACAAAGGACGTTTATAAGCTTGAAAACGGCAACGTAATGCTCAAGTTCAAGGACGATTGCACAGGTAAAGACGGTGTTTTCGATCCGGGCGAAAATTCAGTCGGCTTGACTATTGATGGTATCGGAAAAGCAAATCTTGAAACATCAGTTTACTATTTTGAAATGCTCAAGGATGCAGGTATCAAGACTCACTATGTAAGCGCTGATATCGACAACGCTACAATGGAAGTTCTTCCTGCAACAGTATTCGGTCACGGCCTTGAAGTTATCTGCCGTCTTGTTGCAACAGGCAGCTTCATCCGCCGTTACGGTGAGTATATCGCTGACGGTACAGTTCTTGAAGGCGGTTATGTTGAGTGCACATTCAAAAACGACGAGAAGGGCGATCCCCTCGTAACAGGCGAAGGTCTTGCAGCTCTCGGTGTTATGACTCCCGACCTTTTCGAGAGCATGAAGGAGCAGACACTCAAAATCACAAAGATCGTTGCTGACGACCTTAAGACAATCGGTCTTGACCTCTGGGATATCAAGTTCGAGTTCGGTTACAACAACGGCGAGGTTATCCTCATCGACGAAATCGCATCAGGTAACATGAGAGTTTACAAGGGTGATACAATCGTTGAACCTGTTGAGCTCACAAAGCTTATCCTTAACAGATAATCATTTTGAACGTGAAAATGCTGACGGAGAAATCTGTCAGCATTAGCTTTTATTGACACTTGGTCTGGTGTTATGCTATAATCGAAAAAAGAAATAATTTCTTTAATTTTTATTTGAGGTGAGGTTATGTTTGAAAAGTTTTTGGTTGAAGTTTTAAAGCTTGCTCCGAGGCAGATGTGGGGCGTTGAACAGCAGGGATTTTATCTCAGGGAAATATTCACATCATTCGATATTAAAAGAATAATTGCCGGAATTGTTGCTTTCTTTGAGCTTTTCGGTCTTACTATTCTTGATTTGCCGACAACTCCGAGAGGTGAGGCTCTTGACCTTACCGGTTACAGCATCGTTTTTGAAGATGAGTTTGAGGGCGATGCACACAACACAGACGCCTGGAAAATAAGAAGTAACGGTCCTCGCAGAGGCGGATTCAACTCAGACAGTCAGATTAAAGTTGAAGACGGAAACCTCGTTATTACGGGCGAATATGTTGAAGACGGCACTTACGGTGACGGATGGTATGCAGGTATGGTTTCTCTTCGCGAGCGTTACTGCAAGGGCTATTTTGAAATCCGTTGTAAGGTAAACAAAGGCTCAGCTTTTTGGTCAGCATTCTGGATTCAGGCTGAGCATCCGTACGAGGCAGAGTACTCCAAGGGCGGCGTAGGCGGCTGTGAAATCGATATTTTCGAGTCAATGTCTTATGATAAACTCATCGGCAGGGATTCAGTAAGTCAGACCGTTCATTGCGCAGGTGTTGACGGTGTTCAGGAAGGCTATCAGTCAAATAATCTGGGTGCTTTCTATGGCAACAATATCTACGATGAATACAATACCTACGGTCTCGAATGGACGGATGAAGAGTATATATTCTACATAAACGGTGTTGAAACACGCCGCACATCGTTCGGTAACGGTGTTTCGGAAGTGCCTGAAGAGGTTATCGTTTCTCTCGAAATTCCGAATGCAGAAGAGTTTGAAGGCCTTGACAAAGAAACCTATAAATCAGAGTACGTAATTGATTATGTAAAAATTTATCAGAAATAACAAAATCCGGCAGAAGTTTTTAAGCTTCTGCCGGTAATTATTATTTGAGATTTTCAATAAGTTCGTCCGTATCCTCAAGACGGATTCGCTTTGACGCAATGTATGTTCTGCCCTGGTTTTCTTTGTCTCTCGTTGAATAGACAATATCTGTATTATCAAAAATGCCGTAGGTTGATGTAACAACAGTGCCGTCGTCAAGAACGACGTTTCCGCAATATCCCGTATCAGCATTTGCAGAGTATTGGGGCTCGGTTTGGTTTTTGAGATAGGTATGAGCAAGCTTGATTCTGTACTGACCTTCGCGCCCGTTTTTAAGGTCGTCGTATGTGCCTACCCAGGCAACCCAGCCTTCACTGCTCCATCTCTGTTTCGGGGTTTTGATTGCACGAGGACCTCTTTCAATTGAACGGAATGTTATGAAAAGTCTGCCGTCGTGTGTATAATCAGCCTTGTGGCGTTCACCGTTGAGTGCCGCAGGAGCTTCAACAGGACGGCTCCATGTTTTGCCTTCATCCTTTGAGAAGGAGAGGAGAGAATTGATTTTCTTTGAATTGCTTCGTGAAATAAGGCAAAGCTCATCACCCTTACCGCCCTCAGAGCGAACAACCTCAACCTCGCACATATTTGAACTTGCTTCGTAATCACGGTGTTCCGTGAAATATTTTTCTGGTTTGCTCCAGTGAGGTTTGCCGTTTTCATCGAAAGTAAGAATAGTTTTGAAATTGTTGAAATTAGGGTTGTGGAAAAATCCCATCCACTTGTCAACAAATTTTCCGTTTTCCTTAAGCTGAGTAAGGCTTGCAAGAGCAACGATAGGTATAATCGGGAAATCACTCTTCTTATCAAACACAAGGTCGAATTCGCTCCAGGTTTCGCCCTCATCTTCGGAGATTGAATAGTTGAAACCTCCGCAGGTCGGCTCATTAGGCCACTTGGGATTGCCTGAAATCATAATGATTTTGTCAGCTGTTTTTCCGTCAGTGAACTGAAGTCGGTAAACTGTCGGAGTTTCGCGGGACTTTTCCCAACTCTTCGGGCTGTTTTTAAGCTCTTCTGTCCAGGAACGACCGCCGTCAGTGCTGATTTTTGTCATAACTGCGCCCTTGCCGTGACCTGCAGGATACATGCAGAGAATGTTGCCGTTTTTAAGAAGAACAGCATCGGGATGTGCCTGATAAGGCTTTGAATTGTCTACAGTAACAAGTTCGTAAAGATAATCATATTTTGAATCAAGGCCGTCAGGCTTGATGCTGAGGTCAAGCTGAGGAATAGTATAATCCTTGCCCTCAGTCGGTCTGATTTTTCTGAATGCCGGATCGAAAATGTTTTTCATATTTATATCTCCCTTTATGTGAAAATATATTACTTAATCATTTTATCATAAAAAAACTTTTTTGTCACTATATTAAGGAATAAAATAATAATTAAAGAATAAAATAAAAAAGAAATAAAAAATATTGAAAAAATGCTTGACAAACTGCGAGCGACAGTATATAATAATCAAGCACTCAAGAGAGAGCACAAGTAAATATCGCGGAGTGGAGCAGTTCGGTAGCTCGTCGGGCTCATAACCCGAAGGTCGTTGGTTCAAATCCGGCCTCCGCAACCATAAAATCTCCGATACCTGTCAGGGTGTCGGAGATTTTTTTATCGTAAACAATACCTTTACACTTGCGTTTTTTGTCTGTACCCAATATAATAAATACCAAGAAATTAATGGAAGGATAAGAGCAATGAGCATTAAAGTGCCTGAACCGACCAATCCGGTTCCTGCAAAAATGAGAGAATATATGGATAAGATTCTCGCAAAAACCGATAGCGAGGATATCAAAAAGCTTTTTAACAATACATTTGTCAATACGTGGACAACAACTATTCAGATAAGCAAAAACGACGCATTCGTTATAACGGGTGATATTCCTGCAATGTGGCTTCGTGACTCGGCTGCTCAGGTTAAGAATTATCTTCCGATAATGCTTGAGAGCGATGAGATTAAGTCCGTAATATCAAAGGTGATTGCACGTCAGATGCATTCTGTTGTTATGGATCCGTATGCCAATGCATTCAACTTTGAAGATAACGGCCACGGACATACCGATGATATTACAGATATGAGCCCGTGGGTGTGGGAGCGTAAGTACGAAATAGATTCACTTTGCTATGCGATACATCTTGCTTATCAGTATTATAAAATAACTGACGATAAAACTATGTTTACGGATGAATTCAAAAAAGCTATGGAGCTTATTCTGAACACTTGGAAAACTGAACAGAATCACGAAAATTCACCGTACCGTTTTACCCGTCACAATTGTCCGTACAGTGACACCCTTCATAACGATGGTAAGGGCAATCCGGTTGCATACACAGGTATGACCTGGTCAGGATTCAGGCCGAGTGATGATGCCTGCGTTTACGGATATCTTGTTCCTGCCAATATGTTTGCAGTAGTGGCTCTTAAGGAAATGGCGGAAATGGTTGTTGCAGGTTACGGCGACGAAGAACTGGCAGGCAAAGCGCTGACTCTTCGTGACGAAATCGATGAGGGTATCAGAAAATATGCAATCATTGAAACTGAAGAGTTCGGAAAAGTTTATGCGTACGAAGTGGACGGTCTTGGTAATAAACTCTTTATGGACGATGCAAATGTACCTTCGCTTATTTCTGCTCCGTATCTCGGATATTGTGATATTAACGATGAAATATATCAGAATACAAGAAAAATGCTCCTTTCAAAGGCTAATCCTTTTTATTTTGAAGGTTCGGCGGCAAAGGGAATAGGCAGTCCGCATACTCCCGAAAATTACATCTGGCATATTGCTCTTGCAATGCAGGGACTTACAACTAATGATTTGCAAGAGAAAAAGATGCTCCTTGATTATATTTTGTCAACTCACGCAGGCGAGTGGTATATGCACGAAGGCTTTAATGTGGATAATCCGGATGAATTTACAAGGGTTTGGTTTGCGTGGGCGAATACGATAGTAAGTGAGTTCCTGATTGATTGTATAGAAAAGAATGTTATTTAAACGGAGAGTAATATGAATAACATTATAGAAATAACAGATTTTAATGCTCCGGAGCTGGATGTCTATGCACGCTTGAGCGAGGTTCAGCTGTTAAACAGGGAGTTTCCCGAAAAAGGCTTGTTTATTGCAGAAAGTCCGAAGGTGATTGAACGTGCCCTTGATGCAGGATATGAACCTGTTTCCTGCCTTGTGGAAAAAAAGCACATTGAAGGCGAGGGTAAGCACATTCTTGAACGAATAAATAATGTTCCTGTTTTTTGCGCGGAATTTGAAGTTCTTACGAAGCTTACAGGCTTCAAGCTGACAAGAGGTATGCTGTGTGCAATGAAACGAAAACCCTTGCACACCGTCAAGCAGCTCTGCGAAAACAAAAGCAGGGTAGTTATACTCGATAAGGTTATGAATCCGACAAACGTGGGAGCTATAATCCGCTCGGCGGCGGCTCTCGGAATGGATGCCGTGCTCCTTACACCCGGATGCTCCGACCCTTTGTACAGACGTGCCGCAAGAGTAAGTATGGGCACCGTATTCCAGATTGAATGGACGTTTTTAAGCGATGACAGTCTTGATGAAATAAAGTCTCTTGGGTTCAGAACCGTAGCAATGGCTCTTAAAGACGATTCAATTTCAATTGATGACCCGAGGCTTACAACCGAAAAGAAGCTCGCTGTTATAATGGGAACAGAGGGTGACGGACTTTCAGACCAAACCATATCTGACTGTGATTTTACCGTAAAAATACCGATGTATCACGGTGTTGATTCGCTGAATGTAGCTGCCGCTTCCGCTGTAGCATTCTATCAGCTTGGTAAAAAAACGAAAGACATATGAAGCACAGCAGAAAAATTGAAAGAGTGCAGATTTAAATTTCTGCACTCTTTTTGCATATCTGAGTTTTATACGGGAAGTGTTGTCTTAAGCTCTTCAAGCAAAGCCGAGCATCCGTCAAGCACATCACGGTATGTCACGTCAAAACTTCGTGTATACCACGGGTCGGCAACGTCGCCGCCGCGTTCGGTATAATCCATAAGCTTGCGGATTTTATTTTTAGGATCACCGTTTAATATTCGTGTCATATTGCGGATGTTCGCACTGTCCATTCCGATGAAAAGGTCAAATTTGTCATAATCATAAAACGTAAGCTGAACAGCTTGCTTTCCGTCGCAGGAAATGCCGTGCTTTTTCAGCTCCGCCTTTGCGGGAGGGTAGACGGGATTGCCGATTCCGTTCCATATTTCTTCCGTGCTCGTTGCCGAGGATTGAATAAGAAACTCATCTTCAAGACCGCTGTCTTTGACAAGCCTCTTCATAATAAACTCTGCCATAGGTGAACGGCAGATATTGCCGTGACAAACAAACATAATTCTTATCATATCAATCATCCGCCTTGATTCTGTAAAGCTTAACGCTGTGCGGTGCTACTTTGGAAGAAAGGCTGTTTTTAATTTCAAACTCCTTGTCGTCCCATATGTCGTAAACCTCATATTCACCCGAAAAGGGGAGAATCGAGAAGCTTTCCTTTACGATGTCCTGCATATTACACGAAATTTCCATCTCAATCGGACCCTTGTTAAGGAAGCAGACTGCAATCTCATTGTTTTCAAGCGGCTTTACAAGCACATCGCAAAGACCGTTGGATTTAACTCTGCGGCACTGTATGCCGAGCTTGTCCTGGTTAATCGCGATTGCCGCTTTGTTTGATACAATTTTAAGTACCTTGTTGTCTTTGTCAATGCTTCCGTCGGGACGGATGAACTTTCTTAAATCATTACCGAGGATAAGTGGGGCAGCAAGCATACACCAGAGTGAAAAATGTGCTTTGTTTTCGTCGTCAGTAAGGTCTCCGTTGCCGACCTCAAGCATATCCGGATCATTCCAGTTGCCCGGTCCTGCGTGCTTATAAAGGCGGACGGTTGCCTCGTAAATGCCGATGATTGAAAGCCAGTTCGGCTTGATATCGGGGGTTGTACGCCAGAGATTACCGGCAGTATGTCCCCATATCCAGGGCTTGTTCCAACCCCATTCGCAGATGGAGAAGCAGATCGGCTTTTCTTCGCGTCCTTCTTTTTCAGCGACGAGCTTCGTTGCACGCTGAAGCTCCTTGCCCATATTGCGGTACTGCTTTGCTGCCGAGTCCATTCTTGAAGCAACAGGATTATGGAACTTGAATGAATTCCTGCCTTTTTTAAGATTTACCGTAATCTGGTTTCTGCCGTCGCGTGTAAATCCCTTTGTGCCGGGTTCGGTCAATGTGTAAACATCCGTATCGTTGACAACGATTTCAAGATACTTATCTTTGAGTCCTGTCTTATGAAGACCGAGAGTGAGCGCATATGTACCGTCATCGGGAATGTCAACGTTACTGAAATACATCGAACCGCCGCCTGCTTCAAGTCCTGTTACATATCTGCCGGTGTCAGCCATTTTGGAGTCAGTTAGGAGCATTGCGTTGCCGCGAAGCTCCGCATCCTCGGCGTAAAGGGTAATTCCTTCAGATACACCGGGCTTTGTGAGCGTAACCGTTGAAATTTCGGGTGCGTTGGTCGGAATCGGAATGTTGTGACAGAAATCGTATTTGAAATATTCAATTCCCCATTCCGCAAAAGTTTCCGCATCCGTGCGCTCGTGGTAAAGACTTGACGGCAAATCCTCACAAGTGAGCGTGCCGTTTGAAGTGTAAATGCCGAGCTTCAGACCGAGTGCGTTTACCTTTTCAACAAGAGCCTTGATTCCCGAAGGGAAGGTTGCAAGGTCGCCCTGAAGACGTCCGTTTGCGTCTCTCGTTGAGGACATCCAGCAATCATCAACGTTGATATACTGATATCCGCAGTCTGCAAGACCCGAATCGCGCATAGCCTTTGCTATGTCTTCAATAAGATTTTCATTGATTCTGTTACGGAAAAGGTTCCAGCTTGCCCAACCCATAGGGGGAGTGAGTGCTGTACCGTTTGAAAACTTATCTGCACCGTTGAGGTGTATCTGCGTTGATGCCGCAAGCTTCTTCGCCGTGCAGATCGGACAGATTTTATTTTTTCTTAAAAATACTCCGATTGGTGAGTTTTTAAAATCAGCCATTGTAATAAGCCTCCTGGATTTTATGGTGAAATTGTATCATACAACAGCACAAAAGGCAAGTTTTGGAATATAAAACCCGATATTACAGGCTTCAAAGTTAATTATGTTGTTGTATTCAGATGAAGAATAATGATGAAAAAGTAACATTTAACAATGTGCAGATATTGCAAAACAGCGGATAATATGATACAATCATTATAAGAAAAACACAGTTTGCGAAGGTCCTTAAATTTAAAAAGAATAGGGGTATTTCTATGAGCAAATCAAAGAAAACAGATGCAAACGGCGTTCGTAAGTTTGGTATGCTTGACAAGGTCGCATATGCAGCCGGTGATCTCGGCTGTAATATGAGTTTTGCACTTAAAGGCACAGTCCAGACTTTCTGGCTTGTTTACATGATGATGGAAACAGGACTGCTTTCAATCCTTCTTCTCATCGTTCAGATCTGGGATGCAGTCAATGACCCGTTGATCGGTACACTTATCGATAACGATAAGAGAAAGTACAAAATGGGTAAATTCAAGACCTATATTTTCATCGGTGCCTGCGGCTTGCTTGTCGGCGGTGCGGCAGTATTTCTTCCGTTCCCGAATGCGCCAGTTGTAATCAAGGCTGTTTTGTTTGTTCTCGGTTACATTATCTGGGATGCATTCTACACAATTGCAAACGTGCCTTACGGCTCAATGCTTTCTTTGGTTACCGATGACGTAGGTGAGCGTGCTCAGCTTTCAACGTGGCGTTCAGTCGGTTCCGCTTTCGGTAATGTTTTCCCGATGGTTATTCTTCCTACACTTATTTGGAAAAAAGTCAATTACGACGGAACAACAGATTTCCTTAACAGTATCGAAATTCCTGAGGGTTTTAATAAGGAGCAGTTCCTTGTGAATCCCGAAACAGGTGCACCGTATCAGATCGGTGACCCGATTCTCAGCCCTGCAACAGGTAAGCAGGTTGAAATCCTTCTTGGCGACAGAGTTTTTTGGGCAGCACTCATCATGGGTATAATCGGCTTTATAGCTTTTATGTTTATGATTAAGTCAATAACAATCCGTGTTGATGAGCAGACTGTTAAAACAAACGAATCGGGTGAAAAGTTTAATCTTTTCTCAGCCTTCGGAAAGTTTATGAAAAACCGTCCCGCAGTTGGCGCAACTCTTGCGGCTATGGGTATGTTCCTCGGTATGAATGCTGCATCAACAGCAAACACAATTATGTTTGCAACATATTTCAATATGGCATCACTGTCAGGTGTTGTTCAGATGATCGGTTTTGCTCCGATGTTTCTGTTTATGCCTTTCATTTCAAAGATTGCCAATAAGTACGGTAAAAAAGAATCTTCCGTTGTCGGAACAATCATCTCGATTATCGGTGGCGTGATTATGCTTGTTTTCCCGTTGGTTAAGAATACAAGCGTTGCCCTCATCGTTTACCTTGCAGGTCTTGTACTTTTCGGTCTTGGTATGGGTATATATACTTGCGTATCATGGGCAATGATGGGCGATGCTATCGATTACAACGAATGGAAGTTCGGCACACGTGAAGAAGGTACTGTTTATTCGCTTCACTCTTTCTTCAGAAAGCTTTCTCAGGGTGTAGGTCCGTCCGTAGTTCTTGTAATAATGGGCTGGTTGGGCTACGATTCAAAGCTCGGTACAATCGGTCAGTCTTTCGAAACATCACACAATATGTGCTGGCTGGTGGCAGGACTTTACCTCTTAAGTGCAATCCTTCAGTTTGTCGGTCTTGCGGTTATTTATAATCTTGATAAGAAAACTCTTAATCAGATGAACGAAGAGCTTGCAGCAAGAAAAGCAAAATAAAATAAGATAATTTTTCAAAGTGCCTGAGTTGTTTCAGGCACTTTTTTATGCTTTTTACAGATTTTAATAAGATAATTGCCATTTTAGAAAAAGTATGTTATATTTAATATAAGGAGGCGATATTATGTCTTTTATAAAAACTGCAGTCGCTTTAATGTTATCAATTTTTATGTTTATTTCTAACGGTGTTACAGCACTATTCCCCGGCACTATCCGCGATCCGCTCAGTACTGAAGAATTGAAAGAGCTTGCGGGCACATTTGACCCTAAACCTCTCGCTGACGAGATTATCGTTGTAAGCGGTCTTTCAAAGGAGGAACGTGATGCGGTACAGTCACTTCAGGGTCTCGTCGGAAGGGAAGAGGCTTCAATTTTCATAAATTTCGGTGGCTACGGAGCTGAAACTGAACTCAAAGATCTTGAGGCAGCAGGATGCAAGCTTCTCTATAAGGATGAAAACGGTAACAAATGGACGCTCGAAAACATTATTCCGCGATATATTTCACATATCAGGGATAAAGGCTATGTTCTTTACACCAATTCCGATACAACAGAACAGATAAATATGGCATTCAACTATACAACGGTTTTCGGTTGGCTTGCTGTTCCTCAGTCTGTTGAAGAAAGAGTTAAGGCAATCGGTCTTGAAAAGAAAGAAGACCTTACCGATAATAAGCTCGATTTTACAGAACAGCGTGAATTCTATTCCGAGCACAAGGATGAATTCCGAAAGGATGCATTGATCCACCTGTATCATATGGCATCAGGACTTCGCGACCTTGGTGTTCAGCAGAGAATATTTATGTGTTACGTTGAGGATGACGATTACCTTGCACGTACATTCCGTGATCAGCTTTTCAAAGATCTTGAACCCGCTTCTATGATTCTCGGCTGGTGTAAGTTTGAGGTTAAGTATACTCAGTGTGCTTCACGCTTCGGTCATTATGTAATCCCGTCTGACCACAGCTTCAATGCAAGTGTTCTTACCTGTAACCGTATTGCAAATGCACCTATGGCTGAAAAGGCACAGGCTCCGCAGCTTGATCCGAATAAGCACTATGCTGCAATCGTATACAGTGACGGTGATAATGCACAGTGGATTTCTAACGGTTTCAGCGAATTCCATACCTGGCAGAGCTATAATATCGACACACCGATAACCTGGACTTTCGCACCGCAGATGAATGAATTTTCTTCAACGGCGGTTAAGAGAGCTATGGATAACAACGACGGAGATTCATTTGTTTCAGGTCCGTCAGGTGCAGGTTATGCAAGAATAAACTTTATGTCTGCAAAGGAAGTAAGCAACTTTGCGGACCGTACTGCAGCAACAATGATGGCTTCGGGTCTTCGTGTTGTTACACTTCTCAATGACCCGCCCGCAACTGCTTATGACGATTGGGTTTATACAAACAGACTGGAACACTTCGCACGCTATGATAATATCGACGGCGGAATTCTTCAGTTTGATGATGAGTACTATGCAGGTGGCAGAGGAAAGGTTTACTTTGCAAACGATAAACCGTTTATTTCTGTCAGATTTTCTCTCTGGCATCCGTCAGGCGACGCTGCTCAGGTTACGAACGAATGGCTTAAGGAACAAGCGGAAATCGTAAACAGCTATTCTGCAGATATTAAATCAATCAACGGTTATACCGTAATCAATGTTCATCCGTGGACGGTCGGTCCCGATGACCTTGCATATTTTGTAAGCTGTCTTGATGATGGTGTGGAGGTGCTTCCGGCAGCAGAGCTTATTGCGGCAGTTGCCGAAAATATACCGCACAAAAATGCAGAAGTTAAATAATTTCGTATAATATCAAAACGTTGCAAACGGGAAGTATACCTGTCTGCAACGTTTTTGTTGTAATTTCCGTGTGTTTTGTGTTATGATGTGTGGGATAGAAAGATAATTAAAACATCTTTGTATTGATTATGATAAAGTTATTTGCTATAATTAAAAACAATTGGCAGGAGGTTGTGCATTATGAAAAAAATCTTATCAGTTGTATTGTGTCTTGTAATAACCTTATGCTGTGTTGCTCCTTCTTTTGCAACAGAGCCTGAAGAGTATCCGACAATTTATATTGTCGGTGCACACACAAATCCAATTCACAATGCACAGGGTGAAGAGGTTTATCCCTTGAAAGTTGATATTGTCGGTACGATAAAAGCAACTCTCGGACCGTGCCTTGAAGACCTTGCAATGGGTATGATTACCAATGATTATACTGCATATGCAGAGGAGTTCAATGCTTCGTGGTCTCCGATTTTCAAGGATCTTATTCTTGATAAAAACGGTGATGTTACAAACGGAAGCTATGCTAAAAATAAAACCGTAACCAGCCACCTTGAAGGAAAAACTTCAGGTTACGGTGTGTGGGACTGCAGATTCTGGTACGATTGGCGTAAATCTCCAATTGAAACAGCGCACGAGCTTAAAGCACATATTGATACAGTTATGGATGCAACAGGCAAGGATAAGGTTCAGCTTATCGGCAGATGCTACGGTGCCAATGTTATTGCAACATATCTTGAACTTTACAAAGAACACGCAAAACAGCATATTTCAGATATTTCATATTTCTCATCTTCAATTATGGGTATTGACTTTATGAGTGCATTGTTCTCGGGTCAGATTACGCTTGAAAATGAGGCTATGGCATCATTCCTCAATTATTACATTGACGAGCAGGGACTTATCGGTGACGATACCTGTGCAGCATTCGCACTCGCATTGGTTGAGCTTATGAGGCAGGCTGATACTCTCGGTATCGCAGGCGGCGCGTTTATGTCCTTCGTAGATAACTTCAAGGCAGATCTGTTCCCGTTGCTTCTTCGCAATACTTTCGGCGGATGGCTTTCATACTGGGCAATGGTAACCCCCGAGCTTTACGAACAGGCGAGAGATTTTATCTTCAATACCGAAGAAGTAAGAGCTGAATATGCAGGTTTTATTGCTAAAGCAGATGATTATTATTATAACATTCAGGTAAATATCATTGATACAATGCTTGAAATGAAAGAATCGGGTATTAATTTTAATATCTTTGTAAAATATAATTTCCCTGAGTTCCCGCTTTATGAAGGCGCAACAACACAGGGAGACGCAGACACAAGTGTTTACAGACAGTCATTCGGTGCAACCTGTGCTGACTACGATAAGGTACTTTCAGAGGAATATCTTGCATCTGTTTCTCCCGAAAATATGAAGTACGTTTCTCCTGATAAGAAAATTGATGCATCAACCTGTCTTTTCCCGGAAACAACCTGGTTCGTCAAGGACTTGCATCACAATTATTTCGCACCGCTTGAAACTCCTGCGGCAGAGATTATGAGATATGACCTTACTGTAGATAACGAAAAATATCCGCAGTATCTTTTGAATGTTGATAATGCAACAGTCACTGTTTTTGACGGTACGGATGAAGACTATAATAAGGGCGAAAAGAATTTCTTTACGGCAAGCTTTGATTATATCAAAGCGTTCTTTGAGTTGATTGTAAATCTTATAAAAGGCGAATTGGCTTTTTCATTCAATATTGATTCAATTCTTTAATTGTAAAAAGGAGTATGTTCTATGTTTAATGCAGAAGTTGTAAAAAACGAGTGCGTGCAGTGGATACGTGAGTTCTTTGAAAAAAACGGCAAAGGCTGTAATGCTGTTATCGGTATCTCCGGCGGTAAGGACAGCTCAATCGCAGCAGCCCTTTGCGTTGAAGCACTCGGTAAGGACAGAGTGATAGGTGTTCTTATGCCGCAGGGTGTTCAGCACGATATTGATATGGCTCATCTTCTGGTCAACCATCTTGGTATAAAACACTATGTTGTCAACATAAAAGATACTGTTGACAGCCTCATCGGAAGCTTACCTGCTGATCTTGAACTTACTGCACAGACAAAGCAGAATCTGCCGCCGAGAATAAGAATGTCCACTCTTTATGCGGTTTCGCAGAGCTGTAACGGCAGAGTCTGCAATACCTGCAATCTCTCGGAAGATTGGGTCGGATATTCTACCCGTTACGGTGATTCCGTTGGTGACTTTTCTCCTATGTCAAATCTTACTGTTACGGAAGTGAAAGAGATAGGTCGTATTCTTGGTCTGCCGGATGTCCTTGTTGATAAAACTCCGATTGACGGACTTTGCGGAAAAACGGACGAAGAAAATCTTGGCTTTACCTATGCCGAGCTTGATGTATATATCAGAACGGGCGAAATTGAAGACAAGGCAAAGAAGGAGCTCATTGACAGAAAGCACGTTATGAATCTTTTCAAGCTTCAGCTTATGCCTTCTTTCAAGCCTGAGTTTTAATAAGGTGATGATACTATGAATTGGGAAGAAAAGCTTTACAAAGAAAACGAAAAACCGCTTGACACTCTCGTCAGCGGTTACAGCCATACATCAATTTTCAGAACAATAGCTTTTGTGGGCGACAGTATGTCTTCGGGCGAGTTCGAAACCCTCAGCGATGACGGTACAAAGGGCTATCACGATTTTTTTGAGTATTCTTGGGGTCAGCATATCGCACGCAAGAACGGTCTTAAGGCTTACAGCTTCTCACGTGGCGGCATGACGGCCAAGGAGTATATCGAATCCTATGCCGAAGAAAAAGGCTTCTGGGACGCTGAGAAAGCCGCTCAGGCTTATGTTATTGCACTCGGCGTCAATGATATCTGTAATGCACATATGGAACTAGGCTCTCTTGACGATGTGAAGCCTGATTACCGAGAAAACGGAAAAACTTATGTGGGATATTACGCACAGATTGTTGCCCGTTATAAGGAAATCAGTCCCGATGCGAAGTTCTTTTTCGTAACCTTCCCCCAAGATCCCGTGCTCAATTGGAGCGGAGATCATATCGAAAACGTAAACAAGGCTTTGTACAGCCTTGCAGAGCATTTTGAAAATGCATATGTAATCGATCTTAACAAATACGGTCCGTTGTTTGATGAACGTTTCAGAGAACAATTCTTTATGCTTGGCCATATGAATCCGTCAGGTTATATTCTTATGGCAGAGATTGTTGATTCATATATCGATTATATCGTAAGACACAATCCGAAGGATTTTGAAATGGTTGGCTTTGTTAACAATATCGAATGCAGTTGGAAATTCTTCAAAAGCATTAAATAAAAAGATTGAGCTGTAAAAACTTTGGTTTTTTACAGCTCATTTTTTATTCGATATTCAGTTTCTTTATGTGGGAATCAAAATCCGCGCTCAGACCGAAAACACAGGAAATTATTATTTTTGAAATTTCAGGGATTGATTCGGCACAGTTTCCTTTTAACCAACCTGTTATAATAGCCATGATGCCGTTAAGGTAAAACATCATAACCAACCTTCTGAACTTTTCAGGATAATGAAAGCGTGAAAGAATCGGGTCAAAGATATGTTCAAACATTCTTTCAAAAGAGCTGTTGAAGTCAAATGAATTTCCATGGGAAAGCACTGTGGAGAAAACCCGTTTATTATCAAAGACGTATGTCAGAAACGGCACAATGTAATCATCAGAAACAAAATTTAATTCTGACAGATCGCATGTGTGAATTTTTTCAATCGGTTTTTCAGCTTTGAGTTTATCGAGATTACAAGAAAAATACGAAAGGAATTCTTCCTTTAAATATTTGCCTGTTTCCTCAAGCAGATCAACGGTATTGTTATAATGAAGGTAGAAGGTTGAGCGGTTAACACCGGCTTTGTCACATATTTCTTTAACCGTAATGTATTCAAAGTCTTTGGTTTCCAAAATTTCAATAAATGCTTTGTCCATTCGAAGGGCAGTGTTGAAATATTTACTTTCTGATTTGTTCATCAGTTTCACTCTTTCTTTTCTGCATCGCTGATTTCTTTTGCAAGCTCAACAATTTCAAAAGCGTATTTGCTTTTGCTTTTTTCAAGCAGCTTTTTATAAACGGGATAGGTTATTCCGCAACCTGCAAATCCGATAACACCGAGAATAATACCGAGAATCATAAAAGCAGTTGTTCCGCCGATGACATTCATTGCAAGGCTCATACCAAGTCCTGCAAGGAGTGTTGTTGTAATTCCGAAAGTGTAAGCAAAAATGTTTGCAGGAAGCTTTGCTTTTGCATCAAGCTTTTTAAGTGCAACTATTTTTGAACTTTTCTTCGGTGCATATTCCTTTGCGATTGCTTCTGCTAAAATTTTGTCTGTATTCATTTTATTAATCCTCCTTTTTGTTTTGCAGATTCATTATAAAACGACGCACAGGAAAAATGAACAACAAGAAAAATATATTGTGTTGAGTTCTGTAAAAAATCACCGCAGTGTTTGAACTGCGGTGAAACTTGTTATGATTCGATATTAACGCCTCTTTGTTTTCTGAGCTTTGCGAGTTCTGAGAATACCTGTTCTTTCTTTTCACCGACAAGGTCGTAGAAGAAGAGGGGAACTGCACAAAGGAGAAGACTGATGCCCGGAACAATCGTAACGAGTGAGAACATCGCAAAGTTCTGCGTCGGAGCGAGGCTGTTGATTGCTGCAACAACTTCGGGACCTGAACCGACGTTGAGGTTCTGCACGTCAATGTTAACGAGCATATACATAAGGATGATCATAACGGTTGCAAATGCATTACCGATTTTGTTAACAAAGGACTGACAAGCCGAGCCGAGGCCGTTGTTTCTGAAGCCCGTTTTCCACTCCATAAAGTCAAGACAGTCGCATACCATTGCGAATGAAACGTTGTTGATAACGCCGAGAGGGATAGCTGAAATAAGCATAAACGGAATGCAGAGAAGAAGGTTCTTCGTAGTCCAGCCGATTAAGAGCGTAAAGCAGCTTGCGATGAATCCGCCGATGCAGGAAACAATCATAATATGCTTGTACTCAAATTTCTTATAAAGCTTCGGAAGGAAGATCATTGCACCGAACATACCGACAGCGGCACAAACCTGAATAACGAGTGCAACTGTTGAAATGTTTGAGTTGATTTCGTCAACTGTCTGCGGAGCCGTTTTGCCGATGTAGAAGCCCGAATAGCGTGCAACGTGAGGAGCTGCAGCCTGAAGCATATATCTGCCGAATGAAAGCATACCTGAAAGAACAACGAGCATAAGCGGTTTGCAGGAGAAGATACGCTTAAGGGTTGAAGGCTCACCGGGTGCTCTTTTCTGTGCATCGGGAATCTGAATTCTTTCCTTGATTTTGAAGGAAGAAAGTGTGAATAACGGCATACCGATTACTGCCATGGAAATTGCCATTATTGCATATTTGAGTATGTTTGCTTTTTCAAGATCCATATCTGCTACAATGTAGCCGACGATAATCGGAAGAGCAACAGTAACTGCGGAGCCGATACCGCCGACGGTCTTACCGTAAGAAATAATCTTTCCGCGTTCTTTTGCGTTTGGTGTCATAACGTTCGGCATACTCCAGAAGGGAACGTCACTGACGGTGTAAATCATACCCCAGGCAACGTAAACGAATGCTGTGAATATGTAAAGCCATACGCTCTGATTCTTTGTATCAAAGCCGGGATTAACGAACATAAGGATTGTAAGAGCGGCAATCGGCAAAGCCGTCAAAACGGGATAAGGCTTCATTCTGCCCCATTTTGTGCTCTTTCTGTCCATAATCATACCCATCATCGGGTCGTTAATTGCGTCCCATACTCTTGCAAGGAGCATAAGAAGAATAACGAACATCGGTGTAAGGTAGAGAACGTTCATGTAATAGTCTGTAATGTAGCTGGACATACAGCTGTAAACAAGACCCTGACCGAGAGCTGCAATGGCATATGCCTGTGCTTCTTTTTTCGGAACAAAGTTTTTGTTCTTAAGGTTCTTGTTTTTCTTTTCCGGATGTCTGAGTGGTTTAGTACCCATAATAAACCTCCTTAATTTTGCATAAGAACATTTTATCACGAATCAGCCTTATTTTCAATTAAATAAACATTTTGCGATGTAGAAAAGAATTTTGCATTTTTGTAATATTTCACAATAACAAGCAGAAAGCGGTTAGGAGTATAAGACCGATAACGTTAACCGCAAGGAAAACAAGCATAAATTTTCCTGCATTTGCATTCTCTGAACGCAGATAAAGCTTCAGGGTGATAAGGCTTGCGAGCGATGCGATCGGGGTTCCGAGACCTCCGATATTGACGCCTTCAAGCAATTCTTTCCAGTTGTCTGTAAATCCTGAAAGAAGAACAGCTGCCGGGACATTGCTGATAATCTGACTTGCACCTGCAGATGTAAGAATGGTGCTTTTTTGAAGAAGCCCGTTAAGAAAAGCGTTTACGGCTTCAATTCTGCCGAGGTTTCCCGAAACAATGAAGAAGCACACGAAGGTTGCTAAAAGAGCATAGTCAGGCTTCTGCAGAATTTTTCTGTCCATAATTGATATAACAATAACTGTGATTGCCAACAAGACGGCAAAGTTCAGAACGTGAAAAACTGTAAGAAGGCAGACTGCAAATAAAATACAGTAAACTGCAAGGAAAGCAGGCTTTTCAATTTTCTCTTCTTTTAAATCAATATGCGGTAACTCTTTCGGCAAAACAGGAAGTGAAGATACACTGAGGATAACTAAACTCAGTGCTGTCAACGGAAGAGTAGTGCCGAAAAATTCAGAAATCGAAAGATTGTATTCAGAATATAAAAACAGGTTCTGCGGATTGCCGACGGGCGTTGCCATACTTCCGAGATTTGCGGCAACCGTCTGCAGAACAAGAACAGGTATTGCGGATTTTCCGCACTTCATTTCCGAAAGCAGACCGATTGTAAACGGAACAAAAACAAGAAGGGCAACATCATTTGTGACAAGCATTGAGCTGAAAAAGGGGAGAAGGACAAGAATAAGACCGAGCAGTTTTCCGCTTTTACATTTTTTAAGAAGACTGTATGTAAGACAACGGAAAATACCGCAGCTCTGAAATCCCGCCACAACAGCCATAAGGCAAAGAAGCAATGAAAGCACGTGCAGATCGATATATCCGACGTACTCCATATCGGGAGGTAAGAAAAACATTGTGGCAACCGCACAGATGAGTGATATACAAAGCACGGCTTCTTTTTTGATAAAAGCTTTAACAGAATTCACCGAAAAATCTCCTCAGAATTAATTTGATTAATAGTATCATAATTAAACTCATTTTTCAACAAAAACAGCACCGAAACCGTGAGGAATCGGTGCTGTTTCCCTATTAAAGTATATTAAAGAATCTTGCCTACACCGTAAATAATTACATTTACAACATTGTTAAGAACAAATCTGATGCCTGACCAGATGTAAGGTGATTCGAATTCCCACTCATCGGGACTCTCAAGGAAACTGCCGAGCGAGCCGTCATATTCGTAAGGCTCAAGGAATGCTTTTGTGTGCATCTTCATAATGCAAAGGTTCTTACAAGCCTGACGTAATGCAGTGCCGAAGCCGACAGGGTCTTTGTAGTAAGCAAGCTTAACAGCGGCAACGTGTGAAACAACGTTTACTGCCCATATACCTGTGAGGATAGTATCGTTACCGCCGTAAACTGCAAGTACGGGGTTCATGTAACCCGAGCCTGTGAAATTCCATGAATAGTCGGAAACAACAAAGCCTTCAAATCCCCATTCGTTGCGGAGTACGTCGTTAAGAAGTGCCGAGCTTGAACCGCACCATTTTGTTCCGATACGGTTGAATGCAGACATAACGCCTCTGCAATCAGATTCCTTAACGGGAATCTCAAATGCCTTAAGATAGATTTCTCTCATTGTCTGCTCGTCTGCCCAGGTGAAAACACCTTCACGGTGAGATTCCTGGTCGTTCATAACAAAATGCTTGATTGTAACAACAAGGTTCTGCGAGCTGCAGCCACGGATAACAGCAGCTGCCGTCTTACCTGAAAGAAGAGGATCCTCTGAATAATACTCAAAGTTTCTGCCGCCTCGCGGATTTCTGTGGATATTTGCGCCGGGTGCGTACCATACGTCTGTGCCCATATCCTTGCCTTCCTTACCGACACCGATACCGAATGTTTCAGCAAGCTCAACGTTCCATGTGCATGCAAGAGCAGTTGCGCAGGGGTAAGCTGTACCGCTGTCGTCATAAACAAGACCGTTCTGTCCCTTGATGCTTGAAGGGCCGTCATTGTCCCATGTGTGAGGAATGCCGAGACGCTCAACTCCTCTTGTATTGTAACCGCCGTCGATTACCATATACGTCATTTCGTCGAGCGTAAGCTGGTCAAGGAAAGCATCCCAGAGGCTTTCGTCTTCGTAAACATCCTGAAGAGTAATAACCTCATCGTATTCTACACCGATCTTCGGAGCTTCGCCCTCGGTCTGAGGCTCAGGAAGCTGATCAACTTTCTTTACTTCCTTTGTTGCTTCAAGCTCTCTGTATGTGGGAAAATCGGGTGTGCTTTCAGTTCTTGAAAGTACGGGGAATCCGTTGTAAACATCGTCAAACCTGTTTACGATCTCTGTACCTGTAACGCTATCGTACTTGATAATCTTGTCAGCAGCTACATTATAATCGAAGCTGTCAATGTGTTCGCGTACGTTTTCGCCGAGGATGATTTTATATGTACCCTTTTCAAGCACCCATGCCTGATTATTCTTGTGGTCATATGATGCCATGTCATCGGCTTTGAGTGTTACGGTAAGAACTTCGCTTTCACCCGGAGAAAGGATATCGGTCTTAGCGTATCCGCCGAGGCAGATTGCGCTCTTTTCAATGCCGCCGTTGTAGTAAGGAGCACTGTAATAAATCTGTGCAGTTTCCTTACCGCTTCTGTCGCCTGTGTTCGTTACCTTGACATCGACTGTAATAACTCCGTCAGATGTGTCGTAACGGACGATTTCTTTTTTGAATGTAGTGTATGAAAGTCCGTAACCGAAGGGGTACTGAACCTTGTCCTTTGCAAATGTTTCGAAATAACGGTATCCCACGTAAATGCCTTCAAGATATTCAACGTAATACTTCGATAATGCTCCGTCATACTTGTTGTCACCGAAACATACGTTTGAAGGATGGTCGCTGACTTTGTAAGCAACTGTGTCAGCAAGCTTACCGGACGGGTTAACCTCACCGTTAAGCACCTGAGCAACTGCTGTCATGCCGAATTCGCCGGGAATCCAGATGAGAGCTGCAGCTTTGATATGCTCATATTCATCGAGCCAACCCATTTCCATAATGTTGGCTGTGTTGAAAAGAATGATGATGTTTTCAAATGTTGCATCAGCCTTTTCAAGAAGGTCTTTTTCTTCTTCCTTGAGCTGAAGCACTT
The DNA here is from genome assembly GCA_045589535.1 of Acutalibacteraceae bacterium. Lineage (GTDB taxonomy): Bacteria > Bacillota > Clostridia > Oscillospirales > Acutalibacteraceae > CAG-488. The sequence continues at coordinate 136,680 of JAZNPE010000030.1, read as the reverse complement.
CTTCGGCAAGGTCTGTACCTTCAGCACTTGTTCTGCTTATAACGATAACGGCTGTGTCTGAATAAGCTTTTGCAGAGTTCATAACTTCATCGGTAAGCTTATCGGGTTTGAGCTCATCAAGTGAACTCTTTGCAAAAATAAGAGCGAGGAGATTGTTGAGAACTGTATTGTCGGTTTTGGGTGTTGCTGATGTGTCGCAGTATTTCTCGTAAAGTGCACGGAGGTCAGTGTTGTATTCAATGCCTGCTTCGTCAAGTGCATCGTAGAAGGTGACAGGATCTTCGGAGATAACACTGCCTGAGCCTGAACCGCCGATAAACGGACAAACTGAGCCTGCACCGAAAACATTGAGCTTCTTTCCGTCAAGAGGAAGAGTGTTGTCCTCGTTTTTAAGAAGGACGATACCCTCAGATTCAATCTGTACTGCGGTTTTTGATGTTTCTGCAATGATATCGGGGCTTATGTCGCCACTCATTGCAAATGCGTGAGTAAGAACAGATGCTGCCATAACTATTGCCATAAAAACAGATAACAGTCTTTTAAACTTTTTGTTCACAAAAACACCTCTTTCAAAGTTCTTTGGTAATATAATACAAAATTATTAAAAATACGTCAATAGAATTATTAACACTTGATTAATTTTTCACTATACAGTATTATTGTTTTATCAAAAAGAAAAGAGGTTTGTTATGAAATATATCAATACTTTCTCAGAAGACATCAAAGTTTCTCAGGTTGCCCTCGGCTGTATGCGCATTGCAGATATGAGTGCATCGGAGGCGGAACAGTACATTTCGCAGGCTGTCGGGCTTGGATATAACTATTTTGACCATGCCGATATTTACGGAGGCGGTGAGTGTGAAAAGGTTTTCGGTGCGGGACTTGCTCTTAATAAGTCTCTCCGCGATAAAATTATAATTCAGACCAAGTGCGGAATACGAAGGGGAATGTACGATTTTTCGAAGGAGCACATTATAAATTCTGTTGACAACTCGCTTAAAAACCTCGGTGTTGAAAAAATCGACGTCCTTCTTTTGCACCGTCCTGATTTGCTTATGGAGCCTGAAGAGGTTGCGGAAGCTTTCGATTTTCTTGAATCAAGCGGAAAAGTCGGTGCCTTCGGTGTTTCAAACCACAGTGCATCACAGATTGAACTGCTTAAAACTGCAGTGAAGCAGGATATAAAAATCAATCAGATGCAGTTGAGTATCACTAATGCAACAATGGTAAGCAGCGGTGCAAATGTCAATCTTCAGAACAAAGACGGCATAAACTACGACGGCTATTTAAGAGACTATTGCAGACTCAACAAAATCACAATTCAGCCTTGGTCACCGCTTCAACAGGGCTTCATCGCCGGTACATTCCTCGGAAATCCCGAATATAAAGAGCTTAACGAAAAGCTACGAACTCTTGCCGAAAAATACGGTGCAACCGATACAGGTATTGCGATTGCATGGCTTCTGCGTCTTCCCGAAAAGATGCAACCCGTAGTCGGAAGTACAAATACGGCAAGACTTGAAGAAATTTCAAAAGCTGCTGATATTGTCCTTTCAAAAGAAGATTGGTATGATATCTACCTCACAGCAGGATATAAATTGCCGTAAATACAATATATTTGTTCAATACTGATAACAAATTATAAATTTAATAGTCGGAATTAACAAAAATTCAGCAATTAGTTTTTATCGGTAGCAAAAAAAGACTTATTATGTTATAATACTTTGGTATATAAAATGGGTATGTACTTGTCACAATGTGCATACTCGAAAATAATTAAAAGGGGTTGAAGTTTTGGCTGGCAAAACTAATTTAGCTCAGAAGGCAGGGGGATTACTTTCCGATCTTAAAGTGTATTGGAAGATTCCTATGCCGGGTCGTTACATGACCTTCAAGGAAATTGCAGCCTATGCCGGCGGCGGTATCGGTGCATATTTTATCATCTACATGGGAAATCAGCTCGTTGTCACCATCAACAATATGATTGTCGGCGGTGCGATCGGTGTTGACCCGACGCATATGTACATACTCTATCTTATAGCTACGTTGTCAAACATTCCTCTCACGGCAATCAGAGCGAATATGATTGACAATACTAGAAATAAGGCAGGTAAGTACAGACCGTACCTGTTGTCTATGGGTATACCCACTATTCTTATTGTTCTCGGATATGTTTATTTTCCGTATAAGCTTTTATACTCGTTTTTTCCGAACAGTATGTTCGGTCTTGAAGGCGGATATATTGCAAAGCTTATAGTTGTTCTTATATTCAACTTGCTGTTGCAGTTCTTCTTTAATTTCTTCAACGACGCTTATACAAATCTTATTCACGTTCTTTCGCCGAATACTCAGGAAAGAACCGATGTTCTTGCAATAAAGAGTGTTGTTTATTCACTTGCTCCGTCAATTGCAAATATTGTTCTTCCTCTTATTGCACAGTTCCTTACCGATGACGACCTCTATGACATCAAGGTTTATCAGGTAGGTTATCCGATTTTTGCAGTTCTCGGTGTTGCTCTTACAGTTGTTGTTTTTGCAAACACTAAAGAAAAAATCGTTCAGGCAAAGACAAGAGTTGTTCAGGTTAACTTTATGGATTCGTTCCGTTCGGTTGCTAAAAACAAGTACTTCTGGATCATCGCTCTTGCAGGCTGGCTTGGCTTCCTCGAGGGTTCATACAGCAACATTATGTCATGGACATATAACTACGGGCATGCTTGTGAAGGATCAACGATGAGCCTTATCAACACCGTTGTCGGCAATGCTTCAATGTGGGGTATGATTATTGCTCCGTTCTGTATCCGTGCATTCGGTAAGAAAAAAGTACTTATCGGAATCAATACAATGAACATAGTCTGTATCCTTGCAATGGGGCTCAATAAGTCAAGCATCTGGTGGCTTGCAGTCTGTGTTTATTTCAACTGGCTCTTCGGCGCTTTTGAACAGATTACAACTCCTGCAATTCAGGCGGATATCCGTGACTATCATCATTATAAAACAGGTGAGCGCGTTGACGGAATGTTCGGTACGGTTCAGACAATCGGTAATATTGTTACTCTCGCAACTTCTTCGGTTCTTCCGTTTGTTTATAAAAGCTACGGTATCTACGAAGGTAACGGATATAAGGATTCGCCGTATGATATCCTTGACGTAAACACAGGTAAACCCGGTCTTCTTGGAGATGTTATCGGAGCACTTATCATTATGGCAGCGGTCGGTGCTTTCCTTAACCTTGTTCCTTTCTTCTTCTACGACCTTAAGGAAACTCAGCATAAGGCTATCATCCGTATTCTTAAAATCCGTGCAATGTTTGAGGACTACGGTAACGGCGTAACTAACGACCGTACTCTTGTTGAAGCTATCGATTACGTCCGTGAAGCAGAAGATCTTGCAAACGCAGAGCCTGTTCAGGTTTCAAAGAGCGATAAGCGTGCAGACAAGAAGGCTTATAAAGAAGCTCTCAAGCACAACGAAGAAATCTCAATTGCGAAGATGGTTCGCGATGAGCTTGATAAGTTCTCAAGCGAAGAATATAAGATTAAGCTCGAAATCAACGAGCCGATTTACAAGGCAGGTCTTGCAGGCCTCTTCAATGCAGATAAGGAAGCTCTCAAAGCTGAACTTGAAAATGCAAAGAGAATGCCAAAGACTAACGAGCACGAAAAAGAGCTTCGCAGCTTTGCAATCGAAGTTGCAAGACACAAACTTCTTTCACGTACAGCTATCGACGCAAACTACAAGTCACTTTCAGATTTTGTTCAGCCCGATTATGCAATCCTTGAAAGCTATTATGAAGCTGAAGATGCTTGCGACGAAAAGCTCCGTGAGCTTTATCAGAAGCAGGACGAAGCAAAGAAGAATAAGGACAGTGCTAAGGTTAAAGAGCTTAAAGCCCTTATCAAGGCTGAAAAGGCAAAGAAGGCTGAATGGCAGAAGAAGTCAAAGGCTGAAATGGAGCTTCATGCTGTCTTCTCAAGAGCTGCAAAGCCGTATCTTGATGCTGAAAAGATGCTTAATGCGAAAGAAAACTATACTCATTATGAAGAGCTTGCTTCTCTTTATGATGAAGCAAAGGCAAGAAACGAAGCAGAAGATGCAGCAAATCTCGCAGCACAGAAGAAAGAGGCTGAAGAGAAGCAGGCAGATAAGGCTCGCCGTCTTGCAGAAAAACAGGCTAAAAAAGCAAAGAAAAAATAAAATTGTTTTCAAAGAGAACTGTCAATCGGCAGTTCTCTTTTTTTCTGAATCAAATCAAAAAAATACGAATTTTTTTGAAAAAAATATTGAAAACTATACTATATAGTGCTATAATCAATAGTCGTAAAAAAAGTGCGTATATACAAATGTGCACAAAGGAGTTGTTCATAATGAGTCGTATGATAGGTACAGTTTCACGTGGTGTCAGAGCCCCGATTATCAAGGAAGGCGACAACATCGTTGAAATCGTAACAAATTCCGTCCTCGAAGCTTCAGAAGATGCAGGTTTTAAGTTCAATGACCGTGACATCGTAGCTATGACAGAGGCTATTGTTGCCAGAGCACAGGGTAACTATGCAACTGTTGATGATATAGCAGCCGATGTAAAGGCTAAGTTCGGCGGCGAAACAGTCGGTGTTATTTTCCCGATTCTCAGCCGTAACCGTTTTGCAATCTGCCTTCGCGGTATTGCAAAGGGTGCAAAGAAAGTTGTTATTATGCTTTCTTATCCGTCAGACGAGGTTGGTAACCATCTTGTTTCAATGGATGCTATTGATGATAAGGGCGTTGACCCGTACAAGGATGTTCTTTCAACAGCAAAGTACCGTGAGCTTTTCGGTTATGAGAAGCACACTTTCACAGGTGTTGACTACGTTGAATATTACGAAAACCTTGTCCGTGAGTGCGGTGCAGAATGCGAAATCATCTTCGCAAACAATGCAAAGGCAATCCTTGATTATACAAAGAATGTTCTCTGCTGTGATATTCACACAAGAGCACGTACAAAGAGAATCCTTAAGGCAGCAGGTGCAGAAATTGTTTACGGTCTTGATGAAATTCTCAATGCTTCCGTGAACGGCAGCGGCTTCAATGCAGACTACGGCCTCCTTGGCTCAAACAAGGCAACAGAAGATAAGGTTAAGCTCTTCCCGCGTGACTGTCAGCCCGTTGTTGACGCTATCCAGAAGAAGCTCTTCGAAGCAACAGGCAAGAATATTGAAGTTATGGTTTACGGCGATGGTGCATTCAAAGATCCCGTCGGTAAGATATGGGAGCTTGCAGACCCCGTTGTTTCTCCTGCATACACAAGCGGTCTTGAGGGTACACCCAACGAGCTCAAGCTCAAGTACCTTGCTGACAATGAGTTTGCAAACCTTTCAGGTGACGAGCTCAAGGAAGCTATCAAGGGGAAGATTCAGGAAAAGGACGATAACCTTGTAGGTAAGATGGCTTCTGAGGGAACAACACCGAGAAGACTTACAGACCTCATCGGTTCACTCTGCGACCTTACATCAGGTTCAGGCGACAAGGGTACTCCGATCGTATTCATCCAGGGTTATTTCGACAACTACACAACAGACTGATAACAAAAAAGTGTCCTATCTTCATAGGGCACTTTTAAAATATAAAACCTCTTAAGCCTTCGCTTTGAGGAGAAGGTGCATTTTCATAAGAAAATGACGGATGAGGTGGAAACTTAGGTGAATTTATGAAACAGAAAGTATATGATTTTTTAAACACACAGAATATCAAATATGAAGTAACGGACCACGCACCTGTCTACACAATGGAAGAAATGCAGGCTGAAGGTCTTGATAAAATCGGCACAATCTGCAAAAATCTTTTTATTCGCGACCAGAAGGGAAAGATGCATTTTCTTATTACTGCAGACAACGATACGCGTGTCAACCTTAAGGAAATCGGCACAAAGCTTGATGCGGGCAAGGTTAGCTTCGCTTCTGCCGAAAGGCTCGAAAAGTATCTTGGTGTTACTGCAGGCTGTGTTTCACCGCTTGGTATCCTCAACGATGCAGACCACGTTGTAACAGTAGTGCTTGACAAGAAACTCGAAGGCTGTGAGAAGCTCGGAGTTCACCCGAATGAACACGACGCAACAGCGTGGCTCAGTTTCAATGATCTTGTGAAAATCGTTGAATCGCAGGGGAATGACCTTATAATTCTTGATTTTGAAAACTGAAAAAATTAATCCTGCCTCACTCGTAGGCAGGATTTTTATGTTTTATGTTTCGCTGTCGTATTCAGCGATGTACGGCAGATTGCGGTAATTCTCACCGCAGTCAAGGCCGTAGCCTATAACAAAGAAATCGGGAATTGTGAAAAGCGCCCAGTCGGGTGTGATTTCGACAAGTCTTCTGTCAGGCTTATCAAGAAGCGTAAGTACGTGCAAAGAAATCGGATTTCTTGCTTTAAGGAGCTTTACAACGTCCTTGAGCGTTCTGCCTGTGTCAATAATATCCTCAACGATAACAACGTGATAATCCTTAACATCCTGGTCAAGGTCCATTGTGATGTTGATAACACCGGTTGAAACTGTACCCTGATAGTAGCTCTTTGCGCACATGAAACCGATTTCACAGGGTACGGAAACTGCACGGCAAACGTCAGCCATAAAAACAAAAGCTCCCTTAAGAATACTTACAAGAAGAATCGGACGGCCGTCATAGATTTTGTCAATTTCTTTGCCGATTTCCTTAACCTTTTCTGCAATCTGCTCCTCGGTGATTATAACTCTTTTGATTTTCTTTTTGTATTCAACCATATTAATACTCCTGTCCGTTGTTTTAAAATATGATACCACATATTATCGGTCTAATCAAGAAAGCTTTTGTACATATCAATTTCTTCTGTAATTTTGTAGAGATATTCGCGGCATTCATCGTCTTTTGCAAGGATTTTACCGACTTTTTTCAGTGCCTTGAAAAACTTAGGGTCAAATACGATTTCGTCGCTGTGCGAAAGCAGAGGACAAAGCCTTGAAGCACGGCTGTCAGGCTCAACAAAAATCTTTCCATTTTCATCAATAGTCGGGAAAAAGGGGAAAATCCTGCAGGCGAGGGGACGCTCAGATCGGTCACAGCTTCCGTTACACACAGCAAGTCTTTCACCGTTTTCAATTTCTCTTACGTTAAGTGAGCTGTCTTCGTGCGGAAAAAGCCTCATTCCCGTCTGTTCGTCTCCCTTGCAACAGGCTCCGTTGCAAAGCACACCGCAGTCAACCGTAAGGGGAGTGAGCTCACCCATGATTTTAAAAATTTTGTCATACATTGAAGAATAGTCTGCATTTGTCATAATTTCATCTCCGTAGTAAAAACAGTATAACACAAACAACTCTTTCCCGCAACAGATATTTGTGATTGAAAAAAATGTCGAATTGTGTTACAATATCAAAAAAATGTATAAAGGTCAGGATGTAGTTATGAAAATAGCAGTAATCAACGGCAGCCCGAAAGGAAAATACAGTATCACACTTCAGACTGTACGTTATATTGAAATGAAATTCCCACAACACGAATTCGAGGTTCTCCACGTTGGTCAGAAGATAAAGGCACTCGAAAAAGATTTTACCAAGGCAAAAGAACTTCTTGAAAGCTCGGACGCTGTTCTTTTTTCATATCCCGTTTATACCTTCCTTGCACCCTCACAGCTTCATCGGTTTATTGAGCTTGTGAAAGAACACGGAATCGACCTTAAGGATAAATATGCTACACAGATTTCAACATCGAAGCATTTTTACGATATCACGGCACACAAGTATATTGAAGAAAATTCAATTGACCTAGGCATGAAATATATAAGAGGTCTTTCTGCTGATATGGAAGACCTTCTTCAGGAAACAGGCAGAACGGATGCCGAGAAATTCTTTGAGCGCTTTCTTTGGTCTGTTAAGGAAGATGTTTATGCACCTGCACCGAGAACGTCTGTATGCTACGAACAGATATCTGCAACTCCTGCGGACAACTGTGTAAAGAATAAGGGCAAAGACATAATTGTTCTTACCGATGAAACAGACAAAAACTCTAACCTCAGCAGAATGATTGAACGCTTCCGTGCAGTTTTCGGTTATGAAACGCGAATTGTAAATATCTCCGAATATCCGCTTGCAGGCGGTTGTCTCGGTTGCTTCCGCTGTGCAGTAAGTGAGAAATGTGTTTACAAGGATAAGTTTGACACATTTCTTCGTGAGAATATTCAGACTGCTGATGCGATTGTATATGCTTTTACGGTGTCCGACCATTCAATGGGTTCGCGCTTTAAAATGTATGATGACAGAAATTTCTGTAACGGACACAGAACAGTTACGGTCGGTATGCCTGTAGGTTACCTCGTATCGGGTCCTTATACGCAGGAGCAGAACGTTATAAATGTTGTTGAAGCGCGTGCAGATACGGGTGGAAACTTCCTTGCAGGTGTAGCAAGTGACGAGTTTGATACAGATAAGCAGATCGATACTCTTGCAAAATCTCTTCAGTTTGCGCTTGAAACAAAACATGTTGTTCCTCAGACCTTCTGGGGAGTAGGTGGTATGAAAATCTTCCGCGACCTGATCTATCAGATGCGCGGTATGATGAAAGCTGACCATAAGTTCTACAAGAAACAGGGTATCTACGATTTCCCGCAGAAGAACAAAGGAAAGGCAATGCTTATGTACGCAGTCGGCGCATTGCTTTCAAGTGAGAAAATCCTCTCTAAAATGGGCAACAAGATGAACGAAGGTATGCTGATGCCTTACGAACAACTCTTCAAGAAAATGGAAGTTGAAACAAAAACAGCAAAGGTTGATAAGCCCGAAATAGAGAAAGTCTTGAAATGAGAATAATGAAAAAATCTCTGTCCTGTGCGACAGAGATTTTTTGTTAGAAAAATAAAAAATATATCAGAATTACTGTGACGATTGCGAGTGCGACACCAAGAAAAACAGGGATAGGGGAGGTACGTTTATTGTCTTGAACAGGAACGTTTTCTTTGTTTTGGATGTTGATATTAACAATATTTTTTGTTATCGACTTAGTTTTTAAGCTAAGTGAAAGAGGATCAGATACACTGTAAACTTTTTGATAAAAACCTTCAAGCCAATCTATATCTGCTTGCGTACACATCTGAGTGTTTAATGTATCGGTATCATGAGTTAGTCTGTTACGTATGTAACGGAGATGTTTCAAGGTTTTAATATCGTTATTATACTGCAGATTGTAAGTTGTCGTAGCAATGTCAATATAATCCGATACCCCTTTTTCTGTGCCGAACATCTCTTTGATAAGTTTATCAAGATGCTTGTATTCTTCTAAAAAAGTTGTATTCAGAGAGCTCATGACATTGCCTCCGAATTGATAAGATTATATAAATCAGACATCTGTTCTTTCGTCGGCTCGGGTATGTCTGCAAGCGGAAAATCAATACCCATATTTTGATACTTTGTTTCGCAGATCTTATGAAAAGCAAGAAGCTCAACTGAATCAACACAACCGTACTTATCCCTGATGTCTTTAAGTTCAGCAATGTTTTCAACACTGTCGTTGAGCGAAGGGATAATAACCTGACGAATCGTTGTCGGGATTGAATATGTATCAATATAATCAAGAAACTCGATAACAGGCTTCATTGAGCATCCGACGTTTTTACGGTAATCCTCGTCATTGGTATATTTGATATCAAGCAACACTCTGTCAGTTACACTGAGAAGCTTTTTTACATCCTCATTCATAACTGAGCCTGATGTATCAAGACAGGTGTTTATACCGTTCTCTTTGCAAAGGGAGAGAAGCTCGTAAGCTTCCTTTGCCTGAAGCAAAGGCTCACCGCCCGAAAGCGTGATTCCGCCGTCAGCACCGAAGTATTCCTTATATCTCTTCACTTTTTCGAAAAGTGAGATTGCAGATTCTTCTTTACCACCGTTCATATCCCAGGTATCGGGATTGTGGCAGCATTTACATCTCAAATGGCACCCCTGAAGGAAAATAACAAATCTTACTCCCGGGCCGTCAACCGTGCCGAGTGACTGAATTGAATGAACCCTGAGCATTATATAGCCTCGTGGAAGGTACGGCTGATAACTTCTCTCTGCTGTTCGCGTGAAAGCTTGTTGAAGTTAACTGCATAGCCTGAAACGCGGATTGTAAGGTTCGGATAAGCCTCGGGATTCTCATAAGCCTTAAGAAGTGTTTCACGGTTCATAACATTTACATTGATATGATGTGCCTTCTTTGCAAAGTAACCGTCAAGGATTGAAACGAGGTTTGAATATCTTTCCTCATCCGTATGACCGAGTGTGTCAGGTGTGATTGAGAATGTGTTTGAAACACCGTCACGGCAGTCATCATAGCTGATTTTTGCAACAGAGTTAAGTGATGCAAGAGCACCGTTTTCCTCACGGTTGTGCATCGGGTTTGCACCGGGAGCGAAGGGCTCACCGTCGCCTCTGCCGTCGGGAGTTGCCGCCGTGTTCTTACCGTACATAACGTTTGATGTGATTGTAAGAACCGAAAGCGTATGGATTGCGTTGCGGTATGTCGGAGTCTTTCGAAGCTCAGTGATAACCTTGTGAGTCATATCCTTTGCAATAAGGTCAACTCTGTCGTCATCGTTACCGTATTTCGGGAAATCTCCAACGGTTTCAAATCCCTCAATATAACCATTAGTGTTGCGGATAGGACGTACTTTTGCATACTTGATTGCTGAAAGTGAGTCTGCAACAACAGAAAGACCTGCAATACCGAAAGCCATAAATCTTTCAACGTCAGTATCGTGAAGAGCCATCTGTGTCTTTTCGTATGCGTACTTGTCGTGCATATAGTGAATGACGTTCATTGTGTTGACGTAAAGATGCATAAGCCATTCGATGTACTTGTCAAAACGCTTCATTACCGAGTCGAAATCAAGAGAAGTTCCCTCAATAACGCTCATCTGCGGTCCGATGTGCATATCGCTTGAAGTGTCGTAACCGCCGTTGAGTGCGATGAGAAGAAGTTTTGCAAGGTTACAGCGTGCACCGAAGAACTGCATCTGCTTACCGATTTTCATAGCTGAAACACAGCAGGCAATTGCGTAGTCATCGCCGTAAATCGGACGCATAACATCGTCGTTTTCGTACTGGATTGAGTCTGTATCAACCGAAACCTTCGCACAGAAGCGCTTGAAGCCTTCGGGGAGGGAGGTTGACCAGAGAATTGTGATATTGGGCTCGGGAGAAGAACCGAGCGTATAGAGCGTGTTGAGAAGTCGGAAGCTGTTCTTTGTAACAAGGCTTCTGCCGTCTTCGCCCATACCGCCGACAGCCTCTGTAATCCACATCGGGTCGCCGCCGAAAAGCTCGTTGTATTCCTGTGTTCTGAGGTGACGTGCGATACGGAGCTTGATAACAAAATCATCCATCAGCTCCTGAGCTTCTGCTTCGGTAAGAACACCGTTTGCGATGTCGCGCTCAATATAGATATCGAAAAATGTGCTAACTCTGCCGAGCGACATTGCCGCACCGTTCTGCTCCTTGATTGAAGCAAGGTAAGCAAAATAAGTCCACTGAATTGCTTCGCGAGCATTCTTTGCAGGCTCAGAAATGTCGTAGCCGTACATTGCAGCCATCTCTTTTAAAAAGCCAAGGAAGGTGATCTGCTGGAAAAGCTCTTCAGTCTGACGTGTCGTTTCTGTGTTGAAATCACCGTGACCGATAGCTGCTTTGTCAGCTTTCTTAGCTTCAATAAGACGGTTTACGCCGTAAAGAGCAACACGTCTGTAGTCGCCGATGATACGTCCTCTGCCGTATGCATCGGGAAGTCCTGTGATAACATGAGAACGTCTTGCGGCACGCATTTCATCGGTATATGCTCTGAAAACACCGTCGTTGTGTGTTGTACGGAACATAAATTCCTGCTCGACCTTGTCACTGAGCTTGTAGCCGTAAGCTGCACAAGCCTGACGTGCCATACGGATACCGCCAAAGGGGTTGACACCGCGCTTAAGCGGACTGTCAGTCTGCATACCTACGATGATTTCGTTTTCTTTGTCAATATATCCGGGAGCATAGCTTGTAAGTGAAGATACTGTCTCAGTGTCGATGTCAAGGACACCGCCCTTTGCACGTTCCTGTCTGAAAAGCTCCTGAACCTTTGCCATAAGGCTGTCTGTACGCTCGGTAGCACCTGAAAGGAAAGAGTCATCTCCGCAATATTCGTTGTAGTTCTTTTGGATAAAGTCGCGGACGTTGATTTCATCCTGCCATAATCCACCGTTAAATCCGTTCCAGTTTTCGTGTATCATGTGTATCACTCCTTAAAAACAAAAAAGGACAAATCAGTAAAAACTGACTTGCCCAGACGGTCGGCTGTTTGCCATTTGCATTCCCTTGCGGTAATCCGCTGATCCGTCAGTCATGCAATGGTTTAATTTGTACATTTATTGTATAATATTTTGTGCGATTTGTCAACTGCAGAAGCGAAGAAAAGTTTGACAATAAACACCCCTGAAATTCTGAATTTATAATGCAAAAAGCCGACAGAGAAAATCCCGTCGGCTTTGGCTTGTCTGTCATTATGCTTATTAATCAATATAGTCAAGACAAAGATTAAGCACATTTTTTGCGCTTCGCTGAACTTCACCGAGAGTGATTCCGTTCGGCTTGTCAAGCTTTTCGAAAAGTGTCGGGTCGGGATGCTTTGTTGAACCGAAGCGTCCGTTAACACCGGGCATAAGCACATCAACCTGAGCACGTACACGGTAAGCATTATCGCGAAGACCGCGGAATTCGGGACTCTTGACGTGCTTTGTCCACCAGTCTGTCATAACGTTACCCGTGTAACTCCATTCACCGCGAAGTACGGTTGTTACCATATCGTAGTTGTTGTAGCTGTAAACGGAGTTGACCTTGTTATACGATGTCATAATGTTCTTCGGTGATGATTCTTTGACAACGATTTCGAACGGTTTGAGATAAATCTCACGAAGTGCTTTTTCACTCACTCTTGAATCGTTTTTGTTTCGGTTAACCTCCTGATTGTTACAGGCAAAATGCTTCGGACAAGCGCTTGCACCCTTTGACTGCACACCTCTTACAACCGCTGCCGCACACTTGCCGCTTACAACGGGATCTTCAGAGAAATACTCAAAATTTCTTCCGCAAAGGGGATTACGGTGAATGTTCATACCCGGTGCGAGGAGAATATCGGAACCGCATTCCAGCATTTCCTCAGCAACAAAAGAATAAACCTTTTCAATAAGCGCTGTATTCCAGGAAGCCGCCATACACGCGCCTGTCGGAAGAAGCGAACGTTTCTTTGTTACGCGTATACCTGCAGGTCCGTCGGTTGTGCTGAGAGGCGGAACACCTTTTTCTCTCAAAGAGGGCAGTACACCGCCGAAAACACCCGCATTTCCGCTTGTGCCGAGAGGGCTGTGCATTGTGTAATCACCGCGTGTGATAGCCTCAAGCTCCTCAAGATTGAGCTGAGAAACAAATTCGTCCATTGTGATTTTTCCGCTTTTAACGTCAGAAAGCTTGTAGCCCTTGTCAACGGAGTGCGGAAGAGCTTCCGGCAGGTTGTCAAGAATACGTTTTTTCAGGTCAATTTTATTAACGGGAACTTTTCCTTTTGCAAGGTTGCCGTCAGCGGTTCTTGTCATTCTTTCGAAGCCTTTTTTTACTTCACAAATTGGTTCAAGTTTTCTGAGGTAAACATCTTCTTTAAGGCTGTAAACTCCTGCTTCAGCTCCGCCGCGGACGCTGTCAGAAACAAAAAATCTGTAATCGCCTTCAAGAAGGACATAAGCATTTTTAAATCCTGTATCACCCTTGTCGTCATAAGAAGAAACTCTGTAAAGCGAGAAGTTGAAATCAAGGACACAACTTTCACCGGGATTGAGTAATTCTGTCTTTGCAAAGTCGCAAAGGACTCTTTTGGCAGTAGCTGTTTTGCCTGCGGGCAGGTCGCAATAAATCTGAATAATTTCCTTGCCGCTTGTTTTACCCGTATTTGTAACCTTGACTGAAAGCCATACCATAGTGGTATCACATCTGAAGCTTTCAATTTTTGTTTCAAAAGAAGTGTAACTAAGGCCGAAACCGAAAGGATAAAGCACTTTTTCGGGAGCAAAGGTCTCGAAATATCTGTAGCCTACAAAAATATCTTCGGTGTAGTTGTTGTATGCTTTACCGCCGAAGCTTCCGGCACTCGGATAATCACTGTAATCATAGGTAATTGTATCCGTCAGCTTTGCGCAGGGATTAACCTTACCTGAAAGAACATCGCAGAGAGCGTTGCCGCTTTCCATGCCGCCCTGAAATGCATAAAGAACAGCAGAAATCTTACTGCCGTATGAATCAATTCTTTTCATATCGATAATGTTACCGCAGTCAAGAATAACGATTGTTTTAACGAAGTTTGAGGTAACGGTATCAAGGAGTCTGATTTCGTCGTCGGTAAGATAGTAACTGCCTTTTTCAAGCTTGTTTTCTCTGTCTTCACCTGCGGCACGGCCGATTATAACAACCGCCGCTTCCGATTCCTTGGCAGCAGCTTTTACAAGCTTTTCGTCAGGAATAAACTCAGGAAAATTAAACGGCCAGTGTCCCCAATAACCCTCATCGGGTGGATTCTTTTCGGACATTGCACGGTAGAAATTATCAATGTCTTTGTTTAAAATTATTTCGCTTTGGTTATGCAAAGCTTCCGCAAGGCTGATTCTGTAAGGAATATTTACATCACCGCCGCTGCCGTATCCGCAGAAAAAATAGTCGTACTGACATCTGCCGAAAACAGCAACCTTTTTACCTGCAAGAGGAAGAGTGCCGTCATTTTTAAGCATAACAATACCCTCGGCGGCAAGCTGACGCAAATCAACCTTTGCACTTTCGGGAACATCGTAGGCTTCCTGTGCCCACTGTGCCTGCTCCTGCGAAAGTCCGCCTTCAAAGATTCCGATTGCTTTTCGAATGATTTTATTAAGAATATTTGCCATATTATCAACTCCTGCGTTTATTTTACAATTTAAGAAAAACAAAGTCAATGCAGAAGAGAAAAACTATTGAAAAATCGGGCAAATTATGGTACTATTTTTCTGCGGAGGTGCATTTTATGATTAACGTAACAGTATGGAACGAACATATTCAGGATAAGTCTGATGAGGCTGTAATCAAAGTCTATCCTGACGGAATAAATGCCTGTATTGCTGGTTTCCTCGGTAAAGATGAGGAACTTAATATCAGATGCGCAACTCAGGATGAACCCGAGTGCGGTCTTCCCGATGAAGTGCTTGACAAAACTGACGTGCTTATCTGGTGGGCACATTGCGGTCATGCGGATGTGCCTGACGAGCTTGTATCAAAAATTCAGGACAGAGTGCTCAGAGGTATGGGCATAATTCTTCTTCACTCTGCTCATTATTCAAAGATTTTTCAGCGTCTTATGGGAACTACCTGCTCTCTTAAATGGCGCGAAGGCGACAGAGAAAGAATATGGAATATTAATCCGAGCCATCCTATTGCAAAGGGCATAGGCGAGTTTATCTACCTTGATGTTGAGGAAATGTACGGTGAACGTTTTGATATTCCTCAGCCCGATGAGCTTGTTTTCATTGGCTGGTTCGGCGGCGGTGAAGTCTTCCGTTCAGGTTGCTGTTGGAACAGAGGACTCGGAAAAGTGTTTTATTTTCAGCCGGGTCACGAAACAAGCCCGACATTCCACAATAAAGACATTCAGACGGTAATTACAAATGCTGTTCATTGGGCTGCACCCGAAAAAATTCAGGCAGAGCCGATTGACGCTCCATGGAGCGAATCTCCCGAAAAAATACTTAATGAGAATAAATAACCGTTAGCCTCCTGTCGGGAGGCTAATTTAAGGTAGTGGTTTAATTGAAAATTAAATTCAGCTGTCCGGTATGCGGAAATATTCTTGAAGATGAGGGCAGAACATACCGATGCGAAAAAAATCACTGCTTTGATAAGGCAAAGCAGGGTTATGTCAATCTTTTTCAATCGCAGAAATCTTCAAAAAAGCGTCACGGTGACGATACGCTTATGGTAAAAGCGAGGCAGGATTTTCTTGAAAAAGGCTTTTACAATGATCTTTGCAAAGAACTTATTAATGCAGTTCTGAAAACAGCAAAAGAAGAAACAACGCTTATAGATTTGGGATGTGGCGAATGTTGGTATACTGCTCAGCTTTTTGAACGCCTTTCCGAAAACGGAAATAATCCGTCTGTTTTCGGTATTGATATTTCGAAGCAGGCTCTTATCGCAGGATCAAAAAGATGCAAAGATTTAAAACTTGCCGTTGCAAGTACTGCGGATATCCCTATGCCCGATGAAAGCTGTGACACAGCAGTCTGCGTTTTTGCTCCGTATGCAGAGGAAGAAGTGTACCGTGTTCTAAAAAGGGGAGGAGTATTCATAAAAGCCTTTCCTCTTGAAAATCATCTTATGGGTCTCAAAAGAGCGATTTATGAAAATCCGTACAAAAACGAGGTCAGCGAAGAAACCCCTGCAGGGCTTGAAAGAATTGATTTTATTAAAACAAACAATACGATAACTCTTAAAACGAACGAAGATATAATTAATCTTTTTAAAATGACACCCTATTACTATAAAACAGGACGTGCAGACCAGATTAAGCTTGAAAAGCTCAGCTTCCTCGAAACTCAGACGGAGTTTGGAATTATCGTTTACAAAAAACTGTAAAAAACAGTTGTTTTTATTTGCTATCTATTGTATAATGCTATTGTGTATATTTATGTGCACAAACCGACTCATTTACTTTTAAAGTTTTTGAAATAAAATCAAAGGAGATACCGAATTGAGTTACTACATTGGTGTTGACGGCGGCGGAACAAAAACCGCTTATGCCCTTTTTGACGAGGACAAAAAAATTGTTGCTATGGTCAAAGGACCGGGAAGCAACCACGAAAATATGGAAGGAAGCTTCGATGAGGCGGCAGATATCATCTGGGACGGTCTTAAAAAACTTACAAAAGAAGCAGGAATTTCAATCAAGGACGTTTCCTTTACCCTTATGGGTCTTGCCGGTATTGACCATCAGTATCAGCACGACGAGATGACAAAGCGTCTCCTTGACTACGGTCTTGAGAATTTTGAAATCTATAACGACGGCTTTATCGTTGTAAAGGCAGGCTCAACGGGTCCTGCAGCAATCGGCTTTAACTGCGGTACAGGTACTTGCTGTAACGCTATCGATTCAGACGGCAAGATGCTTCAGCTTGCAGGTCTTTCAGAGTATTCGGGCGACGTTGGTAACGGCCATTGGATTGCTACTCAGACATACAAGATTGTTTACGACGATGTTTATCTCGGACTTCGTAAGACTGCAGTTACAAAAATGGTATTTGACGAGTATTCAATATCTTCAAAGGAAGAGTTTCTTGCACTTGTTTCAAAGTTTGAGGAAGAGGATGCAGATACATTTATTATGCGTCTTATCGACTTTTTCTTCGATGCAGCAAAGCTTGGCGACAAGGTAGTGCTTGACATCATCGACGAAATGGCAGAAAGAGGAGCAGCACTTATTACTGCTCACCTTAATACACTTAACTTCAGGGATGAAGTTGTTGAGGTTGTTCTCTCGGGTTCAATCCACACAAAGCTTCCGTCAGAAATTTACCTTAAGGCTCTTATGGACAAGGCTGTTAAGGCAAGCGGCAGAAAGCTCAGCTTCATAAAACTCACACAGCCTCCTGTTACAGGTTGTGTAAACTGGATTTTCCAGCAGTATAAATAAGAAAGGATTTTTACGATGAAAGAAATTACAGTTGCTGTTATCGGCTCAGGCAGTACATATTGTCCCGAACTCGTGGACGGTTTCCTCAAGGCTCAGGATACACTCAAGCTCAAGAAGATTTCTTTTATGGATATCGACGAGAGAAAACGTAATATAGTCGGTAACCTTTGCATCCGTATGCTTGAAAAAGCAGGCGTTGATTGTGAAGTTGTTATAACAGACGATGTTGATACAGCTCTTCAGGGTGCAGATTTCGTTGTTACACAGATTCGTGTAGGTAAGCTTCCCGCACGTCATCTTGACGAAAGCATTCCGAAAAAGTACGGTCTCATCGGTCAGGAAACAACAGGTATCGGCGGTATGTTCAAGGCTCTTCGAACAATTCCGGTTATCAAGCACATCTGCGAAAGAATCGAAGAAATCTGCCCAGATGCATGGCTTATTAACTTTACAAATCCTTCAGGTATTATCACTGAGTTTGTTCTTAACCATACAAACGTAAAGAATATCGGTCTTTGCAATGTGCCGATCGATATGCTTGATGATGTTAAGGAAATCACAGGCGAGGATGTTGATATCGAGTACGTCGGCCTTAATCATCTCAGCTGGATCACTTCAGTCAAGAAGGACGGCGAAGAGCTTCTTCCGGGCCTTATCGAGTCAGGTTTCTCCCCGAAGGTTATGGCTAATATCAAGGATGACGGCTTTGATCTTGAGTGCCTCAAGGCTGTTCAGGGTCTTCCCTCATCATATCTTCAGTATTATTACTGCAGAGAGGCAAAGCTTGAGCATCAGAGAACTGATGACAAGACAAGAGCAGAAGTATGTATGGAAATCGAAGAGCAGCTTCTTGAAATGTACAATGACGAAGAGCTCTGCATCAAGCCTGCACTTCTTGACAAGCGTGGCGGACACAAGTATTCACTTGCTGCTGTTTCGCTTATCAACTCTCTTGCAAACGACGTAAATGATATTCAGGTTGTAAACGTTAAGAATAACGGTACACTTGATTTCCTTGATGATGACGCAATTATTGAAGCTCCGTCAGTAATCGGTGCAGACGGTGCAAAGCCCATCAAGGTTGAAAACTTCAAGAATCAGCACATCATTGCTCTTATGAGAGTTGTTAAGGCTTATGAGAAGTTCACGGTTGAAGCTGCAACAACAGGCTCGGACGAGGCTGCAATCAAAGGCTTGCTTGTCCATCCTCTTGTTGGTGACTGGGAAAAGGCAACAAAGTGCTATGCTGAAATGAAGGAAGCTCACAAGGCTTATCTTCCCGAGTTTGAGTTTTAATAATTAAACAAAAACGTAAAACGCAGGTTTCAGATGAAACCTGCGTTAAATTTTTATTCTTCTTTTCCGTTTTCTTCAGGCGGATTACCTTTTGCAACATCGAACCAGAATTCAACTCCGCTCTCAGAATTAGCAACACCGCATTGCTGTGAATGAGCGTCCTGTACCGCCTTTACGATTGAAAGACCGAGACCGAAATGACCTTCCGAGCGAAGACGTGCGGCATCCTGACGGTAGAAGCTGTCCCAGAGCTTCTGTAAATCTTCCTGAGGAAGGGGAGCGCCGGTATTGAAAACGACAACTCTGTAACACATTCCGATGTCTTCAACGCGGAATTCAATGCGCTTTTCTTCACCGCCTATGTAGGAAACGGCATTTGAAATAAGGTTGTTGATAACAAACTGAAGCTTTGAAACGTCAGCGTATCCGTAGATATCCTCTTTGATATTATTAACGGCGGAAATTTCATTTTTATCAAATATTTTCGTGTGGAGCTTCATTCGTTCGTCGATAAAATCATTGATAAGAAAATCACTGAAACTAAGCTCGTCGGTATGCTGAATGTTTGAAAGACTCATCATGTTAACGACGAGGTCAGTCATTCTTGAACATTCTTCAATAATTGTATCACAGTATTCATTTGCCGCCTGTCTGTCATCAAGAACAAACTTAATACCTTCTGCATATCCTTGAATAATCGAAATAGGTGTCTTGAGCTCGTGCGAAGTGTCTGCAATGAACTTTGCACGGGATTTTTGCTCAATGTCCTTTTCTTTAAGCTGTGCCGCAAGAAATTGCGATTTTTCAAGAAGCCTTTCCTGCGTAAGCATAAGCGACTCATAAAGAGCATTGATGTTAAGAATAGCATCTTCAGTTTCGGTACGCAGAATACCTTTTCTTACCGGAATTCGGATGTTTTTATCCTTTTCTTCCGCCATTATTTTTGTACCGTAAACGATGTCATTAAGCGGTTTTGTAATTCGTGTAATATAAAAATAAACTGCAATTGAAACGGCGATGAAAATAACGGTCGTGATAATTACGGCAGAAATGGAAATGGATTTTGCCATTGCTTCAATAACCGAATATTCAACAGCAGTTATAAAAATATACTCGCCGTTATCAGAGGGTGTGACAAGAACAAAAAAGCTTTTACCGGAGTCTTTGTTTCTTGAAATTCCGGCAAAAGTTTTGTCGTCGTATTCCTGAAAAGGTTCAAAGTCTGAAACAGTGTATCCGATAACGGGATTAAAATCTTCCTGCGTATCATATTCGTCCGTTTCGTTGAACATAACTCCGTGGTAGCATTTAGAGTAAATATTATTTGTATATTCTTTTGTAATCTTGTCCTTTGAGTAAATTTCAATAACTACGTCGTGACTGACTTCTGTTTTTGAAATTTTCTCAAGAGCGTCATCCGCAAGCAGGTCTATGTTCTGTAATTCCTGACCTGCAGCTCTCATTTCAAACATTTTTGAGCTTTCAATCATACTTACATAAAAGGAGCTGGAAGAAAAGAGGGTAACGGAAATAATAAGAAAGAAAATCAGAATAAACTGAACAAAAACCTGAATACGTACATCGGGGAAAAACTTAAAACGTTTATGCTTGTAAGAAGCCAAAATCAGTTCACCTCAATTTTGTAGCCGATGCCGTAAATCGTTTTAAGATGGGCAACGCCCCAGTTGCCTAACTTCCCGCGAAGACGTGCAACGTGTGAATCAACGTTACGCGCATCGCCGACGTAGTCGTAACCCCAGATATCGTCAAGAAGCTGTTCTCTTGTGTAAACGCGTCCACGACTTGAAATGAGCTTCTGAAGTATGTTGTACTCTTTGAGTGTAAGCTCAATTGTTTCATCGTCAATGGTGACCTGGTGGGCCTCGTTATTCATAACAAGACCGTCAAGGCTGATGATGTCCTTTTCGTTTTTCATAACCCTGGAGTTTGCACGCCTTAAAAGTGCATCAATTCTTTTCATAAGAACAGTGGGGCTGAAGGGCTTTGTAACGTAATCGTCTGCACCTGCATCAAATCCCGTAATCTCGTCATATTCAGCACTTCTTGCAGTAAGAAGGATGATTGGAACTGAAGATGATTTGCGGATCTGTCGGCAAAGCTCCCAACCGTCAATTTCGGGAATCATTATGTCAAGAAGGCAAAGCTCAATTTTAGGATCGGTATTGAAAATATCAAGAGCTTCTTTGCCTGTTGAAGCTTCAATAGGTTCGTGGCCTGAACGTCTTAAAAAGTCGCAGACGAGGCGTCTGAGCTTACTCTCATCGTCAGCAATAAGTACTCGTGCCATAGAAACACTCCTTATTTTATACAGTATATATAATAATTTTACCATATTTCAAGCCTTAAAACAAGTATAAAATAAAACCGCAGTTTTCACTACGGTTTTACTTGTGTTTTACTTTTTTAGGGTTTCTGCAATTCCGGCAGCGAGACCTGCTGCTCCCTGGATTTCAGAAGGAATAATAATTTTTGTTGCCTGACCGTCAGCAGCTTTTTCAAAAGCTTCGAGCTTTCTGAGTGTAAGATAGCCTTCGCCGGGGTTAGCATGGTTAATATAATCTATTGCCTGAGCTTCAGCCTGCTGGATTGTACGAATTGCCTCAGCTTCACCTTCGGCCTCACGGATTTTAGACTCTTTGACAGCTTCTGCGTGAAGGATGGCAGCACGCTTGTCAGCTTCGGCAGCAAGAATAAGAGATTCCTTTTTACCTTCAGCAACAAGAATCTGACTTGCTTTTTCACCTTCGGCACGGAGAATAGATTCTCGTCTTTCGCGTTCAGCCTTCATCTGCTTTTCCATGGCATCCTGAATCTCACGCGGCGGAAGAATGTTTTTAAGCTCAACACGGTTAACTTTGATACCCCACGGGTCAGTTGCTTCGTCAAGAATTCCTCTTATTTTTGCATTGATAGTATCTCTTGAAGTGAGAGTGTGGTCAAGCTCAAGCTCACCGATGATGTTACGAAGAGTTGTTGCGGTGAGATTTTCAATTGCTGAAATCGGGTTTTCTACACCGTAGGCATAAAGCTTGGGGTCGGTAATCTGGAAAAATACGACCGTATCAATCTGCATGGTTACGTTATCTTTTGTGATAACCGGCTGGGGAGGGAAGTCAACAACCTGCTCTTTGAGAGATACGTTTCTTGCGATTCTTTCAAAGAAGGGGATTTTGATACGGAATCCTGTCTGCCAGGTTGTGTGATAAGCGCCGAGACGCTCAATAACATAAGCCCTTGACTGAGGAACAATTTTAACATTTGCAATAGCAAGAACAGTGATAACGAGGAGGAGAAAAGCGATAATTACAATAATAGCAAATTCCATAATGACACTCCTTTACTTTTTAACAATAAGTTTTGCGCCTTCAATCGATTCAATGGTTACAACCTCATCTTTGTCAACAGTCGAACCGTCAGAAGAACGTGCAGTCCACTCAAGACCGCCGACAGTTACGGCTCCTTTTGCCCGTATGTTGTCAATGGGTTCAACAACAACTGCCTGTTTTCCGATATATCGGTCAGCGTTTGTGGGTACTTTATGCGGCTCTGTAAAACGTTTGACAAAGGGTCTTGTCACTAAAAGCGTGATAGCTGATACTGCAACAAAGACTAATACCTGAACCCATATTTCTGCATTCAGGACATTTGCAATAAGAGCACCGATTGCACCTACTGTAAACCATATAGTTACAAGTTGCACCGTTACAGCCTCAATTACTAAAAAAACTACGATCAGAGCTATCCATAACCACAGCATGCTATCCCTCCGTTCATATTCATTCATCATATAATGATGTTGTTATTATTTTAACATAACACGAAGGTTTGTTTGTTAATAATTTGTGAATTCGGAACAGCCACTGATGTGTATACTTTAATTACCACTAAGCCGCAAGGTTTTGCGTTTCAGACTTGTGTGTTTGTGGTAATTAAAGTATGTTATTTTAAAAAATATTTTTCAAATCAGGCAGTTCTGTTTCTTTTACGTGTGTCAGATGATTGATGCATTCGTTAAGCGTTTCAAGATACTCGTCAATATGATTCTGATTCATATAATCCCGAAGACATCTGATACCCATTTCAACCTCTTCAAGCTCATAGTGGGTGAGCATGGAAACAAGAAAAGTTTCATGCTTTTCCCATTCGTCAAGTATTTCTTCTGTGCGGGAAGAGTCAATTCTATTTTCATTTACAGTCAGTTCGCGGTCATTTTGCATAAGTGTTATCACGCTGTCAATACGGTTACAGATTGAAAAATACCCGTAAACAGAAAATGTTAATGTCGATATCAGAATACAGACTGCAATTACAAACCTTTTCAAGCTTCAATCTCCTTTTTGACAATGGTAAAATTGCCTGTGTCGTCTGCGAGCATAAACAGAATTTCTTCCTGTTTTACCTTGTTGTTTTTCAGGATGTTTTTCAGCTTCTTTTCGTCCATATTGCAATCCTTGAAGGATTTGCTGATTATACGACCGTCATTAATAACCATACACTGTAAGCTCTTGCTTTTTCGGGTAGAATCAATGAACTCAGGTGTAATCGGCTGCTTGTCATCCTGGAGCATAACGCTTAACTGACCGTTTGTTTCAATAACGGCAAATTTAACGTCATTTATGTCGAAAATATCCTTTTGCCTTAACTGTTCAATAAGGTCTTCGGAAGAAAAACGCAGCTGCTTCAGCTTCTTTTGGTCAACTTTTCCGTGACGGATAACAATCATCGGGTTGCCTTCAACTATTGACCTGATTTTTGCGCTTTTAAGACAGACGGCTGAGTTGATTATTTCAAGCGAAACGAGAAGCAACACTGCAAATATTGAATTAACAAGCGGTACACCGTTATCCTCAATGGGAATTGAAGCGATTTCTGAAAGCAGAATTGTTATCACAAGCTCCGTCGGCTGCAACTCGCCGAGCTGTCTTTTTCCCATAAGCCGCATACAAATTATGATAAAAAAATAAAGTATACTGACGCGAATCAGAGTAATGAGCATATTATCACCTGAAAAATATTGTTCTCATCATCAATTAAAGTATACCTTCGTTTGACATTACAATCAGTCAATGGTATAATAACTTGATAAAATGCGGAATGTTTTGTTCGGGAGGTGAATGCGTTGGAAAAGAAAAAAATATATCTTGTGCAGGCTAATTATACTTACTCCGGCAGTGCACATCTGCCGTACGCCGTCGGTATGCTTCAGGCTTTCTCAATGAAGGATGAAAGAATAAATAAGCACTATACTTTTGAACAGATTATCTTCGAACGCAAGTCACCCGAGGAAACTATGGCAAGAATTTCTGACCCTGCTGTTATCGGTTTTTCGTGCTATGTATGGAATTATGAATTTAATAAAAAAATTGCCTTAATGGTCAAGGAAAAATATCCCGATTGTAAAATAATTTTCGGCGGTCACCATGTCCGTGACGGTCACTCTCAGCTTGAAAAATACGGTTTTATCGACGTCCTTATCCACGGTGAGGGCGAGGAAGCTTTCCGTGATGTTCTTCTCTCTTTTGCGGGTGAAAAGGCAATCAAAGAGGTTAAAAACATTTCATACAGAAAAGATAATGAGTGTGTAGATACCGAAAAGGCACCGTTTCTTCTCTGCGATTATCCTTCACCGTACCTTGAGGGAGTTTTTGACTCTATTATAGCTGATTATCCGCAGTATGAATTTATTGCCTTGCTTGAAACAAACCGCGGTTGTCCGTATTCCTGTGCGTACTGTGATTGGGGTTGCCTTGCTTCAAAATTAAGACTTTTCCCGATGGACAGAATTCAGAAGGAAATCGACTGGCTTTGTGACAATAAAATTGTCGGTTGCGGCGGAACGGATTCCAACTTCGGCATAATAGAGCGTGACGAAGAAATAACGGATATGCTTGTTGAAGCAAGGCTGAAGAGGGGATACCCGAAAAAATTCCAGACCTCATATGCCAAAAACAGCAATGACCGCGTTTTCAGAATAGGCAAAAAATTTGAGGATTGCGGAATGAGTAAGGGTGTCACGATTTCTTATCAGACGATGTCACCCATAGCCGCAGAAAACGTTCTTCGTAAAAATATTCCCGTTGAAACGTTTTCTCAGCTTATGAATAAATATAATGAGTGCGGAATCCCGACCTATACAGAGCTTATTTTAGGCTTGCCGGGTGAAACGGTTGAAAGTCTGAAATCAGGTATCGATGAGCTTTTAAGAGCAGGACAGCATTACTCTTTGTACATTCATAACTGCGAGCTTCTGCCTTGCTCAACTATGGCAGACCCGGATTATATGAAAAAATTTGATATCTCTGCAACAAAGCTGCCTCTCAATGAGCCTCACCGTGAGGCACAGGAAGCTGACGGTGTAACGGAGTATTCCCACCTTGTAACAAAAACATACTCAATGACCAATGAAGACTGGATTGAGATGAACAAGTTTTCGTATCTTGTGCAAAGCTTCCATCATCTCGGTCTTTTAAGATTCATTGCGATCTATCTTTATAATTCTCTTTCGGTAAGCTATAAGGATTTTTACTCAGCTTTGATGGATTTTCTTTGTGAAAACTGCGAAACCGTTGCAGGCAAGGCGATGAAGCTCGTTGACGGTAAGCTCCACGGAGTTATAGAAAAGAATATCTCAATAACTCAGGCTGATGAGCGATTCGGCAGTGTTGAATGGCCACTTGAGGAGCTTGTTTTCCTTATGACAGTATATGAGCGTGACCGCTTTTATGAAGAAATCAAGCCTTTTATATATCACTTTATCGAAGATAAAACTTTTGCAGATGAGCTTGTTGAATATCAGCGTTTTATGATAATGTATCCTGAAATCACCTGCGAAGAAAAGTGCTTCGGTTACGATTTTTCGGCATATTTTGACGCTGTGCTTGGTGGAAACACAGCAGAGCTTCAAAAAAAGAAAACAAAGATAATTCTTGATAAAAAAGGCTTTCCGCTTTCGTGGGAGGATTATGCACGTTTCATAGTCTGGTACGGAAGAAAATCAGGAAGTAATTTTTATAAATTCAGAAAGGAAGTATAGCTGTGAAAAATGTCTATTTCGTGCAGACAAACTCTGTTTTCGGTTCAGGGGTTAAGTCGGCTTATCTTCCTTATTCAATCGGTACAATTGCTGCTTATGCATGGGCAGATGAAAAAATTAAAAGTGAATACTGCCTCAAAAAGTTCATTTTTATGCGCGATGAGCCTGAAAAAATTGTTGATTCAATGGAAAATCCGTATATTGTCGGTCTTTCCTGCTACGTATGGAGTATGGAATTCAACAAGGTGCTTGCACAGAAAATAAAAGAAAGATATCCCGATTGCCTTATCGTTATGGGCGGACACAGTATTTCTCCGACAGCTGATGAAATGGAGAAATATCCTTATATCGATTTTCTCACACACGGTGAAGGTGAAGTGCCGACAAAGAATCTTCTTCTTGCACTTTCTGAGGAAACTCCCTTCGAAAACGTCAAAGGACTTTCTTACAGAAAGGACGGCAAGGTTATAACGAACGAGCCTGAGCCTGTCTGCGATATTTCAGATTTCCCGTCACCATACCTTGAGGGATATTTTGACGAAATCCTCAAGGATACAAGCATAAAATATTCAGTAATCTGGGAAACGAACCGAGGTTGCCCTAACCGTTGCGCTTATTGCGACTGGGGTGCACTCAAATCAAAAGTGCGTATGTTTCCGATGGAAAGACTTAAGGCTGAAATCGAGTGGATGGCTGAAAATAAAATTGAATATATTTACTGCAGCGATGCGAACTTTGCTCTTTTTGACCGTGACGAGGAGATTACCGACCTTATGATCGAGTCAAAAAGGAAAACGGGTTATCCCGAAAAGTTCAAGACGAATTTTACTAAGAACAGAGATGAATTTGTTTTCAAACTCAGTTGTAAGATGTTTGACGAAGGGCTCGGTAAATCGCCGACACTTTCCTTTCAGACGATGTCGCCTGAAGCTCTTCACAATATCGGCAGAACGAATATGAGTCTTGATCATTTCAAAAATCTTATGCAGATGTACACGAACAGGGGGATTATGGCTTATTCAGAGCTGATTCTCGGTCTTCCCGGCGAAACCTACGAAAGCTTTTCTAAGGGAATTGAAACCCTCTTTGAATGCGGTCAGCATAAGAGCGTTATCGTTTATCCATGCGAGCTTCTTCTGAACTCTCAGCTTGGCAGTAAGGATGCTGTTGAAAAATATAAAATCGAAGTCTGCCGTACGGAATTCAGACAGCATCATTCTGCAGTTGATGAAAATGCCGTTAAGGAATACAGCGACAATATAATTTCTACCTATTCAATGAATCTTGAAG
Source organism: Acutalibacteraceae bacterium (assembly GCA_045589535.1). GTDB lineage: Bacteria > Bacillota > Clostridia > Oscillospirales > Acutalibacteraceae > CAG-488. The sequence goes on along the minus strand of JAZNPE010000030.1, from coordinate 109,323 downwards.
ATTGGAAAAAATCATATATCTTTGCTCTTTACGCGCAGGGACTTCACACTATGTGCCTTACGATGATGATTGCTGTTTACCTTTACCATGAAAAGGGTATAGGCTATAAGGATTTCTACGAAGGTCTTATTGATTGGAGTAAAGAAAACCCCGAAACCCTTTGCGGTGTGCTTTACAAGGAATGTACTCAGTTTGTTGATGATGTTATCGACGGCAAGAATTCATTCAAAAGCGTATTCGAAGGCTTCGGCAAAACAACGTGGGGCTTTGATGAATACATCTTTATGAAGGGTGCCGTAAATCCCGAAGAGTTTTACGGTGAAATCAGGGAATATATTAAAAGATATTCAGCCGATGAAGAAATTACAGATAATCTCATAAAATACCAGAACGGTATAATTAAAAAAATGAATGTGACGAGCCTTGACATTGAGCTTGATTATGATTTTGAAGCATATTTTGATGCTATTCTCAACAATAGCTACAGGCCTCTTGAAAAACGCAGAAATACCGTCAACGTGACCGAAGAAAATCCCGTTAAGACGATTGAGGAATATGCAAGGGAATATGTATGGTACGGAAGACGTGACGATGCACCCGTATATTCGGCAAAGAGGAACAATCTTAAAGTAAAATATTGAAACTTATAATCTTTTGCCTTATAAAGGCAAAAATTTCATATCGGCAAAGCCGATGTTTCATTGCAAAGTCATTAAGCTGATGACTTTGCTTTTAAGGAGGATGTGCCGTGAAAAAGATATATTTTGTTCAGGCAGGATTTGCTTTCGATAAATCTGTTTACCTGCCTTATGCAACAGGCTGTTTAGCGGCATATTCGTTACAGTTTGATGACTTTAAATCGCATTATGAGCTTGGCGGATTTTTTTATAAAAGAGAACTGACAGATGATATTCTCTCACGTATGGAAAATCCGGGCGTGGTTGCTTTTTCAAATTATGCATGGAATGTTGAGTTCAATAAAGCTCTTGCAAAAAAGGTTAAAGCAAAGTACCCTGATTGTGCAGTTATCTATGGCGGTCACAGTGTAAGAAACGACAGTACGGAGCTTCTTGATGAATGTGATTTCATAGATTACCTTATTTTCGGTGAGGGTGAAGAACCGTTCTATAATCTTCTTATGGCACTTGCAAACGGTACGGATTTAAGCGGTGTTGAAAATATTGCTTACCGTAAAAGCGGAGAATCCGTTCTTTCTCCGAGAAGTGCCTGTAAGGATATTTCAAACTATCCGTCACCGTATCTTACGGGACTTTTTGACCCTATTGCAGAAAGCGAAACGGTTGAGCTTCTTTCAGTAATTGAAACCAATAGAGGCTGTCCGTACAAGTGTGCCTACTGCGACTGGAGTGCAAAAAGCAAAGTGCGATTCTTCCCGATGGAAAAGGTGAAGGCGGAGCTTAAGTGGCTTTCAGATAAAAAAATTGAATACTGCTTCTGTGCTGATGCGAATTTCGGTATGTTCAGGCGTGATGTTGAAGTAGCTGATTATTGTATTGAGCTTAAAAAGGCAACTGGATATCCCGATGTTTTCCGACCTTGCTATGCAAAGGAAAACGATGATAATGTCTTTGAAATTTGCTCAAAGTTCAATGAATATCATATTGATAAGGGTGCAACAATGGCATATCAGAGCCTTTCAGATGAAGCCCTTTCAAATGTCAACAGAAGCAACCTCACGGTGGAGCATTTTGCGGACATTGTGAAGAAATATAACCACGCAAAAATCCCGACATATTCCGAGCTTATTCTCGGTCTGCCGGGTGAAACCTACGATTCATTCTGTGACGGTCTTTGCAAGCTTCTTGAAGCCGGACAGCATAATTCCGTCAGCGTTTACCATTGTGAGGTTTTGCCTAACTCCATAATGGGAAGTAAAGAATACATAGAAAAGTATTCAATAAAATCAAACAAGGTTAAATTCAACCATATCCACAGTGCGGAAACACAGGACGAGGTACCCGAATATTCAGAAATAGTCATGGGTACTAACACAATGACAAAGGAAATGTGGATAAAGTCTAACCTTTTTTCGGTAACACTTCAGTGCTTCCACAGCCTTGGCCTTTTAAGGTGTTTTGCAATTTACGCTCACTATGAAAAGGGTATGAGCTACCGTGATTTTTACGACAGACTGTTCAGCTTCGCTATGGACAATCCCGAAACAGTTTTCGGTAAAGTGCTCGCACGTTATGAGGACAGGCTTACACATTCTCTTGAGGGCGATTGGAATTATTATAACCCCGTTTTCGGAAACATCGTATGGTTCTTTGAAGAGGGTATGTTCCTTGAGTGTATGTATAACGACGATAAGTTTGATGAAGAAATTTCTCCGTTCCTTGATTCACTTGACATTGAACCTGAAATTTTTGAAGAGTTGAAAAAATATCAGAAAGCCGTTCTTCGCAGACCGAACAAAAACGGTGACGAATTGAATCTCAGTTATAATTTTGCGGATTACTTTGACGATATTTATTCGGGTGAGTATAAGCCACTCAAAAAGCAGGCTGTGAGCTTTGTATTTGAGGAAAACCGTGTGTTTGAGGATTGGTACTCATTTGCTAAAAACATCGTCTGGTTCGGCAGAAGAAAAGGTGCTACGATGTACACTTCGGATAAGTCAATGTACCGTGTTGTGAAAAAGGAGGGTGACGCTTGTGAAGAATAAGCTTTGTACCGCTTTGCTTGCTTTCAGCGGCATAATGTCCGTGTGGTTTATTATACCGATAGTTTTCAGCGGTATTGTAAATATAGGTAATATCACGGGTATTGTGTTATTCGCTTCTTTATTTGTGTTGACTTTCTTTTCTGAAAAAGTTGTTGCTTCAATCAAAAAGATACGCAGTAAAAAAGCAGGAAAGATTATTACAAATTTAGTTTGCGTTGTTTTGGTTGTCGTGTTTCTTCTGGCAACGGCTGAAACTGTTCTGATGATAGGTGCTGCGGCAAAAGATCCCGAACCGTCTGCCACCGTGGTTGTTCTCGGTTGCCGTGTTTACGGCGAACGTCCGAGCAGAATGATGGTTGCAAGGCTTAAGGCGGCACAAAAATTCCTTGAAAAGAATCCTGATTCGTACTGCATACTTTCAGGCGGTCAGGGCGAGGATGAAGATATATCCGAAGCCGAGTGTATGTACCGTTATCTTGTTGCGGCAGGCATCTCACCCGACAGACTTTATAAAGAGGACAAATCAACTTCAACACGTGAAAATCTTCTTTTTTCAAAAGAGATAATCGAACGTGAAAATCTGAATCCCGAAATCGCAATTGCCACAAACGAGTTCCACGAATACAGGGCACAGCGCATTGCATCAACGCTCGGTCTTGAAAGCGGAGCAGTTTCGGGAATAACTGAAATATGGGTAGTTCCTACATATCATTTAAGAGAGCTGTACGGAATACTTTATGAGTGGATAATATAAAAAATGGAGTTACTTTGATTAAGTAACTCCATTTTTATCCAAAAAGTCCGAATGAAATTCCGCCGACGATAAGTCCTGCAATAAGAACACCTAAAGTGATTGCAGGCATTGCACGGCGCATACGGATGTCCATAAGTGCGGCAACAAGAGCGCCTGTCCAACCGCCTGTACCGGGCAGGGGAACAGCAACAAGAATAAGAAGACCCCAGAATCCGTACTTTTCAATTTTTCCTCGGTGCCTTTCTGCTTTAGCTTCCATTTTTGCAACAACTTTCGCTGTATACTTCCATTTCCTCATCCAATCAAAAATCTTGCGGATGAAAAGAAGAATAAACGGCATAGGAAGCATATTTCCAACAAAGCAGAAGAAAAATGCGCTCCATACGTTCATTTCGAGCAACCGCGCGGCAATAAGACCGCCGCGAAGCTCAAGGATCGGCATAAGCGAAATAACAAAAACCGTTAGTTCCTTCGGAATTGTTGAACCGAACAAAGTGACGAGAAAATCAACTATACTGTCGACCATGTTTTTCACTCCGTAATAACTTTATTTTTAACGAGGTAATTATAGGCTTTAGTGAGAATAGTCTTGTCATTATCAAAACGAAGCTTTGTAAGCGCCTTGTCATAACCGAGCCAGATATAATCCTCAATTTCCTCTTTCTGGATTATAGTCTGAGTGTCCTCGGTTGAGGCGAGATAAATAGTGACGTTTTTCTCAACCTTGCCCTGAATTGCATACTGGCTTTTGGTGATAAAATCAGGATGTATATTGATATGTATTCCTGTTTCTTCAAGCACCTCGCGGTAAGCTGTCTGGCTGTCTGTTTCGCCGAGCTCAACGTGACCCTTTGGGAATCCCCAATGTGCACTGCGACGGTTTTTAATAAGAAGGAATCTTATCATTCCGCCGATATCTCTGTAAACAACTGCTCCGCAGGAGCGTTCATACAGACAGTCAAGTGTATGTTCACGGTTTCTGACCGCGAAGTCGATTGCTTTGATGATATCAATGTTAATAAATCTTGTACTCTTAGGTGCTACAATCCAATCAATTTCAGCGCAATCTTTGTAATGTACAATTCCGATTACTCTGCCGTCAAAGCTGCGTACAGGGTGATTGATACCCATAATGAACGCGCCCTTAACGGGTGCATTATACTGCTTTGCTCCCTCAACTTCACCGTAGTTGAGTTCATAAGTAAAACCTTGCTCATTGCTGTAAGAATGAATTGGATGAGTCACCTTAATACGAACATATTTTCCAAGCATGTTCCTAACTCCTCCACCGCACCCACAGTGCGGATTTACAGCAGACATTATCAACAAAATACATTGTGCTATATGTCTGCATTCTTTTTACCATAGTATTATACATACTATTCAAAAAAAATACAATAGCAAATTTCGAATTTAACACCTATTTTCGTCATATAATTTGCCGAGGTGAGTATTTTGAGGTGCATTATTATAAGAAAAAGCAGAGTTTTATTGATTTTTAACGTCATAATTGCTTTGACTGTTGCAGTTTCACTCGGTATAACCGTCATAGCTGTCGGAATAAACGAAGGCGACAGAACTGTGCCGATAACATCAGTCAGCAGCACGAAAGATGAAGTTGCATTAACTGTGAATGTTTATGAATATACGGATGTTGATGCTTATCTTGAGATTTTCAAAAAAGCTAAGGTAACATTTTTTATAAGCGAAGAGTTTCAGGAAAACTGTCCTGAAAAAGTGATGCAAATTATAGAAAGCGGTCACTCGATCGGAATACTTGAAAAGAAGTTAAATGTTTCAAAAAATGAGCTTTATGACAGACTTGCGGCACGGATTGAAAGATTGGCAAGGCTGACTGATAGAAACACAGATTTAATCCGTATTGATGAAGACAATTGCGATGAGACTGTAATCGGAAATATTTATTCAATCGGTCTTTTGCCTGTGCAGTGGTCAAAGGATGATGAAGATTTCTCGCAGGGAGATATTGTACTCATAGCTGATATCAAAATGGCAGAGGAGGCAATAAAAGAATCAGCTGCCGACGGTCTTAAAACTGTAACCGTTGACGAGCTGATTTCATAATTATTTTATTTTCTCAAAGTCCGCAGCACCGTGCTTGCAAAGGGGACATATAAAGTCATCGGGCAATTCACCTTCGTGGACGTAACCGCAGATTTTACATCTGTATGCGCTTTCTGCCTTGGTTTCAACAGCCTGCGGCTTCGGCTTGATGTTCTGATGATAGTAGCTGTATGTTGCGGGCTCATCTTCGTTAAGAATTTCGCCGTCGGTAACGTTTGCAATAAACATCGTGTGAGTGCCGAGGTCAACGCAGGAGTAAACCGTTGCACTTAAGAATGCACAAGTTCCCTTTGTGATGTAGGGAATATTGTTTGCTGCTGTTTCAATTTCGTTGAAACCAGCAAACTTGTCAACGGTTTTACCACTCTGAAAACCGAAGTGTTTGAACAAATCGAACGATGCGTTGACGGAAAGTACGGAAACGTTGAACTTACCTGAGTCGACTATCATATCGTGAGTCTTGTTATCTTTGTTTATTGCTACGGCAATTCTGTTAGGTGCCACCGTAACCTGAATGACTGTATTTACAATACAGCCGTTTTTGTTGCCGTTCACATTTGCAGTGATAACATAAAGTCCGTAGCCGAGCTTGAACATTGCATTATTATTCATAATAATTCTCCTGTGAATTTATTTTATTCTATTATATATTAAATTTATCAAGAAAAAAAGATTGAAATGAAAAATTTTTTATATTATTATATTTTTAATACTAGTAATGTTAATTTTTCAGGAGGTTATTATGAGCGATTTCAGATTCAGACAGGTTCATCTCGATTTTCATACTTCACCTGCAATTCCGGGAGTAGGCGAAAAGTTTGATAAAGAAGAGTGGCAGAGGATATTGAAACTCGGTCACGTTGATTCAATAACAGTATTTTCTAAGTGCCATCACGGTTATTCATTCCACCCCTCAAAGGTGAATGAAATGCACCCGACACTTAAGTTCGATTTGCTCAAGGCTCAGCTTGATGCCTGTGCTGAAATCGGTGTTAAGGCACCTGTTTATATCTCGGCAGGATACGACGAGAAGGATGCTGTTGCTCATCCCGAATGGTTACATAGAGAAAAAAACGACAGAAATGTAAGCGGAGATTTCTTTGAAGCAAGATATCATAATATGTGTTTTAACACAGGTTATCTTGATAAACTTCTTGCAGAGATTGAAGAGGTTATGCAGATCTATAATCCTTGCGAGATTTTCCTTGATATCGTAGGTGAGAGAACCTGCTACTGCGCAAAATGCCGTGCGGATATGGCAAAGGAAGGTCTCAGCTACCTTAACGATGACGATGCACGTTTATTCGGCAAAAAGGTTTACCGTAATTACCTTGACCGAGTAGAAGAAGCTGTACACAAATATAACAAGAATACAGTTATCTTCCAAAATTCAGGCCACCTTACAAAGGGCAGACGTGACCTTGTTGATACAATGGCTCACCTTGAGCTTGAAAGCCTTCCGACAGGCGGTTGGAGCTACGACCATTTCCCGATGTCCGCTTCATATGCAAGAACACTCCGTGATGATTACCTTGGTATGACGGGTAAATTCCATAAATCCTGGGGAGAATTCGGCGGTTTCAAGCATCCTAATGCTTTGCGATATGAGGCAGCTCTTTCGCTCGCAGTGGGCGCAGGCTGTTCAATCGGCGATCAGATGCATCCGAACGGTCAGCTCAATGCCTCAACATTCGGACTTATCGGCGCGGCATACAAAGAGGTAGAGGAAAAAGAACCCTGGTGCAAGGGTGCAAAGGCAGTTGCGGATATCGCGGTGCTTTCAACCGAAGTTCAGGGCGGAAGCTGGTATTCTGACAGCGTAAAGCCTGATGTGGGCGCAAACAGAATCCTATTCGAAACACACCGCCTTTACAATTTCATTGACCTTGAGGAAGATTTCAACAAGTATAAATTGCTTATTCTTCCCGATTCATGGAGATTTGACGAAAACCTCAAAAAGAAGGTTGATACTTACCTTACCAACGGCGGCAAGCTCCTTCTTTCGGGCGTATCGGGTCTTGATGAAAACGGTGAATTCTGCGTCGATACAGGTATAAAGTACAAGGGCGCAAATGAATTCAGTCCGACTTATTATATTCCGGATTTTGAAACAGTAAACGGTACTACGGAGTACCTTATGCGTGCAGAGTCACATCGTTTTGAAAACATTGATGCAACGGTAGTTGCCTACGGTCAGGATCCGTATTTCAACAGAACCCCTGACAGATTCTGCTCTCATCAGCACGCACCGAACAATACCGAATATACATATCCGACAGCAGTTATAAAGGGTAACATCGCATATATCGGCTGGGATGTTTTCGCAGGCTACGGTAAATACGGCGATTTCCACCAAAAGGAAATGGTAAACCACATCATAAATCTTCTTGTTGGTGACGAGCTCACTCTTGAAACCTCAATGCCTGACCGTGGTGTTGCAACCCTTATGCAGCAAGACAGCAGAAAGATTGTTCATCTTCTCTTTGCACATACAACGAACAGGGGAGATAACACAGAGGTTATTGAGGACATTGTTCCGCTTTATAACATCAAAGTTTCTGTTAAGTGCGATAAGCCTTCAAAGGTTGTTCTTGTCCCGCAAAATAACGAAATAGAGTTTGCATTCGCAGACGGCAAGGTAAGCTTTACAGTGCCTGAAGTCAATATACATCAGATGGTAAGCATAGAGGTGTAAAAAATGGATTTTATTAAAGAAATATTCTTTTCAAATATTCCTGCGAGCGTTGCGGTTATATGTCTTATTGGTTATTTCTGGGGAATGGCAGTTGTGTTTATTGCAAAGCCACTCAAAAATGCAGAGTCGTTTTCAATCAAGCCGGTTGATAACGCAGGCAAGACAGAGATAAGAGTTTACTACGGCGGAATTTCATTTGCCCTCGGTTCGTTCCTTCTTTATCTTACGCTTGCTCTCGGTACACCGGTTTATTCACTCGTTGGCGGTCTGTTTTTTGCAACAACGGTTCTTGTTACAAGAACAATCTTCCTCTTTGTTGATAAAGGCTGGAAATGTCCCTACACAAAGCTTGCAATTCCTGCAGAAAGCTTCTTCGTAATAGCACTCTGGATTTGCTTCATTCTTTCAAAAACTTTATACTAACAGAAAACGGGAGCAGCGATGCTCCCGTTAAGTTTTTACTCTTCAATTTTTGTTACAACAGGTTTTCCATCCTTGTCAAGAAGGGGAGTAAGACCTCCGGAATAACCTGAAAAATGGTAAAGGTAATTAACACCTGTTTCTTTATCAACCCAGATTTCGTTACCTTCAAGTTTACCTTGTGTATAAATCTTTTCGAATCTTTCGTCTTTCTTTGCCATAAACATCAACCTCCGCAAAGTCTTTTTCTGATTTTTTCTATCGCTTCATCACTCACACCTGTACAGCGGATATAATTAATGACAGAACCGTATTTACTCTCTATTCTTTCAATAAGTGTTTCCATAGTTTCAGGCAGAGAATAATGCTTTTCGCTGCTTACGTCCCAAAGTAGATCCTTATGCTCTTTTATATAATTTTTTACATAAGTGTAAGTAAGCTGATAATCAGCAATGATATCTTCTTTTGAAACACCTGCGATGCTCAATAAAAGCATCGTCAGGATTCCTGTTCTGTCTTTGCCGAAGAAACAGTTATAAAGAATAACACCTTCCTTAGCATCGGCAATAGCATTGAGGATTTTTGCGATATTATCTTTGTAATTGTCAATAATCATTTCGTAAGTAGTTGCAAGGTTAAGGTCCATTCCTTCGTTTGTTGCAACGTTGAATTCAAAAAGCGGAAGGTTATAAACGTCAGCTTCGTCAAGGCGGTCAAGATGAAGGGGAGTTTCCTCAGCCTCATAAGTGCCCCTCAGGTCAATCGCTGTTTTAACTCCGAGCATATTCAGTTTTTTAATTTCCAAATCAGCAGGAGTTCTGACAATACCGCAACGGATAAATCTTCCGAACTGTGTTGAACCGTCAGCAGTGGGATAACCTCCGATGTCGCGGCAGTTGAGAATGTTTTCAAAAACATAACGTCGAAGATAGTTCATAAATCTTACCTACCGATAAAGTATGCAATCAATACAATTGCACCGAGAAAGATTCTGTAAATTCCGAAAATGTTAAAGTTATGCTTCTTGATGAAGTTCATAAGAAATCTAATGCAAAGAAGCGAAACTGCAAACGCAACAATCATTCCGTTAATAAGAATCACAAGCTCCATTACGGAGAAGTTGAAACCGAATTTAAGAAGCTTGAGTGCCGAGGCACCGAGCATTGCAGGAACAGCAAGGAAGAACGTGAATTCCGAAGCAACTGTTCTTGATGTGCCTATTGATATACCGCCGAGGATTGTTGAGCCCGAACGTGATGTGCCGGGGATAAGAGAAAGTGCCTGAAAAAGACCGATAAGAATAGCATCCTTATAAGTCAGTTCGGTAAGCTTTCTTACGCGCGGGCGTCTTTTTTTGTTAACGTGTTCAATGACAATAAAGAGAACACCGTAAATAATAAGAGTGATTGCAACCGTGATGTGGTTGTAAAGATATTTGTCAAGAAGGTCGTCAAAAAGAAGACCGAGAACACCTGCGGGAATTGAGCCTACAAGCACCTTGAGCCAGAGCTGAATGCTTGCCATACGGATCTTAACTGTTTTCTGAGTGTCCGAAACGGGCACTTTTTTGAATGGCCAGAGCTTGTTCCAGAACATTACGATAACAGCCATAATTGCGCCGAGCTGAATAACGACAAGGAACATTTCAAAAAATTCAGGCTTGACGTCCTGGAAATGGCAGATTTTTTCAAGAAGAATCATATGTCCCGTGCTGCTGATTGGTAACCATTCGGTAATACCCTCAACAATGCCGAAAAGAATTGATTTTAATACGTTGATAATATACATTATAAAAAACCTCCCCGGAATATTTTATATTTATACGTTAACAAAGAGAATTATACAACAAACAAGATTTATTTTCAATCTTTTTGCAAAAGAAAAGAGCGACGATTGCTCGTCGCTCATAATCGGTTTGTTCAGCTTACCACTTGATTTCGTAATTTGATCTTGTACCGAGAGGAATGATTGCTCCTGCCTTGTCAAAGTTGATTGTCCACTTGAGGTCATAGTTAGCTGTAAGAACATTACCTGTTGCAGCGTCAACTGTAACAACGATTGTTGATGAGGGATAATTCATTGCTGCATCGCCTGTAATGCTCTTTGCAATACCGGGGATGTTTTCGTTGATTGTGCCGGGAAGGATAACGTTGTGAGCCTTCGGGTTGTGACCTGTACCGTGTTTATGTGATGTAGATTTAGCATCGTCAAGAGTTACGATTGTGATTGTGTAAATACCGTTTTTCTCTGTGCATGTAGCTGACTTAACGTCTGACGGTGTAAGCTGGCTTGCATAGCTCTCGCCTTCAACGGGGAACTTAGCCTTGATGTCTGCACCGGTGTATGTAGCAGCACCCTGTGATTCCTTCTGGAGAGTGTCATCCAACCATTTGTCACCGCCGAGTGTCTTGTAAACAGCATTAAGAACACTGGGAACTGTCGGAGAAGCAGCAAGGTAGTTTGTAACTGACTTCTGGTTAACTGACTTAGCACCTGTCTTTACTTTGTTAACAGCTGTGTTGAAGTAGTTGAGAGTTTCAACGCCGTCTGCGGGTTTGCCACCCTTATCAGCTGAATCAGCGGGCTTGTTTGCGTCTGTTGTGCCTGTGTCACCTGTGCTTGCGTCAGGAGTTGTGTCTGTTGCGCCTGCGTCAGGAGTTGTATCTGTAGCGCCTGCATCGGGTGTTGTGTCGGCAAGGCTGTCGCCACCGCTGAGACCTGCGTCAAGGCTTGAACCGCCGCCTATTGAAGAACCTGAAGAGGGAACTACGACTGAATCAGTAGCTTTAACCATTTCGGCAAGCTTTTCGAAAGCTGATGACATGCTGAAGAATACAAGAACTGCACAAAGGATAGCTGCGATGCACTTGATAGCAAGCACTCTGTTAGCTGCCTTGATTTCAGGATTCTTTCTGTCTTCCTGTCTCTGAGCCTTTCTGGCTGCCTTCTTTTCTAATTTCTCGGCTTTTTTAGTAGCCTTATCTTTCTTAGGAGCTTTTTCTTTCTTACTCATAATTCTACTACCTTTCCATAGTTTTTTGCCATTATACTACATAAAAACATTTTTTGCAATACTCTTGTTCATATTTTGTTAAAAATATTCAACGAACGGTAAAATCAACATATTTGTTAGATTGTTTGTACAAATACTGCATATTGTTAAAGAAGAAGTTTCCGTAAAGCATTGACACAAGCTTTTGAAGTGCTATAATAAACTTTGTTGAATATCTAACATTATCGGAGGGATGACATTGCAGAAACTCAACGATAAGCTTATAAGTACACAGCTTCGCGGACTTTCGCACAGGATTCATCGTTTCCTTGAAAACAGTCCGAACAAAAAGGCTATTGATTCAATAACCGGTACACACGGATGGATAATTGCTTTTCTTTCGTGCAACAAAGATAAAGATATCTTTCAGAAGGATGTTGAACGGGAGTTTGACGTAACACGCTCTACCGCATCAAAGGTAATTGATCTGATGGAGCAGAAAGGTCTTGTCAGACGTGAAAAGGTTTCCAAAGATGCCCGACTTAAAAAGCTTGTTCTTACAGAAGAAGCTGAAGCGATTTCAAAGCTTTTTGAAAAAGACAGACAGCGTCTTGAAGAAACTCTTACAAAAGGCTTCACGGATGAAGAAAAAGAAACCTTATGCGATTTTATCATAAGAATGAAAACTAATCTTGAAAAGGAGGAAAAAGAATGCACTCATTAAAAACACTTATGAAGTGTATACGTGAATATAAAAAGCAGACGATACTGAGTCCTCTTTTTATAGCTCTTGAAGTTCTTATCGAAGTTATGATTCCGTTCATAACGGCAAAGCTCATTGACAGTATAGAAGCGAAAGCGGCAATATCCGAAATTGCGAAGCACGGCGGTATCCTTGTTTTACTTGCGGCGCTTTCCCTGATGTGCGGTGCTTTGTCCGGCCATTTCTGTGCCGTTGCATCAAGCGGATTTGCAAAAAATCTTCGCCACGATCTTTTCTATAAGGTGCAGAGCTTCTCTTTCTCCAATATTGATAAGTTCTCAACTTCAAGTCTTGTGACACGTCTTACAACTGACGTAACAAATGTGCAGAACTCATTTATGATGGTAATCAGAACGGCTGTACGAAGCCCGATGATGATTATTTTCTCTGTTATAATGACAATTCAGATAAGCAAAAAGCTTACTTTGATTTTCCTTACAACGATTCCGTTCCTTATAGTCGGTGTTACCTTCATTATGAAGAAGGTTATGCCGTTCTTTAAAAAGATTTTCAAAAAGTATGATGCTCTTAACAATTCAATTCAGGAAAACATCAGCGGCATAAGAGCTGTCAAGTCCTTCGTAAGAGAGGATTATGAAAATCAGAAATTCGGTAAGGCTTCCGATGAGGTATGCGATAACTTCACAACTGCTGATAAGCTTCTTGCTTTCACAAGCCCTATTATGCAGTCAGCGATTTATGTCGTAATGATTCTTATCTGCTATATCGGCGCAAAGACTATTATTACTTCAGGAAATACGGAGCTTACCGTCGGCGGACTTTCATCCGTTATGACCTACGGTATGCAGGTTCTTATGAGCCTTCTTATGTTTTCAATGATATTTGTTATGCTTTCAATGTCAGTTACTGCGGCAAACCGTATTGTTGAAGTGCTTGATGAAGAAAGCACGATTAAAAATCCGGAAAATCCCGTTATGAAGGTTAAGGACGGAAGCATCTGCTTTGAAAACGTAAGCTTTTCTTATTCTGCAACGGCAGAAAGAAAAACACTTGAAAATATCAATCTTACAATCAATTCGGGCGAAACTGTCGGAATTATCGGTGCAACAGGAAGCAGTAAAACTTCACTTATTCAGCTTGTTTCAAGGCTTTATGATGTTAATGAAGGCTCGGTAAAAGTCGGTGGAATTGACGTAAAAGAATATGATGTAAGAACGCTCAGAGATGCCGTATCTGTTGTTTTGCAGAAAAACGTTCTTTTCTCAGGAACAGTCAGCGAAAACCTGAGATGGGGTAACAAGGATGCTACTGATGAAGAAATCCGCCACGCATGCAGACTTGCTCAGGCTGATGAATTTGTTTGTGCTATGCCTGACGGCTACAATACAATGATCGAACGCGGAGGTGCAAATGTATCGGGCGGTCAGAAGCAACGTCTTTGTATTGCAAGAGCTTTGCTTAAAAAGCCTCAGATTCTTGTTCTTGACGACTCAACGAGTGCTGTCGATACAAAGACAGATGCTCTTATAAGAAAAGCGTTCAGGGATGAAATTCCCGATACAACAAAAATTATCATCGCACAACGAATTGCTTCTGTTCAGGATGCAGATAAAATTATCGTAATGGATAACGGTACGATTAACGGTGTAGGCACTCACGATGAACTCATCAAAACAAATATGATTTACCGCGAAGTGTTCGAAACTCAGACAAAGGCAGGTGACTTTGATGACTAAGAATAAAAAGAATCAGCCGCCTGTGCCTCACGGAAAAAGACCGAAGCCGAAGAAGGGGACTCTTAAAAGAGTTATAAAAATACTCTTCACAGAGTATAAGCTTCCTCTAATAATTGCAATCGTATGCGTCATTTTCTCAACTCTTGCATCAACGTCAGCAAGCCTTTTCCTCAATCAGATTGTTTCAAGAATTGAGGCAGGACTTCAGGTGGGATGGACAGCAGAAACTTCTCAGAGTATTGTTTCTTTATTAGCTCTTATGGCAGGAATCTATATTGTGGGAATTATCGCAACGTTTACGCAGGGAAGAATTATGGCTGTTGTTACGCAGAGCTTCCTTAATTTACTTCGTAAAAAGATGTTTTCGAAGATGCAGAATCTTCCGATTAAATATTTCGATACACATCCTCACGGCGACACGATGTCTTATTACACAAACGATATCGACACTCTCCGTCAGCTTGTTTCACAGGCTATACCGTCACTCATTATGTCAGCATTGACAATAACAATCCTTGTTGCATATATGCTTTATCTGAGTATCTGGATGACACTTATTGTTTTTGCTGCAGTTATAGCAATGATGTTTGTTGTAAAGCACGTAGGCGGAAACTCTTCGAAATATTTCCTGCGTCAGCAGAAGGCGATGGGTGAAACAGAAGGCTTTGTTGAAGAAATGATGAGCGGTCAGAAAGTTGTCAAGGTATTCAATCACGAAGACGAATGCTGTAAAGACTTTGACGAAATCAATGACAGACTCTTTGAAGAGGCTTCAAAGGCACACAGCTTTGCAAACATCCTTATGCCTATTATGGGTAATATAGGAAACATCCTCTATGTTATAATCGCGTTTATCGGCGGCATCCTCATTCTTACACCGAATGTTCATAATATTTCTTTTTCCGGTCAGGCTCTCGGTCTTGCAGTTGTTATTCCGTTTATCAATATGACAAGACAGTTTACTACTAACATTACGCAGATTTCACAGCACTTCAACCACATAATTATGGCTCTTGCGGGTGCGGAAAGAATTTTTGAGCTTATGGATGAAGAGCCTGAAGTTGATGAAGGTTATGTAACTCTCGTAAACGCAAAGGAAATCGACGGTCAGATCGTCGAATGTGAAGAAAGAACGGGAATGTGGGCATGGAAACATCCTCACGAAAACGGAACAACGACCTATACAAAGCTTATGGGTGACGTCCGTATGGAAAATATGGATTTCGGTTACACTCCTGAAAAGCTCGTTCTTCACGATGTAACGCTTTACGCTGAACCGGGACAGAAAGTTGCTTTTGTCGGTGCAACAGGTGCAGGTAAAACAACCGTTACCAATCTTATCAACCGTTTCTACGATGTTGCGGACGGTAAGATAAGATACGACGGTATCAATATCAACAAAATCAAGAAGGACGATTTACGTCATTCTCTCGGTATTGTTCTTCAGGAAACAAACCTCTTTACGGGTACTGTTATGGAGAATATCCGTTACGGTAAGCTTGATGCAACTGACGAGGAATGCATTGCGGCGGCAAAGCTTGCAAATGCACACGATTTCATATCGAGACTCCCCGAAGGCTATGAAACTATGCTCACTTCGAACGGTTCAAACCTTTCTCAGGGTCAGCGTCAGCTGCTTTCAATTGCACGATGTGCAGTTGCCGATCCGCCGGTAATGATCCTTGATGAAGCAACTTCATCAATTGATACAAGAACGGAAGCTATCGTTCAGCAGGGTATGGATGCTCTTATGAAGGGCAGAACGGTATTTGTCATTGCTCACAGACTTTCAACAATTCAGAATTCCGATGTTATTATGGTGCTCGAAAACGGCAGGATAATCGAACGCGGAAACCACGATAAGCTCATCGAAGATCAGGGGAAATATTATCAGCTTTATACGGGAAATTTCGCAAATAATTAAAAAATCCGGTGCGTTTGTGTTGAATTTTTCAAACGCATCGGATATAATACTTCCCGACAAAAATTTTATGGAGAAAATTGGTTATGCTTCAGCTTTATTGGTCAGTCGCCGCATTGATTGATTTTTTAATGGTCTATAATTTAATGCCGCTTTCGTCTGTTTGGACATGGGTGGCTGTTATACCGATGCACGTTGTGATTCTTGCAATTCTTTGCGGACTGCATCTGCTTTTTCTTATCGTATTTTCTTTTACGATAGACGAGGAAGACGTTACAGACATACATAATAAATACAGAGTTCTTCTTCTTTACTCCCTTAAGCTTTATTTTCAGCTTGCAAGGGTAAAAATAAAAGCAACGGGTGTTGAAAAAGTTCCCGATGACGGCAAATTTCTCTTCGTTGGAAACCATATTTCAAGCTATGACCCTATGGTTGCACTGTGGACTTTAAGGAAAAAGAATCTTGCATTCGTTTCAAAAAAGGAAAACCTTCAGATAAAATTCGGCGGAAAGTACATCCGCAAGTCAGGTTGTATCGGTCTTGATCGCGATAATAACCGCGAGGCTGTAAAAGCGATCAATGCTGCCGTGAAGAACATAACGGACGGTGTCTGCGCAATGGGTATCTATCCCGAGGGATGGGTAAACAAAACGGGCGAGGGCTTGCTTCCTTTCAGAAACGGTTCGTTTAAAATTGCAAAAAAGGCAAAGGTGCCAATCGTTGTTGGTGTTGTCAACAACACAAGATCCATTGATAAGAACCGTTTCCGCAGAAGAACGGAGATAAGATTCAATATTGTTGATGTCATTCCGTACGAGGCTATTGCTGACCTCAAAACAAGCGAAATCAGCGATATGGTTTATGAAAGAATATATAACGCTTTAGAAAAGAAATGAGAGATATTATGTTGAACCTGAAGAAAGCGACAGAAGAATTCAAAAATCTTTATCCTTACAGAATTGAGCTTCATGCCCATTCTTCACCCGCAAGCGGTTGCTCCGAAGTTCCTGCGGAAGAGCTTGTCCGCGTTTTCAAGGAAGCAGGCTATGACGGAATTGCGATAACAAATCATTTTATTGCAGAAGTGGAACGTTTTGGTGATAAGACTACCGCAATAGAAAAGTTTAAAAAAGATCTTCACCTTGCACAGGAAACAGGAGATAAGTTAGGAATAAAGGTTTATGCGGGTGCAGAACTCCGTTTCCACAACCACAGCGACAATGACTATCTTTTCTTCGGTTATACACTTGATGAACTCCCGGATATTTTCGATTATCTTAATACGAATCTTGAAACATTCGTAAAAGAGTACAAAAAGGAAAGTTCGCTTCTTATTCAGGCCCATCCGTTCAGGAACGGCATGGTAAGGATGAATTCAGAACTTCTTGATGCAATCGAGGCTTTCAACGTTCATCAGAATCATAACAGCAGGGTAGCCGTTGCGGCAAAATATGCTGCTGCAGAGGGTAAGATTATGACGGTTGGCTCTGATTACCACCATCCGAGTTTTGAAGGTATCTCCGCAACAAGAACAAAGGTTTTGCCGAAGGACGAAGCCGAGCTTATTTCAATTATCAAAAATGATGATTTCTTAATCGAAATCGGCGGAAGAATATTGTTATAAAACTTAAGGAGTTGTAAAACCTGCGTGTTTTACAACTCCGTTGATTTTTATAAAAACTGCTCATCGCCTGAATTTAACCAGACCGTATTTTTTCTTCAAGGATATAAGAAAGTGAGAATAGAAGAATATTTCCAAAAACTCTGTGCCGGCATAAATGGTTGAGAGCACAAAACTCAAGAAATCTCCTGTCCTTACGGATTTGACAGCATCCGTAATAACTTTTTTGGCAAAGCCGTAGTTGCTGTTACCCGGCACGTCTTTTGCAGTGAAGCTCCTCCACATAAAAAATGCCCTGATGACCTTCAGGTCAATATCCGGTACCTTGCTGAAATTATACTCCAATCTGTCAAGCGGATTCTTTTTAGCAAAATCCTCAAGATTTTCAATTTTGCGGTAGCTGCCGTTTGCAATGAGATCGTGATAAATCTCAGAGCCCGGCACAACGGCCAGATAGTTACAGTTGATTAACTGCGTATCGAGCTTTTTTATCAGATTTACGGTGTCTTTTATATCCTCCGTACTTTCTTCGGGTAACCCGACTATAAATGAACCTATACAAACCAGTCCTGCTTTGGTGCAATCAGCAAAGGTTTGTTCAATTTTATCATAATCAATGCGTTTGTTGATTTTAGAAAGGATTTTTTTTGAGCCGCTTTCAACTCCGAAAAACACCCATCTGCATCCCGAGTTATACATATACATAAAATCTTCCTGCTCGAAAATCCCGACACGTGTCTGACATCCCCAAACAAAATCCAGATTCAATGCTTTGAGCTTATCGCAGATATCGTGCATTTCTTCACTGTTTCTGCACCAAAGCTCATCGGCAAAATAAACACCGTCCATGCCGTAATTTTCAACAAGAACCTTTATCTCCTCGAGCAAAAATTCCAATGGTCTTTTGCGGTAGGTGCATTTGTGGAAATCTTTGTTGTAACAGAATTTGCAACTAAACGGACAGCCTTTAGCTGAATATAAATACAGCATCCTGTCGCAACCGTAGCTCGACTGAAAATAACGCGGAACGTCAATCAGACTCCAATTCAAAGGAGGTATCTGCGAAAGATCCATAAAATCTCTTTCCTGTGTCCTGATGACCTCGCCGTTCACATTTTTATATGCAATTCCTTTTATATCATTAATATTTTCAATTTTACCTTCATAATATCTGACAATATCAAGCCAGGTCATCTCACCTTCACCGATGGAAACCATATCGATAAAATCATAATCAAGTGTGATTTCGAAAAGCTCTGAAGGAAGCGGACCGCCCAGGATTACGGGCAAGCCCACCGATTTAAGATATTTTGCGACAGACAGAGTGTCATCAACAGACTTATACGAAACGAGTGAAATACCGACAACATCCGGATTGAACGAATCAACGACTTTCTTAATATTTGTTTTGTCTACCGATCTGTCATAGATTTTTACGTTACAGTTCTTGCTTTCAAGATATGTTGCGATTGACAAAAGCCCTAACGGAGTGGAAATCGACCTTGCATATCCGGCAGTTTTAGGATTAATAAAAAGCACTTTCATACAAGCCCTCCTTTTTACAAAAGAAAAAAGGTATTTATTACCCTTTTCAAGATATTATAACACCCGTTATTCTTATTTGCAACCCGAAAAGACAGATTGGGATTTGTCGAGTGAAACTGAATGAATTATAAAAGCCAAACCAAATCCTGAACTCCGAAATCCTCATACATTGCTTTGTCCAACAACTCTGTATTCACATCCGAATACTCAACCTCTTTTGAATAACTGTACATAATTTTAACCCTTGTTTCAAAATCGGGTGTTCCGAAATATGCATAAATCCTGCTGATTACAATGCAGGCAAACACACCGTATTTTATGGGTGTAACAACGTCATAATTATATCCGAGGGGAAGAAAATACCTGAAAACATAATATTTCATCAACTTTTCAAAATCGCTTCTGTAAAGATTAAGAGCGTTTTTGGAAAGCTTTTTGTTTTTAAGAGAAGAAACAAAATTCTTACGTTCTGATTTTATGTATTCCATATCTTCAAGAACAGAGATACAATCATCAAAATCTCGATGCTGAATTTCATCAGCGTAAGTGTCACCGTCAAGCTCTTTCTGAAATGCTGTCACAATATCAAAAATATTTTCAATTTTTTTCTTGAAGCTAAGCTCTTCATCTTCAAGGATTGTAAAAATCTCCGCCCTCAGAGCGATTATTTCAGAAAGAAAATCCTCGTCGATATCTTCAATCTCGTCAACACATTCTTCATGGATTTCGAGTGAAAACGGTTTATCGTCCTCAAGCATAATTCTTGCCGCCTCTGGACAGCCGAAGCCAATACCCATTTCACGGATTTTCCCGAAGTCATCATAGAAACGCGGAAACATAGCGCAGGTTTTGCTTAAGTATTCTTCACCGTGAGCCGCCTGAATGTCGCAGAGGTTGCAGTCATTGAGAAAAGGACATCTGCCGTTTTCACAAAGTGCAAAGATGTCGCAGTCAGTTTCGTCTTTTGCAAGGCTGTTTTTTATTCTTTCGCCAAGTTCACCGCAGACAGTTTTATATTTTTCGATTATTTCTTCATCAAGGTCTGCTTCCCATCCCGCACAGCACGTATCGGGACATTTGCTTGCAATACACTTGAATTTGTCGAAATATGTAGGTACAAAAGTTTTGATATTACTCACCGCCTGATACCGATATTATACTGTTTCCCTAATCTGAAGTTTCTTGAAGCAACTGCAGTTCCGTGTCGGGCGTTTTCCAATTTCTTACTCTGTATTCTGTTGGCTGTTCGAACTTTTTGATACCACCGGTTTTAGTATTAAGTACAGCAACATAATTGATTCGTGGTTCCCAAGGTCCGATATTTACAGTGTAGCAGACGAATAATAAATCTGGATTTTTCTCACTGAAGCTAAGATTTCTTATGTACGCATCCTCACGAAGGTTTAATCTTATTTCTCTCCCTTTGTCTTTTTCACTGTTGAGTACATACAGCTTGTTGCTTGCAGCGTAGAAAACCTTATCATCGTTTGAACATATAATATAATTTGTCGTGGAAGAATAGTTATACATTAAGCTGAATTCATTGAAATCAATTGGTTCTCCGCCGAAAACAGATTTGATTGACGGTACGGTTCTGATTAAAACTTCGTTACCGTCGCAGTAATTTATAATGTTGCCTTTATCTGTAATATACAATAAATCATTATTGTGCAGGCTCAGCGATGAATATGAAATGTCGCCGTATTCATTTGTTTTAATGTATTTTTCGCAAGAGCTTAAATTACCGTCAATACGGTAAATGGCATTAACTGAGCGTACAATAAAATACAAGTATCCGTCTTTACATATACCTCTTTCAATATAGGGGCAAGGACCAAGATCTATACCGGATAAATCATATTTGCTTGCAATCTTATTATCTTTTACTTTTGCGAGATACGAAGCGTTCTGGGTTGAACCGTCATGCTGATATTCCACAACACAATAATAGTCAAATGAATTATCACTGTCTAAATAAAAAAACTCCTCCGACAGATGTTTGTCAGTATCAACTTCAAAAAATATTTTATTTACAAAATCTTTAGCTTCGTTCGTTAAAGTTCTGTTCAGTAGCATAGGTTTGAAGTATATTAATATACCGATTACAAGAAAAAATAAAACGCCCCAAGCAATTAAACGTTTTTTATTGTGTATTTTTTGTGTCATTAATTTTTA
Source organism: Acutalibacteraceae bacterium (assembly GCA_045589535.1). Taxonomy (GTDB): domain Bacteria; phylum Bacillota; class Clostridia; order Oscillospirales; family Acutalibacteraceae; genus CAG-488. The sequence goes on along the minus strand of JAZNPE010000030.1, from coordinate 87,966 downwards.
CTCCCAATCATAAATTTTAGTCTAATTTAAATTTATCACATTACATGGTTTTGTCAAACAGGGAAAATGGGTTGTATATTGAGCAACAGGATATTCTTTTGCATAACGGGACATCAGGGTGCTCTGTACCTACGCAGGTGATTAAAACAGGGGCGTAGAGGACGGGTTTCCGTACCGAACAACAGCGTGAAATTTAATGAGATGTTGAGGAAGTCGTACCCTACGGACACGCCTGAATCTGTTTAGCAGGTCACAATGAAGAGAGACGTGCTGATATCCTACAAAACTTACGGTGTGTCGTAAACGTCACACCCTACAAGGAGGTTTTAAACATACCGATGAATTCGGGTTTGTCTAGTTCTTTAAACAACGAATTTGCTTGGTTTTTCAGGCTCCCTTGTGTAAAGGGAGCTGTCGCGGAGCGACTGAGGGATTGTTAAAAATTTTAAAAATCAAACAATCCTCCCGACACGACTTCGTCGCGCCACCCTCCGCTTACAAGGAGGGCTTGGAACTGTGCAAACTTTTAATCATCACGACAAACTAGAATTTGAACGTCAAAAACTTGAAGTGTTTTACGGAAGCAAATTTAATTCATCTAATTTATCAAGACCAAGAATTATTGCTAAAATAATTATGCAAATCGCTATAACTATTCCGCAGGTTTTAAATAATGGCTTTCTGCGATTAAGCGCTTCTTTGTCAATATATCCTTTTTTGTACGAGAGTGTCCAAGCTGTTGCAAGAGCGATAAAGAATAACACACAGGATATTATCGTTACTATGCTCATTATTCTTTCAATGTTTGCGTTAACATTAAGCCGGTCAGTAAATTTGTTGGAAAATATCACAACGAGCACCGGGATGGCGAAAAACATCATTTTATTCAAAGGATTTCCCGGATTTTGTTTCTCAGATTTTATGTATTCATATATACCTAGCGGAATTAAAAATAAAAGAGCGACCGCAAATAATTCAACAGACAAATCGTTAAGGTTAAACATTGATAGTCCTCCTGAAAACTAATTTTGTCTTATTGTAGCTGTGAATAATAATTCTGTCAAGACAGCGGATAAATAATCGTTGTTAGAAATATCTACAGCAAAACAGCAATAAATTCAGGTTTGTAGGATTATTTGATTTTTCACAATCTGACTCTGTGCTCGTAGGGGCGCGCATTGCGCGTCCGTTGAATTACGCAGAAAATCCGCGGACGACCGATGGTCGCCCCTACGATGCGGATTGAATATTCACCACGACAAACCCGAATTTGTCGATATTTTTGTATCAAACTATTGTGTTTGAAATGTTAAAATGATATACTTCAGATGTAAATTAAAAACGACGGGAGAGATTTGATGAAATTCATAAAATTATTTATATGTATTTTAATAATCACTTTTCTGAGTGGATGTGCAATAGTAAAAAACAGAGATAAATCAGATTATGAAGCTTGTTTGTCTGCGTGTTATGGCTCAGCTGAATATTTGCCGAGTGCAGAAGATGTTTTGAATAATGATAAATTTTCTTATAAGTATTACGTCCATTATGAACTGTTTGGCAGTGAAGGAATTGTTGTTACAGAAGAACTGACTGACGAAGCGTTTGAAAAAAGAAAAGAAGAACTGATGAATTCGTATGGTTTTCTGAGCGAGCCCGTATGGGACGATTATACAGAAAGATATGTAGTCAGTGAGGTTTCGTTTGATTTGAACGGATATTCCTTTTTGGTGATGGGTGACAGCAGTACAGGTTATGATCCGCCTAAACTTTTTGGTATGCTTGCATTTTCCGCAGAAGAAAGCAAAATTAAATATTTTGCTTTTTACAACCAGGATTTGGATATTATTGATGACATGACAGAGTTTGTAGAAGATGAATTCCCCCGTTGGGAAAAGTAAAAGTATTTTATAAGTCAGGAGTTTGTCTCCTGACTTGTTATTTTATGATTGTTTTTATTTGGTGTATGACCATTGGTCTCCCGTCAAGTTTTCCGAAAATCCCTAGTCAGCTTATCAACCCATATTTCCTCAGACAATCTCTGATGTGCATTTTATTTGCTTCGTTTGTATCACTTAACGGCAGTCTGTAAACACCGCTGTCAAGACCCATAACACTCATTGCGTACTTAACAGGAATGGGATTTACGTCGCAGAACATTGTGTTTGCAACATTCAGCAATTCAAGCTGGCATTCAACACTTTCTTTTATTTTACCCTCTGAACACAGCTTTGCAAGCTTATGCATATCTTTCGGCATAATGTTCGCGAGGACGGATATCACACCCTTTGCACCCATAGCCATAAATGCGGCTGTCTGGTCGTCATTACCGCAGTATACGTCAAGCTTGTTGCGGCAGAGTGAAAGAGTTTTCATCAGTGCTGATATGTTTCCGTTTGCCTCCTTTGTCGCAACAACGTTGCGTATCTCTGCAAGCTCCTTATATGTTTCGGGTCTAATGTCAACACCCGTACGCGACGGAACGTTGTAAACGATAATCGGCAGACAGGTACGCTCACTTATAAAGCCGTAATGCTTAATCAGTCCGTCCTGAGAGCATTTGTTGTAGTAGGGTGTTACAATCAACAGTGCATCTGCGCCTACAGATTCGGCTGAGTCGGAAAGCTTTACAGCCTTTTCGGTTGAATTACTTCCGGTACCTGCAATGACGGGCACACGCTTTTCTGCGTATTTTACAACCGCACGGATAACCTGACGGTGCTCGCGGTTTGACAGGACGGAGGCTTCTCCCGTTGTACCGCAGACTACAATCGCATCCGTGCCGTTATCAATCTGAAACTCAACCTGCTTTTTCAACGTCGGATAATCAATTTTTCCGTCCTTGGTAAACGGTGTGATTATTGCACACGCCGAACCTTTAAAAACGGTGTGTTTCAAATATATCTACTCCTATAAAAAAATTAAGCCGTACCGAGGTTTAAACTTCGATACGGCTTTAAACGTTATTTTAATTTAATCAGTCCATATAGCCCTTAGCAGCAAGAAGCTCAGCAAGAAGAACAGCACCGCCTGCAGCACCGCGGAGAGTGTTGTGTGAAAGGCATACGAATTTGTAATCGTACTGTGTATCTTCACGGAGTCTGCCGATGCTTACAGCCATACCGCCCTCAAGGTCACGGTGAAGCTTTGTCTGCGGCATATTGTCTTCAACAAAGTAGTTGAGGAACTTCTTCGGTGCGCTGGGGAGTGAAAGCTCCTGCGGAACGCCCTTGAAGTTTTCCCAGATGCTGATGATTTCGTCCTTTGAAGGAACCTTGTCAGCAAATTTCATAAATACTGCACCGAGGTGGCCGTTTGAAACGGGAACACGGATACACTGTGCTGTAAAGTGCGGCTCAACAGCGTTTACGATACCGTCAGCTTCAACTGTACCCCAGATCTTAAGCGGCTCCTGCTCGCTCTTTTCTTCTTCACCGCCGATGAAGGGGATAACGTTATCGATCATTTCAGGCCATGTTTCGAAAGTCTTACCTGCACCTGAAATTGCCTGATATGTGCAGACGAGAACGTCATCAACCTTGTAGCCTGCTTTATCAAGCGGATAAACAGCAGGAACATAGCTCTGAAGTGAGCAGTTTGACTTAACTGCGATAAAGCCGCGGTTTGTGCCGAGACGCTTCTTCTGCGAAGCGATAACCTCGATGTGGTCAGCGTTAAGCTCGGGAACAACCATCGGAACGTCGGGTGTGCCTCTGTGAGCACTGTTGTTTGAAACAACGGGGCACTCTGCCTTAGCGTATCTTTCTTCAAGTGCCTTGATTTCGTCCTTCTTCATATCAACTGCGCAGAATACGAAATCAACGAGCCTTGCGATTTTTTCAACATCAGCTGTTGCGTCGTAAACAACAAGGTCAGCCATGCTCTCGGGCATCGGAGTGTCCATACACCAACGGCTGCCTACAGCCTCTTTGTAAGTCTTGCCTGCTGAACGCGGGCTTGCTGCAACAAGAACAACCTCAAACCAGGGGTGGTTCTCAAGAAGAGAAGCAAATCTCTGGCCAACCATACCTGTTGCGCCGATAATACCAACTTTGTAAGTTTTCATATTGAATCACCTGTAAATAAAAATTAAAAATGTATTGCGTATTCAAGATTTCTGTAATATAATACAAATATGAACACGAATATTTGGTGAATATGATACCATTATAAATATTTAAAGTCAATACCAATGTTCAGGAAAACACTAAAATTTTGAGGTTTTATGATGAAAAAAAGTGACTTTTTTTACGATTTGCCCGAAGAGCTTATCGCACAGCACCCGATTGAGCCGAGAGATGCATCACGTCTTCTGGTTTTAGATAAGAAAACGGGTGATATTGAGCACAAGCATTTCTATGATATTCTTGATTATCTTAAAGAGGGCGATTGCCTCATTCTCAATAATACAAGAGTGCTTCCGGCACGTATGTACGGTGTAAAGGTCGGCACGGGCGCGGTCGTTGAGTTTCTTCTTCTCAATCAGCACGATGCTCACGAATGGGAAGTCCTTGCAGGACCGGGTAAAAAGGCGAGAGAAGGTGCTGAATTTATTTTCGGTGACGGACTTATGAAAGCAACCGTTCTTTCGGTTATGGAAAACGGCAACCGTGTTGTAAGATTCGATTACGAAGGTAATTTCTATAATGTGATCGATGAAATCGGCGAGATGCCGCTTCCGCATTACATAAAGGAACGACTTGAAGACAGTGAAAGATATCAGACCGTTTATTCAAAGGAGCTCGGTTCAGCCGCAGCACCGACGGCAGGTCTTCACTTCACTCCCGAAATTCTTGAAAAGATTAAGGCGAAAGGGATAGAAGTCGGATGCGTAACGCTTCACGTCGGAATAGGTACTTTCAGACCTGTTAAGACCGAGAACATTGAAGAACATCAGATGCATTCGGAGCATTATTCAATCCCTGCAGAGACGGCAGATATTATCAACCGCACAAAGAAAAACGGCGGACGTGTTATTGCGGTCGGTACAACCTGTTGCCGTACGCTTGAATCTGTCTGTCAGGCAAAGGGCGAAGTATGTGAATACGATGACTGGACAAGCATCTTTATCTATCCGGGATATGACTTTAAATGTATAGATGCACTTCTGACAAATTTCCACCTTCCCGAAAGCACACTTATTATGCTTGTAAGTGCTTTCTGCGGATATGAAAATACAATGAACGCGTACAAAACTGCTGTAGATGAAAAATACAGATTTTTCAGTTTCGGAGACGCAATGTTTATAGCAAACCATAAAGGAGAATAAGATGGCTTCTTTTAAAATAATTAAACAGCAAGGCAAAGCTCGTTTGGGTGAATTCACTACCGTACACGGTACGGTTAAAACTCCTGCATTTCAGAATGTTGCAACCTGTGGCGCAATCAAAGGTGCTCTTGATGCCTACGATTTAAAAGAAATCGGTGCTCAGGTACAGCTTTGTAATACCTATCACTTGCACGTTCGTCCGGGTGACGAGCTTGTCAAGGAGCTTGGCGGTCTTCATAAATTCACGGGTTGGGGTGGTCCTATCCTCACGGACAGTGGCGGATTTCAGGTTTTCTCACTTGCAAAGCTCCGTCAGATTAAGGAAGAGGGAGTAACTTTTGCATCCCACATCGACGGAAAACGCATCTTTATGGGACCCGAGGAAAGTATGCGTATTCAGTCAAATCTCGGCTCAACGATTGCGATGGCTTTTGACGAATGTGTTGCAAACCCGTCAACTCATGAGTATTCAAAAAATTCCTGTGAAAGAACAACCCGTTGGCTTATCCGTTGCAAGGAAGAGATGGAAAGACTCAATTCGTTGCACGACACAATCAATAAAAAACAGCTTCTTTTTGGTATAAATCAAGGCTGTGTATATGATGACCTCAGAATTGAGCATATGCAGCGAATTGCAGAGCTTGACCTCGACGGTTATGCAATCGGCGGTCTTGCCGTAGGTGAGCCCAAAGAGGATATGTACCGCATTATTTCTGCTGTTGAGCCGTATGCACCAAAGGATAAAATCCGTTACCTTATGGGCGTCGGTACTCCCGGAAATATTATTGAAGCGGTCAGCCGCGGAGTTGACCTTTTTGACTGCGTAATGCCGAGCCGCAATGCACGTCACGGTCATCTTTTTACAATGAACGGCATAATCAATATAAACAATGCCCAATATCAGAAGGATGACACTCCTATTGACCCCGAATGTAACTGCCCGACCTGCAGAAAGCATTCAAAAGCGTATATCCGTCATCTTTTCAAAGCAAAGGAAATGCTCGCAATGCGCCTTTGCGTAACGCACAACCTCTATTTTTATAATACGCTTATGGAAAAAATCCGTGCATCGCTTGAGGACGGAACTTTTGACGAATTCAAAGAAAAATATGTCGATTTGCTCGACACAAGAATATAACATTTTGCAGATTAAAATTTAACTTGCTTTTTTATACAAAGTACTGTATAATATTAACATTGTTTTTAAGGAGGATAAAATTATGGGAAATATGTTCGGCGATCCTAAAATGCTCATTATGTTAGTGGGTATGGTTGCTCTTATGTACTTCATGATGATCAGACCGCAGAAGAAAAAGCAGAAGGAAGAGCAGGCAATGCGTGACAACCTTCAGAACGGTGATGAAATCACAACAATCGGCGGTATCATCGGCAGAATCGTTACTGTAAAGGACGACACAATCGTTATTGAAACAGGAGCAGACAGAAACCATATCAAGATTACACGTTGGGCTGTCAGCCAGAACAACACAGCTAACGAAAAGCTTGCAGCTGAAAGAGCTGCAGCCAAGGAAGCAGCAGAAAAAGAAAAGGCTGCCCGTATGGAAGCTAAGGGAAAGACAGAGAAAAAGAAGAAGAATAAGGAAGAAAAGTTCTGATTTTTTACAACCTGCTTAACGGCAGGTTGTTTTTTTGTACAACAAGCAACGGGTGGCAGTTTTTAACTGCCACCCGTTAGTTATTGGTGTTATTAAGCTTTTCCCGGGAAAAGTCTGAATGTAAAGTTGAATTCTTTGTCAAGAAGTCTGTACTTGTCAAGGCTCTTCGGTCCGCATGATGCTGAACCTGCGCTGAGATTTTTGTAATCGAGGCTGAGAACGGTTTCCTTAAGCGGTTCAAGCTCGTAGTCGTGCTTTGCTTCGTGAATCATATTTGCTGTGAAATGCTGTGCATTTACGCTGAAAGACTCAAAGTCTTCAGGTGTGCAATAAATGCCGATTCCGTCAGCATTTCTGACCTCTGCCCACTTTGTTCCGTAGTGAGATGAGTTCTCCTGCGGACGAACATAGTGCTCAAAGTTGTCCGTAACAGTTGTTTCAAACTTGTCTACATAGGTTGAAAGGTTCTTGTCGATATAGCTTTCGTGAGGTCCGTAGCCGAAGAAGCTGAAGCGTTCAAAACCTTCAGGCATTGTAAGCTGTAAGCCGATTTTCGGAAGAACTTCGATTCCCTCGGTAGCTGTACCGTTAACGTTGATAAGTATCGCACCGTCAGCAAGGAAGGTGTAAATCATTGTACCCCTGAAAGCCGGGTCGTATGTATAAGCACCGAGTGACATTTTAACGGTTACTTCAACCTTGCTGTCAGAGCTTTCAGTGATTTCTGCGCTGTAAGTCTTCTGCCTGAGAATGTTAAGCCCGATTGTCTTCCACTGCTCGGCATAAACAACATCGTTATCAGTTGGAGCTCTGTAAAGACTCATTTCTACAGGCTTGGTGATAAGATCAGTTCCGTTATGCCTGATTGTTTCAAGTCTGCCGTAAGGCTTGTCAAATACATAGCTGTTTGAGCCTGCTGAAATTCTGATGTATCTGTCATCTTCGTCAACTTCAACCTTGCCTTCAGCAACGGATGATTCGTTAACTGCTGCGTTTGTAAGGCAGAACTGCTTCATACCGCACTCGTGACCTGCAGGTGCCCATGGCTTATCAGTCTTGTTACAGAATCTCAATGTGAGATAAGTATTTCCGTTAAGCTCATAATCTGACGGATTGAAGAGAGCAAAGCTGTTTGTTTCTCTCGGCATAAGCATAAGACCGGAAATTTCACCCTCGGCAACAAGAACTGCGTCAGTTTTGATATCCCACTTCACACAGATGTCGTCAAGGCCTTTAAAGAACAGACGGTTTTTAATTTTTACGGAACCATCGCCGTTGTAATCAACAAAGAACGGCTGATAAACAATTTTTGCTTCCTTGAAGCCTGTATGAGGAGTTCTGTCGGGATAAACAAGACCGTCAACACAGAAGTTTCTGTCATTGGGGAAGTCGTTGAAATCGCCGCCGTAGGTATAGTTGTATCCGCCTTTACCGTCAGAAATTGCAACGGAATGGTCGGTGTATTCCCAGATACAGCCGCCGACAAATCTGTCGTCACTTTCAATAAGCTCCCAATAATCCCTGAGGTCTCCGGGGCCGTTGCCCATAGCGTGACAGTATTCGCAGAGGTAGAACGGCTTCTTTCCCTTTTTCTTGTTTTTGAGTATGTTGTGGCAATCCTCAATTGAAGGATACATATAACTTTCAACATCGGAAACGTCGGTAAAGTTTTTCTTTCCGCGTTCGCTGTATGAATAGTTAGCACCTTCGTAGTGGATAATTGCATCAGGCTTTCTGTCTTTAATATAGTCGCGCATTGCACGGTGATTGTCACCGCAGCCCGATTCGTTGCCGAGTGACCAGAAAATTACGCAGGCACGGTTTTTGTCGCGCTCAAACATTCTCTTTGCTCTGTCGACATACGCTTCCTTCCAATCGGGACCCTGAGAAAGCTCACTCCAGAAGTTAATCCAACCGACCTGACCGTACGGTTCGTTTTCAGGTGTACGGCAGATTCTTGCTGCTGTTCCGTGAGTTTCAATATCGGCTTCGTCAACAACAAGGAAACCGAGCTCGTCGCACATTTCAAGAAGTCGCGGATCGTTGGGATAGTGAGATGTTCTTATTGCATTAACATTGTGGCGCTTAAGAATATATAAATCCTCAAGCATATGCTCAACGGGAGTTGAGTGACCGAGGAAGGGATGCGAATCGTGACGGTTTACGCCGCGGATTTTGAACTTCTGTCCGTTAAGATAAAGAATTGAGTTTTTGATTATAAGCTCTTTGATACCGATTTTTGCAAGAATTGTTTCATCGGAAACATCAAGATAAAGGCTGTAAAGAAGCGGTTCCTCATCGTTCCAGAGGACGGGGTTGTCAATTTTAATTCTGATTTTGTTATCCTTGCTTTCGCCTGAAGCAACAATGTCACCGTGAGGTGAAACAAGACGGTAGTCAACCTCTCTGTCACCGAACACCTTAAGGTCAACATCCATTATACAGCGTGAACGTTTTTTCTTTAATTCAGTTTTTACGAAGAAGTCTTCAATTCGGCCTCTTCTGCTTCTTTCAAGGATATAAACCTCACGGAAAATACCGCTCATTCTCCACATATCCTGGTCTTCAAGATATGTGCCGTCGCACCACTTAAGAACAAGAACTGCAATACGGTTTTTTCCTGTATGAACATATTGAGTGATATTAAATTCACTTGTCATATGGCTTACCTGGCTGTAGCCGACGAATTTGCCGTTTATCCAGAGGTAGAAGCAGGAATCAACACCTTCAAAGTTGAGGAAAAGATCACGAGTGATCATATTCTCGTCAATATCGAAATCACGGATATAAATACCGCAAGGGTTTTCGTCCGGAACGTGAGGCGGATCAAGCGGAAACGGATAATTGATGTTTGTATAGTTCGGCTTGTCGTAATCCTTATCAAGTGCCATCTGCCAGTTCATCGGAACTTTGATTTTGTCATATGCTGAGTCAGTCTCAAAATCTTCAGCATAGAAGCCGTCTTCAACATCTACAAGGCTTGAATGAAATTTGAAATCCCATTCGCCGCAAAGAGAATGAAAGTATTTTGACTCCGAACGCGGAAAATCAACACTTTTGTCATCGTGATATGGGATGAAATAAGCTCTCGGTTCTTCACAGCCGTAGTGAAGAACGTCAAGACTTTTATGATAATCAGGTAATTTTATCATGTTAAAACCTCCGTTTATAACTCGATTTTTGCTTTTCTTGAATTTATTCCGTAGAAGATTGTCGGATCAAATTTCGGCTTTCTTGAATAAGTATAAAGTCCGTTCTGCTCCTGCTCAATATCATAAAGCTGAGTGTAACAGAAACCGAAGATGTATTCGTTATCAAGAAGCGGATCGGTCAGTCCCTGATAACGCTCGATGAACTCATACTTATTTTTAGGTGCATTGCCGTAGCCCCAGGCATTCTGGTTGCTTTGGTCAACAGACCATTGTATTCCGCCGTATTCACTTACAAAGAGGGGCTCACCTTTGTAAGTCTGTCTTTCAGCGTGCTGGTCAAAAATCTTACCTTCGCCGGCATTTACATAAAATGTCCTGAACACTTCAGGATCCTGTTCATAGTTATGAACATCAAAGATTTCTCCCGTAACGTGGAAATTACCGCTTACGTCAATGCACGGACGTGTCGGGTCATAAGCCTTTGTCACATCATGAATCATCTTGAGTGCAGCATCGTGCTGCTTTCTGCCGTCGTAGTCCCATGTTTCGTTGAACGGACACCAACCGATAATTGACGGATGGTTGAAATCTCTTTCAAGCTCCTCAAGCCATTCGGGAAGAACGCTGTAAACAATGTTTGGATTGGATGAATCAAGACCCCAGTTGGGATATTCGCCCCATACGATATAACCCATCTTGTCACAATGGTAAAGGAATCTTGGCTCAAAAATCTTTTCGTGAAGTCGTGCTCCGTTGAAGCCGACATCAAGTGAAATCTGAATGTCCCTGACAAGGGCTTCTTCAGTGGGTGCGGTATAAATTCCGTCAGGGTAGAATCCCTGGTCAAGTACAAGACGCTGGAAAACTGATTTGCCGTTGATGAGGAATTTGTAGCCGTCGAGCTTGATGTCACGAAGTCCGAAATAGCTGTCTACTCGGTCATCGTTGAATTTGAGCTCAAGGTCGTAAAGTCTGCCTTCGCCGACATTCCAGTAAAAAGCTTCTTTAAGGTCAAGATGAGCGTTGATTAGTCCGCCTCTTGTTTCAACACTTGCAACACCCATAATTCTGTCGTGGAAAAGTGCGAGTGCTTCAAATTTACCTTCGCCGATAACCTTTGCCTGAATATCAACAGAGCAATTTTCTGCGTTGGGGAAAATCTTTATGCTTTCAATGTATGATTTCGGTGTGAATTCGAGCCATACTGTCTGCCAGATTCCCGTTGTTCTTGTATAGTCACAACCGTGAGAATAATATTCCTCACTCTGCTTACCTCTGGGCTGAAGAGGATTGCGCACGTCATCCTCAGCATAAACCGTAACTGTGTTCACACCCGGCTGAATGTAGTCGGTAATATCAAAGCTGAATGAAATATAACCGCCTGTATGTGTGCCGATTTCTTTGCCGTTTATGTAAACAGTTGCTTTGTAATCAACAGCACCGAAGTGAAGAACGGTTCGCATATCTGAGTAGCGTTCGGGGATAATAAAATCTCTTGAATACCATACGGCAGCCATAAAGTCTTTGTTTTCTATTCCTGAAAGTACGCTTTCGGGGCAGAAGGGTACATTTATAACAGAATCAAAGCGGGTGCCTTTTTCATAAAATCTTTTTGCAAGACCGCTTTTTGAATTATCAATCTGAAAGCTCCATTTTCCGTTAAGGTTCATCCATGCCTGACGCTGAAACTGCGGATTAGGATGCTCGGGGCGTGGTATATTCATAACAACAAACCTCCATTATAAGTTTTTGTTATAATACCATATATTGTTGGCTTGTTCAATAGAAATTACATATTTTGTTGAATCAGATTGAAATTTCGATAAATATTCTGTACATTTGTTACAGACTGTGGTATATTCAATTTATAATTATTCAGGAGGTGATGTTTTGAAGGAAAATGAACTTGTTACGGCGCGGGTTGATGACTGCATCAGCGCCTGCGAGGAAAGCTATCTTATCACAAACACAAACTTCCTTGATATCTATCAGCAAAGCACGGTTATTGAATATCTGAAGAAAAAGAGTGTACGGTATGGCTTCTACGGCGGCTTTGATGAGTGCGAAAGAAAGACGGCGGTTTTCTTGCCTGATTACGCGGAAAGCGTTGATTACATAAAGGAAAATCCGGAGCTTTCTCCGATTGTAGCTCTTGAAATAACCAAGGATAATTTTTCAACTCTTTCTCACCGTGATTATCTCGGTGCGGTTATGGGCCTCGGAATAAAAAGGGAAGCTGTCGGCGATATTTTCGTAACGGAAAAAGGCTGTACCATGGCTGTGATAAGAAGTGTGTCAGGGTACATAAAAGAAAACCTTACTTCGGTCGGGCGCGGAAGCGTAAAGGTTGAAATAAGCGATTGCTTCGAAAATGCAGAAAACCTTTCTGCGTACGAAACCAAGCGTTGCTATGTTTCTTCAATGCGTCTTGACGGTGTTCTTTCGGCATCGTTTTCAATTTCAAGAAATACCGCTGTAGAGAAAATTAACAGGGGAGAGGTTCTTCTTAACGGAGTTGTAATGTCAAAGCCTGATGCAAAAGTGCCTTTCGGCTCAAAGCTGGTTATCCACGGCAGCGGAAAGGTTATGATTGACGAAGATGCCGGTGTGACTAAAAAGGGCAGACAGGCATTTATAATAAGAAAATTTTAAAGGTTGTGATTCAATGTTAAATATTGCACACAGAGGCTTCAGCGGAAAATACCCTGAAAACACAATGCTTGCTTTCAAGAAGGCTGTTGAAGCAGGAGCAGACGGAATTGAGCTCGATGTCCATTTTACAAAGGACGGCGAGGTTGTTATTATTCACGATGAACGGATTGACCGCACATCTGACGGCGAGGGATACGTTGTTGATTTTACCTATGCGGAGATTTCAGGGTTTGATGCTTCTGCAGGTTTTGCAGGTGTTTACGGCTTCAATAGAATTCCTACTCTCCGTGAGTATTTTGAATTGGTGAAGCCGATTGAAGGCTTTATTACAAACATTGAGCTGAAAACAAGTATCAATGAATATCCCGGAATCGAAAAGGTCGTACTCGAACTGATTGATGAATTCGGTCTTGAAGACAGAATTATCATATCGAGCTTCAACCACTACAGCATTATGAGAACCAAGGCCATCAATCCGCGTATCAAGTGCGGTTTCCTTGAATCAAGCTGGATTTATAATTTTGGTGAGTACACAAAAACACGCGGTGTTGAGTGTGTTCATCCTCTCTACCTTTCACTTAATGAAGAAAGTGTTTCGGAAATCAAGTCAAACGGCATTCAGATTAACACGTGGACGGTTAATAAAGAAGCTGACGTTGAAAGGCTTTATAACCTTGGTGTTGATGCGGTAATAAGCAATTACCCCGATATGGTAAAAGGTGTTATTGACGGATTGGAAAAGTGAAAATAAGCTGAATAATTTTTCATTTTTAGTCTTGAAATTAATAAATCTTAGTAGTAAGATAATTAAAAGAAATTTTCTTGAGAGGTGCAATTTTATGTTTACAGGAAAACCGGAAGAATTCAGAGGCATTTACTCTTTGTTGCTTACTCCCTTTAAAGAGGATAAGTCAATCGACTATGATGTATATGCTCAGTATGTTGAGTGGCAGGCTTCAAGAGGTTCACATCATCTTTTCTCAGTTTGCGGCAGTGCAGAAATGACTTGCCTTTCAATTGAAGAAAGAATCAAGTGCGCAGAAATCGCAGTAAAACACGCTTGCGGCACTGAAATTGTTGCAACGGCAAACCTTGAGAAAACATGGCAGAATCAGGTTGAAGAAGTTAAGAGAATGGAGCAGACAGGTGTTGACGGTCTTGTTTTTGTAACAAGAGGTGTTGGTGACGATGATGATCAGCTTGTTAACTATCTTTCAGAGCTTGCTGAATATACAACTCTTCCGATTCTTCTTTATGAGTTCCCGGGCTTCAATCCACACTGTATGTCAGGCGAAGCTTACGGCAGACTTGTTGCTAACAGTAAGTTCAAGGGTATCAAGGACACAACGTGCTCTCTTGAACTTATCAAGGATAAGATTGCTGTTCAGGGCGATTCAGCTGTTCTTCAGGCTAATATTCCGTATCTTTTTGATGCATACGAAGCAGGTGCAAGAGGTGTTTGCGCAACTCCGACTTCCTGCGGTGCAAACCTTTTCCGTAAGATGTATGATGAGTATTTCGTAGAAAAGAATGTTCAGAAAGCACGCGAAACATACAACGAGATAATTCTTCTTGATAACTGCATAGACAGCGGTTTCAACGCAAGTGCAAAGTATCTTGTTCAGCTTCAGGGTATTCCGATGTCAACAGTTACAAGAGCAGGTGCAACTCTCAGCCCGGCAAGAAAGAGAAGCATCGAATCATTCCACGAGTATGCAACTCAGAAGGGCTTGCTTTAATTCTTAATTAAAAATTTATTTAAAAGAGCCTGTTTTCAGGCTCTTTTTTTACATTTGATGTTAATTGTATATACATTTACACCATATTTGTATATCAAAATGTCTTGAAATCGGCAACATCTTATGGTAGAATTGTCGAAAAGGAGGAGATTGTATGGCTCCGCAGAATTCCGGTGAAAAGACTAAACTCTTAATTGCAGGTTCTTTGAGAAAGTTGATGAAGAAAAAGTCCCTTGACAAAATCAAAATACGTGAGATTGTTGAGGATTGCGGTGTTAACCGTCAGACTTTCTATTATCACTTCCAGGATATTTATGCTCTTGTCGAGTGGATTTACACCTACGACGGAATGCAGATATTCAACGAGTATAAAAATGACTGTGATTGGATGACGATGATCAAAAAAATGTTTGATTATCTTGAAGAGCATCAGGATGAAATCAAATGTGTTGTCAATTCAAAAGCAGAAAAGTTTTTCTATAACTTTGTTCACGAAAAAATCGGTATGTGTGCAAGAATGGTGGTTGAATTTCTTTCCAAGGATATGACGGTTGATTCATACTATAAAGCTTTTCTTGCGGATTTCTACACTTTCGCAGTCTGCGATGTTGTTGAAAACTGGATGCGCAACCGTAACGCAACAAGGATGTCGAGCGATGAGCTTATTCATTTGTTTGAGCTTACAATGCTCGGAAATGTCAGGGTTGCGCTTGAAAGATTTGAAAAAGAAACGCTCAAACGCCACGAAGCTGTTAAAAACAGTTGACAAAGTAAAGTTTAGGTGATAGAATAACTCGGTAAAGACTATGACGAAGAGGGGAACAGCCTCAGACCTTCAAGAGAGCCGTTGTTTGGTGAAATACGGCAGGTGTCAAGCTGTTTTTGTAGCTTCCGAGTCGGAGAGAAGAACGCCTCCGGGTTATTAGACCTCTCCCGTTTCCGCTTCGTAAAAGCACAGGACTTTATGTCTTAAGTGGCATCTCAGATGCAATTTGAGTGGTACCGCGGGTTATTTTCAACTCGTCTCAAAGTTTTCTTTGAGGCGAGTTTATTTTTTATTATATAAATTATAAGGAGGAGATATATATGGCAAAGGATCTCGCAAAACAGTATGATCCGAAAGACGTTGAAGACAGAACCTATAAATTCTGGCTTGACGGCAAATATTTTCACGCAGAATGTGACCCTGAGAAGGAGCCGTATACAATAGTTATACCGCCGCCGAACATCACGGGTCAGCTTCATATGGGACACGCACTTGACAATACTCTTCAGGATATTCTTATCCGTTTCAGACGTATGCAGGGCTTTGATACGCTCTGGCTTCCGGGTACAGACCACGCTTCAATTGCAACAGAAGCAAAAATTGTTGAAGCTATGGCTAAGGAAGGTCTTACAAAGGACGACCTCGGCAGAGAAGGCTTCCTTGTACGCGCTTGGGACTGGAAAGAAAAGTATGGCGGAAGAATCATTGAGCAGCTCAAAAAGCTTGGTTCTTCATGTGACTGGGACAGAGAACGCTTCACTCTTGATGAAGGCTGCAGCAGAGCTGTCCGCGAAGTTTTTGTAAGACTTTACGAAAAAGATCTTATCTACAGAGGCAACAGAATGGTTAACTGGTGCCCGCACTGCCAGACATCAATTTCAGATGCTGAAGTTGAATACAGCGAGCAGGACGGTAATTTCTGGCACCTTCTTTACACAGTTAAGGAAACAGGCGAACAGCTTGAACTTGCAACAACAAGACCTGAAACAATGCTCGGTGATACAGCTGTTGCAATCAATGCAGAGGATGAAAGATATGCTCATCTTCACGGTTGCCACGTTATTCTTCCTCTTCTTAACAAAGAAATTCCCATCGTATGTGATGAACACGCAGATATGACAAAGGGAACAGGTGTTGTTAAAATCACTCCTGCACACGACCCGAATGACTTTGAGGTAGGCAGACGTCATAATCTTCCGATGGTAAGAACATTTACCTATGACGGACATATGACAGGTGCGGCTGAAAAGGCTGCATATGATGAGCTTGTTGCAAGCGGTAAAGCTGCTGCAGATGAGCCTGAGGTTCTTGACTGCGGCAAGTACGCAGGTATGACAACAATGGAGGCACGTAAGGCTATCCTCGCTGACCTTGAAGCAGGCGGATATATCAAGTACATTGAACCCCTTAAGCACGAGGTAGGTACTTGCTACCGCTGTCATTCAACAATTGAGCCCATGGTTTCAAAGCAGTGGTTTGTACGTATGGTTCCTCTTGCAGAGCCTGCTATCGAAGCGGTTGAAAAGGGCGAAACTGTTTTTGTTCCCGAAAGATTCACAAAGAACTATATGAACTGGATGAGAGGTACACGCGACTGGTGTATTTCACGTCAGCTCTGGTGGGGTCACCGTATCCCTGCGTGGTATTGCGCAGACTGCGGTGCTACGATAGTTTCCAAAACAGATATTGATACTTGTCCTCACTGTCAGAGTAAAAATATTGAGCAGGACAGCGACACTCTTGATACCTGGTTCTCATCGGCACTCTGGCCGTTCTCAACTCTCGGCTGGCCTGATGAAACACCGGATCTCAAACACTATTATCCGACAAGTACACTCGTTACAGGCTACGATATCATCGGTTTCTGGGTAAGCCGTATGATATTCTCTGCTCTCGAATACACAGGTCAGGTTCCGTTTGATACGGTTCTTATCCACGGTCTTGTCCGTGATGCTCTCGGCAGAAAGATGTCCAAGTCGCTCGGTAACGGTATTGATCCTCTTGAGGTTATTGAACAGTACGGTGCTGATGCTCTCCGTCTTACTCTTGCGACGGGTAACAGCCCGGGTAACGATATGCGTTTCTCGGACGAGAAGGTAAGCGCAAGCCGTAACTTTGCAAATAAGATCTGGAACGCTGCAAGATTTATTCTTATGAATCTCGGTGAGGATGAAAAAGCACCTCACGTTCCCGAAGATCTTGCACTTGAGGATAAATGGATTCTCAGCCTCTTCAATAATCTTGCAAAAGAGGTTACCGATAACCTTGATAAGTTTGAGCTCGGTATTGCAGTTCAGAAGCTCTATGATTTCATCTGGGATATCTTCTGCGACTGGTATATTGAAATTTCAAAAATCCGTCTTAATTCAGGTGATGAGAAGGCTGCACAGACAGCTCGTGATATGCTCGTTTATATCATGTCAAACACATTGAAGCTTCTTCACCCGTTTATGCCGTTCATTACTGAGGAAATCTGGCAGACTCTTCCGCATGACGGTGAGTCAATTATGATTTCTGAGTGGCCGACATATAAGGAAGAATTCAACTTCAGCGTTGAGGAGCAGGAAATGGGCAGAATTATGGAAGCAATCCGTGCAATCCGTAACTGCCGTGCGGAAATGAACGTTCCTCCCTCAAGAAAGGCTAAGTACTATATCGCAACGTCTTACAAGGATACATTCCGTCAGGCGGGTATCTTTATGCAGAGACTTGCTTCCTGCTCGGAAGCAGAAATCGGTGATAACTTTGAGTTTGACGATGCAGTATGCATCGTTACAACTGATGCAAAGGTTTATATCCCGATGGGCGACCTTGTAGACTTTGAAGCTGAAATTGCACGTCTTGAAAAAGAGAAGGCAAAAGAGCTCAAAGAGCTTGAATTCATTGATAAAAAGCTTAACAACGAAAACTTTGTTGCCAAAGCACCTGCAGCGGTTGTTGAAGGTCAGCGTGAGGCTGCAAAGAAGATTCGTGATAAAATTGCAATGATCGACGAAAGCCTTGCAAAACTCAGAAAATAATAAAAATATGGGACGGTTTATCCGTCCCATATTTTGAAATGAGTGATTTTATGAACTATAACGAAGCGCTTGAATTTATACATTCACGAATGAAATTCGGTTCGCAACCGGGTATGGAGAGAATAACAGCATTGTGTGATGCGTTTGATAATCCGCAGGACAAGCTTAAATTTGTTCATGTTGCCGGAACTAACGGCAAGGGCTCAACCTGCACGATGATTTCAAATATGCTTGTTGCTGCTGGATATAAAGTAGGTTTATTTACTTCTCCGTTTGTGGTTGATTTTCGTGAAAGAATTCAGGTAAATTCCGAAATGATACCTAAGGATGCTTTTGCAAAAATTGTTGAAAGAATTGTGCCGGTAATAGATGATTTGAAAAACAAAAACATAGAACCTACCGAGTTTGAAATAATTACTGCGGCGGCGTTTCTTTATTTTTTGGAAGAAAACTGCGATATAGTTGTTTTAGAAGTCGGTCTTGGCGGTACACTTGATTCAACGAATATAATCAAGAAATCAGAAGTAAGCGTTATTACTTCAATTTCAATGGATCATACTGATATTTTAGGTGACACACTTCTTGAAATAGCTGCACATAAATGCGGAATTTTTAAAGAAGGTGGTCACGTCGTTGGATATCCTCAGCCCGATTTTACGGTCGAACGCTTTGTAAAAGAAAAAGCAAAGGAAGCAGGCTGTGAATATACACATTCGGACCTTGCGCGTATAAGGCTTGTACGTGAAGAATTTGATGGTTCAACGATTATTTACGCAGGCTGTACATTCAAGATTCCGCTTTCGGGCAAACACCAGATTTATAACTTTTCAACGGCAATTTCTGCGATAAATGTGCTTAAAAACAAGGGATGGACAGTTTCTGCCAAGAATATGATTGACGGAATATCGGCTCTTAAAATTCCTGCAAGAGTTGAAATTGTTTCAAAAAATCCGCTTGTTATCGTTGACGGCGGTCACAATGCTGAAGGTGTGGATGCTCTTTGCTATACGCTCAAAAAGCACTATGCAGACAAAAAGATAATTGCTGTTTTCGGTATGATGAAAGATAAAAATTATAAATACTGCGCTGAAAAATTAGCTCCGTTATGCGAAAAAATCTATACAACGACCGTTTCAAATCCTCGCTCATTGACGGCAAAGGAACTTGCGGCTGAGCTTAAAAATTACGGCGTAAAAGCAAAACCCGTTGATGACTGTGCAAAAGCATATGCCAAGGCACTGAAAAAAGCAGACGAAAATTCGGTCGTTCTTGTCTGTGGCTCACTTTATCTTGCATCAGACATCAAAAATTTACAAAAATAGTCACCGTTTACGGCTACACTTCAACAAAATATTCATCTTAAATCCTTTATCCTTTCGGATAGAGGATTTTTCTTTTTCAGGAGGTATATGAATGCCCGTTAAAATTATTTCAACCCAACAAAGAGTAACCGCCTTTCTTGAAGGTGAAATTGACCACCATACTGCCGCGGCAATAAGACTTGAAATTGACGAAGCAATCGGGCGAAACAAGCCCAAGACACTGAAGCTTGATTTTGCCGATGTAACCTTTATGGATTCTTCGGGAATAGGCCTTGTTATGGGCAGATTTCGCACGATTCAGCCGATGGGCGGTAAACTGATTGTTTCTAATCTTTCGCCACAGGTGTACAGAATAATGCAGCTTGCAGGTCTTGAAAAAATAGCAAAAATAAGCAAAAGGGAGGATGTAAACAATGCAGAAAATAAATGAAATGAGGATGACACTCGATTCAAAATCCGTCAATGAAAGCTTTGCACGTTCAACTGTTGCGGCTTTTGTTTCTCAGCTTGACCCGACACTTGACGAGGTTTCGGATGTGAAAATGGCTGTCAGTGAGGCTGTCACTAACTGTATCGTACATGCTTATCCGCAGTCCGTGGGTAAGATTTACATATGTGTCACGATTTTTGAAAACAGACGGGTGAAGATAAGCATAAGGGATAAGGGGTGCGGAATTGTAGATGTGAAGCAGGCAATGGAACCGCTTTTTACCACTCTCGGCGGTGAGCGTGCAGGTCTCGGTTTTGCCGTTATGGAAAGCTTTACAGACAAAATTACCGTTCACTCGAAGCCTGAAAAGGGAACAACGGTGACAATGTATAAAACCGTAAACGGGCGTGCAGGGATATGATAATCAGTTCTGAGATAAGGGACGAAAAAATTGAATCAAACCTCGGTCTTGTGCACTCCTGTGCTCACAAGCTCAGGGGCAGGGGCGTTGAATATGAAGACCTTTTTCAGGCAGGCTGTGTCGGACTTATAAAGGCTGTTGACGGGTTTGATGAGGAGAGAGGCTTCAGCTTTTCAACCTATGCTGTGCCTGTTATACTGGGCGAAATGAAACGCATTTTCCGCGATGACGGTACAGTCAGTGTAAGCCGTTCTCTTAAAGAAAAGGGAAGGAAAATAAGCTACGAAAAAGAAGCTTTCATAAAGCAGTTTAACCGTGAGCCGACGGTAAAGGAAATTGCAGAACGTCTCGGTTTTGATGAATATGAAACCGTTCAGGCAATAACCGCTTCAATGCCTGTTATTTCTATGACAATGCAGGATGACGAAAGTGAAAATCAGTTTGATATTCCGGTAGATTCTCACGAACAAAGTGTGTCAACATTAATCGCTCTTGAACAGGTAATGAGTGAGCTTGACGAAAGGGACAAGGAAATAATAAGAATGAGGTATTATGCAGGATTGACACAAACTGTTATAGCAAAAAAACTCGGTATGACTCAGGTTCAGGTCAGCAGACGTGAAAAAGTGATTTTAAAACAGATGCGGTCAAAATTGCTGTAGACAAATGAACAGGTTAGTGGTATTATTTTCACGGAGGTGTTATAATGCCCGGAAAAACAAATTGCGAAAGCTGTAATAATTTCTGTTACGACGAGATTGAAGATTATTATTACTGCTCAATGAATCTTGATGAGGATGAATATATCAAGTTCTTAAGTGCATCGTATTATGATTGCCCTTATTATGAACCCGATGATGAATATAAAATCGTAAGAAAACAGAATTAAGGAAAAAACCGCACTTTGTTGCGGTTTTTCTTGCATAATTATGCAATATGTGTTAAAATATTCGTCATTAATCAACGTTGATTATGTGAATGCTATTAATAAGAATCAGAATAGAAGGTAATAAAATGTTGATAGACTTTCACAGCCATATTTTTCCTGAGAAAATTGCGGCAGGAGCAGTACGTTCTTTGAGTGACAGTATTGTGAATTTTCAGGGAGTAAGGTACCGACATTATACAAGAGGTACGGTTGACAGTTTGCTCAGCTCAATGGAAAGAAACGGTGTAGATATGTCCGTTATTCTTCCGATTGCCACAAAGCCGACACAGACGAAGTCGATAAACGGATTTGCAAAACAGATACGTAATGAAAGAATGATTTCTTTTGCCTCTCTTCACCCCGAACAAAATGATTGGGAATATGTGCTTGAAGAAATCAAAGAAAACGGTTTCAAAGGAATCAAGCTCCATCCTGAATATCAGTCTTTTTATGTTGATAGCCCGCGTTCGCTTGAAATTCTCAGAAAAGCTGAAGATCTCGGTTTATATGTAACTCTTCATACAGGATTTGATTACGGAATGCCGGAGCCGATTCATTGTCAGCCGGACAGGCTCAGAAACACACTCGAATATGTTTCAGGCAAGTATATTATTGCAGCTCATTTAGGTGCATTTATGAATTGGAATGAGGTTGAAAAATACCTTGTCGGAACACAGATAAACTTTGATACAGCTTTTATTTCAAAGTTTATTTCACCTGAACAGTGCAGACGCATTATCAGAAATCACGGAGCAGATAAAATACTTTTCGGAAGTGATTCGCCGTGGAACAACCCGAAAACAGAAAAAGATTTTATTCTTGGTCTTAATCTTTCACAAGAAGAAAACGAAAAGATTTTCTATAAAAATGCATTGAAAATATTAAAATAGCAGAGGATATTAAAATGAGAATTGTTGTAAAAGTCGGAACATCAACGCTTGCACATGCAGGCGGATTGTTGAATATACGCAGGGTGGAGGAACTCTGCAAGGTTCTCAGTGACCTTAAAAATGCAGGAAACGATATTATTCTTGTCACCTCAGGCGCAATCGGAATGGGTACGGGAAAGCTTCAGCTCAAGTCAAAGCCGACCGATATTGCAGGTAAGCAGGCAGCTGCGGCTGTCGGCCAGTGTGAGCTTATGTATACTTACGATAAGCTTTTTTCAGAATATAACCACACCGTTGCTCAGCTTCTTATGACGGGCGATGACTTTGAGCATGCAGACAGATATAATAATTTCATCAATACAATGAACAAGCTTCTTGAGTTTTCAGCCTTGCCAATCATCAACGAAAACGATACAGTTTCAACGGATGAAATCAAGGTTGGCGATAACGATACGCTTTCGGCAATGGTTGCTGTCAGTGTAAAAGCAGATCTTCTTATTCTGCTTTCTGATATTGACGGGCTTTTCACTTCTGACCCGCATAAGAATTCTGATGCAACCCTTATTTCTGTTGTTTCTGAAATCACAGATGAAATCAGGGCACTTGCAGGCGATAAAGGCTCAACCTTCGGTACGGGCGGAATGAAAACTAAAATCCGTGCGGCTGAAATCAGCATCTCAAAGGGCTGTGATATGGTTATTGCTAACGGCGAAAACCCTTATGTGCTTTACGATATAGTTGAAGGAAAATCGGTTGGCACAAGATTTCTCAAAAAGGCAGGCGAGTAAAATGACAACACTTGAAATACTGAAACAGGCAAAGGCGGCAAAAAGCGTCCTTTCAAAGCTTACAAGCGAGCAGAAAAATGAAGCTCTCTACGCAATGGCAGATGCACTTGTTGATTCTGCGGATGATATCCTCAGCGAAAATGCGAAGGATATCGAAGCCGCAAAAGGCATTATTTCCGATGTAATGATAGACAGACTTACACTTACAAAAGACAGAATTGCAGGTATGGCTGAGGGTATAAGAGAGGTTGCCAAGCTTCCGGATCCCGTTGGCGAAGTGCTTGAAAGGGTTGAACGGGAAAACGGAATGGTAATTGAGAAAACTGCAGTACCGATGGGCGTTGTTGCAATTATCTATGAAAGCCGCCCGAATGTTTCTTCTGATGCGGCGGCACTTGCTCTTAAAAGCGGTAATGTCTGTGTTCTTCGCGGCGGAAAAGAAGCTTTCAAAAGTGCAAACGCAATTGTCAATGCGCTCAGAAAGGGCTTGAAAAACCTCGGAATTGACGAAACCGTCATCAATATGGTGCAGGACACAAGCCGTCAGAGTGCAAATGAGCTTATGACAGCGGACGGTTATGTCGATCTCCTTATTCCGCGAGGCGGTGCAGGTCTTATCAATGCCTGTGTAAAAAATGCAACAGTTCCGTGTATCCAGACGGGTACGGGTATCTGCCACGTTTATGTTGATGAAACAGCAGATGTTGAAATGGCACTTAAAATTATTGAAAATGCAAAAACAAGCAGACCGTCGGTTTGTAATGCCGAAGAGGTGCTTCTTGTAAATAAAAAAATAGCTGCAGAATTTCTCCCGAAGCTTAAGAAAATTCTTGTTGATGACAGAAAGGTCAATCCCGTTGAGTTAAGGCTTCACGAATCCGCACAGGGTATAATTGACGGTACTCCTGCAGGTGAGGATGATTTCGATACAGAATTTCTTGATTATATTCTTGCAGTCAAGGTTGTTGAAGATGTCAATGAGGCTGTTGCTCATATTTCGGAGCATTCAACTCACCACAGCGAAGCAATAGTGACTCAGAGCAATGAAGCTATTGAAATCTTCACACGTGATATTGATAGTTCGTCTGTTTATGTAAACGTAAGTACACGCTTTACCGACGGCGGTGAATTCGGTCTTGGTTGTGAAATGGGTATTTCAACACAGAAGCTTCACGCAAGAGGGCCGATGGGACTACGTGAATTGACTACATATAAATACATAATCCGTGGTAACGGTCAGATAAGATAAGGCGGTGACGATATGGGAAAAACTTTCGGATTTATCGGATGCGGCAATATGGGCGGTGCACTCGCGAAAGCTGTGTCTGAAGCAGGGTATAAAAACGATATTTTTCTTGCAGATATAAACAAAGACAAAGTAAAAACTCTTGCTGAAGAAATTTCGGCAGAGTCTGCGGATACACAGAGAATCGCACAGGAGTGTAGGTTTATCTTTATCGGTGTAAAACCGCAGATGATTGCAGAATGTTTCGCTGAAATCAAAGAAGCTTTGAATAACAGAGAAGATAAACCTGTTATTGTTTCAATGGCAGCAGGAGTCGCTGTGAGCAGAATTAAAGAGCTTTCAGGGATAGACTCCGTTATCCGAATAATGCCCAATATGCCCGTTTCTGTCGGAACAGGTGTTGTTCTTGCAACAGCAGAGAACGTCAGTGGAGATAATAAAGCTTGCTTCGAAAAAGCAATGAGTAAGTCAGGCGTTTTTGACTGGCTTGAAGAAAAGTTTATTGATGCAGCAAGCGCACTCTCTGGCTGCGGTCCTGCTTTTGCATATATGTTTGCTCAAGCATTGGCAGACGGTGCTGTTGCCTGCGGACTTCCGAGGGATAAGGCGATTCTTTATTCTGCAGGAACACTTCTCGGTTCGGCAAAAATGATTCTTGAAACAGAAAAACATCCCGAAAAGCTTAAGGATGAGGTCTGCAGTCCGGGCGGCTCAACTATTATGGGTGTGAAAGCTCTTGAAGATGGAGGTATGCGAGGAACTGCAATCAATGCGGTTTTGGCGGCTTACAAAAGAACAGTTGAGCTTGGTAAATAAGATTAAAGACATCTGCTGTGCGGCAGATGTCTTTTTATATGAGTTTTTTCTTTTTGAAAATGTAAACACATAAGCTGACCGTAAGGACACTTAATATGATTACGTACAGGTAACCGTATTTCCATGAAAGCTCAGGCATAAAGTGAAAATTCATGCCGTACCACCCTGCAATAAGCGTAAGAGGAGAAAATACGGCTGTTATTACAGTAAATAATTTCATAGTGTTGTTAAGCTTCATGTCAAGGCTTGTCTGGTGTGTTTCCCGTAACTGGACTATGTTGTCACGCAGAAGATTGACATTATCACAAAGTCTTTCAGCCTTTCTCATCAAATTTCTGAAATATGAAAGATTGCTTTTTTCAAAAAGCTTGTTTTCGTTCTCACACAAATCTTCGCATATATCAATCAACTGCTCGTAGTAATTGCGTAATTTAAGAATCTTTCTTTTATATCTGAGAAGCTCTTCATAGAAATTCTTGTATTCATTTTCACGGATTATTCTGTCTTCAATGCGGTTTATTTCAAGCTCAATTGCTTCCAGTCCCATGCTGTCTGAAGAAATAAGTGTGTTCATAAATGAATAAATAAATCTTTCAGGATTGAAATCTTCAGGTTGAATGCGATTTACTGTATCAATAAATTTTCCGTGTACGGTATGGTCCGGGTCTGAAATATCGATTATCAGTATAAGATTTTTTCGGATGTAAAAGGATAGTCTGTCTTCAGTAATATTATTGATATCCGGTTCAATAATTATCATTGTGCCGTAGTAATAGCTGTCACAGCTTTCAGTTTTTGAACGGAAAAATCTGTCATCACGACTGAATTTTTCATATGCAGTTTGGTCGATGCCGAAAGATAAATGAAACTTCTCAAATTCAGCATATGAAATAATCGCCGCGATATTATCCGAAGATTTAACTTGCGTAAAATCAATTTCACGTACGGTGTCTGCAAACTCAAAAATCATAACATACCTCAAGAAAAAGACTGAACAGTTATCTGCCCAGTCTTCTTTGTTTTATATTATTTTTTCTTAGCTTTTGCGATTTTATTCACAGCAACTGCTGCTGTTGTGATTGCGGCGGCTGTGCCGAGTACGGTGCCTGCAACCTTGAGCTTTGTATCCTGTCTGTCTGTAACGTGCTCCATATACGGACTGAGGCTTTTGGATTTAAGCCCGAACTGCTTGAAGTGATACATCCTTGTGTTGATGTTATGAAGATCGTTTTCATCAAGAGTGATAAGTCTTACACCTGAACGCCCCCCGTCTGTATACGGACGGAAACCTGCTGTTTTACACTGTGCCAGCATAATTCCGTCAACATACCCTGCAAAGTCATTCATATGGTCATGACCGAAGAAGGCACCGATAACATCGCCGATTTCCTTCCACGCAGCAAACTGTCCGCTGTTAACGCAAGGAGTACACGGACCTTCGCCGAGGTAACCTTCAACATTTTCTTTAAGAACATACTTCTTATCTGACCATTTACGGTGACCGGGAACACAGTCGAGCTTTTCGTGAACCTTTGCTTCTCTCAGAAGCTCATATTCTTCAGGGACGGGGATATGCTGGAAAGTGAATGCGGGAATAACCTTACCGCCGTTCTTTTCTTTGAGTTCAAGAGCAGTTTTTTTATACCACTCAATCTGATCAGTATGTACCCAATCGTAATATGAAAGCTCCTGATCCTCGGCAAGATTATTACTGTCAATAAACCAAAGATTGAAAATATCATCGTCGGATTCCGAAGACTTTATAAGAAGGTTGTAGTTTCCGTAACCTGTAATTGAATCGTCAGCGTTGAACATATAGCAGTTATCATGCTCTCTGTAAAGGCGCATCTGATCCCTGAGGCTGACTGCACATTCACGGTCGTGGTTTCCGAAAACAACTGCAAACGGAATATCCCTTAAAGAAACAGGGTAGAGGATACGGCTGATAACCGAACGCATCTGCATTTCATTGTCTGCACCTGCATTATCGCCAAGATAAATAACGAGGTCGGGATTCAGCTCTTCAACTGCCTTGGTAAGAAGAGCATTCATATCATCGGCTTTGTTTGCAGCATTGTCCGAATACATATCATAGCTTTCGTGCAAATCACCGATGAGCATAATTTTAAATTCTCCGTTTTTAAATCTTAACGGTTCTTTGTTCATAATGGTCCCTGCCTTTTAAAGTTTACTTAATATTATTATATAGCTATGCAGTATCTTTGTCAATTAAAAGAAATAGCGGACAGGATTTCCTGTCCGCAGGTCGGCTGTTAATCCATTGTTTCAACTGTACCGACTTCAACATCGCTTCTGTCCCTGAAAAGCATTGAAATGCACCAGACACCGGCAAGTGAAACAAGCGTGTAGATAATTCTGCTCACGATTGCATCCTGTCCGCCGCCTATCCAGCTTACAATGTCAAATTGGAAAAGACCGATTGAGCCCCAGTTTAAAGCGCCGACGATGACCAAAATCAACGAGATTTTGTCTAACATATAATCATCTCCTGAACTATGCTCAATGGTAGTTTTAACGATAAAAAACATTTTATTCAGGAGTTAAACAGATTTATAATATTTTCCAAAACTGTTGAAAAAATCTGCGATTTGTTATATCATAAATCGTAGAATATTTTAGGAAGTGTTTTAATGATTTTTAAAAATTTTGTTGATATGCACACGCACACAAATAATTCCTTTGACGGAAATTATCCTATAGAGGAAATGTGCGAAGCTGCAATTGAAAAAGGCATTCAGGTAATAGCTTTTACCGATCATGTTGAAATGGATTATTTCACGGAAAAAGGCTTTGATAAGGATGCCGAAAATTCATATAAGGATATGCTCAAAGCAAAGGAAATGTTCAAGGACAAGTTGGATCTTTGTGTTGGTATTGAGCTTGGTGAGCCTACATACGATATTGAAGCTTCTGAGGCTCTCATAAACTCAAGGGATTATGACTTTGTTATCGGTTCAATCCACAACCTCAGAAAAACTGACGATTTCTGCGAACTTAAATATGAAGGTATGGATATTGAAGCTCTGCTTGACAAATACTTCTATGAGCTGAAGCTTCTTGCAGATTGGGCAAAATTTGATACCTTTGCTCATCTTACATATCCGCTGAGATACATTGTCGGCGAAAATAAAATTGCCGTAAATATGCAGAAATATCAGAAGGACATTGATGAAATTCTTTCTATACTTGTTTCGAAAGATAAGGCACTTGAAATCAACACATCAGGTCTTCGTCAGCCAATCGGTATAACGATGCCCGATGAAAGTATGGTAAAGCGATTCAAAGAGCTCGGAGGAAAGATGATTACTGTCGGATCAGACTCTCATTTTACCTATCATCTTGGTGCAGGAATTGAAGAGGGTATGAAAATCGCTAAAAATGCAGGCTTTGACAGCGTATATGTTTTCAAAAAGCGTCAGCCTGTTGAAATTGCGATACTTTGATTTATGAGGTGATAAAGTGGAACTTTACGATGCATTTACCGAAGGTGTTGAGCCGGGCGGACTTCGTAACCGTAACGAAATCAAAACTCTTATATGCTACCTTGTTTCACATCTTGATATACCCATAACAAAAGGTCAGCTTAATAATATTATCTGTGAAGAAGGTCTTGCAAATTACTTTGAACTCAACCAGGCTCTGAGTGAGGTTATTGAAAACGGCAATGTACGTGCGGAAGACGGAGAAGATCCGGAGCTTTATATTACTGAAATCGGCAAACAGAACACTTCAACACTTGAAAAGGATTTACCGTATACGGTAAGGGAAAGTGCTCTTAATGCAGCATTAAGACTGCAGACACGTCTTCGTCGCGAAAGAGAGCATAAAATTGAAATTACACGTCTTGAAAAAGGCTGTAATATTACAATGTCGGTTCTTGACGGTGAAGATGAGCTTATGACTGTTACAATTTTTGTTGCAGATTATGAGCAGGCTCTTTCGGTTAAGGAAAAGTTTTTATCAGATCCTGTATCAATTTATTCAAATATAGTTTCTCAGCTTATGGCCTGACTAAATGATAATATTTATTTCATAAAAAACAACGGCAAGGAAAAATCCTTGCCGTTAATTTTATCTTATTCTGAAAAGCTCAATTGCGTTTTCTTTTGTTTTATTAATGAGTTGCTGAGTGTCGGTGTTTCTGACCTCGGCAATTTTTTCTGCTGTCAGAACAATCATATCAGAAGTGCAACGTTTGCCTCTGTGAGGTACGGGTGCCATGTACGGGCAGTCGGTTTCAAGAAGCAGTTTTTCTTTGGGAAGATATTCTGCAACCTCAAGCGGTTTGCGTGCATTCTTGAATGTAACCGCACCACCGAGACCGATGTACATGCCGAGCTTTATAATTTCTTTTGCAATTTCAACACTTCCGGAAAAGCAATGAAGAACACCTTTCGGTCTGTACTTTTTCAGAAGATTGAGCGTGTCTTCGTGTGCTTCACGGTCGTGTACGATTACAGGCAGGTCTGCCTCAACGGCAAATTGCAGCTGTTTTTCGAAAAACTCGAGCTGTTTATCCTTCGGAACGAAATCGTAATGATAATCAAGTCCGATTTCGCCGATTGCAACACATTTTTCATAGCAGCAAAGTTTTTTTATTTCCTCAAATTCAGCATAGCTTTCATCACCGATTTCACTCGGATGAATACCCAGTGCACAGTAGAAATAATCAAAGCTTTTGCAGATTTCAATGCTCTTTTTGCAGGATTTTAAATCGCAACCGCAGTTTATAACGTATTCAACGCCGTTTTCGGGGAGTTTTCGCAAAAGCTCATCTCTGTCCTCATCAAACTTTAAATCGTCATAATGAGCGTGTGTGTCAAAAATATGCTTATACATTATCTTATTCTTGCTCCTGCAGGCATACCGTCAACGAAAATAACCTTAACGTCATCCTCAGCACAGTCAGCTGCAAGAATCATACCGCAGCTTTCAACACCGCAGAGAACTGCAGGCTTGAGGTTTGCGACGAGTACAACCTTCTTGCCGATAAGGTCTTCGGGCTTATACCATTTTGCAATACCGCTTGCGACTGTTCTCGGTGTATCTGTACCGTCATCGAGTGTAAGTTTAAGGAGCTTCTTAGCTCTCTTGACAGGTTCGCAGTCCTTGATTTCGGCAACTCTTAATTCAACCTTTGCGAAGTCCTCGATGCCGATCTGTGCAAGACCTACGATTTCGGGTCTTTCCTCTTTCTTTTCAGCTTCTTCCTGAGCCTTTCTCTTCGCTTCGATTTTTTCAAACATCTCGTTTGCATCAATTCTGCCGAAGAGAGGAGTTGCAGTGCCTACCTTTGTGCTGACCTTAAGCCCGCCGAAACTTTCAAGGCTATCGTATGATGTTACGTCTGTGTTTATCTGCTCAAAAATCTTCTGTGCTGTTTCAGGCATAAAGGGTGAGAGGAGAACTGCAGTGAATCTGATACCTTCAAGAAGATTGTAAAGTACTGTACCGAGTCTTGCTTTCTTTTCTTCGTCCTTTGCAAGTGCCCAGGGCATTGTTTCGTCGATGTACTTGTTGCATCTTTTGGCGAGTGCGAAGATTGCTTCAAGTGTATCGCTTACACGGTACTCGCCGAAGAGCTTGTCAACCTTAGCAACGGTATCGACTGCAAGTGTCTTAAGCTCGTTGTCGATGTCTTCTGTTACATCTGCAGACATAACTTCTCCGCCGAAGTATTTGTTTGTCATCGCAACAGTACGGTTAACGAGGTTGCCGAGTGTATTGGCAAGGTCAGAATTGTATCTTTCGATAATTGTCTCGTATGTGATTGAACCGTCAGAAGTGTACGGCATCTCTGAAAGAAGATAATATCTTACAGCGTCAACACCGAAAAGCTCAACAAGGTCGTCTGCATAGATAACGTTGCCTCTTGATTTTGACATCTTGTCTGCACCGAACAGAAGCCACGGATGACCGAATACCTGCTTCGGAAGCGGCTCGCCGAGTGCCATAAGCATAATCGGCCAGTAGATTGTGTGGAATCTGACGATGTCCTTACCGATAACGTGAACATCAGCAGGCCAGTACTTTTTGTACATATCGCTTGAACCGTCGGGGTCGTAGCCGATACCCGTGATATAGTTTGTAAGAGCATCAATCCATACGTATACAACGTGATTCGGGTCGAAGTCAACAGGGATACCCCATTTGAAAGATGTACGGGAAACGCAAAGGTCCTGAAGACCGGGCTTTATGAAGTTGTTAAGCATTTCCTTTTTACGGCTTTCGGGATAAATGAAGTTTTCGTTATTTTCGATATAATCCTCAAGCTGTTTCTGGTATTTTGAAAGTTTAAGGAAGTATGCTTCTTCTCTTGCGGGCTTTACGTCACGACCGCAGTCGGGGCATTTACCGTCAATGAGCTGAGATTCTGTCCAGAAAGATTCGCATGGAGTACAGTACATTCCTTCATACTCGCTCTTATAAATATCTCCCTGCTCATAAAGCTTTTTGAAAATCTTCTGAACAACCTTTTCGTGATAGTCGTCAGTTGTTCTGATGAACTTATCGTAAGTAGTGTTAAGAAGGTCGCAGATATCCTTGATTTCGCCAGCAACTTTGTCAACATGCTCCTTTGGTGTGATTCCTGCTTCCTTTGCGATTTCTTCAATCTTCTGACCGTGCTCATCAGTACCTGTCTGGAAAAAGACATCATAGCCCTGCATACGCTTGTAGCGTGCAAGAGCATCAGTCATAACGATTTCGTAAGAGTTGCCGATATGCGGCTTACGGGAAGTGTAAGCAATCGCAGTGGTTATATAGTATTTTCCTTTATTCATGGAAATCCCTCCTGAGTTTACATATAGAATTATTATACCATTTCCTGTAAAATTATCAAGTATAAAAATATATTTAGACTGTTGTATTTCATAATATCGGCAGTCTTTTTTCTTGAATAATAAAAATATATATGTTACAATTTAAAAGATATAGCCGAAGGGTGGTTTTTGGATGTCATCAATAGTTTTAAGCGTAATTTTACCTGCTGTTACGGACAGTGAAAAAATTGTCAGATTCTGCAGTTCTCTTTTCTCGGGGAATACACCTGCAGAGCTTCTGATATGTGGTGAAACGGACAGCAGCTTTTTTGAAAAAATACCGCAGGAATATACACAAAGAATTGTTCTTGTAAATGCCGAGGATAAGGTACAGTCTGTCAGCAGGGCAATCGAAATTTCACGCGGAAATTTCCTGATGTTTTCCGATGAAAGCGTGATTTTTGCACCCGATGCAATCGAAAAGATGATTGTAGCCTCAGGCGGAAACTCTGCAGTATGTAATGCGGGCATAATCAGTAACGGTGAATGTAACAAAGCTTTTTCTGAAAGCTTTTCTCTTGAAGATGCGGCAGGCAAGGCGGTGTATTTCAATTGCCTGCTTTCAACGGATATTATAAAAAACAATGCACTTTCTCTTTGCGGAACAAGTGCATTGGCGATTATGCTTTTTATTGCTGATTATCTTCGTTATGATACCTGTAACGTCCTGCACGAAGTTCTTGTTTATTCCGATTCGGTTAATGAATACTCGTTTGATGATACTATCACTTACGTTGAAGAATATTCAAAAATATTCAGCCTTACACAGAATGATAAAGCATCACTCTTTTTTATAAAAGCTGTGTTTTCTGCACTTCTTACAGATATAAATACCCAAACTTTTGAAGCTCTTAAAAATACGGTAAGAGCTTTCAGAAATTCAGAACTTATACTTGCCTGGATTCGTGCATCCTTCGGTGTGGATGTTGATATGCTTCTTGACGAAAATTCATATTTCGGTGATTTTAAAGTCAACGGAATGAATGTATATTACAAAGAAATAACACTGCCTATGGTACCGGATTCGGTTGTACGCAACTTTTTCTCGGGTAAATACGGTGTCGATATGCTCAAAAAATGTATTGGCGCATGGCTTCACTATAAATTTTATTGCCGTAAGGACGGTAAGCTCAAGACACTCGGCTGCAAATTGAGCCGTAAACTGCTCGGAGGTGACTTCGTTGGATGATTTCAAGTATCTTGTCAGCGTAGTTATACCTGTTTACAACGTCGAAAAATACCTCGATTTATGTATGCAGTCGCTTCTGAAGCAGACGCTTCAATTTGATAAAATGCAGATTGTTCTTGTCAACGACGGTTCAACCGATTCAAGCGAAGAAATCTGCAAAAGCTATGCTGAAAAATATGAGAATATTTTTCTTTATACCAAGGTTAACGAAGGTGCCTCACAGGCGAGGAATTTTGCACTTGACAGGGCAGAGGGAAAGTACATTTTTTACCTTGACTCCGATGATACAATCAAGCCGGAAACGATTGAATCCGTCTGCAGCTTTTTTGATACTGTTTACGACGAAGTTGACCTTGTAACGTATAAGATAATTCAGTATTTTCAGGGCAGACCGACCATTGTGCATTACCGTTATATGACGCTTCTGAAAACGGGTGTATATGACCTTAACGACCCGAAAAACAGATTTATTACGCAGACTCATATGAATGTCTGTGTCAAAAATTTAAGAGAGTATAACGTTAAATTCGACACAATCAAGCACGAGGATGAGAAATACTGCTGTGAAATTCTCCGCAGAAAAATGAAAATCGGCTTCTGCGATAAGGGCGAATATATTTATAACCGAAGCAATGTGAACAGTGTTGTTTCAACTCAGTTTTCACCCGAGCACATTTTTGAAACCTCTATGAAGCTTTATGAGGATTTGTTTGATTCTTTCCCGGGAAAAGTACCACCGTATTTTCAGGGTATTGTGTTCAACGATTTCCGTTGGAAACTGATGGACAGCAAATTCTTTCCTGCACACCTTGACGGTGATGAATGGATTAAGGCAAACAAAAGAATAGATTCTCTTCTTTCAAGAATGGATGCCGATACAATTGCTCTACATCCGTCTGTCAGCGTTGAGCATATGCACTATTGGCTTAAACGCCACGGAGGTTGTACTGTTTTCAACAATCCTGCCAGTATTTCTGTCTGTTGCGAAGGCAGAATGATACTGAACGTAAATAAATTAAAAGCAACCAAAACGGTTAAGGATGATGTTACGGTATATTCAATCAAGTCACCGATATTCTTCCACCTGAAAAAGAAGAATATTGTCATCAAAAGAAACGGTGAGCCGATTGATTTCAGGTTTATTGATTCACACACGGACAAGGAACATCTTGAGCCAAAAGAACTTTATCCTGAATTTACGGTCAGTTCCGCAGAGGCGGAAAACTCTGCATTTACTGTTGAGATAAATTCAGTTTCGTACAAAATATAAAAACGGAAGTGTAATTATGGAAAAGCCGACACCGATAATCGAAATGGAGCTTTATATTGTAAGACACGGTCAGTCCTGCACAAACATTAAGGATGGTTACGGTGTCCCCGAGGAAGAACTTACACGTGACCAATTGGTCAACCCTCCGTTAACAGAACTTGGCAAACATCAGGCTGAAATGCTTGGTGAGTACTACAAGGATGTAAACTTCGATGCAGTTTTTGCAAGTCCGTTACGTCGTGCAACGATGACTGCTTACCTTGCTGTTATGCAGAATGAATGCTCGGAAAAGTATGTTTATACAATGCCGTGGCTTATTGAATGCGGTATAGGTGAGGATTATTCTGCGGTTACGTTCGAGGAACTCAACGAAGAGTTTGACGGCAGAATTCTTGCTCCCGAGGGCATAGATGTCAGCGGAAATCTGGTCAACGGTGACGGACAGAATCAGGAATCTCACCGCAGAAGGGCAGAAAATGTAACAGCTTATCTGAAAGAACGTTATCATAACGGTGAAAAAGTAATGTGCGTTGCTCACGGCGGATTTAATACCGACATTTTTCTGCATGCTGTAAAGGCACAGGATACCAGCCTTTTTGACCCTGCTTTTTCCAATACGGGGGTTACGAAGATTATATTTTATAAAGAAAATACAGGACCCTACGGTTATGACATTGAGCTTTGCTATCTTAACAGCACAGCTCATCTGGCAAAAGAAAAATGCTCGGTTTAAGCCGAGCATTTAATTTTTATATTATTTTCTTTTATATTCACACCAACGGAATTTATATCCGTTACATTCCTGCTCGCCTGAATCGTCAGAAAGCTCCCATTCGTCAGGTGAGAGTGCAGGAAACTTTTTGTCAGCCTCGTCTGCGACAGCATCAACGTGCGTGATGATTGCTGTGTCACACATAGGCAAAAGTAATGTGTAAATTGATTCGCCGCCGATAACGTAAATGTCATCGCTGTTGTACTGCGAGAGAACTTTTTTGAGTTCATCAAGGTCAGAAACGAAGGTTGCACCTTCAACTTCAAGGTCTTTGTTTCTCGAAAGAACGATGTTTACTCTGTTTTTTAACGGCTTTGAATTAGGGAATGATTCAAGCGTCTTTCTTCCCATAACGCAAACTTTTTCGATTGTCTTCGAACGGAAAAATTTAAGGTCATCTGGAATATAAAAAAGAAGGTCGTTCTTGTTTCCGATGTTCCATTCTTTATCAACTGCAACAATTAACTTCATATTACTTTACCTCAGACTGCAATAGGAATGTTTTTAATCTGCTCGTGTGTTTCGTAGTTGTCAAGTCTTACATCGTCAACCGTGAAATCGTAGAAATCCTTGATTTCAGGATTGATCCAGAAGGTTGGAGCGGGGAGAGGCTCACGTTTGATAAGCTCCTGAATGACGGGGATGTGTCTGTCATAAATATGAGCATCTGCAATAACGTGCACGAATTCACCGATTTCCATATCGCACACCTGTGCAAACATATGAAGAAGAACGCAATACTGAACAACGTTCCAGTTGTTTGCCGCAAGCACATCCTGGCTTCTCTGGTTAAGGATTCCGTTGAGGACAAGCTTGCCGTTTTCACCCTGAGTTACGTTGAATGTCATACTGTATGCACAGGGATAAAGTCCCATTTCGTTAAGGTCATGGTGATTGTAAATGTTGGTCATAATACGGCGGCTGAACGGATTGTTTTTAAGGTCGTAAAGAACTCTGTCAACCTGGTCAAACATACCTTCCTTATATTGGTGCTTAACACCGAGCTGATAGCCGTAAGCCTTGCCGATACTGCCGCTTTCGTCTGCCCATGAATCCCAGATGTGAGAATTAAGATCGTTGATATTGTTTGACTTTTTCTGCCAAATCCAAAGGATTTCATCAACGCAGGACTTGAAAGCCGTGCGTCTTAATGTAAGCGCGGGAAACTCCTTTTTAAGGTCGTATCTGTTTACGACACAGAAAAGCTTCTGCGTGTAAGCAGGCGTACCGTCCTCCCATACGGGACGGACTTTTTCGCCCTTTGTGTCCGTGCCGTTTTCAAGAATGTTTTTACACATATCAATAAACAATTTGTCAGCGTAGCTCATTTTTTACTCTCCTTTGATTTTAATTAAACATATTTCAGGTCTGCAGTTGAACCGAAGGGGGAGGGGGAAATGCCCGATTCCCGAGGTTACGTAAAGATTTGTGTCTCCGAATTCATAAAGACCCTTGTCGGTAACAATTCCGTGATAAGTAATTTCAGGGAAGATATATCCGTTAAAATAAATGCTTCCGAGTATCGGCAGGCGAATCATACCGCCGTGTGTATCTCCGCAGAATATATAGTCAAATCCGAAGTCGCCGTAATGCGGTATTGACGGAATGTGTGAAAGAAGAATATTAATTCTGTCATTCGGCAATGTTTCAAATTCGTTTGCAAGGTCAAAAGTATCGGTAAAATAAACATTGTCTATTCCGTAAATTCTGAGCTTGTTACCCTTGATACTGACGTCACGGAATTCATAATCAAGCAGGAAAACGTTTTCAAGGCTGTCAAGCTTTTGCTTGTATTCTTCGTCATAATCGTGGTCACCCGTAACAGCATAAACATCTGCAATTTCGGAAAGCCTTTGAGCAAAACCTATAACGCGTTCAATTTTGCCGGTCTGCCTTCTTGAATACATATCTCCGAGCATAAAAATAACGTCCGGTTTTGTTTCACTGATCATTTCGATTATTTTGTCGCAATCAGTATAAAAGGCGAGATGAAGGTCGGAAATAAGAGCAACCCGTATTTCTTCATCAGCCTTTTTTGATGAAAGCTCAGCTTCAACCGTATGGATTGTAAAGTTGCTGTAAATCCAGACACCTGTCAATAAAACAGCCAGAATCAGGCAAATTACTTTCGTAAACCTGCGTTTCTTTTTCAAAAGATCACTTCCACGGAGTATATGGTGTTATTATATATCAAACACAAGTAAAAAACAACTGTTTAATTATTTTATCTGAATAAAGTGTCAAGAAAAAGAAGAGCTATGCACGCAGGAGTTCCGAAGATGCTTGCAAAAATAACGGTATACCAATTCAATGCAATCGTAACTCCTGTAACAAGTCCAACTACGTTAACAGCAAGAAGTGAAGCAAGGCCCTGAAAGACAGAACTTATCAGGCTTTTGAAAAAATGTCCGCTTTTTACCGCCGTAATATAAACAGCTAAAGCACCGACAGCAAACAGTATAATTACGATAGCTTTCATATGTTTATACCGCCGATGAAACAGGGATTATGGATTTTACCGAGCTTGGCCTCTTTTATAAGATAGCTGTAGTGTGTTTCCAACTCTTTCATCCTGTAAATCAGAGATTCGGTTTCATAAGGGTCTGTAACCTCATTGAACAGCAGATATGCCTTGTTAAGCTCCCGGATAACCCGTTTGGTTTCTTCTGTCAGCAGTTTATCCTCTTTTGCAGTCGCCTTGCTGTCGGCAAACAAATCAATTATCATGTTATTAACCTCCGTTTTCTTTGATAAATTAATATTGCTAAAAGCGGAGATTTATGATAGTATTAAATCAGTTTCGGGGGTGATACCAATGTATGATATAGCTGTTATAGGTGCGGGCGCATCGGGAATTGTTGCGGCGATAAGTGCGAAGAAAACGAATAATAACCTTTCGGTTGTATTGATAGAAGCTTTACCTAAAATAGGAAAAAAGATTCTTGCAACTGGCAACGGAAGATGCAACCTTACAAATCTTACGGCAAATGCGAAAAGCTATAATACAAAAGCGGTTTCGGCTGTTATGGGAAATTGCCCTCCGAATAAAATTATTGAATTTTTCTCTTCGATAGGTCTTGAATGTGTCATCGACAGCGAATCAAGAGTTTATCCTATGAGTAACACAGCAACGGGTGTTCTTGATTGCCTCAGGTTTGAAGCGGATCACCTTGGTATAAATGTTATGACTGATACAAAGGTAACGTCT
The DNA here is from genome assembly GCA_045589535.1 of Acutalibacteraceae bacterium. Lineage (GTDB taxonomy): Bacteria > Bacillota > Clostridia > Oscillospirales > Acutalibacteraceae > CAG-488. The sequence continues at coordinate 49,630 of JAZNPE010000030.1, read as the reverse complement.
GTCAAAAGAAACAGCAGTTCGTTTATAATCAATGACAGTATTGAGTGCAGAAAGGTTATTGTTTCAACAGGAGGAAAAGCGGCACCTTCACAAGGCTCCGACGGAAGCGGATATCCGATAATCAAGGCTTTCGGACATACGGTTACACAGCTTTATCCCGGACTTGTTCAGCTTACGGTTAAGGAGAATCTTAAATTTCTGAAGGGGATAAGGGTTAAAGCAGCTGTTTCCCTGAAGGATAAAAACGGTAGAATACTTGATAAATCAGAAGGTGAAGTGCTTTTCGCAGATTACGGGCTTTCGGGAATTGCGATAATGGATGTCAGCAGAAGTGCCAAGGATAAAAACTGCATATGCAGTCTTGATATACTTCCCGAGATGCAAAACGAAGCGGTATATGAATTCATCACAAAAGCCCAAAAACGAAACCCGTCACTTTTGCTTGAGGATGCATTGTGCGGAATCTTACCTAAAAAGGTAGGATATCTGATTATCAAAAACTCAGGCTTCAGGCAGGATATAACCTTACGTGAGCTGAAAAACGAAGAAATAAATAAATTTATTTATAATATGAAAAACTGCTGTTTTACGATTACGGGAACAAGAGGCTTTGACAGTGCACAGATTACCGTCGGCGGAGCATCCTTTAACGAGTTTGATACAAAAACTCTTGAATCGAAATTTGCAGAAGGTCTTTACTGCACAGGTGAACTTCTGGATGTTGATGCACCTTGCGGAGGCTTTAATCTCCAATGGGCTTGGGCAAGCGGCATAGTCGCAGGAACGGCAGCAGCACACAGTTTAATAAAATAACAAAGGACCGGAAAAACCGGTCCTTAAACTTTTACTCAATGTCCTTTAATGCGTCAATTTCTGACTTATCGACAGTAATTCTTTTATCCTTTATAAGTTTGACGTCTTTTCTGTGATATACTGCAGGTGCAGCTTCAGGATACCTGTCAAGACAGATTTTAAGCATTCCTTTAAGAAGATTGACTTCAACAACGGAACCTTTGCCCTGCGGAGTGTCAACAATTGCACCAACCTTGGGCGTTACGTGAAGGAGGTGTTCGTATGCGTTCTGCTCGTATTTAAGACAGCACATAAGTCTTCCGCACGTACCGCTGATTTTAGTGGGGTTAAGGGAAAGACCCTGCTCCTTTGCCATCTTGATTGAAACCGGCTGAAAGTCACCGAGGAAACTGTTACAGCAGAAAGGTCTTCCGCAGATTCCGAGACCGCCCTTCATCTTTGATTCGTCACGCACACCGATCTGACGAAGCTCGATTCTTATTCTGAACACGCTTGCAAGGTCTTTTACAAGCTCGCGGAAGTCAACTCGTCCATCAGATGTGAAGTAGAAAAGAACCTTACTGCCGTCAAAAGTATATTCAACATCCACGAGCTTCATATCAAGCTTGTGGTTTTCTATTTTCTTAAGACAGATTTCAAAAGCTTCCTTTTCTTTAATCTTGTTGTTTTCAACAACTTTAAGGTCTTCTGGTGTAGCAAGACGGATAATCGGCTTAAGCGGTTTTATGATTTCTTCGTCATCTATTGTTCTGTTTTCCATGGCAACTTCGCCGCATTCGATACCTCTTACGGTTTCGACAATTGCAAAGTCACCTTTTTTGAATTCAACGTCAAGGGGATCGAAGTAATAAATTTTACCGACCTCTTTGAAACGTATTCCGACTACTTTTGACATAGAGGGTACCTCCGGGATTTATATGGTAGTTATCCGCCGTAAGCAGTGTTCCTGAGGATACTGCAGAAGCGGGTTATGAGCAGATTTTTGTTTGCGTTTTTGTTGATACAGTCAAAAAGATGCTCCGTATTTTCGACAAGCACAATAAGCGTTTTTAACGGGAATTTTGCCGCAAGACGTTTTGCTGTATCTTCGTGGTTGCTGAGAATAATATTACTTCCTGTGTTAACTGCAACAGCATCGCGGAAAATAAGCTGTAATGATGTGAGGGTAAGGGGAAATAAATCTTTATCTTTTTCAAAAGCTGACGCAAGGCGCATAAAATTAAGCTCCGTAACTTCCGTAAGAGCGACAGCAAGCTTTTCGGCAAGCTCATCAGCTTTAAGGGCATATTCATCCGTAATTCTATGGTCATTAGCACCGAGGTTAAACGGCGTAACACGCGACATAATTGTTTCAAGAAGTGCTGCTCTGGACTCACATAAAAGAATAAATCTTGCGTGTGAAGGCGGTTCTTCAAGAGTTTTGAGAAAAGCGTTCTGTGCCGAAGCGTTCATCTTATCCGTGTTTTTTAGAATATATACCTTGCATTTCGCTTCATTCGGAAGAATATACGAGTCTGCACGGATTTCCCTTACAAAATCAACCTTGAATGTTTTTTCCTTCTTTTCTTCAGGGTCAAAAACTATAACGTCAGGATGTGTGCCGTTTTTTAATTTAAGACAGTCTTTACACATCCCGCAGGGCACACCGTTCTGACAAATGAATGAAGAAGCGATATACAAAGCAAGTTTGTCACGGTCTTCTGCACTGCCTGAATCAATGAGAATTGCGTGCGGAAGCCTGCCGTTTTTAATCAGCTCAGTGACCATATCAAAAATTTTAGTGTTCATAAAAAATCCTGCTTTATTACATTTTGTGGAACTGTTCAACATCAAGAACAAAAACAGTAGCTCCGCCGACAGTTATCTGAACAGGGATTGCAGGCATCATACCGCCTTCAAATGCAGGTGAGACGGAAGTGATTTCTTCTCTCTTTCTGCAGTTTGTGCGGAGAATTTCAAGAAGAAAATCAACCTTGTCGTCCTCAACCCCCATAAGAAGTGTCAGGTTGCCTGCACGCAGGAATCCGCCTGTTGTTGAAAGCTTTGTGGCATAAAATCCTGCTTTTGTGATTTCGCTGAGGACAGTCTGGGAATCGTCACTGTTGATTATTGCAACAATAAGTTTCATAACACTATCATTCCTTTATCTGTTTAGAATTTCAAGATTTCGTTTAATTATTTTATCTCCGCGCCAGGCATAAGCTCTGTCGGAAATATCGGAATCAGTACGAGCCTTAAGTTCGATACCGCTTTTGAAATCGTCAATCGGCTCAATCTTAATATTCCTGTTCATAGGACAGACATTCTGACAAATGTCGCATCCCCAGGCACAGCCGCTTGATTTGATAAGCGTTTCCTGTTCTTCTGTAAGTGAACCTTTTTTCTGCGTGATGGCGGAAAGACATTTTTCGGGATTAATGCCGTCAACGCTGATTGCGTTTGCCGGGCAGGAATCAATGCATTTTCTGCATCCGATACAAATCGGGTCTTCTGTATTCTGATAATCAAAAACTTTTGTTGTAACAATTTCTCCGATGAAAACCCATGAACCGTATGTTTTGTTAATGAAAAGCCCGTTGAGTCCTTTTACTCCGAGACCGGCCGAAACAGCCGCTTTGACCTCAGGAATAGGGGAGTTATCGGTAAAAACTACGAACTCTTCATCGGGATAAGCTTCCTTCAGTTTCTGTGAAGCTGAAAGGATAATCGGAGTGATGGTGTCATGGTAATCAGGAACAACCGCATATTTTGAAATATCTGAGCCCTCGTACGCACTGTCGCCGAGGTAGTACGGAAACAGCAAAACAATTACGCTTTTCGGATTTTCGGGAAGTCTGTTTTTTGCTCTGCAGTCAATCAAAGAGTCTTTGATCTTTTCAAAAGGGCAGAAACCGTAAATCGGTGCTGCATTTGAAAGAATTTTATCAATCATCACAGAATCTCCTAAGCAATCGTCTGCACGGCGGCAATAATAAGCGGTATTGTAATTATAGACATAAAGCTGACAGTCGCAACGATTTGTGCGGCAAGGCTTGTGTCTTTGTTATATTTTGCGGCAAACATTACCGTGTTATTTGCTGTCGGAGCACAGGCGGAAATTGTAAGCGCAATAAGCAGTGTTCCGCTGATACCGAGAATGTAGTAAATTCCTACCATCGCAGCCGGCAATACTAAAAGCTTCATAAACGCAACAAGAAGAATTTTCTTGTGCTTGAAAATATCGTTGAGCTTTGTATGCGAAAGGAAGGTTCCGAAAATAAGCATTGCTATCGGAGTCTGCATTGAAGCGAGATATGAAATAGGTTCATTGATAAGAGCCGGAAGCTCAATTTTTAAAAGGAACAGCGGCAAACCGATAAGAACCGAAAGAACTCCGGGATTCAGAATAAGCTTCTTTTTATCAAATTTGCCGTCCACATTGTTCATTATATAAACACCGTGGGTGAAAGAAACTGCATTGAAAGCCATAACAACGGCTGAACAGTAAAATACACCCTCATCGCCTAAAATAGCCTCTGTCAACGGAAGTGTCATATAACCGACGTTTCCGTAAATTGAGCTGTATCTGAAAAGTATATTTTTTTCACGGTTACCTTTACGGTACAAAGGCATATTAAGCACGATAGCGACAAAGTGCATAAGAAAACCGCAACCTACAGCGATAAGCAATTTTATACCGGTTTCCTTAGTAAATTCCTGATTAAGGAACGAGCGTATAATCACGCAAGGTGTGATTATATAAAAAAGCAAATCAGTGCAAGCTTTCGCTGTTTTTTCAGAGAATAATCCGATTCTGTCACTTATTGCACCGATAAGAACGATGACATAAAGTATGCCGACTTGCTGTGCGGCAATTTTTACGTTTTCAAAAAACATACCTTATCCCCAAATCAATTATTTCTCGTTGATGTTGCTTTCTGCTTTTGATGATGAAATACATACATAAATTGCGTAAACGGCAAAAGTAAGGTCGCTGATATATGCAGGATGAAGAGGATTGATGAGTTCGCTTTTTCCTGTTATGAGGAGAATTACCTTCGGAATGAAGCACACAAGTGCAAACATTGCTGCAGGAAGACCGTAAGCGTATATTTTCCAGAAAATATTTTCAGCGTCAATCTTTGATCTTATCTGTGCAAATGCGAGGAAGAATACCATTGCAAAAACGATTGCGAAAAGCTCAAGGAAGAGATCGGAAACGTTTGTGAAAGCAATTGTTCTTTTGAATCTGTAAAGCAGACGGAACACACACCATACAACAGGGCTGAGTGCAAGAATTTTGAATTTTGAAACTGCGGTTTCGTTGAGTGCTGACAGTCCGGAAATAAGGAAGTGGAACCCGGACAAAGCAGCGAAGAATCCTTCTGCAATAAGAAGTGTACCGCCCTGTGCTGAAATATATGCCGATAAACCGTCGCGGTCAAGATATCTCGGAGCGTTGCTGATAAGATCAATGAAGTCTGTAACAAGGTCAACTCCGCTGATAACTGCACCTGCTGCCATAACAAGTGAAACAGCAAGAAACACTTTAGAATTTTTTCCGACGGTTACAGTCGGTATTGATTTATGGCTGATGTACGGTAAAACTATGCAGATGATCATTGCAACGGCAAGTATACCGTAGACAACAATAACAGAAAAATCTTTATCATCAAAAAAACCTGTTGAGGGGTTAATCAGTTTAGCGTACTGATAAACTCTGATTGGGACTGCAATAAGTATTGCTGCCAGTACAGCAAAAAAAGGGATTCTTAAGATAAGGCTGTCGTTATTTGTTTTTTTCATTTTACTTGCCTATCCTTTCTTCAAATGGAATGTATTCAGAATCAAGAGTGAACTTATCAATTCTGTCATCAATTCTGATGTACTCTCTTCTTGTTGAAACGCTTTTATATGCCGGACGGATGATTCTGCCACCTGTCATAAGCTCTTCAAGACGGTGTGCGGACCAACCTGCGATTCTTGCCGTTGTGAAAAGCGGAGTGAATATATCTTCAGGAATCTGAAGCATTTCGTAGATAAGACCTGAGTACATATCAACATTCGCACAGATCGGCTTTTTGCTTCCTTTAACTTTAAGGAAGACTTCGGGAGTAAGACGTTCAACCGTTTCGATAAGATTGAATCTTTCCTCATAGCCTGTTTTCTTTGCAAATTTCCTTGCTTCTTCTTTGAGGATAACTGCTCTCGGGTCGGAAAGAGTATAAACTGCGTGACCCATACCGTAGATAAGACCTGAACGGTCACCGGCCTCTTTTTTGATTATTTTTTCAAGGAAGTCTGCAACCTGACCCTCGTCTGAAGTATCACTTACACCTTCACGTATGTGGTTGAACATTTCGGAAACCTTTATGTTGGCACCGCCGTGCTTATGGCCTTTAAGTGCACCGATGGCAGCAGCGTATGCAGCGTAAGTATCTGTTCCGCTTGATGTAAGAACTCTTGCAGCGAATGTTGAGTTGTTACCGCCGCCGTGTTCCGCGTGAACCATAAGACAAAGGTCAAGAAGCTTTGCTTCTTCATCCGTGAACGTCTTATTTGAACGCATTGAATGAAGAACCGCTTCGGCTGTTGAATGGTTCGGCTTTGTCGGATGGATGTACATACTCTTCTTGTAGTAATGACGTCTTTTAACCTGATAAGCGTACGACATAATTACGGGAATCTGTGCAATAATCTGGATCGACTGACGGATCACATTCTCAATTGAAAGCTCATCAGGATTTTTGTCGTAGGAATAAAGAGCAAGAACAGAACGTGTGATTTTGTTCATGATGTCGGGCGAGGGTGCCTTCATAATCATATCTTCAATGAAATCGTCAGGGAGATTTCTGCATTCAGCAAGAATCTGGCTGAATTTTTCGAGCTGACGAGCCGTCGGAAGTGAACCGAAAATAAGAAGCCATGCAACTTCTTCAAAACCGAAACGGTTTTCTTCCTGACAGTTTTTTACGATGTCGGACATATTGACACCGCGGAAGAAAAGATTACCTTCTTTCGGAACTCTTTCACCGTCGTTGATGTAGTAACCGTCAACGGAACTGATTTTTGTAAGACCTGCCATAACGCCTGTACCGTCAGCGTTACGAAGACCGCGCTTAACACCGTATCTGTTAAAGTCGTCGGGATTGATTTTATTATGTTTACGGAGCTCTTCTACAAGAAACTCAACGTTTTCGTTTGTAATCGGAGTTATATAAGAACCCATAGTTTCACCGCCAAATAATATTTCAGAACATTATACAATATAATGAGTTGTAAAGTCAAGAAAATTGCAGATATTTCTGATGTACAAAAAGTAATTATTTAAAGCTTGTCTGCATAGAATTTCAGCATGGGAGGAACAAAAAATGAAACATATATTTTTAACATGCTCAATTCTTACAATTTCAATGATTATTATACCTCTTACGGTAATGAAAGACACGCGAGAGGAACCTGTTTCGACGGTGTCTTCAACACAGGAAAATGACGGATATATAAGCGTTATGAAGAGTGAAAACGGTAAGGTAGAAAAGGTAAGTGAAAGAGAATACATCATAGGTTCGTTGGCGGCTGAAATGGATTTTTCTTGCCACGACGAGGCACTTAAAGCACAAGCAGTGGCGTGCTATACGTACGCTGTATACACAAAAAACAAGGGTGTTGAAGAAGAACTGAACGGTGCTGATATCAGCGACAGTCCGGATGTCCATCAGGGTTATATCAATGCAGAAGAAAGAGAGAAAAAATGGGGTGAAAGTTTTGAAAAATATGAAAAAAAGGCAGGTGAAATAGTCGATTCGGTTGAAGGTAAAATTATTGTCTGTGACGGTAAACCGATACTTGCCGTTTATCACGATTTAAACAGCGGCAGGACGATGGCCGCCGAAACAGTATGGAAGGAAAAAATACCGTATCTGCTTGGCAAGGAAAGTCCGGGGGACAAACTTTCGCCCGATTACAGCAAAGAAGTTGAATTTTCATATGACGATTTCAGATCATGTCTAGAAAAAATTGACGGAGTTGCATTCAACGGAGAAAAAGAAAGTTGGATAGGTAAATCGGAAAAGGCGGAAAACGGATACGTTAAGAATGTTGAAATATGCAACGAAAAAATATCGTCTGAAGATTTCTGTACAGCACTTGAACTGAGAAGCCGATGCTTCACATTGAAAAGTGATGAAAACAATATAAAAATCAATGTTATAGGAAACGGTCATATGGTAGGAATGAGCCAGTACGGAGCAGATTATATGGCAAGGCAAGGTGCGGATTATGTAGAAATTTTAAAATATTATTATACGGATGTAGAAATTCAGTGAATTTTTTCGTAAAACTATTGCATTTTCTCGTTGATATGTTACAATATAGTCAAATCTGGGACAAGGAGGAAGATTGAAATGGCATTTAAAATTACTGATGATTGCATCTCTTGCGGTGCATGTGAAGCTGAGTGCCCGGTAGGTGCTATCGCTGAAGGTGACGGCAAGTATGAGATCGATGCTGATGCTTGCGTATCATGCGGTGCATGTGCAGACGCTTGCCCGGTAGCTGCTCCCGTAGAGGAATAATCAAACTTCATACGCAGGGTAGACTTCGCCGAGTTCGGCGTAGGTCTGCCCTGTTTTTCTTTTTGACATATTGTTTTTTTGATAGTATAATGTCAGCGAGGTGATTGTATGGCAGATTTCCGAAAAGAATATCTTGGCGGCGGAGTCAGCGTTGTTGTGTCCGATGAACACGGATTCGGTACGGATGCGGTTCTTCTTGCTGATTTTGTTTCTCCTAAGCGTAAGGAAAATGCCTGCGATTTCGGAACCGGCTGCGGAATTATCCCGATGCTGTGGTACAGAAACGGCTGTGCAAAACATATCTGGGGTGTAGAATTGCAGAAGCAGGGATATGAACAGGCTTGTGAGTCTGCAATAATCAGCGGAGCTGAAGAAAAAATCACCTTTCTTAACCACGATTTGCGAGATATTAAGTCAGTATTTGAACACGGAACAATGGATGTTGTTTCAATGAATCCGCCGTATAAAGCAGCCGACAGCGGAATTAAAAGTTCTTCGCAGGCTGACCTTATTGCAAGGCATGAGGTCGAATGTAATCTATCGGATGTAACAGCTGCGGCGGCGCATCTTCTGAACTTCGGAGGTCGTCTTTGTATGTGCAACCGTCCAGAGAGGCTCAGCGATACAATCGTTGCTATGAAGGAAGCAGGGATTGAACCGAAAAGATTACGTTTCGTTGTCAAAAGACCGGATACACGCCCGTGGCTTTTCCTTATTGAAGGTAAAAAAGGAAGCAAACCCTATCTTAATGTTGATCCGATGCTGATAATGTACGGTGATGGCGGTGAACTCAGCGAGGAAGTAATAAAAATTTACGGCGAATACAAGGAGAACGTGAAGTGAGTAAGCTCTATATAGTCGGAACACCTATCGGAAATCTCGGAGATTTTTCTCCGAGGGCGGTTGAAACGCTGAATAACTGTGATTTTATAGCCGCGGAGGATACCCGTGTTTCACTTAAACTTTTAAATCATTTCGGTATAAAAAAGAATATGGTAAGTTATTTTGAACATAACCGACGCGAACGCGGAGAGATGATTGTAAGCCGTATTCTTGCCGGTGAAAGCTGCGCACTTGTTACCGATGCAGGTATGCCTGCAATTTCAGATCCGGGTGAGGATCTTGTCAAGCTTTGCCATGATAACGGCATTAAAGTGGAATCTGTTCCGGGTCCGTGCGCTTTTACAACGGCTCTTGCACTGTCTGGTATGCCGTCGGGAAGATTCACTTTTGAAGGCTTTCTGAGTGTTAATAAGCCGAGCAGAAGAGAACACCTTGATTCGCTTAAAAACGAAACAAGAACCATGCTTTTTTACGAAGCCCCACACAAGCTTGGCGCAACGCTTAAGGATATGTTTTCTGCATTCGGTGACCGTGAAATTGCGATAGTAAGAGAGATTACGAAAATACACGAACAGGTTATAAAAACAACACTTTCGCAGGCTGTTGAAGCCTATGGAGAAGGCGGCCTTAAGGGTGAAATTGTCCTTGTTATACACGGAGCAGAACCCATTGTGAATGATGAGAAAATTACACTTGAAGATGCTGTTGAGATGGCGAAGAAAAGTGTGAAAAACGGCCTTTCCGTAAGTGAAGCTGCAAAGCAGGCGGCAAAGCTTTCAGGGTATAAAAAAGGCGAAATTTATAAGCTGTTGATAGGAGAATGAATATGGGATTCTTTGAATATATTTCTCAGCATTGGTATGCAGGTGCAGCATTGATTCTGCTTGTTATTCTGACTGTTTTTGTGTGGATTCGTGCCATGATTTCAGGCAGGAAAAGAAATGAAGAACGTGAACGCATAATTGCCGAAATTGAGAAAGAAAAAGCACTCAGAAAAGAGTTTAAAACTGTTGATAATAATACATTTTCCAATGTTGATGACTACAGATTGATAATAGGAATGTGCGCTCATATTCAGCAGAAAATTGAAGATGAAACCGATATGAACGCTGCTTTTTCAGCACTTTCGAAACCGGAAAAATATGCATATGTACTCGGATATGTTTTTGAAGACAGCAAAAACGGTCTTTCTGATTTTTTCCGTGCAAACGGTGAACCGTTGCTTTCGGTTTCGTTGGAAGCAGTCAGAAATATCATCGGCGGAGATTTTGCTGAAATTTTTGAAAAAGAATTCGTTATGCTTGACGAAAACGATGAAACAACCTCTGTTGATAATAAAGAATTGGAAATACTGGACAGTAAATTTTTGTCGGTTATTGAAGCAGACGCTTCTGCTGTTTATGCAAAAGCTGCGTCATTCATCCGATCAAATAAAGATATTTTTCTGAATTGATATATTTTACAAAAAAGTGCTTCATTTTTTGGAGCACTTTTTGCTTTTATTATGTAATAAATACTTTATTTTCATGAATTACTGTGTTATAATTCCAATGTGTTTAGAATGGACACCAATTGACAAACAAAGGGGCAATTAATATGGCACATTTTATTTTTTCTGCATTTTGTGATGAGTCCGGTGAAGCTACAATAGGCGGTCAGATGGCTGCTTGTAAAGCTAACGGTATCACTCATATGGAACTCAGAGGTTTCGGACCTGAGCTCAGTATAAACAATCTTTCTGTTGAACAGGCTAAAGAGATGAAGGCTGAGATTGATAAGGAAGGAATGATTGTTTCTTCAATCGGTTCGGGTTACGGAAAAATTAATATTAAAGACGATTTCAAACCTCATTTTGAGGCTTTTAAAAATACAGTCGAAGTTGCAAAAGTACTTGAAGCAAAGTATATCCGTATGTTCAGCTTCTATTTTGATGAAAGTGACGATTTTGATGCCTACAGAGATGAGGTTATCCGTCGTGTAAAAGCTCTTGTTGATTACGCCGACGAAAACGGTCTTATCTGCTGCCACGAAAACGAAAAGGGTATTTACGGTGATACGGCTGAGCGTTGCCTTGATGTGCTTCAGGCTTGTGAAGGCAAACTCAGAGCAGTATTTGATCCGGCTAACTTTATTCAGTGCGGCGTTGATACTCTCAAGGCATATGATTTACTTGAAGATTACATTGAATATTTCCATGTTAAGGATGCTCTTTATAACAGTGCCGAGGTTGTTCCTGCAGGCGAGGGCGAAGGTCAGCTTGTTGAAATTCTCAAGAAGTTTGATAAACGTAAGCAGTCTGCAGTTCTTTCACTTGAGCCTCATCTCAAGGTATTTGACGGACTTTCAAATCTTGAGGTTACTGACGAAGTTGAAAATGCGATGAAGGTTCATACATACGCTTCTCATGCAGAGTCATTCAAGGCTGCCGCAGACGCTATGCATAAGGTTGCAGAAGAGGTTCAGCCGATTCGCTTCGGTATTATCGGTATGGGTAATATGGGTACAGCTCACGCCAAGAATTTTCTTAACGGCGATATAAGAGAAATGCGTATCACTGCTGTTGCTGATATCGTTCCGGAAAAGTTTGAATGGTCTGCGAAGAATCTTCCGTGGGCAAAGAGATATAACACTGCAACCGAGCTTATGGAAAGCGGTGAGGTTGATGCAGTTATTATCTGTGTTCCTCATTACTTCCATCCGCCGCTTGTTATTGAGGCTCTTAAAAACGGACTTCACGTTGTTTCGGAAAAACCTGCAGGTGTTTATACAAAGCAGGTACGTGAGATGAATGAATTTGCCGCAAAGCAGGATAAGACATTTGCGATGATGTTCAATCAGCGTACCAATTGCGTTTACAGAAAAATCAAAGAGATAGTTGACGGTAAGGAGTACGGCGATATCCGCCGAGTTAACTGGATTATCACCGACTGGTACCGTACTCAGGCTTATTATAATTCAGGCGGATGGCGTGCAACCTGGGTTGGCGAAGGCGGCGGAGTTCTTCTTAACCAGTCACCGCATCAGCTTGATTTATGGCAGTGGCTTTGCGGTATGCCTTCAAAGATCCGTGCATTCTGTCACGAAGGCAAGTGGCATGATATAGAAGTTGAGGATGACGTAACAATCTATGCCGAGTATCCGAACGGAGCAACCGGTGTGTTCATTACAACAACAGGTGATTATCCGGGTTCAAACAGGCTTGAAATCACTATGGATAAGGCTAAGCTTGTCTGCGAAAAAGGCAGTAAGATTACACTTTATGAACTTGCTGAATCGCTTCAGGATAATATTGCTAACTGTGAAAGCGGTTTTACAAGCATTGATATCAAAGCAATAGATGTTGAAACAGACGGTATCAATGACCAGCATACAGGTGTTCTCAATGCGTTTGCCGATCACATCCTCTTCGGCACTCCGCTCATTGCAAACGGTGATGAGGGTATCAGAGGTCTTATGATTTCCAATGCAGCTCATTATTCAAGCTGGACAGGTGAAACGGTTGAGCTTCCGATTGATGAGGATAAATACTACGAGCTTCTTATGAAGAAAGTTGCTTCTTCAAAGGCAAAGGAAGACGTTGTATCAGTAGTAAATGAGGATATGAGCAGCACATATTGATTTTGCCGGAGGGGTATTATGAGAGTTTCAGTTGTAGGATGCGGCGGTGTTTCAAAGTCGCACCTCAGAGCACTCAGCGAAATGGAATCGGTTACGATTTCATCAGTTATAGATATTGTGAGAGAAAAGGCTGACTCCGCGGCACTTAAATATGCCTGTAAGGCGTACTACGATTATGACACAATGCTTACTGAAGATAAGCCTGACTGTGTTCATATATGTACACCGCACTATCTTCATGTACCGATGTCAGTTAAGGCTCTTACGCAGGGAATACACGTTCTTTGTGAAAAACCGTGTGCAATTTCGGCAGAAGGTCTCTCACAGCTCAAAATGGCTCAGCTTCTGAGTGATGCGAAGTTCGGTGTATGCTTCCAAAACAGATATAATGAGTCTGCGATTCTAGTAAAGTCTTTTGTTGATAAAGGTACCTACGGTAATGTCGAAGCGGTAAGATCTACCGTTCACTGGTTCCGTGATGAAGCTTACTACAGCGACGACTGGCACGGCACCATCGAGAAAGAAGGTGGCGGTGTTGCCGTAAACCAGGCAATACATACTCAGGATCTTATGCGATATATCTCGGGTAAAAAGACAAAATCTGTCACCGGTCATGTTTTTACTGACCACCTAAAGGATATAATTGAAGTAGAGGACACCGTTCACGCAATTTTTGAATATGAGGACGGCACACTCGGTCTTTACAATGCAACAACGGCATTTTCAAAAAATCTTCCGGTAATTATTGATGTGGTTTGTGAGAAAGCGACTCTTCGTCTTGAAGGCGATAATGCTTATGTAATCACCGACGGCGGTATTGAACAGCTTCATCTTGCAGATAACACGGGTTTTGTCGGTAAAAACTATTGGGGCAAGGGGCACAGTTCACTTATCAATGATTTCTATGATTGCATTAAGGAAGACAGGAAATTCTCGATTGATGCAATTGAAGGCGGAAAAGCCGTTGAAGAATTTTTGGCGATTTTTGAATCTTCCGAAAAGGGAGATAAAGTATATTTGAAGAAGGATTGATCTTATGCAAATGACAATGAGATGGTTCGGCAAGGAGAAAGACACTGTTTCTCTTGAAGAAATCAGACAGGTGCCGGGCGTTGTTGGTGTTGTTCCTGCTCTTCATGCTTTGCCTGCGGGTGAAGCATGGCCTCTTGATATGATTATGGATATGAAAAAAGAGATCGAGGCGGCAGGTCTTACAATGGAGTGCATTGAAAGCGTTAATGTCCACGAGGACATCAAGCTTGGTGCACCCACAGCTGATATGTACATTGAAAATTATAAAACGAGCATCCGTAACCTTGCAAAAGCAGGAGTTAAGGTGATTTGTTATAATTTTATGCCTGTGTTTGACTGGACAAGAACTGATCTTGCAATGGATATGGGTAACGGTGCAACCTGCCTTAGCTATAACGGCGTTCAGGTTGAAGGTAAGAGCCCTGAGGATATGTTCAGAGAAATTGACGATAACTCAAACGGCTACGCTATGCCGGGCTGGGAAACTGAGCGTATGGGTGAAATCAAGGAGCTTTTCGAAAAATATAAGAATGTTACTGCAGAGGACATGTGGAATAATCTTAAGCATTTTCTTGAAGAAATTATTCCCGTTTGTGAGGAATGTGACGTCAGAATGGCTATTCATCCTGATGATCCGCCGTGGGATATTTTTGGACTTCCACGTATTATCAAGAATATCGAGGATATAAGGAAATTCCTGAAGCTTGTTGATTCTCCGTATAACGGACTTACATTCTGTACAGGCTCACTCGGAGCAAGTGCTTCAAACGATCTTCCTGCGATGATCCGTGAAGTAGGCGACAGAATATATTTCGCTCATCTGAGAAACATTAAAATCCGCGAAAGTTGGTTTAATGAAACATCACATCTTTCTTCTGACGGTTCACTTGATATGTACGAAATTGTCAAGGCTTTGCAGGATGCAGGCTTTGACGGATATATAAGACCCGATCACGGCAGAATGATTTGGGGTGAAGTTGCAAGACCGGGTTACGGTCTTTATGACAGAGCTCTCGGCGCAGCTTATCTCAACGGACTCTGGGAAGCGGCAGAAAAATCAAAGTAATACGGAGGGAATATATATGACAGAGCATAAAAGTCTTAAAGGTAAGGTAGCTGTAATCACAGGCGGCGGCGGGGTGCTTTGCTCAGGTTTTGCAAAGACACTTGCACAGCAGGGTGTTAAGGTTGCCGTGCTTGATCTTAATGAAGCAGCAGCACAGAAAGTTGCAGATGAAATTGTTGCAGACGGCGGTACATCCATTGCTGTAGGCTGTAATGTACTTGAACCTGAAAGCATGAAGGCGGCAAGGGATATTATTGCTGAAAAACTCGGCACCTGCGATATTCTTCTTAATGGCGCAGGCGGTAATAATCCGAAAGGTACAACAACCAAGGAAACGCTTGAAAAGATTGATCTTATAGAAAAAGATGAGAATGTTAAAACTTTCTTTGATCTTGATCCCCAGGGTATTTCTTTCGTGTTTAACCTCAATTTCCTCGGAACACTTATTCCTACACAGATTTTTGCAAGAGATATGGCAATGAAAGAGGATAGCTGTATTGTTATGGTAACGTCTATGAATGCTTTCCGTCCTCTTACCAAAATTCCTGCGTATTCAGCCGCTAAAGCTGCTGTTGCAAACTTTACACAGTTTATGGCTGTACACTTTGCTGAAATGGGTATCCGTGTAAATGCAATTGCACCCGGATTCTTCTCAACTCAGCAGAACAAGACTCTTTTGTGGAATGAAGACGGTACACCGACAGCAAGAACAGGCAAGATTCTTGCGGCAACACCTATGGGACGTTTCGGTGAGCCCGAAGAGCTTGCGGGTGCGCTCTTGTTCCTTTGCGATAAAGAGTATTCCGGCTTTGTAACTGGTACAACAATCGCTGTTGACGGCGGTTTCAATGCATATTCAGGTGTATAAAATTAAAATATTTATTTGACTGAAAAGAGGTGTCAGAATGTCCGCTAAGGTTAGCATCATAATACCGGTTTATAATCTTGAAGATTACGTCGAAAACTGTATAAACAGCTTGTTGAATCAGACATATGATAATATCGAGGTTCTGTGTATTGATGACGGAAGTACGGATAATTCTGCCACGGTTATTAAAAAACTTGCCAAGGGAGACCAACGAGTAAAGTATATTTATAAAGAAAACGGTGGAGTTTCATCAGCAAGAAACGAGGGTCTTGAAGTTGCAAACGGTGAGTATATTATGTTTGTTGACGGTGATGACTATATGCATTTTCAGGCTGTTGGTATACTTGTTCGCTGCATTGAAGAGAAAAACTGTGATATGGTTTCGGCTCATCAGACGCATACATCATCCCTTGCAGAAGAAATGAAAGAAATTGTGAATTATAATTGCACTGACGCTTCTCACGAAGATCTTTTTAAAGAGGTAAACGGAAATGTTATCGGTAAGTCATCATGTGCAAAACTCTTCAGAAAAGATTTTGCATTAAAAGCCCGATTCCCGGTAGGAATTGCTAACGGAGAGGATGCAAATTACATTATTCGTTTGCTTGCAAATGGAGCTGAAGTCTGTATAGTTGATCTCGTACTTTATTATTATTATTCAAGAGAAAATTCATGTGTAACATCGGAATTTACTCAAAGCAAGTTTTCAATTACATTATCGTTTGA
The DNA here is from genome assembly GCA_045589535.1 of Acutalibacteraceae bacterium. Classification (GTDB taxonomy): domain Bacteria; phylum Bacillota; class Clostridia; order Oscillospirales; family Acutalibacteraceae; genus CAG-488. The sequence goes on along the minus strand of JAZNPE010000030.1, from coordinate 33,111 downwards.
TGATTTGTGTGAATATATTAAAAATTCTGATTATAAATTCCTGAAAGCGTACTGCTTACAGTATCTTTATCAGTCAATACTCTACAACCGTACAAGCTCAATAGGCACTTCGGCTCAGAAATATGTATTAGCCGAAAGCAAACGTATTGGAAATAAATGGCTTAAGGAATTTATAAAAAATTCTGATATAAATATCGTTATAAGAATCGCGTTTGTTATGTTTTTTAAATCAAGACATTTATATGAGCTTGTACGTATGATTCAGGATCCTACAATGAAAGATTTTTATAAAAACAGAAAAAAGAACAGAAAGGTTTGATATAATGGAGCTTAATTTAAGACCGCAGAATGAATGTGCGTTTGATATGCTCTCGCTCGGAGAAGTTATGTTAAGACTTGATCCCGGCGATTCAAGAATTAAAACAGCAAGGAGCTTCCGTGTCTGGGAAGGCGGTGGAGAGTACAATGTTGCTCGAGGTCTGAGACGATGCTTCGGACTTAAAACTGCTGTTGTAACAGCGCTTGCTGACAATGAAATTGGCCGACTTGTTGAAGATTTTATGCTTCAGGGCGGTGTTGACGTTTCACTTGTAAAGTGGGTTAAGTATGACGGTATCGGCAAAACCGTGCGTAACGGACTTAACTTTACGGAAAGAGGCTTCGGTATAAGAGGTGCAGTCGGCGTTTCTGACAGAGGTAATACTGCCGCTTCTCAGCTTAAAGCGGGCGATATCGACTGGGATTACATCTTCGGTACTCTCGGTGTAAGATGGCTTCATACGGGCGGTATCTTTGCTGCACTTTCAGATACAACCGCTGAGGTTGTAATTGAGGCTGTTAAGGCTGCAAAGAAGTACGGTACAATCGTTTCGTATGACCTTAACTACCGTCCGTCACTCTGGAAGGATATCGGTGGTAAAGAAAAGGCACAGCAGGTTAATAAAGAAATTGCAAAGTATATCGATGTTATGATCGGTAACGAAGAAGATTTCACAGCCTGCCTTGGTCTTGAGGTTGAGGGTAATGATGAAAACCTTAAGGAGCTTAACCTTGACGGATATTTCAAGATGATTGAAAACGCAGTTAAGGTTTATCCTAATTTTAAGGTTATTGCTACAACTCTCCGTACTGTTAAGACTGCAACAGTTAACGACTGGAGTGCAATCTGCTGGGCAGACGGAAAGATCTACAAAGGAATGGATCTTCCCAGTCTTGAAATTTACGACCGTGTTGGCGGTGGTGACAGCTTTGCATCAGGACTTGTATACGGTCTTATGACAACAGGCGATGCACAGACAGCTGTTAATTACGGTGTTGCTCACGGTGCACTTGCAATGACAACACCCGGTGACACTTCAATGGCAAGTAAAGCTGAGGTTGAAAGAATTGTCAGCGGTGCAGGCGCACGAGTTCAGAGATAAGGAGATTTTAAAATGGATAAAGAGAGAATTTTAACAAGAATACAGGATTGCGGTATTGTTGCTGTTGTCCGTGCTGAAAGCACAGATAAGGCTGAAAGAATCGTTGATGCCTGTATGGAAGGCGGAGTTGCAGCGATTGAGCTTACTTTCACTGTTCCTCATGCTGACAGAGTTATTGAAGAGCTTGCTAAGAAGTATGATGAAAATGATATTATTCTTGGTGCAGGCACGGTTATGGATGCCGCAACAGCTCGTATTGCGATGCTTAGCGGTGCACAGTACATCGTAAGCCCGTACCTTGATCTCGAAACCCTTAAAATGTGCAACCGTTACAGAGTTGCAATGATGCCCGGTATTATGACAGTACGCGAAGGTGTTATGGCTATGGAAAACGGTGCGGATATCCTCAAGGTTTTCCCGGGTGATCTTTTCGGCCCGAAGATTATCAAGGATATCAGAGGTCCTATTCCTTATGCTAAAATGATGCCCACGGGCGGTGTTGACGTTAATAACGTCGGCGAATGGATTAAGGCAGGTGCTGTTGCTGTCGGTGCCGGTTCATCACTTACAGCAGGTGCAAATACAGGCGATTATAAAAAAATTACAGAAACAGCAAAGCAGTTTGTTGCAAATATCAAAGCTGCAAGAGCTGAGTTGAAATAATTATTCCGAGGTATAAATACTATGTTTGTTGACATAGCCAAAATTAAAATCAGAGCAGGTGACGGCGGAAACGGTGCCGTCGCCTTCCATCGTGAAAAGTATGTTGCTGCAGGCGGTCCGGACGGCGGTGACGGCGGTAAGGGCGGGAATATTGTTTTTAAAGTCAACGATAATCTCTCAACACTTGCCGATTTCCGTTATAAAAGAAAGTACAGAGCGCCGAACGGTGAACCAGGTCAGACAGGCAAAAGAAACGGTAAAAGCGGTGCTGACCTTGTGATTGAAGTGCCGAGAGGTACTGTTATCCGTGAAGTGCAGAGCGGCAAGGTTATGGCGGATATGTCCGATGATGATGTTTTTATCGCTGCAAAGGGCGGTAAAGGCGGTTGGGGTAACCACCATTTTGCTACTCCGACAAGGCAGGCTCCCCGATTTTCAAAGCCGGGTATACCGGGCGAGGAATGGGAAGTAAGCCTTGAACTAAAGCTCCTTGCAGACGTAGGTTTGCTCGGTTTCCCGAATGTCGGCAAATCAACGCTTATTTCAGTTGTCAGCCAGGCAAAGCCTATAATTGCCGACTATCATTTTACAACTCTTACACCCGTGCTTGGTGTTGTTTCAATGGGTGAGGGTAATTCTTTCGTTATGGCAGATATTCCGGGTCTTATTGAAGGTGCAAGTGACGGAATAGGTCTTGGTCACGAGTTTCTTCGTCACGTTGAGCGTTGCCGCTTGCTTGTTCATATCGTTGATGCCGCAGGCAGTGAGGGCAGAGACCCGATTGAGGATTTTAATACAATCAACAACGAACTTGTAAAATTCAATCCCGAAATGGCTGACCTTCCTCAGATTGTTGTAGGCAATAAAATTGACCTTGCAACAGATGAACAGCTTGAAGCTCTTGAAAAGTATTTTACTGAAAGAGGATATCAGTATTTTACTATGTGTGCACCGATAGTTGAGGGTACACAGGAGGTAATTAACGCTGTTGCTGCTAAGCTTGCAACACTTCCTCCGATAAAGAAATTTGAAAAAGAAGAAATTCCTGCAGAATTCTTTGAACAGAACAATAACGGTAAGTTTACAATTACTGTTGAAGATGATGTTTACTCGGTAGAAGCAGAGTGGCTTCTTAAAATACTGCAGAGAACAGACCTTGATGATTACGAGTCTTTGCAGTATTTCCAGAGGGTTTTGCAGTCAAGCGGAATTATTAATGCTCTTGAAGAAAAAGGAATACAGGAAGGCGACACGGTTGTTATCTATGACCTTGAGTTTGATTTCGTGCCGTAAGTGAAAAATGGAAAGATTACTTAAAGAAAAAGATGTTAAACCGAACGAATTAAGTCCGTTGACTCTTGCGTTTATCGGAGATACGGTGTTTGACCTGCTTGTAAGGGAAGACCTTATATGTAAGGCCAACAGACCTGCAAATGACCTTCATAACCTTGCGGTTCAGAAGGTTAAGGCTTCAGCACAGGCAGAATTTGTTGAAAAAATCCTGCCCCACCTTACAGAAGCTGAGCTTGCTGTCTACAAGCGAGGCAGAAATGCAAAGTCAGGTCATCTTCCAAAAAATGCATCGCAGAGCGATTACCATATGGCAACGGGATTTGAAGCACTTATCGGTTACTTATATCTTTCAGATGAAATTGAAAGAATCAAAGAACTTTTCAACATAATCGAAAACTAACGGAGGCTTAGCATTGAAAAAGGGTGAAAGCATTAAATCTGTTTTTGCAAATTTCAGTGTAAAAGAATTTGCTGTTGATAATATCTATTACATCTTGGGTTGTATCCTTTATGCCGCAGGTGTTAATATTTTTGCAATTCCGAATAATATTGCACAAAGCGGAATTACGGGTCTTGCAATTATCATCAATTATCTTGTACCGCAGTTTCCTGTCGGTCTGACGGGTTTGATTCTTAATATTCCGTTGATAGTTCTTGCCTGGATTTTTATAGGAAAGGCATTTACACTCAAAACTCTGTGGACAACCGTAATACTTTCGGTTTGTATCGATGGCGTTGCGGCTGTAATGAATATGGGCTTGATCGGGGCATATACGGGCGACAAGCTTCTTGCCGCACTTTTCTGCGGTGCTATGTGCGGTGCGGGAATTGCACTCATAATCGTTCGCGGAGCAACATCGGGCGGTACGGATGTACTCGGCAGACTCCTTAAGAAAATCTGGCCACATATGACTATGGGGACGATGATTCTTGTTTGTGATGCAGCTGTTGTTATTGCGGCGGCAATTGTATTCAAAAGTGTCGACAGTGCAATGTATGCGGCGGTTCTTATCTTTGCAAGCTCAGAGGTTATGGATCACATTCTCTACGGTACGGGAAGCGGAAAGATGCTTTATATCTTCACTAAGAAGGGTGACGAGATAGCAAGAATGATAACCGAAACCTGCAAGAGAGGTGCTACGATAATTGAGGGAAGAGGCGGATATACCGGTGACACAAATGAACTCGTTATCGTTGCCGCGAGGAGCCACGAAATACCTAAAATACGAAAAAAAGTAAAAGAACTTGATCCCGATTCGTTTGTTGTTCTTACGGAAGCAAACGAAATACTCGGCAAAGGCTTTACACCGCCGGCGGCAGGGGATTGATAGTAAGCTGTGAGGTGTATTTATGAAAAACAGTAAGATAATGGTTTTTGCTGTTATTGCTCTAATTATTATTGCCTTAGGTGTTTCTGCAAATGTTTTTGGTTTTTCTTTTTCGACAAGATATTACGATACAATTATCGAGGCGTATAATGTTGAAAACGATGATTACGTTATAAATGAAGAAATCACACTGGTTAAAAAAGATAATGTTGCAGTAGCTTTATGCAAAACAACAACCGAAGAATATATTATCACTCCTTTCAAAATTAAAAATAGTCAGTATTTTTCTTTATCAGATGTTGATACGTTAAGTGGTTTAGAAGAAATTGATGGAGATATCGGAGAGTCTTTTTGTCGGATTGACGGCAAAAAAGTATACTATAATTTAATTGAAACAGAGAATGTCGAAAATTACAAAAAGCAATATCAGAACATTTCTTTTAGTGATCAAATAAATGCAAATGACGGTAAAACTTTGGTATTAGTATTATATTACAAGTAAAAAATCAGGCTGTAATGGAACAGCCTGATTTTTTCTATATAAACCATCTCGAAAGAGGGTATGATACAGTTATTTTTTCTTTTTTCAAGTGTTGCTTGAGTTGCTTACAATAAATGATTTATTGTTTTTTATATTTTAATACGTTATTATACATACAGGCCGGTCAACAAAGCTAATCAGAGGTGATAAGAACAATGACTATTTATTTAAGTGAAAACATCAAAAGATTAAGACTTGAAAAAGAGCTTACGCAAGAAACCCTTGCAGAATTCTTAGGTGTTACTTCTCAAAGCGTTAGTAATTGGGAACGCGGAGAAACATATCCTGACATTACAATGCTACCCGAAATTGCAGGTTTCTTTAAGGTAAGTGTGGATGAGCTGCTTGGTGTTAACAGAGCTGAGGATGAAGCGGAAATCATCAAAGAGCTTGAAGCTTATGATAATCTCAGAGATATAGAATTAAAACAGGAAATAATAAACAGACTTAAAGAAAAGTTTCCTAATGATTTTCGTGTTCTTTTGAGATATATGTCTTGCCTTGTTCATTTCAAAGAAAACACACCAGAAAATGTTGCGAAAATAATTGCGATATATGAAAACATTAAGCAGAACTGTAACAATGACAAAATACGCATTTCAGCCAAAAGACATATAGCTGAACTTTATAAAGGACTTTCAGAGAAAAAGGGAAGCGGTATAACCTTTGAGGACTGTGAAAAAATCATAAAAGAAATGCCGAGGATGAGAGACGGACAGGAAATGTTCTGCTTTTATTATCCTGAAAACTATCCGAATGGTGATGAGATAATAATGAACACTCTTGAAGAACAATTCTTACTGCTTAACACCGTTTATTCTCATTACTTTCATTATAACGGCTTTTTCTATGACAGAAGTTTCTCTGACGAATGGGTGCTTTCAGCTTTCAAAAAAGAGCTCGACTTTTTGAATTTTGTTTATGATGACGGTCATTACGGTAAAATGTGGCGAACAGTAATTTATAATTACGGACATTTAGGCGTAAGATATTTCAAACTCGGTGATAATGTTAATGCCCTTGAGAGTTTCAGAAAAATGTGCGACCTCGCTATCAAATTTGATAATATGGACAGAATAACAACTATGCACTCTGTAATGTTTGAAGGCAATAAATTTGATAAGCATACTTTAGGTTCTACTTATGTTGCAAAAATGCAGATAAAAGAACTGTTAACAGAAAAATATCCGTTGTCAGAAGATTTCAAGGAATCTGATGAATTTAAAAAACTTATTGGATTAGTTGACAATTAAAAAGGGAAGCAAAAAGGAAGTCGCTCGTAAAGTGACTTCCTTTTTATAATATGATTATTTAAATTTAGAAATGAAATATTGTAGAATCAATCCCACTCACAACCTGTAACGGTATCCATATCAATTCCCTTGGTATCGTGTGTTTTAAGCAGAAGTGCAAAGAATGCGCCGATAAATCCGGGGACGAGGAGGGCGAGTGAAACCACACCGATAATCTCGTTTCCGAGCCCCGTTATAAACGGTACACCGATTCCCACAATGTAGGATATCGCAAAGCCGACAGCCGTGACAAGAAACTGCGCAGACATTGTTGATGAACGAAGGTTTGTCGGTGATGATTCGCCGATCATCATGATAAGAACGTCATTTGTTGAATAGTAGCTGCCGATGCTTGCACCGCAAAGGAAACCTACGAGATACGGATTCCAACCGAGTGTTGAACCGACTGTGAACGTAAAGAATGCAATAAGGCAGTTAACAGCGGTAACGATTGCGGCAGATTTCCTTCCCTTGATATCGGAAATGAATCCCATTATAACCTGAGAAACTGCGCAACCTACGGGGAACATAAACAAAGCTGTAGTTACATCGCCGATGCTGACAGCCTGATATGCCGCTTCAATTGTTTCAAACAGACCGACTTTTACGTGATGCTGAGCATAGCCGTAAGTCATAATTATCTGATAGTTAACCGTTCCGATGAAACCGACGTTGACGATCGAAGATGTTATGTAAAGCCAACGGAGCTGCTTGTGTTTTAAAGCGAATTTTAAAGCGGGGATGAGTCCTCCCTGTGCGTTCTGTGCATCCTTAAGCTTCTTTTCAGCTTCTCTTTCCTCGTCTGTCATTCTGAGGTAGCGAAGTCTTGATTCGATGAAGGAATCCGTCTCACGTGCGGTCAAAAGTGCGATGAAGCTTGTTATAAGACCGACAAGTGCAGGGATAAGGTAAACCATTCTCCACTCTGAAGCATTGTGCATAAGCAACCTTCTGAGCACGGGTACGAGCATAACGGACATATTTGCAATGAATTTGATTGAAGAATAAACTTTGCCTCGGTGATCTGTAGGTGAGGATTCCATTATGTAAACAACGTGCATATCGTGTGGAATAAAAAACTGCACCATACACGCACCGAAAAAGTACAGAAAGAGATTGTCGGACAGGAAAATTACAAGCAGTGCAAGGCTCATTCCGAAAGTGTTGATAACAAGAAACTTTTTTCTGCCCCAACGGTCGGCAAGTGGACGGTACAAAAGCCCTATTGCCTGAAACGGAACAATCAGTATAGAGAGAATATCAAGGAATGTTCCTGATCTTTTGCCGAAAGAAGAGAGAAGGTCATTCGCAATTTCGGTTTTCATCAGTGTGCCTATCTGTGAAGCAATTTCATCTGTCGCGTAAATAAGAGTGATGATAAAAACAAGATATGCGAAATAATAACTCTTTTTTGGTTTAGCTTTTTCCTTTTCCCATTTCAGAATTTCTTTATCTCGCTTTTTCTGCATTTTTAAAAGCTGTTCCTGTGTATATACTTTGGTTGCCATATCTGCACCCCGCTTATAATAAGATTCTTTTTATATCATCAAGGAAGTTTTTGGGATCAATGCTGTCGAGTCTGTGAGCATCAGTTCCGAGGGTAAAAACAGCACCGATTTCCTTGCCTATATTAAACATACGTCTAGCCAACGGTGCATCTGCTATAACAGCACCTGTGTTAAGCTCAAATGCACATCCGCTTTGATAAGCTTCGGTCAGAATATCGCCGATTTCGTTGTCTGACCAACAGCTGCCGACAGCTTCGTTGCTCCATCCTGTGCTTTTTGTAAGGTATTTGCCGTTAAGCGGGTGAGCGATTGTATCAGCCGCTTTGTCCTTGAAAAGATTTCTCAGCATAATTTTTGTCAGCTTTTTGTAGTTTTCGGGTGTCTTCTCAGTAGGCTGTTCCCAACCTGTTACGTGAAAATGATTCTGAGCATAAAGGCGGTATTCTGTTTCAATATCGATACCTTTCAGCGTATATTTTTCGCTTCCGTAGCAGGAAAATTCTCCTCCTATAAGTATTCTGATATCAGGGTTGAGTTCATCCCTGAGTTTTCTTAATTTTTTACAGTTTTCAAGAAACTCAGGCAGGTCTTCAGGTTTGTAAATATGGTCGCAGAGTGCAATCATTTCAAGCCCTGCTTTTTCAGCGGTTGAGACGATATTCTCAAAACTCATTTCATCCTTTGCACAGCCTGAAAAGTTCGTATGTATATGCAGATTGAAGCGTGCAAGCTCATCTAAATCGTATATTCCTTGGGTTAAAAACACATCATCAACTCCTGTTACAGTTCTTTTTTATTGTATCAATTTTATAATCTTTTGTCAATTTTATATAAAGTTTTATTAACATTGACAATGAAAAACAGCGATGTTATACTTGACTTTACAAAGGAGTGTTTTTATGAAAGATAAAAAATTATATTTGTTAACATATGACCACGGCGGATATGTTTTATGGAAGGATGAAGTTAAGCCCAGACTCAGAGATATTGCAGTCTGGATGGAAAAATATCCCAAACTCAAAATAGGACTTGACTATGAATCATTTACTTTTGATGAGTTCTCAAGGTGTGACCCTGAGGTTGTGGATATGATAAAGGAACTCCTTGAAAAGTATCCTGACAGAGTCGGACTAGGAGCAACCACTTACGGACAACCTCTTTCACTTACGATTTCTGAAGAGTCCAACGCAAGGCAACTCACTTATGCTATCCGTACAAACCTTGAATACTTCGGTAAAACACCGTCCGTGTATGCGATTTCTGAATATGCATTGAATAATCAGACTCCGCAGCTTCTTAAACTGACAGGCCATGATGCGGCTATTTTTCGTTCACACGTAATGGGATACGGATATCCGAGAACCTTTGATTCAGCCTGGGGACGGTGGATAGGCAAGGACGGTTCTGAAATTCCGTCCGTACCTACATATGATAAGGAAGGCCGCGGTTTTAATTGCACAACACTTGACAATTGGATTATGACGCGTTGGCCGAGTGATGATGAAACAGTTCAGTCCATTGAGGAGTTCAGTGAGATGTTTTCAAAATACTCTCCGCTTCTTATGTCAAGATATGATGACCTCACTCAGCCGATTGAAGAATTCACAAAAATGACAGTTGAAAAAGATAACTGTCAGTATATACTTCTTGAGGAAATTCCGGAAATCTACGGTAAAGCTGAGGATGAACTGAAAACTACGGATAATGATTTTCATATCCAGATGCCGTGGGGTTACTGCGGAAATGAGATTTTTAACGGTGTACGTGCTGCGGAGGTTGCCGCTGTTCAGGCTGAAAAGCTTAGCGCACTTGCAAGCTTGTTCGGAGCTCCTTCTTTTAAAGAGAAGCTTGACGAAGCGTGGAAGTATGCTCTTGCTGCACAGCATCATGATGTTACTATCTGCGGTTTGCTTGACCTTTCACGAAGATTTATTCCTGCTTCTCTGTCGGCTTCAGATAAAGTTAAAACCTGTGCTTTAGGTGTCATTGAAAAGTATTTTACTGATGGAGAAGGGGAGTCTTTACTCGTAGCCAACACTCATTCTTTTGATATTGACGAGTGGTTAGAGGTTAATGTTTCAGACCGTTTCCTCAGTGTATTTGACGGTGAAAAGCGGATTGAAAGTGAAGTTGTTGAATCAGACGGCGGATATGTTTTAAAGCTCCGTGCAAAAGTTCCTGCTTTCTCGGTTAAATGCTATTCACTCAGGGCAGAGGTTAAAAATGAAACTGCTTCTGTTTGCTGCTGGGATAGTGAAACAGGTATATTGACAACTCCTGTCTATAAAGTGAAGCTCAACAACAAAGGCATTGTTTACCTTGAAAATATTAAGAGTAACTATCGCTTGATTGATAACGGTGACGGTGAATTGTTCACAGCTTGTGTGGAGGGTGAAAACTGTATTTCATCGGGTAACTGGAATGTTAAGGTGTCTGAATACGGAGCTGTTGCAGTTAGCAACGGTGAAATCGGCGGAATTCCGTATCGTTTTAAGATGTGCTTCAATTCGGACAGTCCGAGAATTGATTGTAAATCTCGTTTTGAACTTAACGGTGAACATGTAGGAAGAACAGGTGTATATAACGGTTTGAAGAAGTCCTTGACCGTAGACGGTCACAGACACGAGGAAAAGCTGAATTTCGTTATGAACGCCTGTCTTGATAAAAGCAGAAAAATGTTCAGGGATTTGCCGTATTCAATTTCCGAGTGGAGTGGTGACGTCCGCAAGGCAGAGGATTATTGGTACGATAAGGACCTGATTTTGGTTGATACACCCGTAAGTGCCGAAGAGTCTTTCAACTCTTCAACGTATATGGAAGGTATTTACGGAATATGGCTTCGTGATTCACAAAAAGGTGTTGCTGTATTCAATCGTGGATGTATGGGATCAGTGATTCAGGGTAATCGTGTTGAAATTCCGTTGATTTATTCAAATCTTTATATGTGCGGCACAAGGATTCTTGACGGAGTTTATGAAAGTGAATTTGCGATTTATTCCTTCGGTTCGTCGGTAAAGGACAGCGAAATTCAGCGACACGCATATTTATATAATTACACGCCGTCAATAAAAGTTTCGCCTGCCGGAAAAGTAAAACTCAATGACTTCAGTTTTGCTGATTTCAAGGTTGAAAAGGGCGAGATTCTTATGACAACTATGTATTGTGAGGATGACAGCATTCTTGTTCGTTTTTGCAATTATTCTGACGAAGACGGTCTTGCTTATTTCAGGCCGACGGTCGGAAAAACAGTAAGCGAAACTGATTTGCTGGGCAAAAATATTGCTGATGTTGAAAACGATATCTTGACATTCAGACCTTGGGAAATCAAAACAATCCGTATAAAGAGCTGACGGTGATTTAAATGGAAAGAGAAATCGTAATAATAACGGGTGCCAATTCAGGCATAGGTCGTGCGACGGCCGATGCACTGTTAAAGAAAAACTGCATTGTTTATGATTTCAGCAGGCGTGACTTAGCTGCTGAGGGAGTAAAGCATATTAAGGTTGATGTTACCGCTGAAAATAATGTTATTTCTGCTGTTAAAGAGGTTTATGCTAAAGAGGGCAGAATCGATATAGTTATCAACTGTGCAGGATTTGGTATTTCAGGCGCAGTTGAATTTACGGCTCTTGAAGACGCAAAGGCTCAGTTTGATGTCAACTTTTTCGGAATGGTCAACGTCAATAAAGCCGTTATACCTTATATGAGAGAAAACGGAGGAGGAAGGATTGTAAATGTCAGCTCTGTTGCTGCAGTTGCACACATTCCTTTTCAGACATATTATTCTGCATCCAAAGCCGCTGTTGAATCGTATACCTGCGCTCTTGCAAACGAGCTGAAGCCTTTTAACATAAGCGTTGCTGCAATTCAGCCGGGTGATATCTGCACGGAATTCACGCAGGCGCGAAAGAAAACTTTCATGGGCGACGATATTTATAATGGCAGAATTTCAAAGAGCGTTGCGGAACGTGATGAACAAAAGGGTATGAAACCCGAAGCAGCAGGAAATTATATTGCAAAAATCGCATTGAAACAAAAAGTAAAACCCATTTATGCAATCGGTGCAAGCTATAAATTTGTCTGCTTGCTTTGCAAACTGTTCCCGTGCAGATTCAGGAATTGGGTTATCGGGTTGCTTTATGCAAAATAAACAAAATTTACTCTCTATCGTTTATATTGATTTTTTTACCACTTGTGGTATAATTATACTGTTGATTTTCCAAAAAGGAAGGATTTGAATTATGCCTAAATATCTTATTGTTAACGCAGATGACTACGGAATGTGTAATGCCGCGAATGAAGCTGTTAATGAACTTTTTGAAGGCGGTTGGCTCAAGTCAGCTACTGTTATGATACCTTGTCCTGCAGCAAAGGCTGCTGTTGAATTTTCAAATGCTCATCCCGAGCATGCAATCGGTGTTCATCTTACAATGACAAGTGAATGGGGCGAGTACCGTTGGAAGCCACTTACAAGAGGTAAGACTCTTATGGATGAAGCAGGATTTATGTGGCACGAAAGCGATCAGGTTGAAAAAAATGCATCTTATGAAGACCTTGAAGCTGAAATCCGTGCGCAGATTGACCTTGCACACAGCTGGGGAATGAAGCCTTCACATACCGATAATCATATGGGTTCTCTTTACGGCCATTATACAGGCAGACTCGGTCTTTCAAAGATGACACTCCGTATCTGCGGTGAGTATGGCTATGCTTACCGACTTTACACAAAGCATGACAAGCGAATCTGCCCGAACGGCACGCCGTATCCTCTTTATGCAGCGGTTACTCTTCTCTCAAAGCGTTGGGGTAAGAAGTATGATGTTGTAATTCCCGATTATCTTCTTTTCCCTGACTGGAACGACGATATGCGTGTAAGCTACGAAGTATACCGTGACACTATCCTGAAAATCTGGACCAATATTCCTGAGGATGGAGTAACAGAAACCTTTGTTCATCCTTCAGTGGAGTGTGATGAACTCAAAGGCATCACATCAAGATGGCAGGACAGAGTATGGGAATATGAGCTTATGAAAGACCCCTATGTTCACGAGTACCTTAAGAAGCACGACGTTGAACTCATCAGCTACCGTGAACTCATCAAGATGAAGGGCGGCAAGCTCAAGGGTTAATTGAATACATAAATTAACGGTGCAACCACTCGGTTGCACCGTTTTTTGTCTCTGAGATTATTTCTGCTTATATCCGTCAAGGAATTCTCCCATTCGTCTCATTGCTGCACGAAGCTCTTCAGCCTCAGGAAGCATAACGATGCGGAAATGGTCAGGCTCTTTCCAGTCAAATCCGCTGCCGGGGATAAGAAGGATGTTTGTTGCGTGGAGGAGATCCCATGCAAACTTCTTATCGTCAGTGATATTGAACTTCTTAACATCAAGCTTCGGGAAAAGGTAGAAAGCAGCACTGTTCTTGACGAATGTAATGCCGTCAATCTTCTCAAGCTCTGAGCAGGTAGCTTCTCTCTGCTCGTAAATTCTTCCGCCGGGAACGATCATTGAACGCGGAGTTTCCATATCAGCCATAGCTGCAGGAATAACAAGCTGCGGAAGCGTGTTTGCGCAAAGACGAAGTGATGTCATCTGAATGATGCCCTTGCGGTATTCTGCAGTAAGCTCACGCGGACCGCTGAGAACCATCCAACCGCAACGGAAACCGCACACAAGGTGTGACTTTGAAAGACCGTTCATTGTAACAACGGGGATGTCGGGAGCGAGTGATGCTGTTGAAATATGCTCAAGACCGTCCATAACGAGTCTGTCATAGATTTCATCCGAGAAGATGATAAGACCGTTTTCTCTAGCGATCTGAACGATTTCAAGGAGAATCTCTTTCGGATAAAGTGCACCTGTCGGATTGTTTGGGTTGATGATTACGATAGCCTTTGTCTTTGAGGTAACCTTTGAACGGATATCTGCAATATCAGGATACCAGTTGCTCTTTTCGTCACACGTGTAGAAGACAGGGGTGCCGCTTGCAAGGTAAACGGAGTTACCCCAGAGTGAATAGCTGGGTGAGGGGACGAGAACTTCGTCACCGTCATTAAGAAGAGGCATAAGTGCAAAATTAACAACCTCACTTACGCCGTTACCGATAAATACATCGTCAGGTACGATTCCTTCAATACCCTTTGTCTTTTCGTATTCGCAGATAGCTTCTCTTGCATCCGGCATACCTTTGAAATCGCAGTAAGCTACACCTTTCTGCTCGTTGCCCTTAAGAGCATCTTCAAGGCTCTTGGGAAGCTTGAATCCGAAAGTTGCAGGGTTACCTGTATTAAGTCTTAAAACATCAATGCCTCTTGCTCTCATATCCATTGCTTCAACAAACAAAGGACCACGGATGTCAGAGTGAACATTTTTCATTCTGTCAGCTGTTTTGATTATATCCATAATTTATTTCTCCTTTTAGGGAATTTACAATAGAATTATATACTTCAATAGTTTAAATTGCAATAGTAAATGGAGGTTAATTTAATTACTATTTTACTTTTTTACCACCAGTGTGATTACATCGGTTGATAATGAAACTGTTTTATCTGTTCTTGGTATATCGTATTGCTGTTTGATTTTAGTTTCTTTAAGTTTAATGAAATTGTTAAATGTGTCATTTAAAATGTTTGTAAGTTTATCGGAAGTAAGATTTACTTCAAATTGAGGTTGTAAAAGTTCACCGTTGTCTTTGTTGGTTTCAGTAACATTAGAATTGATTATAAGGCAAACAATACCATCTGATTTGAGGCCGTTTTTAATTTCAGTAAGCTTAGTTGTAAAAGCGGATTCGGAACAGACGTGTTCTAAAGCGGAAACAGCAATAATTAAATCATATGAACAAGGTTTAATGTCGAAATCTTCAATTGTTGAAACAATACCGTTGATATTATCCTTGACTTTGTGAAGTTCGGCATTTTGATAAAGCTTTTCAATTGCCAAATCTAAAATATCAACACAATCAATAGTACAGGTGTTTCTGAATGTTTCGGCTATAGGTATACAATTTCTGCCAATTCCACAGCCTAAATCAAGAACCTTTATGGTTTCTTTATCCGATAACAATGGAAAAATATCTAAAACTGTTTTTACAGGCTTTTGAAGCCAACTACCTTCTTTGAAAAGCTCAGTACTTGAATATATTTCTTCGTGTGATTGTTTCTCTGCTGCTCTTATTTCTGAAAGTCTTTTTCCGGTCATAGTTTTATATCTCTCCAAAATGCTCCAACATATATTCTTTCACGTCTTCAAGCTTGCTATTTTTCCATTCACCCTTATCAGCTTCTTCGGCTAAAGGACATATTATATAAAAATCAAGCGTTTCACCGGGTACACGACCCGTTCGTAGCGGTTCTCTGAAGTGCTCAATCCATTCTTCTTCAGTTGCTTCCTTAAAACTTGCAGGGTTGAGATATGTCATTTGTCTTTTTGTTGCCGCAACAAGAACTTTAGCTGAAAGGGGAGCGAGAAGCTTGTATTCGTCCTCCTGTACATCAACAAAAATTCTCGGAAGTTCTGCTTTGATAATATGCTCGGGACCGCGCTCGATTTTCAAACCCATAGGTTCCCATGTAAATTTGTCTTCCGTGAAGTTAATTTTTACAAGCAAACCGAGTTCTGTGTTGAACTGTGAACGCTGATAATCTGTATCAAAAATGAAATTACCGAGTGAATAGAAAATAACCTTGTCACCGACGGTTTCATAGTTCATCGGCACGTGAGGATGATGTGCCACAACGATATCTGCTCCCATTTCGAGATATTTGTGATATCTTTCTCTGGTATAGGGGGAGGGTAGTGGCGTAAACTCTTCGCCTGCGTGAGCAACAACGATACACCAACGGCATTTGGCCTTAATTTCATTTATAGTATCCTGAATTGCATCAAGGTCGCTCCAACTGTAACAACCAGGTTTATCAATATCGGCTTTTCTGCACGCACGCTGATATCCGACACCGAACATTCCGATTCCTCCGGATTCGTCGAGAATAACAGGCTTTCTTGCTTCGTGGATGTTCATTCCTGCACCTATAGTCTGAACGTTATTCTCTTTTGCAATTTCAAGTGTTTTACTGATACCGTATTCTTTTGCATCCATAATGTGATTATTACAGATGTTCCAGATATCTGCGTGCATATTGTTAAGTACTTTAACTGCGGAAGGGTCAATTGTGTGAAGAAGCTGTTGAACACCATCTTTGGTTGTGTTCTGCTCAACGGGAGCAACAGGCCCCTCGACATTCGCTATAACATGATCTGCACTGTGAAGAAACTCCAATATTTCCCCGGAAATAAGCTCGTCATCTTCCCACTTGCCGTACATATATCTGTCAAATCCGATGTCACCCGTAAAAACCAATGAAGTTTTGTTTTTCATAAAATAACCTCACGAATCAAGAGTTTTAATAATTGCGTTTTCAAGCTCTTCCTTTATAAGCTGATGACCTGCTGATGAAGGATGAACACCGTCTATGCTCCAGTAGCGGTGATTGCCGTCAGCACCGGCAGAGTCAAATTTATCCTGAAGAGAAATGAACTCAAGGTTGAATTTTCGGGCTATATTTTCTGATGCTTTTGCCATTTTTCTGACTTCGCATCTGAACTCATCCAATCTTGCTTCGGTGTGTAATCCTTTCAAAATGAACGGCTCCAAAATGAAAATCTTTATTTCAGGTAATGCTTCTTTTATTTCTTCAATAAGCATTGAATAAATCTTTTCGAATTTTTCGGGAGTAACTCCGCAGTTCTGTGTCAGCTCGTGCGAAACATCGTTTACACCGATAAGAATTGACATCATATCGGGCTTAAGGTTGATGATATCTTCTTTGATACGGGCATAAACATCAGTTATTCTGTCTCCGCTTTTGCCACGGTTTAAAAAACGGAATTCATCCTTTTTGTTTTTTAATAAGTCAGCGGCAAGAAGAAAAGCATATCCGCAACCAAGTCCGAAACAGTCTTCGTTCTCGTCGTCCCTGTTGGCATCGGTTATCGAGTCACCCTGAAAAAGAAAAGTTTTCATAAAATACCTCTTGAAATTTTTTGATTTATTTTATCATATTCAGTCTTCTTTTTCAATCTAAAATACATCGATTTACAAATACTTTACATAAATGCTGTAATTATGATTTAATATATCGTTGACATTGATTTTGTTTGGATTTATAATATTAAGAAAAGAAAAAAGAGGGTTGAAATGATGAAAAAATTATTATGTTTTCTCTTGACGGTTGTTCTTCTCGCAACATCGGTTGTGCCGACATTTGCAATGGACGAGACTACCTGGGACGCTGTCTGGTCATCAGCTGATGCTGAAGCGGGTCTTGTTATGTTTGTCGGTTCTGATGAATCGAAGCGAAACTTCACCTGGTATACCGAAACTCAGAACACACCGAGTGTTATTGTAAGCACAAACGGTATGCTTATCGGTTCGGAAAAATTCGAAGGTACTTCCGTTAAAGCAACAGAAGGTGATTTTGTAAATCACGTTACGGTTACTGAACTTGAAGAAGATACAGTTTATTACTACAAATGCATAAGCGGTGATTTTGAATCAGATATTTACTCGTTTAAAACTGCTTCTGATGATGAATTCAAGGCTGTATATATGACAGATATACATATCACCAGCGACGACGGAAATCAGGAATCTCTGAGGAACACATCATATAAATTCAACAACACTCTTGAGGATGTGCTTTCAAGAGAAAATGATGTTTCACTTATACTTTCCGCAGGCGATCAGGCATCTGACGGACGTGAGGATGAATATAAAGCGTTTGCGGTTTCTCCGATTCTTAAGTCAGTTTCTGTTGCAACAACAATCGGTAATCATGACCGTAAAGGTGCTGAATATAAGACGTTTTCAAACCTCCCGAATGAATACGAAGAAGCTGCGGTTTCTTCATACATCGGCGATGATTATTGGTTTGTAAAGGGTGATGTTCTTTTCCTTGTTGTCGATACTAACTGTACTTCAGGCGCAGACCACCATAAGTTTGTTAAGAAGGCTGTTGAATCAAATCCCGATGTCAAATGGAAAGTTCTTATGGCTCACCATGACCTTTACAGCGGAAGAATTCCTTCACGCGAAAGTGAAAATGAACTTCTTCGTATGATGTGGGCTCCCATTATTGACGAGTTCGGAGTTGATCTTGTTCTTCTAGGTCACAGCCACTATTATACTGTTTCAAATGTACTTTGTAACAACAAGATTGTTGCTCCGCTTGAGAGTGAAATGGTTGACCCGAACGGAACAATTTATATGGTTTCATGCTCGATAAACAGACCCCGCGGTGACGACGAGATCGGTCTTAATGAAGAAATCGGCTTTGCACATCTTACTCAGGAGCCTACATATAATATTCTCACTTGTAATGAAGATTCAATTACTGTAGAGTCTTACGAGGTCGGAGCAGAAGAACCTTTCAATTCTTTTACAATAACAAAGACTTCCGATGACGGCGGCCACGAATATGACAAAAAATTCTTCCCGTCAATTTTCAACAGACTTGTAAGATTTATCGGTAAGGTTGTTGCTTTCTTCAACAATATCGGAAGATTATATGATCTCAGAGAAGACGGATTTGATGTTAAAATCATTGACGGTCTTCTGGGCAGATAATTTTTCATTTACACAATATTAAATATAATCAGAAAACACACCGGGTTGATGGTAATCAGCTCGGTGTGTGCTTATGTGTTACTGCTTCTTCATTTGTCTGAGAAAAAAGAATACCGCGACGGCAGTTGCAGTGAAAGCGAAAACAAGAATTACCGGAATGTGAGTTTGTGCAAGTCGGAAATTTCTGCTGAGCAAAGCTTTTTCTGCCTCAACTGCATGAAAAAAAGGTAAGGCTTCGGACGTTTTCTCAAAAAAACCTCCTATCAGCTTTAAATCAAACCACACTCCTGATAGCCATGCGGATAGATTGGTGAGTAATGCTCCGCAAATGCCGCCCACTTGCTTAACACCTAATATACTGCCGCATAAAAGTCCCAACGAAATGTTGAATAATGCCATAGGAATTATTCCGATTAAGGCATAGACAATATTTACGCTGACAGTTAATCCTAAAGGTATTGCAAAAAGGTAGCATATAACTGTTTGTCCGACGGCAATAGGTAAAAACGGCAGCATATAGCCGAGTATAAAGTCAAGACCTGTAAGCGGAGTCGTGTATAATCTCTGAAGCAGTTCACTTTCACGGTCTTTTGCCACAAGTGTTGCGGAAAAAAGTGTTATAAAGGATAAACCGAACACAGTAATTCCCGGAGTAAGAGTATCAATTTCGAACAGTTTCACCGGTACATTTGACTGTATAGTGCTCAGGAGAAGCAGTAAAACCAAAGGAAACACTAAACCGAAACAAAGATTGACGGGGTCGCGTAAAATTTCTTTTGTGTTTCTTTTTGCAAAAGTTAACATTCTCATTTTTCTTCCTCCTTTACAACAGACAAAAAGGCAGATTCAAAATCTGTTGCACCTGTTTTCTCTTTTAATTCCTTCACCGTTCCCGATATAAGAAGATTCCCATCTTTCATAATACCTATCCGGTCGGAAAGGGCTTCGGCCTCTTCCATATAATGTGTTGTAAGTATAACAGTCGATTTGCCTTTCAAAGATCGGATAATATCCCAAAGTTCGTGTCTTGCAATAACGTCCAGACCAAGAGTAGGTTCATCTAAAAACAGTATTTCGGGTTCGCTTATAAGAGCCATGGCAATACTTACACGGCGCTTATAACCGCCTGATAGCTTACCTGCTTTTCTGTTCATAACAGACCCTAAAGAGAATTGCTCTGTAAGCTCTTTGATTCTTGCTTTTGTTTTTTCTTTGGAAAAGCCGTGAATACCGCATATCAGTTCAAGGTTTTCACTAACGGAAAGGTTTGCAGCTACGGCTGTTTCCTGCGGAGATACCCCGATCAATCGTTTAACCTTTTCAGGCTCCCTTATTATACTGTATCCGCCTACGAATGCATCTCCGTCTGTTGGTTTTGTTATGCAGGTAAGCATCTTTATTGTTGTGGTTTTACCCGCACCGTTAACACCTAACAAAGAAAATAATTCACCTTGACGGATTTCTAAATTAAGTTTATTAACAGCTGTAAGATTTTTATATCGCTTAATTAGATTTACTGTCTTGATTTCTTGCATTTGCGTCATCCTCCTTTCGCAGTACCATAGTAGCAGATTGAAAAAGGGAAGTGTTGAATTTTTACCTGTTCGGTTGATTTTGGGAACTCATCGGCAAAAAAGAAAATTTTCCAAAGAGTGGTATTATTGTCTCCGGACAATAGCGTTATTGAGTCCTTTGGATTCAGTGTTATTTTATTTGTCCCAAAACTTGCGAAGCAAATAACACTGTGCAAAGCATAATAAAGCTGCGAAGCGATACAACTCGCCTTAAGGCGAATAAAACTGAAAACGACAGGTTTCTGTTGAAACCTGTCGTTTTCTTGGTGCGAGAGACGGGACACGGCTTTGCTTCGCAAATCCTGCCTCCTCGGCGACCGTTGCTTCGCAAAAGTACCCGTCTTTCAAAAAAGAAAAATTCTCAAATACCAAAAGGCATTTGAGAATTTTGGTGCACCCGACACCTTGAAATCCGAACCCAATGCCGACTTTTCGAGGTCGGCAAAGGTTATGGTTTCAGTACCGTCTTTGAAGTTGAAGGTAATTACCATTCTGTCTTCAAATAAGAATACTGAGTTAATAAAGTTGTTGATTAAAGTTCTTCTGTGGTCAAGCTTCTTAGGATTAAGCTTACGGAACTTGTAGAACCAATATAAAATTTCCTCACGGGTCAGCTTTGGTCTTGATATTTCCTCTTTCATAATCCTTATGGAAAGCTCACTCTTTTCAGCTTCAAGCTCTTCCATACGCTCTTTGGTTGTAGGTGTTATAATACCTTTCTCCATAGCGGTAATAAGATTGTTGATTGCAGTTAGAGTCTGTGCATATTGCTTTTGCAGTATGGGAAGCACTGTGCTTTCCTTGTTAAAGGTTTCAAGAGCTTGGTCAGTTAAAAATTCAATAGTTTCATCGTTCATAATGAGCCTGCGGATACTGTCAACAACAATATCCTCAATCCAAGTCTTTTTGACTGTTTTCTTGTCACAGCCTTTGTGATTCTTTACACTTACACACTTGTAGTATCTGTGAACGAATTTAGTTCTGCTTGTACCGCTTTCACCAACCATAAGACACTGACACTTGCCGCAATAGAGCTTTGTAGTTAAAATATATTCATCTTCCGCTTTGTGCTTTGCAGGGGATTTCTTATTCTGCTTCATTTTTTCCTGTACCAATTCAAACAACTCCTTATCAACTATTGCGGGAATTCCTCCCGGTGTAATGACATCCTTAAATTTGTATTCACCGATATATTTTCGGTTGTGCAGCATACGGGCGACAATGTCAACATCCAACTTGGTTTTCTTATGAGTTCGTACACCTTGGTAGTTAAGCATATTTGCAATATGCTGCATAGACATACCCTCGGCATAGCTTTTGAAGGCTAAAACTACCGCAGGTGCAGTAACCTCATCAATTAAATAATTCTGCTCTTTATCTACCTTGTAACCAATCGGCAAGGTACCACCGTTGTATTTACACTTAAGAGCATTTTCCATCATACCTCTTGTAACCTTTTCTGCAAGCTCTACTGAGTAATATTCAGCCATACCTTCAAGTAAGCTTTCGAGCAGAATACCCTCTGCGCCCTGAGATATGGTTTCTGTAATAGATACAACCTTTACTCCGTTCTTTCTCAGCATATTTTTGTAATGAGCCGAGTCATATCTGTTACGGGCAAAACGGTCAAGCTTCCATACGAGTATTACTTCAAAATGTTTTGAAGCACTGTCTTTTATCATCTGCTGAAATCTTGGTCTGTTGTCGGTTTTAGCAGATAAAGCCCTGTCGATATAGGTATCAACGATTTGAATACCGTTCTTTTCGGCATAGGCTTTACATTCACGAAGCTGACCGTCAATACTTTCTTCTTTCTGATTATCGGAAGAGTATCTTGCGTAGATAACGCCTATCATATATTTTACCTCCTTTAATTTCTGTAGATATTGTAATTCATATACTTGTTTTTGTTAAATGTGCGGATGCGATTTTTACATCGCACCCGCTGTTTTTTATACGATTTCTTTTAGCTTATCCCAATCCTTATCCCATTCTTCAAACTCTTTTCTGCCACTTTCGCTTTCAAAGAAGGATACAATATCAGGAAGAAAACATCTTACAAGAGATTCAGCGGCATCCTCTGAAATGAGAACACCGCTGAGATTATCAGAATTAACCTCACTTTCGTTAAAATTTATCTTAACATCATCCATAGGCTACCTCCTTATCTCGCATCTCTGTTTCGCTGTCGCTGAAGGTATCTGTAATAATGCTCACAAGCCTTCATAACAAAGTTTTCAAGGTCACTTTCTTTAATTTTAGGAGCAACCTTCTGTAAGCGTTCAACGGAGAATTTTACCGTCGGCTTTTGATTTGCCTTTTCCTCAGCTAAGATTTCACCTATATGCTCAGGAGTTAAACCTTCCTCTCTGCTTATTGCACGAAGCCTTTGAGCTTGAGATAAATTTGGAGTAGCATCACAGACACGGATTTCTTCAACTAAATCAGCTTGCTCAACTTCGTTCAGATATGAGAGCTCTACTGCAGGAGTAAAGGCTATTCGTTCTTCATCAACAAGTTCAAGCAGTTCGGGGATGAGATTGTTTAATCTGATATATCTCTGAATCTGACTTCTACTATCGGGAGAATCTTCCGCAACCTGCTCAACAGACCACTTCTGCCCAACTTGGGCAGAAGTTTGACCTTGGTGTTTAAGTGCATCAAGCTTCATCTTATAAGCCTTTGCTTTTTCACTTGGTAATATATGCTCTCTCTGTAAATTAGCATCTACCATTGCAATAACAGCCTCTTCATAAGTGAGCTCATAAATAAAAGCGGGTATCATTTCAAAGCCTAACTTCTTTGCCGCATAAAATCTTCTGTGACCTGAAATAATTTCATATTCCGTGCCGGAAATTTTACGAACAGTAAGAGGAGTAAGAATACCCCGCTCATCAATACTGTCAATAAGGTTTTGCATTTCCTCATTGTCAATCACTTTGTAAGGATGATTTTCAAAAGGTCGTAAATACTCAATGGGTATTTTATTAGCCCACACATATTCTGTGCGGGCTTTCTGTACTTTGTCGTATAAGGTTTCTTTTGTGGGATTGTTTTCTTCGATATCACGGGGATATACTTTTGATTTTGGTTTAATAGCCATATTATCGGCTCCTTTCTAATTTACGAATTTTGTTAGTTTCTAATTGATGCTCTTTCTGTAAGAGCTCATATAAATGTTGAGATTTATCAAGAATTTGCTCTGCCTGTTTAAGTTTCTTTCTTAATGGTATGATTTCTTTTGTTATCTCCTTTCGTAGGGCTTTGTATCTCTTCTTATCTTCAGGTGTACTTGCTCTGCGCTTTTTGTTATCTGCCTTGCTTCGCTTTTCTTCAAGCTCAGCAATTTTAAGTTTTGTTTCTTCAATACTCTGTGACAGGTCATCAGTAGTCTGAATCTGATTGTCAGTTAAGAAATGATAGTCAGCCACAAATTGCTTAATGTCTTTTACGGCATGCCTCATTTCGGGAGAAATTAGCATTGCATCTGCAACTTCCTTTAATAACTGAAACACCAAGATTATTAAGAGGAACATTGTGTTTACATAAATAACCTCAGGTCTTTTCCCGTGCTCAATGCCGAACTCTAATTTCTTTCTCACTGATTCAAGAGGAAAGTATCTACGCCTTGCATAGAAGAAGTTGTTCCAATCAGCAAGGTGATGTCCGCTGTAATAGGTTTCGTGGAACCTTTTTTCAATGCCTTCTACTGTATAGCCAAGGCTCTCAACCCTTACGCCTCTTTCCCAATCCTTTGCCTTGATGGTAAAACGCCTGTAATCAACCTCATATCCCATAGTGAAAAGAACTCTTCTGAATTCGTCCCAATTTGTTGCTACGGTAAGACAAATCTCAATATCTTCTCTGAGCATATCTCTGTGAGTTTTCTTGCCTTGCTTATGAATCCAATAGGCTGCTTTTTCACCACCGTAAAATGGTGCATTTTCAAGAACGGATTTACCTCGTTCTTTACAGATAGCATCAGAAATCTCACGAAGCTTGTAGTGGTCTGAAATATGGTTTTCAAACTTTCTGCCTGTTCTGAAAGAAACAGAATTTACAACAAAGTGATTGTGCAGATGGTGATGTTTATCAAGGTGAGTTGTAACAACAATCTCATATTCATCACCCCACATCTTTTTAGCTGTTTCAACGCCAATACTGTGACATTCTTCGGGAGTTACTTCATCTTCAGCAAAGCTCTGAAAGCCGTGATAAGCCACATTACCGCCAAGCTTTCCGTAATGAAGCTTAGTTGTCATCACATGCTCATAGGCTCGTTGCACGGGACAGTTAATTGCAGAAACATAGAGCTTCTCATCGGTTTTCTTATCGTTCGCGGTATATTGCAGTGTTTGGTACAAATCCTCATCAAGATACTTTTTATGGGTGGTCTTGTCAGGATTTTCAGCATACTGAATAACCTCTTTAAGTCGGCTCTTTACGGGCCAGAATCCTGTGGTAGCAATAGGTCGTTCACCTCCTTCTTAGGCGAGAGTATTTCACTGTGGATTTCATCAATGAGAGTTAGCAGCCTTGCTTCGGTTTCGGGTGTCATTTCATAATTGCAAATTTCACATAACTTTGAGTAGAAAGTAAAAAAGGCATCAGGCAACACCATTCGCGGTGTAAATCCCAATGCTCTCTTCGTTACATATTCACTTGTTGATAATCCGCATTTAGAAGCATAACGCTCAATCTTCTTTTTGTTTTCAGGTGTTATTCTGATTTCAAGTCTTTGTGTTTTGGCTTTTGGTGTAGTGTTCATATCACCATTCCTTTCATTAGATTTTAGGGATTAAGGGACCCTAAAGAAATTGGAACTTGCCGTACAAGTTCCCTGCTCGCTACGGTGTAGGACAGACATTTGTAAGATAGTTAGGTGCTTCGTCTGTCTTCCTTCACCGCAGATAAGGGTGCCCTTAATACCCGTTATTATTTTGATACATCAGCCATTTACGCAAAGGGTGGCTGTAGTATCCTTTATGCAAGATTATATATTTTCTTGCAGGATTGTTTTTATGGCATCATATTTGGTGCCATTTTTTCTTTGTCTAAAATTGTGATGCCAAAAGCGGCACCGTTTTTGAGCCATTGTGGCTCAGTTGAATTTTGTGTTGAGCCAAATGTTGATACTTTGGCTCAGATGTGGTTTGTGCTAAGTCATAGTTAAAATCTCCTTTCAGATAAAATTTTTGATATTTATATTCAACTGCAAAAAATGTGACGCAGTATTCATATACCGAAAATTAGGTTTTTAGGCATAAAAATACACCCGTCAAAAGCTGACGAGTGCAATACAATTTATCCCTCTACATAGTAATGGGAATTAGAGATATGAAATTGTTCCTGATAACGAAAAATTTTTCATTATATAAAAATCTAACGCAGTATTTATATACCAAAATCTTGAGTTTCTTGCCTTAAAAGTTTGTTGGTGGGGGCAGTTATTATATAAACAAAATAGCCTCTCTATTTATATAATAGGGTGCTTTTGCAAAATCACCCAAAATACCGAAACAGTTAAAAGTTGAAATCCGCAACAAGGTTCAATGTTTATTCCTCCACTATACTTAATACGGAAAAAGTGCGATTTCCAACGTAATCCCGCAACAACCACGAAATAATAACCGCAACAAGGCAAGGAGGCTTAAATATAAGCGATTTCAAGCGCTGTATCTTTTTTCAGTAAGCTGTCACAACAAAAAAGGTTTTTAAAAGTGGGAGCAGTATTCATATTGTAGTTTTGCTAGTTTTTCAGTTGAGTTTTTTATACTAGCCATATGCATAATAGCGTATTTTTGAATTATTACATCCTTCCTAAAATAGAAAAAGCCCCGTTATGAAAGCAGATTTACTACAATCTTAACGGGGTGATTTTTAGTTTAAATAAAGAATTGGTTGCTACAAAAAAACAACTTACGAAAGCCCAATTATTAATCAATAGGTTCAACTCACAATAACTTAATATTATTGTGAGTTAAACAATAAAGGATAATATCTAATTATACTTTATTTTTATGCATTGGAATTAAGGAGGAAAAATGAAAGACAAACTTAAAGTGTTGGTAATTTGTGATTATAAAATTGAATTCAAAGCAACGACTAATCTAGTGGATTTTACCGTACTGTTTTCACCATCTAGATTCGAACTTGAACAGAATTTATTTAATCACTCTTTTGATTGTGTTATTCCACTTATATCTTCAAACAAAAATTTTAATTATGATTTGCTTTATATTTTGGAAATTTATAAATGTAATATTTTTGGCAATAGTCGGATAAATAATCTTATTATCAAAGATAAAAGCACTTTTTTTAAATCATCGGCTTTAAAAAAGAATTTTGAAATCTGGACAAGATATAATTATACACAAAAACTTAAAGACTTGTCAGACTGCGATTATCCTATACTTATAGAACACACAAGCAGCAATTCTGATGAACAACATTTGATTAATGAGCCGCAAAAACTTTCTCAATTAGTTAATGAAATTTTTAATAATGAATATAGTGATAATGAACTTTTTGTTTGTAAAAGGTATATTTTTGATAGTTTTATTGAAATATCAATATGGGGAAATTCGCCATATACCTTTGAGACAGTTTCATGCAGTGGCATAGACTGTGATGAAATGATTTTAAGAGCATATGAACTATTTAATTCATTGTCACTTGAGAATTATGCCCTATTTCGTTTTGCTCTTAAAAATAGCGAAATGTTTCTTTTAGACATTAATTGTTCAGCTTGTCTAACAACCGAACAAGTTGATAAAGTTTTAAATTTATATAATATTACATTTACGGAATTTCTGTATTTGTGCATTTTACTATGCCTTACAAAAAAACAGTTTGTTTGTTCAGATTTGCGTCTGATTGATTTAGCAGCAGCATTACCAATTAATATTAATCACTTAATCCCATTGGAACTAAAAGTAAAAAAAGGAGCGTACTCATACAATGATGTTTGTAAAGAGTTAAGAAAGCGTTTGTTACAACCGGACGAAAGAAATAAATACGATTTTTTAAAAATGATTTCTCTTGCAATAGAGAACTTACCACAAACGACACCTAATTCATATTATCTGGGAGAATTAGATTACAACTATGACCAAATGCTTTCAAAATTTAAAAAGATACCTTTACATCCTCAAAACGAAGAAACTGTCTTGTTAGAATCAATTAAAATTCTAAATGGACAGACAAAATGGCACTCGCCACTTACATTGTACAATGTGTGTTCTCCTGTTATGATAAATACAGTTGCTGCATCAACTGTAACTAATATGTTTAACCCAAATGGTATGATTAAAGGTACTAGTGCGGGATATCTAACTATGGAAAAACAAATTGTAAAACAGTTGTCAAATCTAGTTGGAATAGATGAGAATGATTCCGCTGGTGTGTTTGTTGCTGGTGGAAAGGTTTGTTTAACATATGGAATAAAATGCGGATTAAATCGTTGTCAAAGAGCCTGTGGTTTTGATACGACACCAGTTGTAATTACATCACAAGCCAATCATTTCTCTATTGAATCGATATGTCATCAATTAGGCATATCTGAGGAAAATTGTATAAGAATACCATTAACAGATAACCAAACAGTTGATTTTGAATTTTTTGAAAAGACAATCAAAGAGTGTTTTAAAAAGAATATTCCAATTGCGTGTGTTGTCATATCAGGTGGAAACACTCTACATGCTTCAGTTGAAAGTGTAAAAAAAGCGAACGACATAATCGAAAAACTTGCAATCAAATATAAAGTTAAGTACAAGCCTTACATATATTATGATATGGTTGTATGTTGGCCATGGCTCTTTTTTAAATCATATAATTTTGATGAAAACCCATTATCAATTGAATCAAATATTTTGTCGAAAATTGAACACACAGCTGGTTTATTTATGCATTCAAATTTAGCGGATGGTTTTGGTTTTGATTTTCACAAATGTGGTTTCTCCCCATATACTACAAGTACCTTTTTGTCTAAATATAAAAAGGAACTGTATAACATAAATCAAAAAAAAGAAGTTTCCGAAAAGGATTCGTGTTATTACACTTTCACAAATTCGAGGTGCACTACAGATATAATATCTGCATGGAATGTATTGCAAAGTGTTGGAGTTGAAGGTTTTCAATCTTATGTTGCAAATATGCTCTGTGTTGCAGACACCTTTTCTAAAGATTTATCCGAAGCAGGCTTTTGGGTTGTTGGCGGAGATTATACATATGGATTTGGAACAATCATGTTAACAATATCGCCATTACTTGATTGTAACTTTGAAAAACTATTAAATTCACCGGAGTTTATTGAAATCAACAACAAATATATGTTCGGATTGTCAGAGCATTTTAAACAGAACAATATAACCAATATATGTGTTCGGTATTTGCCAAATTATATGTTTGGAGAAAAAGCAATAAGTGTTATTTCTGTGTTTCCTATATCAATAAACATCGACAAATTTATTGCCCAAAAACTTTCGCAAGACATTATAAGAGTAAAAAAGAATTTTGATATTAAATGTTTACAAGATAATAGAATAGAGTTTGGGGATGCGCCTACAGATGTTCCACGATAAATAAACAATCCTCTTGAAATTCTCCAAACATAAATCATATTTGACTGGAGGATTCCTTGAAATCCTCCAGTTGTTAATTATCCCAAGTTTCCAATAAATTTTTTAAAGTAAAACAGCTTTTTAAATTTAGGTTATTATCGATCATCGTATATTCTTGATAATAAGCAATACTTTGAGATACATATTTTAAGCCTAATTCTTTCCAATTTTTTGAAACTCTCAAATCTTTACTGGTATTAGATTCTAATAGTCTTCTGTATGCAAATTGGCTGTAGAAAGCACAGCATTTAGCCTCTTTGTTTCTGTTTTTTAATTCGATAGATGATTGCAAAGCTATTTCAATAAAAGCAGCAGCTTTTTCAATATCCCCCAAATATTCTAGATAATAAGCTTTTGCTAAATAAAAATCAGCCTTATAAGGTGTAACAATTTTTTCAAACAAAGCATCCATTTCTTCAATCAATTCTTTACATTCATCTATCCCATAAGGCTCTATAGAAAATGAATATCCAACATAAGTATTAATTAATTCAGGCACCACACCCCCATAACAGAACACTTCATTTTCTTTCATCAATAGTTCCATAGAATCCTCATATAGTTTTACAGCTTCAAAAAACAAATCTTTTATTTTGATAATCGTTTCTTGAGAAAGTTGTTCTTTTGGTGTAAAGCCATAATTTAATTCAGCAAACATTATTTTGTTAAGACTGTTCCCTTTTTGCTCAAATATCCGAGCAAAAACATATGAATTATAAACCTCTAAATTGTCATTCAAAAGAGTATT
This sequence comes from Acutalibacteraceae bacterium, assembly GCA_045589535.1. Lineage (GTDB taxonomy): Bacteria > Bacillota > Clostridia > Oscillospirales > Acutalibacteraceae > CAG-488. Next base: position 3,496 of record JAZNPE010000030.1, on the reverse strand, counting down.
ATAAATTGAGAGTGGTCTTTCTATTTGTCCACTGTGATTCAATGCACGGCCAAGCTCGATTCCTACCCTCATCCTATTTTCAATATCTTTACTTGTTTCATATTTTTTATATTCATTATTAAGGATATCAATACTATTTCTACTATATCCCTCTTCCATAAATATTACTGCTTTGTGCATATTAATTTTTGTGAGAAGAGCGGTGTTTGTTGGACTTAATGTTTTCGAAGCTGTATCGGCATAGTTTAATGCTGAAACATAATCATTGGTAAAATAACATAATCTTGATTCGAAATAATTCAAATAGGCTTTTACATCATCTGTAATATTTCTGTTATGAGTGAAGCTCAACAAGCAATCAATTATTCTTTTAAGATCATATGTTATCCAAGAATATGTTAACAAACTTTCATCAAAACCTAATATAAGTATATTTATAAATTTCTTGCTGTTAATAACATCTTTTTCATGAAGCAGATATCTTAAATCCTCTATTAAATCACGAGATTGAGATAATGCTTCAACAGCATATTTGGGTAATGTATCCATATTTTCTATAGATAACGATATAATCATATTTTTAAATTCACTTATATCAACATATAACAAGTCTGTAAAGTATTGAATTAAGCCGGATTGATAAATCAAATTTTTTTTACATAAAGTAAAGATTCTTCTAAACAAATCGAGTCCTTGAAATTGATATTCTTCAATAAACTTTTTGAAAAAGCATTCTTCAATTTTATCATGTTTGAATCTTATTCTTTCAATTTTTGATAAATCCTTAACCAATATGTTTACATCTGCTAATTCGTTCAAAACGACATCAAGGTTGTTGATAATATCATTATTACTTTCACAATAAAGTTTGTTTTGCAACATAAATTTAGTGACATCAATATTTGTATTTCTATATTCGAGCTTAAGTTCAAAATATGAATATATTATTTTTTTTGCAAGAAACTCATTTGTCGTTGAAACTCTTTCAAGTAAAGCAGATGAAAACAATTCATAAATTGTTTGTTTATTTATTATTTTTTCAACATCTTTTTCATCTGTTAAATAATCACCGATAATTGCGATTAATAATGGTGATATTTCATATGTAAGGCTTTGATTTTTTATAAATTCAAGTAATTTGTTATGATGTTTATAAGGCAAATAACATTTTACAAGTTTTTCAATATCTCCACTACTAAAAGACCCTACTTTATAACTTGCATCCTGATGATTATCTAAGGTTAGTTCCAACTTGTTATTGTCATAGAAGTAAAGAGGGTTTAGTTGCATTTTAGTGTTTGATTTATACAAGTTATACGACCATCTTCGACAAGTCACTATAATCTTAATATGTTCACAATCAAGTTTATAAAGTTTTTCAGCTAGTTCAACGAGAGCTATATAATGCTTCTGTTGAATGTCCAAAGAATCATTTATTTCATTTAATCCATCAAAAACTAATATCAGTTTGGAATGACGAATGCCAAAAGCTTCGTTTAAGGCTAAAAGTATTTGATCTTCATTGGATTCATTGATATTAATATTAAGAAATGCTGATAAGCCAAATCTATTTATAAATGTATTTTTGGGGGAAATTGGTAAAATGTATATTTTTTTACTGTTTTTATTATCGTAAATATAATTTTGAATTGCTGTTGTTTTTCCGCTACCGCTGGAGCCGGTAATAAACATTGCTTGTCTATTTGAGGTTACAAATTTTTGTAACTCTGTATCAAGTTCCAAGTTAACACGAGCTGTTACATGTGTTGTTGAACCTAAATCTACAAACTGTTTTGACATTGAATGACATCTTTTTATGCAGGAAGAATATATTGAGTCATTTGCTTTTATATTGATATTTGATTCTTCTTTAATATCAAAAGTGAAGTTAACCCATTTTGAATTTATTTCAATATGAGTATTACCATCTGTTAATTTTTTTACATCAGGGAGATTCCAAACAATGGGATTTGATAAGAATACATTGTAATTCTCCAACTGTCCAAGGTTAATATGTAGTTTTCCGTTACTGTTTTCTATCGAATCTTGTTTCCCATATATTATCTCTGACAATCTTATTTGGCTTTCTTCATTATTATAGTTAGTAGGTAGTAAAATTAAAGATAAAAGCTGAATAACTTTAATTAATTCATTTAATTCTTTCAAAGGCACATCCACAGATTGAATGATTAGATTGTTGTTAAAATGAAGTTGAATTACATCTCTGACTGGTTTGTCAAAACATGCAATATTATCAACTGCAACCCAAAATGACTCATCATTAAAAACACTATCATTAAACTCCTTGTACAGTTCTTCTTTAATCTTGATAGAATACTCTTTAGTGCTTATACCACTACAAATTGCTCGTACTATTATTTCTATTGAAACACCTAAAACCAAAGCATCCACTTCGTTGTTGGGTATGTTTATTAAATTTGATGGCAATTTGTCATTCTTAAAAAAATACAGATAAGAATTTAAATATGAAGCATATTTCTCGTTATTATATTCTTTATCATAAACTTCTAGTTTGTTATATGCTTTCTCTGAAAAGTAAAGAGCTTGCTGGAAAAGGTCTAACAATCTAGAATACAAAGAAAGCATATCGAATATTGATGTGTTTTTCCAAACATCTATGGTTGCAGTTTTATTAACACTACTGTTTTCATTATTCCCAAAAGGTATCAGAAGGGAAAAAATTTTTTCCATTACCTTTTGAAAATCTCCATACTCACTTCCATGTAAAATATTATTTCTAGAACCTCTTTTTTCAAGCAAACTATATACTTGTTGTGTTTCAAAGGGTTCAGCTTCGCTAGGTTCTTTTATGTCAATCCAATAAACAGAGGAAGCCTTATCTGTTTTGTTAATTGAGTTCATAAGACCAACATCTTGACCACGATACCCGACGAAAATTGTTAAACCTGAAGTCTTTCTATATATTTCATCTGACAAATCAGGAGAAAGCAGAGTTAACTCTGCTGGTGCAAATTTCAATCCTCCTACTTCAAGATCACCATGGGCTTTTATTAAGTCGAAAACAGGCGAACCATCACCAACTTTTACATATTCGTTTTCGCCAACTTTTTTATTGTAGGTTAGTCCTTCACATACATTTTCTATCAACAGATCAAAATTAGTTGTGATAATGGTATTTATATATCCCAATTCTATTATTTTTCTCAAAAATTTATGTCCTTCAGAAGGAACAACACCATCAAGTCTTTTTTGCAAAAGTTTCTTGCGTTCTTTTGGAGATTTTCCTTCCCAAACTATATTCACAAAATTACTATATAAATCATACCAATTTGACTCGTCGATCCTTTTAACATTGTGTTCTCGTAGACATTGTTTCATTATTCCAACAGTAGAAATATCCCTATCGGATGAATTAAGTGAACAGCCAGCACCTAGAATAAGAGTTGTATTTTTCTCTTCTTTGAGATCCTTAAAAGCATATAATAGTCTTAATAATACATTATCAAAATTATTT
>JAZNPE010000029.1:0-46295 GCA_045589535.1 Acutalibacteraceae bacterium | reverse complement strand
CCATCCGCAGATTCTGCTGAGTTAACGGACGGTCGAGGACGCCCGTCCCTACGTAGTTGACTAAAACAGGGTTCGTAGGGGCGCGCATTGCGCGTCCGTTGAATTACGCAGAAAATCCGCGGACGACCGATGGTCGCCCCTTCGATGCGGATTGAATATTCACCTCGACAAACCCGAATTTGTGTACTGAGTTGTGGCAGAAAATCCACAACTGCAATGCTGACGGACTTATACTGTTACTTTAAAGTATTCTTTCGCATATGATGTATCGTAGGAAAGCTTTTTTCCTACAAAAAAATTTATATATTGTTAATATATATACCTATAAAAAGATTGAAAGTAGATGAATTTTGATGTATAATATGAAAGTTAATAATGGCTTATTGTTGCTTGGAGGAATACACAATGGAAGCATATCTTGATAACAGCGCAACAACGCCGCTTTGCAAAGAGGCTGTTGATAAAATCAATTTCACCCTGACATCGTGTTGGGGCAATCCTTCGTCCCTTCATTCCAACGGAATTGCCGCTTCTGAGCTTCTTGAGGAATCAAGAGGAATTATCGCAGGCAAGCTCTCCTGCGAGCCGAACGAAATCATTTTCACCTCGGGCGGTACGGAAAGCAACAATATCGCTGTCCTCGGTGCCGCAAACGCTCTTAAAAGAAGAGGCAGCCGTATCATCACAACTTCTGTTGAGCATCCGAGTGTTGAAGAGCCGATCAAATACCTTGAAAGTCAAGGTTTTGACGTTATAAGACTCCGCGTTAACGAAAACGGACTTATTGATGAGCGTCAGCTTTACGCCGCAACGAACCCGTCTGTTGTTCTTATCAGCATTATGTACGTTAACAATGAAGTGGGTACAATTCAGCCCGTTGAATTTGCAAAACGTGCCGCTGTGCACGCAGGTGCAAACGCACTCATCCACTGCGATGCTGTTCAGGCTTTCGGCAAGGTTCAGCTCAAGCCATACAATATGGGTGTTGACCTTATGTCGATAAGCTCCCATAAAATTCACGGACCCAAGGGCGCAGGAGCACTTTTTATAAAGAAAGGTACTCGCCTTGCTCCCCATTCATTGGGCGGTCTTCAGGAAAGCAAATTCCGTCCCGGCACTGAACCTTTGCACGACATTGCAGGCTTTGCCGCAGCTGCAAAAGCATTGCCCGATTATCATCAGAGCCTTGAAAGGGTAACCGCTTTGCGCGATTACTTTGTTAAAAACGTTTCCGCTATGGAAAATGTAAAAATAAACTCACCTGCCAATGCATTGCCGTATATCACAAACATTTCAGTACTCGGTATTCCGTCGGAAGTTATGCTCAATTTCCTCTCAGAAATGGAGATTTACGTTTCAAGCGGTTCTGCCTGCTCGAAGGGTCACAAGAGCCGTGTACTGACAGCTATGAATCTTAACGATGAAAGAATCAACTCTGCGCTGAGAATCAGCATTTCAAGATTTACAACAAAAGAAGAAATCGACTACCTTCTTTACGGTATCGCAAATGCGCAGAAAATAATGAGAAAGACAAAATAAATTGAGGTTTCGTTTAAAATGAAAGAAATTATACTTCTGAAAAACGGCGAGCTTGCCCTTAAAGGACTTAACCGCCACACTTTTGAAAATCAGCTTGTAAAAAATATGAAGCAACGACTTCACGACCTCGGAAAAATCCGCTATGTGCAGTCACAGTCAACAATTATGGTCGAACCCATTGACGAAAGAGTTGACCTTGACGAAGCTTTCCGCAGACTGAAAAAAATCTTCGGCATCGCAGGATTGTCACGTTGTGCGGCAGTTGAAAAGAATATGGATGCAATACTTCCCGCCGCTTGTGAATATCTTCATGATGAGCTTCTTTTTGCAAAAACCTTTAAGGTTGAGGCAAAGCGTTCAGACAAAAAGTTCCCGTTCAACTCTCCGCAGATATGCATGGAGCTTGGCGGTTATATACTTTCAAAGTATCATCATCTCAAGGTTGACGTGCATAATCCCGATTTAATCGTCAATGTTGAAGTAAGAGACAGCTACGCTTATATTCACGGCAATCAGCACAAGGGTGCGGGAGGTATGCCCGTCGGCTCTGCAGGACAGGCTGCTATCCTAATCTCAGGAGGTATCGACAGTCCCGTTGCTGCGTGGATGATGGCAAAAAGAGGACTTCGCCTTTATGCAATCCACTTTGCATCTCCGCCGTACACAAGCCAGAGAGCCGAGATGAAAGTGCATTCTCTTCTTCGTCAGGTTTCAAAATACAGCGGTGACATTCCGCTTTGTGTTGTACCCTTTACACACATTCAGGAAGAAATCAAGGACAACTGTCCCGAGGATCTTTTCACAATCATTATGCGTCGCTTTATGATGCGCTGCGCTGAAAGAATTGCGAAAGATCAGGGTTGCGGTGCTCTTATCACCGGCGAAAGCGTCGGTCAGGTTGCAAGCCAGACTATGCAGGCAATCGCTTGCACAGAGGCTGTTGTTGAAGAGCTCCCCCTCTTCCGTCCTCTTATCGGTATGGATAAGGACGAGGTTATCGAAATATCCAGAAAGATTGACACTTTCGAAACTTCCATTCTTCCCTACGAGGATTGCTGTACGGTATTTACTCCGAAGCATCCGCGTACACGTCCTCAGCTTCATGTTGTTGAGGAGTCTGAAAACGTACTTGACGTTGAGGCTCTCGTTGAAGAAGCGTTGAGCAATCTTAAATTTATCAACATTTCAGGTGAATGATTTGAAAACTTGCGAAATTATCAGTGTAGGCACTGAACTTCTTTTAGGCGACATTTTAAATACGGATGCGCAGTTCCTTTCGCAGGAGCTTGCGAAGCTTGGTCTTTCCGTTTTGCATCAGAGCACTGTCGGCGACAATCACGACAGACTTCTCGAACTGCTCGCACAGTCCGCAAAAAGAAGCGATATCATCATTCTTTCGGGCGGTCTCGGACCGACTCCCGACGATATCACAAAGGAAGTTGCCTGCGAATTTTTTGAAAAAGAGCTTGTCCTTCATGAAGAAAGCCTACAAAGAATGTCGGCATATTTCACATCCAAAGGTATCGATATGCCCGAAACCAACAAAAAGCAGGCTATGCTTCCTGAAGACTGTGTTGTTTTCCGAAACAATAACGGTACTGCACCCGGACTTGCTATGGAAAAGGACGGCAAACATATTCTCCTTCTTCCCGGTCCGCCCAGGGAGCTCAAGCCGATGTTTTTCGAAAGTGCCGTGCCTTACCTTAATAAATTTTCGGACAAGGTTATTATTTCACACAATATCCGAACCTTCGGAATCGGTGAATCTGCAATGTCTGAAATTGTGACAGATCTGCTTGATTCTTCCAATCCGACAGTTGCACCGTATGCAAAAGACGGAGAAGCACTTCTTCGCGTTACTGCAATGGCAGGCAACAAAGATGAAGCAGAAAAGCTCTGTACCCCGATGATTGAAGAAATCAAAAAAAGGCTCGCGGATTTTATTTACGGCATCGACGTAAATTGCATTGAGGAAGCTGTTGTACCGATGCTTATCGAAAACAATCTTAAGCTTGCAACTGCAGAATCCTGCACAGGCGGTCTTATCGGAAAAAGAATCACAAATGTATCGGGTGCATCAAAGGTTTTCGATTGCGGAATTATATCCTACTCAAACGAAATCAAGCACCGCATACTCGGTGTCAGCGAAGAAGCACTCAGAGAATACGGAGCAGTCAGTGCTGAGGTTGCAAAGCAGATGGCAAAGGGCGCGCTCGCAGTCAGCGGTGCAGACATTGCGGTTTCCGTAACAGGAATCGCAGGTCCTGACAGTGACGGTACATCAAAGCCCGTGGGTCTGAGCTACATTGCCCTCGCAGACAGAGAAAATGTCTGGGTAAAAGAGCTTAATACAAGCCGTAAAGACCGCGACTATAACAGATTTGTAAACTCATCAAACGCACTTAATATGGTCAGAATGTATATCAATAAAGCTTTATAATATTTTAGAGAACAAGGCATCCCACGCAACAGTAGGAAAGGATGAACAACTGTGGCAGAAAACAAAAAAATCAATTCTGATGAAATAGAAGTTATCGAAAGTGCCATTGCCGAAGAACTCACAAAAAATGAAAATCTCGTAGAATATATTCAGCCAAGCAACCTTGAACGGCTTAAGGCACGCTATGCTGCCGCTGAAGAGGACGAATCAATCCGAAATGAAGGCTTTGAGCTTGCAAAAAAAAGCGGACTTGTAAAAAAACAACGTCCTGAAAGCACAGCATTCGATTATCTTGCCGGTCCTGTTAATCCGCGTGATGAAATCCGCACGAACGTTAACTCACCGCTTTCTCAAGTCTTTGATTCAACAAAAAGTGAGTTTGATGCAGACATCGCTTCTTTCAGCGATATAAGTATTAATAAACCAAAAACAGAATTAAAAGAGGAACCCAAACCTGAGGTTCGGAAAGAACCAACCCCCGAAGCAAATCCCGAGGAACCACCGAAGAGAAAACGCGGCAGACCAAGAAAGAACCCGCTTCCTCCGGAGTCTGAGGTTGAAGAACCTGCACCGGAGCCGACCCCCGTCGAAACTCCGCCAACAATAAACAACCGTTACGGTTTTGATACACATACAAGAGTTATCTTTGTTGACGAAAGCACCGACGACGGAATCAAGCGCAACAGCGAAGAGGAGCTTTCCTCTGCTTTTGCTGATGAAGAAAACACAAAGAAAAGGAGGCTGTTATTTTGGTCACGAAAAAAGAAGTAGGTGAATCGGTAAAAAATACATTAAGAAGAGTTATTATCGGCGTTTCTTTGATTGTTTTTATTACATGTACCGTTTACATTGTTGACTATGCAATTGACAACTGGAAAAACAAGCAGTTACAAAGCGAAACAGACAACATTGACCATTCCAACACAGAAACTACGGTTAATGAAGATACCGGGGATGTTATTCAGGATAAATACAGCGCACTCCTTAAAATGAACGCTGATTTCGTCGGTAAACTCGTAATCGATGCAACAGGTGAATCAGGCATCAATGTTGTTCAGGGTAACGACAATTACAAATACCTGAACACAGGCTTCAAAGGTGAAAACACACGGTACGGCACTCTTTTTGTTGATTACCGCAACAATATTAAAAACTTTGATACAAACACTATTATCTACGGTCACAATATGAGAGACGGTTCTCAGCTTGGTGCATTGAGCCTTTACTCTGACATTGAAAACTACAGAAATTTCCCCACTGTCAAGTTCGATACCATATATAAGAGTACAGAATGGAAAATATTTGCCGCTTTCATTTCAAACGGAAAATCTGCGCAGGATAACGGCTATCAGTTCCCGTATATCACACCGAATTTTTCTTCCGACGAAAAGTTCCTTGAATTCATTAAGGAAGTAAAATCACGTTCTTATTACACAAATGAAGCTGTCGATATTGTTCCGGGTGATAAAATCCTTACAATTTCGACTTGCGACACAGTTTTTGAGGATGCTCGTTTCGTTGTTATGGCAAGGCTCGTCCGCGACGGAGAGAGTTCAGAGGTTGATACATCAAAAGCCGTAAGAAACGAAAATCAGCGTTTCCCTCAGGCATGGTATAATGTCAAGGGAAAAAGCAATCCTTTCAAAAATGCCAAAAAATTTACACTTGACTAAGAGGTGCTCCAATGGATATAAAACTTTTTTCTCTTTGCAAGCAGGAAGTTCCGCAGACAGAAACGGGTAAAAAACACATTCTGAAATGCGTAAAAAGCTTCTTCCCTGAATGCGAAGAATTCACACCATTTACTTCACAGAAAAGAATGCTTCTCGCCGCAGCACAGAGCCTTCGTGCCGCAGACATTGTCATCATAGCAGTACAAAATAACATGTACAACGCGACAAAGAAATTGCTTGCACAGGCACTCAGCTTAAAAATTATGAAAAGCACTGCGGTTTTCAATTCGTTGAAGCCATTATGTGAATCAGGAAAAATCAGTCAACAGACCCTTAATTCAAACTCCGCTTTCCCTCAAGGTTCTGTTATTATGCCGACAGAAGATATGTTCAACTGCGGTTTCGCTTTATCTTCAGGCTCACAGCACATCATTTACCTTCCCGTTGAAGCGCCGCGTGCAGACGAAGTTGTTTTCGGCTCACTTTACGATTTTTTTGCTTCAATTTGTGAAAACGATGTTGCTTCGGCAGGCCTTGAAGCAAGACACAGAGCAACTATCAAACGAACTGCAGACAAGCTTGATGAAGATTCGGTAAAAATCACATTTGCCGCTTCAGGTGTAACAGAAATTATCGAAAGCATTGCTTCGGGCATATCTTTGGCACATTGCTTTTCTTTCACAGCAGAAAGACCTTACTACGATGACGTGCCCGGAAATCTTGTTACTATAGCAAGAGATCTTAAAAACGAGCAATTCTCCACATTCACCGCTGTTTTTTCAGACATCAGCCACAACAGCGAAACAGGAGAACGATTTCTGAAGGTTGCAATTGCAGACGAAGCGGGAACAAACACATTCACTTTCTTTGCGCTTGAGAATGAGTCGGATGAAGATTTTGTTCTTAACTGTATCGATAAAACGATGCTGCTTCTTTATAACTACGAAAAATTATCCGATATCGGTACATCATATGATGTTACAACGAAGGCAGACAAGACTCTTCGAAAAAACCTGCTTTACATAACAGCCGGTGCGATCGGTGCCTCGGCATTAATCGGACTTATACTCTCAGCATTTCTCTGATGGAAAGGAAGACTTCTATGAAACGTATTATATCTCTTTTACTTGCAGCTGTCTGTGTGTTTTCTGTTTGCATAACAGCTCAGGCTGCACAGCGCGGTGATGTTAACAGTGACGGAAAAGTCAATTCATCCGACGCTCTCCTCGTCCTTCAGTACTCTGTAGGTTCAATTAAAAAAATTGATAAAGCCGCTGCAGACCTTAATAGCGACGGAAAAATCAATTCATCGGATGCGCTTACAATTCTTCAGATCAGCGTAGGAATTATTTCTGATGCAAAATATAAGGCAGCTTTCACACTCACAGCAAAGATTGACGACAAAACCTACACTTCAACTGACACTATCCCTGTTAAAGCCGGTCAGACTGTTGCTGTTACTCTTTCGCTCGCAACTAACTACTATACAGGCCCCACAAGTGCGCAGATTTACTACAACAAAAATATCTTCTCTTCTGCTCCGTCTGCTCAGTTCAATACAAGCGGCAGACTTTATCAGAGCGCAGGCAAAACATATTGTACGTTCGTAGACTGGAACGGTCTTGCAAAGGACGTCAAAGAAAAATGCTGGCCCGATTACAGCGATGCAAAGCTTAAGGATTTCAAAAATAACCATCAGTTCCTTCGAATTACAATGACGCCTAATTCATCATTCGCTTCAGAGGCTGAAAAAAACATAAACGAAGAGCTTATCACAGTTCACTTCAAGGTCAGCTCTTCTGCAAAGAAAGGCACAACAGGACAGATTATCATTCCCGTTGAATCAAGAAGAACACGCGATTTCCTTAACGGCCATCTGATGTGCTCAGTTCATGAATCTGAAGATATCACAAGCAAATCCAGTCCATATGTTGAGGGTCTTGCTTACGACTGTTCAAGAGCTGTTCTTAACTTTAAAGTATCATAAAATCACTTGACACTTTACAAATTTTCTGTTTTAATTAAATAAAACAATAGGAGGTAATTATATGACAACTTTCAAAAAAGCACTGTGCATTGCTCTTAGCTTAGTTATTGCAATGCAGTTTGCAATCATTGGTGTTTCTGCCGACACAGCAGATTACACAATCCTTAACCCGTACAGCGAGGTTATCTGGGAAGGTAACAACGCCTGGGGCGCTTACAAGGGCACACTTCACACACACACAACATACAGTGATGCTGAAGATACTCTTCCCGTTATGACCAAAGAGTATTACAATCAGGATTACGATTTTGTTGCAATCACAGACCACGGTATCACAGGTGTAGATTGGGACAAATCTCCTGACACACAGCTTCTTTATACATATCAGTGGATTATTGACAATCCTTATGAACACCTCACAACTGAAGAATATGTAGCTATTCAGAACGGTACATATCCTCTTTATGACGGTACTGTAAGAGGTAAAGGTCTTCTCCCCGTTCTCGGCGGTAACGAATTCAACCACTTCTCACTTACAAAGAACCACGTTAACGGTTTCTTCCTTCCGGGTACAACAGGAAGCGGCTATGCAGGTGCTGAAAATGAGCGCGGTTACGAGCAGGTAATTAAGTATATTGACGAGCAGGGCGGTCTTTCACACATCAACCATCCCGGTGACTGGCTTCGTTCAAACGACAATCCCGATGCAGTAAATGACCCCGAAAATATCAAGTTCTTCGGCGATCTTTTGCTTAAGTACGATTCATGCCTCGGTATGGAAGTTTTCAATGAGAGAAACGGTACAACAGGCTACGACAGAATTCTTTGGGATAACCTTCTTATGTACTGTCTCCCCTACGGCAAAAACATTATCGGTTACAGTAATACAGACGCTCACTGGACAGATACAGTTGACTCCTCATTCAGCGTATTTATGATGGAAGACAACACTGTTGACAACGTTAAGAAGACTATGCAGAACGGCGCTTTCTTCATGGTTACAAGAAAAATCCGTCCTAACGAGTGGATCGGTCCCGAAGAGGAAATCGATGTAATGAATCAGGGTCTCCCCTACCCGATGTTCACAAACGTTGCAGTTAACGGTCACAAGGTTACAGTTGGTGCAACAGACAGCGACAGAATCCAGTGGATTGCAAACGGCAAGGTTATCAAGGAAGGCCCGATTAATGCAGAAAATCTCACAATTGACCTTGATACAATCGATGGCTCAGAAAACTTCCAGTATGTAAGAGCTGAGCTTTACGGTGAAGGCGGACTTACACTTTCACAGGCATTCGTAATCGATGACGGTTCAGAGCCTCTCGACTTTGTTGCTGAAGAGCCTACATTCAAAGATAAGTTTATGAGCTGGTTCAAGGGCACAAAGCTTTGGGCAATCATTTTTGAAATCGTTAACGCATTTTAATTAAACTGCATAAATAAAAATCTCCGACAGTGTCGGAGATTTTTTTGTTGCAATTAATTAAGCTATAAGACCGTTATTGATAAATACTGTTGCGATTGCAAAGTAAATCAGAAGTGTGAGTGCATCGACGATTGTTGTAATCATCGGACCTGCCATCAATGCGGGGTCAAGCTTCATAAGCTTTGCAAGAATCGGAAGCGAACAGCCGATTGCTTTAGCCACAATAACAGCCAATGCCATTGCAATTGAAACAACAATAAAGGTGTTACTTTCAATTTCACTGCCTGTTACAAGCTTCGTAACCCACATCCTGCCGTAGTTTGCAACAGCAAGAACAATACCGCAAAGCACAGCAACACGGATTTCCTTCCAAAGAACACGGAAATAATCGCTTATCTGAATATCGCCAAGTGCAAGACCGCGGATAATAAGAGTTGACGTCTGATTACCGCAGTTACCGCCCGTACCCATAATCATGGGAATCGCCGCCGTAAGACCGACAACGAGCGAAAGCTTACCTTCAAAACCTTCAATTATCTGGCTTGTGAATGTTGCCAGAAGCATAAGAACAAGAAGCCAGAGAATTCTGTTTTTAAACATCGCAAAAACACCTGTTTTCAGATATTCGTCCTCTGACGGCAAAAGGGATGCCATCTTTTCAAAGTCCTCGGTGTTTTCGTCTTCAATAACGTCAACGATATCGTCGATTGTGATAATACCGACAAGTCTGCTTTCTTTGTCAACAACGGGAATTGAAAGAAGGTCGTATTTCTTTGCGATATTCGCAACCTCTTCCTGGTCATCCATTGTGTTAACGTAAATAAGCTGTTCATCGTCATACATAATATCTTTGACGATTGCGTCCTCAGGAGCAACAATAAGACGTCTTAAAGGTACAGTACCGACAAGTTTTCGCGTACCGTCCGTACAGTAGCAGGTGTAAATCGTTTCCTTATCCAAGGCTGTTGCACGAATCTGTGAAATTGCCTGCTTAACCGTGTAGTTTTCGGGGAATGACACCATTTCGATTGTCATAATGCTTCCTGCTGAATTATCAGGATACTGCAGGAATTTATTAATAAGGTTTCTTGTGTCGCTGTCCGTCTGTGCAAGCACACGGGTTACAACACTTGCAGGAACCTCTTCAAGGAAGTCAACCGCATCGTCAAGGAACATATCTTCCATTAGGAAAGAAAGTTCCTTGTTCGTAATAGCATTAACAATATTTGCTCTGATTTCGTTATCAAGATATGAAAAAACATCAGCCGATGACTGCTTCGGCAACAAACGGAACAGGCGTACCTGCTGTTCTTCGGTTTCAAATTCTTCCATCATGGAAGCGATGTCGACGACGTTCATTTCGCCGAGCATCTCTTTGATTGCCGAAAACTTGTTGCTTGCAAGCATCTTGCTGATGACTTCAACAATTCTGTCCATTTGAACACACCTCTTTTACTGCGGCAGAAACTACCGTCCGCAGGTGTGCTCAGGTCAATCTGTGAAAACTGACGCACCTACGGCGATTTCTTCGCCACATAATGATTTGTTTGAAAAATAAGCTAAAAATCGTTGCCCGTAACTACCGTCGCTACTCACAGAAATTCACCTCTTTAAAAATTCAGATTATACAGAAATATTCTGCCCTAATATTTTAAACCCATAGTATTGACTTGTCAACCTAAAATTTTAAAAACCAACAAAAAACTCAGTTGCATTTTTCAACACAACTGAGTTTTAATTCTGTAATTATGCAGCAAACTTCATTTCATTTACGCAAGTCCATTTACCGCTGATTGAGCCGACTGTGATGTTGATGCCGACAGCCTTTGCCTTTGCGTTTGTAACATTAAGCGGCATTTCTGTCTTAACAGCAGTCACTCTTCCCTGTCCGTCAATCATTGCCGTAAGCTTTGTACCGGGATAATTGAAAGTACAGCTCTGGATATTAACGGCCTGACCGAAATCAATTACATTAATATCAAGAGGCCATGCACAGGAAGCATTATACTTTGCAGTGCCGTTGTGAGCACAGGATTCCTGGTTGAGAACGATCACTACCTGATAACCTGCACCGCTCTTCTGAATGTTTATAGTCTTAACAGCCTCATCATAAAGATTTGCGGGAAGAACAAATTTTTCAACAGATGAACCGTCATCAGTTGCCTTGCCGTTCACAAAGCTCTTAGCCTGAACAACACCGTTTTTCTTTGTATTATTAGCGATAATTGAGTTTGCAAACTGGTCAGCATTGAAGGGTGCGCCACCAATATCAATACCTGAAACTTTTACGTCAACCTGCTCTTTCTTTGTTGCGTTCATCTTCTGTGAATAAGATTTTTTAAGGCAGGAGTTATAATAGCTGATAAGCTGTGACTTGTTCATCTTAAGCGGATCGTTTGAATTTGAATTCTGTGTGCCGGAATTACCGCCCTGCGGTGCTGCCGTTACACCCTGATCCGCAGAATTTCCGCCGAGTGATGAATCACCGCCGACTGAACCGTTTGCATCGGGAGTAATGCCCATCTGTCCACCGTCATTCTGTGCAAAACCACCATTATTAACAACACCCTGCTGTTGCTGAACACCGCCTAACGGTTGCATTCTGAGGCTGTTTGTAATTGAATTTGTAATAAGGTTTGTTGTAACACATACCATAATCACAATCAAGAGTGCCGATACGACTATAATAAATTTTTTCCACGGATTGTTTTTCATAAAAATTCTCCTTAAATCTGATACATTTGATTGTACCACATATTTTCTTCAAATTCCATAGTTTTTTAAAATTTTATACATCCATACCTGAGTAAATAACTGTTGTTTTTGCCGTACCCGTAACTGTTGAGCCTTCAAGCTTTACAAGCGTGACACCCGACAAAGTATATCTTTGTGTATAAGAAACCTCAAGCTTCTCAAGGCCGCTGTCCTGAGCGCTTACGGTAGCTTTGATTGTTATATCCGATGCACTGATTGACGCTGAAGCTGCGGACGAGCCGAAATCTGACAATGCCTTTTTAATATCTTCTGTGTTCTGATAATCAGGGCACAGTCTGTAAAGAACACCGGAATCGTCTGTCGGATTAGTTTCGTTCGGGAAAGTTGCCGTTATGACAATCTTATCCCCCACCTGCTGAGCAGAAATCGACTGCACTTCCTCTGTCGTATAACCGCTTGACGGGAAGTTTGCAGAAAACGTATCTCTTGAAGCATTATAGCTGTAATTAATCGTAGTGTTCTTTTCGCCAAAGATCGACCTGAAAGCCTCAGACGCATTTGATGCCGCTGAAAGCGAACCAAGACTTACATCGCTGACTTTACAATTCACGTTTTTGGTATAATTATAACAATAAAGCTCTATATACTCGACAGCTGAATTAAGCATCTTTGTAAGTTCTTCTTTGTCCGTCGGCACTTCAACGATTTCAACCGGCTTTGTTGTCGCTTTTGTTGAAACTGTGAAATCGTCCTCCAGTACCTCTGCGGGCTCCTTTTTGCAAGAAGCAAGAGAGAAAAGCATACAGAGAACAACTGTAAGAGATATGCAAATCAACAACACTTTTTTCATTTTATCACCACTAATAAGATTAACTTATTAAAGTGCTTTTGTCAAGTGTTGTCCTTACTTATAGGATGCCGTACAAGAAGCCTTGAAAGGGTTTTTGCATTGAACGGAATAAGAGGATACATATATCCCCTGCCTGTTACTGTTTTGGTCAAAAGCATCTGAAGCACCACTATAACAACACCTGCAACATACCCCCATATATTGAACATTGCTGTTAATATCAGGATAAAAATTCTTGACAGCTTGAATGCATATCCAAGTTCAAAGCTCGGCTGAGCGAAATTGGCAATCGCAACGAAAGCCATAAAAAGCACTACCTCGGATGAAAAAAGCTTTGCCGTTACCGCAAGGTCACCAAGTACAAGTGCGCCGATAACGCTGAACGAATTGCTCAGAGCATTCGGGGTATTCAGCGAAGCAAGTTTTAAAGTATCAATTACAATTTCGATAACAAGAAGCTGAATGATAATCGGTATTGTGTAATACTCCTTGACTGTTATAAAACTAAGCCATTCAGGAATGTAACTCGGATTACTGACAAGGAGATACCAAGTCGGCGAAAGAAGCAAAGCCAGACCGAAAATCAACATTCGTATAAAGCGAAGATACGTTCCGACGATCGGAGGGAAATAATAATCATTCGTGTCCTGAAGAAACTCAAAAAAGCTTGTCGGAATAATCATTGCCGCAGGAGAGTTGTCTACCATTACAATTATGCTTCCCTCTGCAATACAAGCCGCGGCAGAGTCGGGTCTTTCGGTATATCTCACTTTTGGGAAAGGATTAAAAATCTGCTTTTTTATAAGGCATTCAATAAGGCTTTCCTGACTCATACTCAGGGTGTTTACATCAATTTCTGCAATTTTCTTCCTTAGCATTTTTACCGTTTTCATATCTGCTTTGCTTTCAAGGTAGCAGATTGCAATATCCGTCCTTGAGCGCCTGCCCGCCTCGTGCACTTCCATAATCAGATCTCTGTCGCGTATTCTTCGACGTATAAGTGACGTATTGATAAGCAAGGCTTCAACAAATCCGTCGTGTGCACCTCTGAGCACCTTATCATTGTCCGGTTCCTGAACAGAACGGCGCGGATAGTTACGGGTTTTGACAAGAAACGCCGTCTGAAAGCCGTCCACTATCAGTAGTATCGCACCTGAATAAATCACTTTTGAAATTGTATTTATATCTGCACTGATATCCATTTCGATATATGAAACAACACTCTGTACAAACTCTTCAGGCGTTGTACCGTCCGGTATCTTTTCGTTTCTGCTCATCATAAAATTAAGAACACGCTCGGAGATTTCATTATTCACAAAGCCGTCGATATAATAAATTTTCGCCTGCCTCTGTGCCACAAAAAAGCGGGTGTTCACAACATCAAAGTTTTTATCAACCTTGAAATAGCCGTCAAGTTTTTTCTCATTTTCAAAAAAACTTTCCGAAAACAATATCTTTTCGTTCAAAGAAGTCACTCCTTAGGGAAACAACCAACTTAACTAAAAATATTATTTTCGGAAACTTACAAAATATTCTAACTGTAGTCCTGATAAAGGTCGATTATTGCATTCCAGGTAATCGGTCCGACCTGGCCCGTAGGTTCAAGTCCGTTAAGCCTTTGCACAGCTTCAACAGCCACTTTCGTTCGGCTTCCGTACTGTCCGTCCACGCTGATTACGGGGACAGACGGATTATTCTGTCCGATAACGCGGAGATATCGCTGAAGCTGACGCACAACATCGCCTGTAGCGCCTGTCGTGATGAAATAGCCGGGATAAATCAAACTTGAGTAATTCTTATACCTCGGCGGAAGTGTCCTTAAAACACCGTCGTAAGCATCCTGTATCGCATTCCACGTACCTCTTCCGACAATACCGTCAACCTTCAGGTTATTTCTATTCTGAAACGTTAAAACCGCATCGTAGGTTTCCTGACCGAATACTCCGTCAACGGATATCTGCGGAAGATTGGGGTCAAAAAATCCGAGGAACGCAAGATAGTACTGCAACGTTCTTACAGGAATACCCCTGTCACCGCGTTTAAGCACTTTTGAGAACTGTCGCTGAGTGTCGCTTATTGAAAGCCCCTCGGAATAAAGCTCGGAAAGCCCTTTGATTCCGTTGTAAATATACTTGATTTTGTACCACGTTTCTTTGCCCACTATGCCGTCCTGAGCAAGATTGAATATACTTTGGAATTTACGTACTGCGGCAAGAGTGCTTTCTTCAAAAATTCCGTTCGGATTTCTTATCTTCGGAATTGACGGGTAATTGAGTGCAATTCTGTTCAGCTGACGCTGAATATCGCTGACTTCTTCACCGACGCTTCCAAGCCTTAAAGCCGTACCGGGATACGACGGTACATTGCTTTTTATCGGCGCATTCTGCACTATATTTATATCGTTACCGTAATAATTCTGCAGAATCCTGTACGGAGTATAGCCCTGCTGAGCAAGAGGAACGGTGCCCCACTGTGAAAGACCGGGACACGAACCGGCACAATACTGTGTGAAATACGGTTGCACCTGACCCTGCTTAACAACATAATCGTTAAAAATCTCGTCAACAATCCTGCTGATGTTTTCAAAAATATCTCTGTTCTTCACAAAAGCCTGATCGTATTGAGTTGAATTGGTTATATCAAAATTATATCCTCGTGAACGGTAATATTCTGTATATACGCGGTTGAGCGCATAGCTTATCTGTGCATATATATTAGCGCGGATTGCATTTTCAGGCCACGTCGGATAAATTTCGCTTGAAGCCACGTTCTTTATATAATTTGGAAAAGTTACTCTTATGTTTTCTGCATTTGATGACGGTGGTCCCAGATGAACAGTTATAAATTCAGGAATTGTCGGTGTTTCAACAGCCATCAACGCTCACCTCCGAACAAAGCTTCAGGTTCATTCGGTACAACAGTCGGATCGTCCGAGCTATCAGCACTCAGGGGCACCAATCCCACAGGCTGAATTGATTTTACAGAATCAAAAACAGGGATTCCTTCAAAATATGCGGGAGCATAACCCTGACGTTCAACCCTGAGTTTATATACGGCATAGGGTGCGACGGTACTGTTTTCGTCAAAAGAAACGGAGCTGTCAGGTGCCGGAAGTCTGATTCCGTCCGCTATACCGTCAACATCCGTTATTCCGCTGAAAACCTCTCTTTCACCGTCATCAAGCTGAACATAAACACGTACCGTTGCATTCGGCACCGGAAAGCTTCCGTTGGCGGCAAAAACCTGAACACGCAAAGTTCCCTCAGAACTGTTATTTGCAACAAACTCATCGTAATCCGCAAAAGGAACACGTCCTGTTATTACGGCTTCGGGAGCATTAGCTTCGTCAGGCTGACTCGGTGAAACAGGCTGTGCCATTACATCTGCAACCTGCCGTTGCGGTTCTTCATAAGTATCCGTATGTACAGCATTCTGTTTTGAAAATTCAAGCAGATCTCGCTTATACTTTTCAATCATATCTTCAAAATTATACATAAAAAACCTCCTTCGCTTACATACTATGCGAAAGAGGTTTTGATTGTTATTATTTCTTCGGTGTCGTACCGTAGCCGTAGCCGTAGTTACCGTAAGATCCGTATTTACCGTACTTACCATATCTGCCGCCGTATCTGCCGTACTTGCCGTATCTGTTACCGTATTTACCTGCTTTGATTGTTGTTTCTGTTTCAGCGTTGAAAATACAACCAACGATTTCTGCACCGTTCGAGTCAATATCTTCAACGGACATACGGATTCTTGAGAACGGAGAAAAGTCCTCACGTACAACAATAATTGCCGCATCCGCAAAGCCTGCGATAATTGAGGCGTCCGTAACAACACTTGCAGGTGCAGTATCGATAATTATAAAGTCGAACTCATCACGGATACCGTTGATAATCTCTTCAGTAACCTTTCTTGAAAGAAGCTCTGAAGGATTCGGAACTGCCTTAGTGTCTGCAAGAACATAGAGATTGAAAGTCTTGATAAGCTTGATTGCTTCTGTAATTGAAGCTTCCTGCTTGATTACACTTGCAAAACCGTCACCTGTTTCCGGAAGTGAAAGAATTTTTGTAATCGACGGTTTTCTGAGGTCAGCATCAATAAGAAGAACTGACTTTCCGTTCTCAGCAAGTGAAAGCGCAATATTTGCAGAAACAGTGGTCTTACCTTCGTTTTCACAAGCACTTGTAACAAGATAAACCTTATTGCCTGTTTTAGCTGAGTTGTTTTCAATCTTTGTACGGATTGCTTTGTAAGTTTCAATAAAGGAGAATCCTGTACGTCTGTCCGCAACAAGCAAACCCTTGCTTGCTTTATTTTTATTTGAAACAAGCTGAACTGCACCAAGCACAGGAATTTTGAGCTTTTCACTGAGTTCATTTGAGGTCTTGATTGTGTCCTTAACAATGAACATAATAAGAACGAACACACAATAAGCAAGCACACCTATAGCTGCACTGATAACTGCAAGGATAACATCTGAACGGTTTTCTTCAGCGTTTTGTGCAAGTACAGGAGTTTCGCAGACATTGAGCTTAGCATTCGGATAAATTTCCTCAACAACATCAGCATAAACATCAACAACTGCCTTTGCAATATTGTAAGAAGTCTGCGCATCTTCAGTTGTTACCGTAAGCTCAATTGCGTTTGTTGCATCAACAGTTTCAACCCTGATACTGCTATCAATAAGTCTGTAAGAAAGATTTCCGGGACATTTTTCTCTTACAGCCTCTTTAATCACGCGTCCTGAAAGAATGTATTTAAACGTGTTTGTAATGTTGATCTGTGCAGTAACTGCTGAGTTTTCAACTGCCTCGTTTTCAGAGAGAGTATTAACGATAAAAGCAACTTCGGACTTGTATACATCCTTGCTTGTAACCTTACCGACAACTCCGCCAAGCAAGCCGAAAACGATTGCGATGATTACAATTAACCACATCTTCTTTGAGAGTTCAAGCAAATATCCGACGATATTCAGTTCAAAACCCTTCTGTTTGTTAGAATTTTCGTAATTATTCAAAATGATTCCTCCATTCTGTTATCATCAATATAACTATATTGTCGTCCGTCCATTTCGCTGACGAATGTTGATGCATAAGCAATTGCTATAACAACATGCGGCATTTTTGAATTGTAAGTAACAAGACCTGTTTCAAGAATGACAAGCAATATCATAAACGTCAGGAAAAGCATGTTCATCCTGCTCTTTTTAATAAAAGCACCTTTGATAAGTCGTACAATCGTAACGAAATACAAAGAGTAGTAAATAATGAATCCGACTAAGCCGAGTTCACTGAGTATCTGCCAGAAATTATTGTGACTGTAAACTCCTTCAAGCATATAGACCTCATCGATAATCTTTGCAAAGTTACCCATTCCCTTGCCAAATAACGGTGCCTCCGAGAACATCCGTTGCGCAAGATCAATATAGTAAGACCTCATATAAAGGCTGTTGTCAACCTTATGGTGACGGTTTTCAAACCAGAACGCAAGCATTGATGAAAAACGTTTACCAATCGCATTGTATGCACTTTCATCCGTCATTACGAAGAAAATAATCAAAGCTGCAAGTGTGAGAATTGCCACGATATTGAAAAAATAATTCTTTTTATAAATCGAAATCAATACAAAAATAACCGGGCCTGCAACCGCAGCAAACAGCGACTTTCGTGAGCTTGAAAGAATTATAAAAGCAAGGAACAATGCAACTAACAACAAATACCCTTTTTTATTTTTTGAATAAAACTCGTAAAACGCCATCAATTCAGCGCAGAACACAAGAAACGCAACACCGTTTGAGTTTGAACCGCTGAAGTGAGAACCCATATTGCCTTTCGACCAGTCAGAAACCGGAACGGATAAAAACTCTATAATAACAATCAAAAACATCGAAAATATATAAAGCTTGATTATTCGTTCAAGATCTTCCGGCTTGTCCACGTAAATCGAAATAGACGTTATCATTGCGATAATAACAACCATTCGCAGAAAGTACGATGCCATATCTGCATTGATATACGACGACCACATACTTGATAATGCCGCATAAGCAGTAAACAAAGTGTACCACACCGTATTATAGGGAATAATTACCCTTTCAGCCCTTCTGCCAATCCAAAGAAGCATTGATGCAAACAGCATCAATAAGCCTGACGCTGTACCGATAAATTTAACATCGTTGAATATAAACAGAGTTACTGAATTTACAAAAAAACATATTTCATAAATTGTTCGTGCGGTGTTTTCTTCTCCTTGTTGAATTTTGAGAACACCGTTTTTAAAAGATACCATAAGCACCCCTTAATTCTGAGTAACCATTAAATATCCGGTTACTATTCTCAGCCTTCGCCCGAAATTTCTTTCACAAACTGCGAAAAGTTCTTCTGTGCATCAAAGTTTTCTTCCCAGAAGCTTCGGGCATTTCTTCGCATATTTATTCTTTCTTCATTTGAAGAATTTATTATTTTTCTGATTTTCTCTGCAAGCTCTTCATCTGTAAAATCTGCAGGAACAAAAAAACCGTTATAACCGTCTTTGACAATTTCACCGACTCCGCCGACATCCGTTGCAACAACAGGAATTGAGAACGAAATTGCCTCCATCATTGAAACCGGCAAACCTTCAGTAGTGCTGACATTGACAAAAAGGTCAACTTTCTCATTCCGGTAAAAATCTTTTACCTGCTGATTGGAAACCTGACCCATAAGGTTGACTTCCATAAATCTAAGTTTTTCGTCGCAGACAGCTTTCACCTTCTGCCTTGTACCACCGTCGCCGATATGGGTCCAGCGAATTTTACCTTCACCTTCAAGCAACGAGAGTGCAGATGCGATTCTGTCAACACGCTTCAGATCAACCAATCGTGAACACGAAACAATGTGAAAACAATCCTCATTCATCTGTGAAATTCCGTCATCATCCGTACCAAGATAGCGACATTTTATTTTATTACTGAATTTCGGAAACTGTCCGGCGATATATTTTTCCCCGTCAACTGAGCAAGGATGAACCGAATCCACTCTTTCAAGAAGATACTCACGAAGAGGAAGATATCCGAGTGGGTTTGCATACCTGTAAACATCATATCCGTGTGCGCGTGAAACAAACTTAATACTTTTACAGCTCGCTGAAATCATCTCACAGACTTTATATCCTACAAGTGCAGTTACGAAAAACCAATAGCTGTAAACCGTTACACTGTCGTATTCTGAAAAATCGTATTTTTCAAGTATATCCTTACACAGCGAAAACTCACGTTCACCGCGTGCATAAAAATATTCACAGAAAACTCGCTTTTTAAAGTTAGTTTTCGCTTCTTCATCCTTCGGTGTGTCGGAAGGCAAAACAGATTTTACAGCACCCTTCAAAAACGACAGCATACGACTGACACGCTTTGATGTCTTACCTATGTTGTAGCAATCTGCATTTACGGGAGCTTCCCTTGTTTTCTTCGCATTCTTGCCAAGACCGATTGCAAGAATAATAATCTTATCAAACTCTTTTGTAAGATACGGTATCTCAGGCTCAAGAAAAGCTTCTTCAGAGGAGTACGGATATGAGTTTGTCAAAAGGATAAGACAATTTTTCAACGCACTTCCTCCTTTTATATACATAATCAATTAATTGTAACATCATTTTCAAATAATGTCTATAATCAAATGCAAAATTTCGCTTAAAATCGATTTATTTACCTAAATTATTTACTACTTCTTTATAATGATTACCCTTATATTCAAAATTTTTGTAAACATTATAGCTCGGAGCCGCAGGAGAAAGAAGGCAGGTCTTGCCCTCAGAAGTACACTTATATGCTGCTGCAACAGCTTCCTCCATTGTTCCGACAGGAACAACATTTTTCTTTGAACCACGTTCAATAAGGGCATTGCAGATTTTTGTTCCCGTTTCCGGCATTCCGATAATATTGGTTATTGAACATTTATCAAGGTAAGCGATGAAATCGTCGTAATTAATACCTCTGTCAAGTCCGCCGAAGATAAGCGTTTCGATATTTCCGAGTGCGTCAACAGCACATTCAACAGCGTGCGGAATGGTAGCAATACTGTCATTGTAGAAAGATATACCCTTGAAAACACCTACGGGCTCCATTCTGTGCGGAATTCCGACAAACTTTTTAACTCCGCGGATTATCGACTCATCGTCAGCACCGAAAAGTCTTGCAACAGCTTCTGCAAAAAAGATATCCTGGTGGCAGTGTTTGCCGATAAGTCTGTCGTTAAGCAATGTAAGACTCTGCTGATAATCGTTTTCAGGTTCAGCGCTGACAGCAATTTTTTTACTTTCGTACTGCTGAAAATCGATAAGACCTTCAACATTCTGGTCAGCGTTATATATAAGATAATTCTCGTCTGTCTGGTGGCTCACAATATTGAGCTTTGCATCGATATAGCCTTTGTAGCCGTCGTAATGGTCAAGATGCTCTTCGTAAATATTTGTAAAAACAGCTACATCGGGTGATGTCCGGCAGAATTCAAGCTGATGGCAGGACATTTCAATAACTGCAACCTTACCATCGCATTCGTCGATGATATCAAAAACAGGTACACCGATATTTCCGACAAGGTAAGCATCGTTTCCGGCTTCACTTACGAGGTTATAGATAAGTGTTGAGGTTGTTGTTTTGCCTTTTGTGCCTGTGATACCGATTTTCTTACACGGTGCATACTGCAAAAATAAATCAACCTGACAGGTTATGAGCACATTTTCGGGCACCTCAATATTCACAATCGGCACACCCGGAGTCTTGATTACAAGCTCATAATCAAAAACGTGCTCCATATAACCGTCACCCGTAAGAAGTATTACGTTTTTATCATCAAGATCAATTTCCTTTTTGTCCGCAATTGCAATCGGTTTTTCGGGAAAATACTTTCTGATATAGTTATAAGTCGAAACACCTTCCCTGCCGAAACCAAGAATTACGATGTTTTTATCCTTTAAAAAATCAACCAAATTCTGACACATTGTCAACATCTCCATAAAAAAATCAGAACTCACATTCAGCATTACAACGCTGAGTTCTTATCAAAGAGCCTTTTTCAACAGCTCCGTTTTCAGCTCCGCACCAAGGACAGTAGATATGATCCATCGGTGCAGATAAATCCGTTGAAATCGGCACGCTTGTATCGCGCACAACTTCGAAACGCTTATAACAACAATCACACTGTTTTTTCATAATAATCCTGCTCCAAAAAAATAGGGCGGAAAATGACCGCCCGTATTCTTGTATTTATAGATATAAACTTATCTGTTGCCGCCGAAAAGGCTCTGACGTGCCTTACGGATTTCAGCGATATTTGAAGAAAGAACTTCATCGCTGTTTCTCATAATGTCTTCAACAAACTCTGCAGCACCTGCGCGGATTTCGTTAGACCACTTTTCAGCCTTTGTCTTCATTTCTGTTGCCTGATTGTTAGCATCAAGAAGGATTGCTTCCGCACTGCTCTGTGCATCCTTGAGAATTTTCTCAGCTTCCGCTGCTGCCTGAGCTCTTACGCGGTCAGAATATTCGTGTGCAAGACGTGCAATTTCTGAATTTTCAACCATCTGGCGAGCCTGCTCTGAAGCTGCTTCGATTGTTGCGTTAGCGTTTGATTCAGCAGTTGCAGCTATTGAAGCTGCCTTTTCCTTTGCATCAGCAATAAGACCGTCAGCCTCTGTCTGTGCAGAAGAAACGATTGAAGAAGCCTCGTTATTAGCCTTTGCAATAAGGTTGTTGTGATGAGCAACAACTTCCTGAGCCTTCTCGATTTCGATCGGGAGGTCATAACGGATATCCTCAACACACTGTTTGATTACTTCGGGATTAACTGCAATCTTACCGCCTGAAAGTGGAAGCTTACTGCCAGTTTCGATGGTATCTTCAATTTTATCAAGTAATGCCTGTACGTTCATTTTAAGTTCATCCTTTCTTTTTTATGCCTTTAACAATATCTTCATATACCTCAGGAGGTACAAATTTTGAAACATCTCCGCCAAACTGGCAAACCTGCTTTACTATGCTTGACGAAAGGTACATATAATCTGCACCTGCCGTAACAAAGACTGTTTCAACATCAGGATTAAGTTCCTTGTTTGTAAGTGCCTGCTGAAATTCATGCTCGAAATCGGAAACAGCACGCAAACCTTTTACGATTGCTGTTGCATTCTTTTCCCTTGCATAGTCTGCAAGCAAGCCTGCGTAATAATCAACCTTGACGTTCGGAATATCCTTGGTGCAACGTTTGATTAATTCCATTCGTTCTTCATAGCTGAAGCAACCGACAGGCTTTTTATGGTTAATCATAACCACAACAAGCACTTCATCAAAAAGCTTTGCCGCACGCTTGATTACGCTGAGGTGTCCGTTAGTTATCGGGTCAAAGCTGCCGGGGTAGATTGCAATTTTCATTCAGCATCCACTCCTTCATTAAGTCTGTAAACCGTGAGAGCAAGCTTACTGTATTTATACTCACGGTAAATCGAAAATCTTCCGACATTCTGTGGCATTTCCTCGCCGTAGGGATGCTCGCAAACAATCACTCCGCCGTCGTTCATAACATCGTCAACCAACGGAAGAGCCTTCTGTAAAAGTCCCTTTGAATACGGTGGATCCATAAAAACTATATCAAATTTTTTCTTGCTGTTTCTGAGAAACGCAAATGCATCGGACTGCAATACTGCAGAATTCCTATGCAAGCCTGTTGAGAGAAGGTTGGACTTGATAACACTTACGGCATCTTTGTTCAAATCAACAAAAGTCGAATAAGCCGCACCTCTGCTTAAAGCTTCAATTCCAAGCTGTCCCGAACCTGCAAAAAGGTCAAGGACTTCCCTGCCCTCGATTTCGAACTGTATTATGCTGAATATCGCTTCTTTTACTCTGTCGGTGGTCGGACGGACATCCTCACCCTCAAGAGTTTTAAGCACGCGACCTCTTGCTGAACCTGTTATTACTCGCACAGTACAAGCTCCCATCATATTATTTTACATTTTATTATCCCATTTTTTCGGGTATGTTGTCAATATCTTTTCTGAAATAATTATAAACTTTTTCCGCCGTTGAGCGATTTATACCCTCTGCTTTACAAAGCTCATCAACACTCGCCTCTTTAATTGCTGAAACTGTTTTAAAGTGTTTAAGCAGTGCCTTGCTCTTTTTCTCACCAACACCTTCAATCTTTGTAAGAGTTGCATTAAACATCGACTTTTTATGTTTTGAATGATGATATGCAACGGAATAACGGTGTACCTCTTCCTGAATGGTTGAAATCAGCGTAAAAGCCTGACGCTTTGAGTTGATTGCAATTTCTCCGCCGTCAAATGCAATTGCACGTGTTCGGTGCTTGTTATCCTTGACCATACCGTAAACAGGAATGTCAAATCCGAAAGCTTTTATAATCGGCAAAACCGCATTTACCTGACCAATACCGCCGTCGAGGAGAATAAGGTCGGGCAAAATTCCGAAGCCTTCTTCCGTTTCTTTTTCTTCAATATAGCGGTTAAGACGGCGCGATATAACCTCTGCCATTGAAGCGTAATCGTCCTGACCGTCAAAGCCCTTGATAGAAAAACGACGGTAATTCTTTTTATAAGGCAGTCCGTTTTTGAAAACGACCATACCCGCAACGTTATCGCTGCCTGCCGTGTGAGAAATATCATAAGACTCTATAAACACGGGCGGTTTCGGCAGATTGAGAAGCCTTGAAAGCTCGTCAAGTGCCGCTGTTGCCTTGCCGTTTCTGCCCATTGAAAGTGCAAGCTTCTGCGAAGCGTTGTTACGGCACATTGCAACAAGCTCAAGCTGTCTGCCTCTTTGCGGAATATGGATTTCGACCTTACGCCCTGCAACCTCAGAAAGCCATTGCGCAAGCAATTCAACATCGCTTACTTCACCGTCAATGGTAACTCTTTTAGGAACTGTTCGTCCCATCGAATAAAAACGGGTTATAAGCTCGCTTCTAGTTTCGGGAAGAGTGTTCATTTCATCAAATATGAACCATTCATTGTCACGTAATCTGCCGTCAAAGAAACGAAGAACAGAAAGACAGAATTTATCCTCTGCCTGAGCGATTGCGAAAACGTCCTGCTCCTTTACATCTGAGCCGGCAACTTTCTGCTTTTCGTTGATTTTTTTGATTGAACTGATTCTGTCGCGAAGCCTTGCCGCTTTTTCAAACTCAAGGTTTTCAGCCGCCTCTTCCATTTCTGCCGTCAGCTCGGAAACAATCTTTGCGCTGTCACCCTGAAGGAATTTGACAGCTGAGTCAATCGCTTCGTTGTATTCCTCACGCGTGATTTTCCCCGCACAGGGAGCTGAACATTGCTTTATGAAATAATTAAGACACGGTCTGCCCTTTCCTATTTCACGCGGAAAGCTTTTATTGCATCTCGGAAGCATAAAAATTTTAAGTGCTTCGTCAACAGATGAGGTTACGCTGAACGAGCTTGTATAAGGTCCGATGTAACGCGCGTCGTCTTTACCCTTCTGTAAGACAGCCGTAATTTTCGGCCATTCGCCTTTCGTAACCCTGATATATGAATAACCCTTGTCATCCTTTAGAAGAATGTTGTATTTCGGAGTATACTGCTTAATAAGTGAACACTCAAGCACGAGTGCTTCAAATTCGTTATCCGTAAGAATATAGTCGAAATCACAGACATTTTCGACCATTTTCCTTACCTTTACGGAATGAGTGTTCTGCGAACCGAAATACTGGCTGACACGGTTTTTGAGAGCCTTCGCCTTACCGACATATATAATTTTGCCTTTTTCGTTTTTCATAAGGTAAACGCCCGGAGTTTTGGGCAAAGACATTGCCTTTTTTCTTAACTCCTGAATCTGCATAACACTCACCTCCTAAACAAAAAAGGTTGCCGAATTCAGGCAACCTTCTTTAAGTCAAAATATAATTATACAGCAAAACCTGAATTTACAAGCTTAACAAGTTCTTCAACAGCCTGCTCCTCATCGGGACCTGCAGCGATAACCTTAACAGTTGTGCCGCCGTCAATACCCAATGAAAGTACGCCAAGCAAACTCTTTGCGTTGGCACGACGCTCTTCCTTCTCAATCCAGATAGATGATTTGAAGCAATTTGCCTTCTGAATAAAGAATGTAGCAGGACGTGCACTCAAGCCAACCTGATTCTGTACTGTAACTTCTTTCTCAAACATAACTTATATCTCCCAATTCAAATAAATTCAAAGCAATGCTTATTTACCAGCTTACTACTTGATACTTATTATATCACAAAACTTTTCATCGTCAACAAATAAACTTCACTTTAAAAATAATTCGTATTGTACTCCAAATGTTAAGATTTTAAAAACCTTTTGTTTGTGCAGAATAACTATGACTTATAAAATATTTTAATGCACTATGACTATTTTTCTTGGGTGTTTTTAAGACTTTCCAAAAATTGCTTGTCTTTTTTGTCTAATTCTGCCGTTTCAAGCAAGTCGGGACGCCTGTAATATGTTCTCATCAACGACTGCTCTCTGCGCCATTTGTTTATATTGGCATGGTGACCGGAAATAAGTACATCAGGCACCTTCTTACCGTGCCATTCATACGGTCTTGTATACTGCGGATATTCAAGAAGAGAGTTGTAATGGCTTTCCTCTTCAAACGCTGCATCCTCGGCAAGCACACCCGGAAGCATTCGCGAAATACTGTCCGCAAGTACAAGTGCAGGAAGCTCACCGCCCGTAAGCACATAGTCACCGATTGAGATTTCCTCGTCAACTATCTCTTCAATAACTCTTTCGTCAACGCCCTCATAATGACCGCAAAGAATTGCGATATTGTCCATCTGTGAAAGCTCTTTAACCCTTTCCTGAGTAAGAGTTTTGCCCTGCGGCGACATATAGATAAGATGCGGTCTTGAGCCGATTTTCTCTTCTAAATCACAGAAACAATCGTAGATAGGGTCAACCTGCATAAGCATACCGAGACCGCCACCGTAGGTTGCGTCGTCAACTCTGCGGTGCTTATCTTTTGAATAATCTCTGATATTAACGCAATTAATTTCAACAAGTCCGCCTTCACGCGAACGTCCGATTATGCTTTCGCTGAGCACCCGTTCACACATTTCGGGAAAAAGCGTCATTATGTCAATTCTCATCGTCAAAAATTCCTCTCAAAGGCTTTATTTCCACTCTGTTTGCGACAACATCAACGTTGATTACAACACTAGGAATTGCAGGAATAAGATATTCCTTACCGTCCTTTTTGATGTGCCACACATCATTTGCGCCTGTTTCGCTTACATCCGAGAGGACACCGTAGCAAATGACTCCGTCTTCAGCATCAAAAACATCGCAACCGATAAGTTCGGAAATAAAATACGAGCCTGCCTTGATTTTAGCATCGGCACGCTTGATATAAAGCACCTTGTTGCGCATCGCAGAAGCTTTTTCAACAGTATCAATGCCTTCAAGCTTAACGATTGCAACATTTCCGTGAGGTCTTGCAGAAATTACTTTAACACTTTTTGCCCCACTATTATCATAGTAAAAAGTTTTGAATTGTTTCACAAATTCCGGACCGTCCGCCCACGGATTAAGGCGCATTTCACCGCGCACACCGTGAGTACCGACAATCTGTCCGACTTCAAGAAATTCTTTAATCATAAAATCACCTGAATTTCAAAAAGGGTCGCAAAAAGCGACCCTCTTCGTTTAGCTTAGTCAATTTCAACAGAGATTTTCTGCTCGCTACGATTTGCAGCTGAACGCATAACTATTCTGATAGCCTTTGCAATTCTGCCCTGCTTACCGATAACACGTCCCATATCATCGGGAGCAACATGAAGATGATAAACGATTACGCCATCCTCATCGGGCTCGTCAACAACAACTGAAACAGCTTCGGGATCGTTTACAAGGCCCTGAGCAATCTGTGTCAATAACTCTTTCATCTTTTAACTAACTCCTCTGAGTAATTTAATTATTTGATGATGCCGTTCTTCTTAAAGAGATCCTTAACTGTATCTGTGGGCTGAGCGCCGTTAGCAATCCACTTTGCAGCCTTTTCTGCATCGATATTGATCTCTGCAGGATCTGTCATCGGATTGTAAGTACCGATCTCTTCGATGAATCTGCCGTCACGGGGATACTTTGAATCTGCTACAACTACACGATAGAAAGGAGCTCTCTTTGCACCCATACGACGAAGTCTGATTTTAACCATGATAAATTCCTCCAAAATAAAAATTAATTATTTATATATCAATCACGCAAGTGAATTGTGCGTGTTGAAGTTTAGATATTGAATCCCTTAAGCTGGGAGAGGTCGGGTCTTCCGCCTCTTCTGCGTTTCTTTCCCTTGGGATTGAGCTGTTTGAACATTTTCTGCATCTGCTTATGCTGAGAAAGAAGTCTGTTGACTGCTTCAACGTCCTGACCGCAACCCTGAGCGATTCTGCGCTTTCTTGACGGGTTGATGATTTCAGGCTTTTCTCTCTCCTGCGGTGTCATTGACTGAATAACAGCCTTGATTTTATCAAACTGTCTTTCGTCAATGTCGACATCCTTGATTTTCTTTTCCATACCCGGAATCATTGAAAGAGTGTCCTTGATTGAACCCATCTTACGGACCTGATCGAGCTGTTCCATAAGGTCATTGAGGTCAAACTTGTTCTGGCGAAGCTTCTTTTCAAGCTCCATAGCTTTCTTTTCGTCAAGAGCCTGCTCAGCCTTTTCGATAAGAGAAAGCATATCACCCATTCCAAGGATTCTTGAAGCCATTCGGTCGGGGTGGAAAATGTCGAGGTCTGTAAGCTTTTCGCCGATACCGACGAACTTGATCGGCTTACCCGTAACGGCTCTTGTTGAAAGTGCCGCACCGCCTCGTGTATCACCGTCGCGCTTTGTGAGGACGATACCGTCGATTCCCAAAGCATCGTTGAAGCTTGTTGCAACGTTAACCGCATCCTGACCTGTCATTGAGTCAACAACAAGAAGGATTTCGTGAGGCTTAACCTCAGCCTTGACGTTCTTAAGCTCAGTCATAAGCTCTTCATCAATGTGAAGACGACCGGCAGTATCAAGGAACACGTAGTCATAACCCTGATCTTTTGCAAGCTTGATTGCCTCGCGTGCAATTTCAACAGGATTGATCTGTCCCATTTCAAAAACGGGAACTCCGATGCTTTCACCGACAACCTGCAACTGCTTGATAGCAGCAGGACGGTAAATGTCGCAGGCTACGAGCAAAGGACGGTGTCCTTCGTTTTTGAGTCTCAATGCAATCTTTGCACTGTGAGTTGTTTTACCTGAACCCTGAAGACCGCACATCATAACAACTGTCGGCGGATGATTTGCAATCGCAAGGCGGGATTTTGTTCCGCCCATGAGTTCGGTAAGCTCTTCATTTACTATTTTAATAACCATCTGTGCAGGTGTAAGACTTTCCATAACCTGCTCACCGACGGCTCTCTGGCTAACCTTTTCGGTAAAGTCCTTGGCAGCCTTGTAGTTAACGTCAGCTTCAAGCAACGCAAGACGTACCTCACGCATCGCACTTCTTACATCAGCTTCCGTCAAGGCACCTTTGCTCTTCAGCCTTTGAAACGCGGCTTCGAGTCTGTCTGAAAGGCCCTCAAATGCCATAGCGGTACCACCTTTTTAAGAGTAATTCTCCGCAAGAAGTGTCTGCGCAATAGCCTTTATTTTGGCTGTGCTGTCGTTGACTTCCATAGAGAGAGAGTTTTTTCGGTTATATATCGCGATTTCCTCGGCATATTCGATTATTTCACTTAAACCGATTTTCATATTTTCAAAGCGGGCAACAAGTCCGAGACGTTCTTCCATTGCAATAAGCTGGGTTTCAGCCCTTTTGATTGCATCGCGCACACCCTGACGTGTAATACCCTCGTCAGCAGCAATCTCCGAAAGAGAAAGATCATCATTGTAGTAATAGCTGATAAAACTGCGCTGCTTGTCCGTAAGCATATCGCCGTAAAAATCAAGCAAGAGAGTTATATCAAGATTTTTACTCACAACAAAGACTCCTTTCAAAAACTGCCTGTAAAGTTTTTTTCTTTACAGGCAGTCATTATACAGTATAGAATGCTTCTTGTCAAGCACTTTTTGAAGATTTTTGAATGATTTTTCTGGACTGATTTTCCACACGGTTTTGTGGAAAGTTGTGTGGAAAACCGTTTTTTATCCAAGATATTGTGTTTGTTATCGCCTTTCAGCTCTGTATATGCACAAAAGGTGTGGAAAACTATGTTGAAAGTGTTTAAAACTACTTTCCAAAATACTCTTCAGCCATTGCTTTTGCCGTCTTTTTCAGGTCATCAAAACAGGATTTCTTCAACTCTTCGAAGCTTTTTCCTTCTTTATCTGTTACGTACACCTTCTTGATTTTTGAATTTTCGGGAAGTTCAATCTTACAGCATCCTGCAACGGCGATAACTTCAGTATCTCCTGACATTTCAGCAACGCAGGACGGAGCTTTACCGAGCAGTGACTGTTCATCAAAGCAGCCCTCTCCCGTTATGACAAGGTCTGCATTTTTCACAAGAGTGTCAAATCCCATAGCCCTGAGTACAGTCGGAGCACCTTTAACAAGCTCGCCATGGAGAAAGCTGACGAGTGCAAAGCCGAGACCGCCTGCCGCACCTGCACCCTCAAGTGAAGAGTTATCAACCCCGAAAGTTTTTTCTGCGACTTCTGCAAGGTTGCGGAGTCCGTTATCAAGTGCCTTGACAGCAGTTTCATCGGCGCCCTTCTGCGGAGCAAACACAAATGCCGCACCGTCAGGACCGTAGAGAGGACTTATGACATCGCAAAGAACTTTTATCTTTGCTTCTGAAAGTCGTTTATCAATACCGCTGAGATCGATTTCCCTTATGTCCGCAAGTCCTACACCGTTAAGGCTGACCTCATTTCCGTTTTCATCAAGAAAACGAGCACCGAGTGCTGTCGCACAGCCTATACCACCGTCGTTCGTTGCGCTACCGCCGATGCCGATAAGAATTTCACGGCATCCTTTATCAAGTGCCGCTTTTATAAGCTGACCTGTGCCGTAAGTTGTGGTAAGTAAAGGATTTCTATTTTCACCAACCAAGGGCAGACCGCTTGCCGCCGCCATTTCAATAACCGCAGTACCATCCGGCAGGATACCGAAAAATGATTCTATATCGTTAAAGTACGGATCTTTTACGGTAACAAAAATCCTTTCTCCTCCGTTAAAGAGCAACGCATCGACAGTACCCTCACCGCCGTCTGCAATAGGCAGACATCTTATATCTGTATCAGGTTTTATTTTCAAAAATTCACTTTTAACCGTTTCGCACACTTCAACGGCAGACATTGTGCCTTTGAAGGAATCGGGAGCAATTATTATCATAATTTCACCTTATTTCAGCAGTTCAAAAAGCTCGTCAATCTGTGACTTTTGGGTTGCCCAGCTTGTTGCAAGGCGGATTACGTTATTGCCGTCTGCAGTCTTTTCCCAATAGCTGTAGCCGACCTTACCCTTGATTGATTCAAGTTTTTCATCAGACACAATAACAAACTGTTGGTTTGTGGGAGAATCAGGATGAAACTCATAACCGAGTTTCTTCAGTCCGTCGCGCATATACTTCGCCATATCAACTGCATTTTTTGCAATTTTAAAGTACAGTCCGTCCGTAAAAAGTGTATCAAACTGCACACCTGCAATCCATCCTTTCGCAAGGAGAGCACCGTGACGTTTTATCTGTGTGAACAGCTTTTTGACCGCTGACGGATCAGGAACCACGAGAGCTTCGCTTATCATTGCACCGACCTTTGTCCCGCCGATGTAAAATGCATCTGCGACGCTTGCAATAAACGCAAGGTCAAAATCACACTCTTCGCAAGCAAGACCGTAGCCGAGCCTTGCTCCGTCAATGTAAAGCTTCATCTCGAATTTTTTGCAAACACTTTTCAAAGAAAGAAGCTCGTCTTTTGAATAAACCGTTCCGTATTCCGTCGGGAATGAAATATACACAAGTGCCGGCTGCGGCATATGCTCACAGGTTTCGTCCGCGAGAAAATTTTCCATATATTCTTCGACGGTTTCTGCACAAAGCTTTCCGCAATCGCCGTCCAAGGTTATAACCTTATGACCGCAGGATTCAATCGCTCCTGCTTCGTGAAGAGCGATATGCCCCGTCGAAGCGGCAATCACAGCTTCGTAAGAATCTATCAAAGCATCAATTGCAACCTTGTTGGTCTGTGTACCGCCGACAAGAAACTTAACGAGCGCTTTTTCACAGTTACATTCCTTGCGGATTTTTTCCGCCGCAGAATCGGAATAAACATCGAAGCCGTAGCTTGTGTTTTTTTCAAAATTTATCTGCACAAATTTTTCAAGAATTTTCGGATGGGCAGTTTCCATATAATCGCTGTCAAAACGCAACATATAAATCCTCCTAACGAAAAAGGGACGTGTTAACGCCCCGTAATTATCAAAGTTCAAAGTCTTCTTTTGTAAATCCGCCTGCTGTCGGAGCACGTTCAGGCACTCTTTTAAGCGGATCATATTTAAAGCTTCTGCAGCTTGAATCGAGCTGCCTTATACCCGTTTTAACACAGAGTACACTTTCACCGTCGGGCGAGAGTATACCGTGAGAGCAGATACGGCAAGCAGGAGTTCTTTCTTGCGAATTTATAATATTTTTCCTCATTTTCATCATCCTTCGGGGTAATCTAATGTATGGTAATGCATTTAACATAATTATTATAACATATAATACTTTTCCTTTCAAGGGATTGAAAAAACAACTACATAGTATCAATTTTGTCATAATGATAATAAAACACAGCATTATCCCGCAAATCTTTATACCACATTGGGATTTAAAAATCACAACAAATTCGATATAATTAACGTAAGAGGTTGATTTGTATGAAGGTGAAAGAACTCCGCAAAAGCCGCAACATATCTCAATTAAAATTAGCAATGGAACTCAACATGAACCAAAACACAATCAGCAGATACGAAACCGGGGAACGCGAAGCCGGCTACGCCGAGCTTATTGCGCTTGCCGATTACTTTAACGTGTCTATTGATTACCTTTTGGAACGAACCGATAATCCTGAAATTAACAGATAACGACGAAGTTATGCTTCGCCGTTATTTTTATTTCTGAACAATGCCGTCATCTCTGCGGCAAGCATTACCGCCAGGATTACTGTCGCAACAGCCGCAGGGACAGAAATTGAATACAACTGCGGTAACACGTCTGTATTTGTTGAAAAAACACTTGTCTGACAAGGAAAAAGCCAAAACAAAAATTCTGCAAGCGTAGCGGACAATGCCCCGTGAACCAGACGTGACAAGAGAAAATGCAGGTATTTTACCTGCGTTTCTTTTATGTACGGCAAAAGCTGACTGTGAACGGACAGTCCTGCCCAACCCATTATCAATGCCTGCACGCTGACGGGATACTTGCCTGATGCGGTAATGCAACCGCCCGTCACTTCCGTTATCATCTTTATCCATATCATTATACCGTCAGAAATGCTGAAGCTTTCAAGCAAAGCATTTATACACGAAAACAGCAATACCCATCCACAAAGATTAAACATTGAATTTATGCCGTTTGTGACACTCTGATTCAGAACGCCCGATTTAAATTCGGGCTTTTTTGTTTTTATCTGTATTGTACCGCTGTCAAAAAAGCGAAAAAAAGCTCCCATCGCTAATGCGGACACTATCATAGACAGATAAAGAATTATTCCTGCTTTTCGGTTTGAAAGCATCACTGTTCCGACGGTGCCGATAACAAAAGCAGGACCTGCATTAACGCAGAAAAGCATCATCCTTTTTGCCTGACCCTGACTTATATTTCCGTTTTCATGAAGCTTTGCAATCATACCTGCGCCGACGGGATACCCGCCGATAAGGCTCATAATTACCGCACAGCCCGCACTCCCGGGCAGGCGAAAAACTGATTTAGTTATCGGTTCAAGGAATCTACCGAACATCTCAACAGACTTTGAACGAATAAGATAATCGGAAAGTACAATAAACGGAAAAAGCGACGGAATTACCGATACGGCACAAAGCTTCAGTCCGTTACTTACCCCTCCTATCACCGTTTCTGGACTTATGAAAAAGGCCGTTATAAAAACAATTACTGCAAAAAAACATAAAACAAACCTTACTCTGTAATTTTTCATGCGAATCACCCGTAAATATATATGAGAAGAAATCGCCTTATTATGATAGGAGGTTTTTATGGCTTTTTCAGATTATCGGCAAAACCGCACTCCACTTTCCCATCGCATATGCGACAAGCTTGAGCTTGACGAGGATGTTTGCACAAACTGCGGATATATTGAAATCGTTTCCAACCGTTGTGCCCTTATTGACGGTTGCAAGGGTGTTTCGGAATACAGCGAAAACTTAATCACTCTCAGTCTCGGCAAAAAGAGTGTTACCTTTGAAGGAAATTCACTGACAATAAAATCCCTTTCCATGGAGCAGGCTTTGGTTGAAGGATTCATAGTCAATGTGGAGTTCAGCAGCTGATGGTAACAAGAGACATACTCAACTTCATTTTCGGCTGTGTCGAAATTACTGCTGAAAACGGATTCACCGAAAGATTTATAAACTCCTGCACTGTAAATAATATCCCACTTTGGGATGTCGTCAAAAAAGACGGTATCCTGTCGGCAAAAACAACAGCAAAGGGTTTCCGCAGAATACGTTTGCCTGCAAAAAAAAGCTCTATGAATGTGCACATAAAACGTAAATACGGTCTGCCGTTTTTCATTAACCGATACTCCCGCCGAACAGCTCTTATTTCAGGTTTTATCATTGCTTTCCTGCTTCTGGTTTTTCTTACAGGACACGTATGGATTATTGAGGTTTCGGGAAATGAGCACCTGACAGACAACGAAGTTCTTGAAGCTTTTGAAGAATCGGGACTGAAAATC
Organism: Acutalibacteraceae bacterium; assembly: GCA_045589535.1. GTDB lineage: Bacteria > Bacillota > Clostridia > Oscillospirales > Acutalibacteraceae > CAG-488. The sequence continues at coordinate 11,747 of JAZNPE010000029.1, read as the reverse complement.
GGAAAACGGATAAATAATCTCAAATTCCCGCAGATAGAAAGTGCTGCAATGCAGAAGCTTGGCAATGCTTCGTGGGCAGCAGTTACCATACGCGGCTGTACCGCAGAAATAAAAGTACGCGAACTGATGAAAACTCCTGAAATTGAAACGCATCAAGGAACTTCAAATATAGTCGCTTCAAAAGACGGTCAGATTGAAATTATTGAAGTTTACCGTGGTTCTGCCGCCGTAAAAGTAGGTCAACCTGTACTTGAAGGAGAGCTTCTTATCAGTGGCATTACAGAAAGCCGTCTGCAGACAAATCTTTTCACTGATGCCGACGGATATGCCGTTGCAAAAACAAACATCAAAGTAAAAAGTGTCACAGATAAAAAAATTACCGTTTGCACTCCTGAGGAAAAGAAGGTTTGGTCAATTTTCTTTCTCGGTGCGGAAATCTCTCCGCCTAAGGAGGACGGCGACTGTTATATCCACCGTTCAAGACTAAAAATAAACGGGAAAGAAATGCCGTTCGGGATTAATTACCGTCTTTACACAGATTATGAGGAAGAAAAAGAAATCACCATGAGTAAAGCTCAGGCCCAACTCATGGCGATGACAGAATATGCACTTAAAAGCAGTTCGGAAACCCAACACGCTCAGATTATAAATCAGGAAGTTGTTATGACCGAAAAAGACGATTCAATTGAAATTAACGGAAACTATGTCTGTTACGAAAATATCGGAAAAAGCGTGAGCTTCGATGTTGAAGAAGCTGAGGTTGAAGAAACTAATTAAATAAATATCCGTACTTGTTGCTCTGTGCCATTGAAAAGGTATCGTCTGTAGAAACGATGATGTGGTCAACAAGATTGACACCGATTGCATCAAGCACGGGAATCAACTCTTCTGTTGTTTTTACGTCAGCCAACGACGGTACGGCAAATCCGTTGGGATGATTATGTGCAAGAACAACATTCTTCGAATCAAAACGCACGACGGTTTCAACGATTGTACGTGTATCAACAACTGCGGTATCGGGTGAACCGTCACAGACCTTGATGCAACGCTGAAGCTTTCCGTTTGCATCAAGGCAAAGCAGATAAACAATCTCTCTTCTTTCACCCGAATATTTCGCTTCTATGTAAGGAATAAATGCTTTTTCCGTATCGTCAAGGATGCGCTGTTGCTTCCTTTCATTGTAAAGAAGAGAAATGTCGTGTGTGAGCCTTATCAGCGCGGCTACATTTTCACCGACACCGTCAACCTTCATCAGCTCCTCTTTCGGTGCTTCGAGCACACCGTTGAGGTCGCCGAACTTTTCAATAAGTCCGTGGGCAACGTTGTTTGTGTCCTTGAAAGGTATACCGTAAAAAAGAAGAAACTCTATTATATTGTGGTCAGCCATAGACCCGATACCCTCTTTGAAGTATCTTGCACGTACTCTTTGTCTATGGTCTTTGTGAATGTTTTTCTTTTCCATAACCTAAAAATCCTTTACAAATTACATTGACTGTCAATACATATGTATGCTAAAATCTTTTCAGGTGGTTTCACCTGAGAAAGGATGTTTTTATGCCGATTACATTTGATAAAGAACGTAAAATTTTTAAAATCGATTCGCTTGAATCAACTTATGCGATTGGTATTTTCGATGGCGATTTTCTTGTTCAGCTTTACTACGGGAAGAAAATTCCCGACACCAATCTTGTTTCAACAGCTTACAGAGGCGGATTCGCTTCAATATCTCCCCTGACAGCATCAACTGCTGATAACTGGTCCTTCTCTATGGACATTCAGCCGATGGCTTATTCCTGCAACGGCAACGGCGATTTCCGTCTTGCCGCACTTGCAATCAGGGACAGCGAAGGCAGAGCGACAACAGATATAAGATACCTTGACCATAAGATTTACAGCGGTAAGCCGAAGCTCAAGGGTCTTCCTGCAACATATTGCAACTCTGACGACGAGGCAGATACACTTGAAATTATCACTATTGATAAATTCACAGGTGCAAAGGTCACTCTTTGTTTCACCGCTTTTAAAAATCATAGCATAATTACGCAAAGTGTCAAGATAGAAAACACGGGAAATGAGGCTTTTGACATTGAAAAAGTTGCAAGCTGCTGTGTAAATTTCCCCTCCATGAGCTATAACATGATAAATCTTTACGGCACATGGTTAAGAGAAAGAACCGTACAGACACGCCATCTTGCACACGGAATCCAGTCCATCGCAAGTAAGCGAGGCTCATCAAGCCACAATCACAACCCGTTTGTTGCGCTTGTTGACGACAAAGGCGGCGAAGATTACGGCGATGCATTCGGCTTCAACTTTGTTTACAGCGGAAACTTTGCAATTGATATTGAAACAGATTATATGGACTGCACACGCCTTGTTATGGGTATCAATCCGATTGATTTCAACTGGTATCTTGAACCCGGCGAGGAATTTCAGGCACCCGAGGCTGTTATGGCATACTCACCGAACGGACTTGGCGGTATGAGCCGTACCTTCCACGATTTTTATGCAAACAACCTTATCCGCGGTACGTGGAAAAAGAAAAAACGTCCGCTTCTTATCAACAGCTGGGAAGGCTCAGGCTTTGACTTTGACGATGAAACGCTCGTCCGCTATGCAAAGCAGGCAAAGGAACTCGGTTGCGAGCTTCTTGTTATGGACGACGGTTGGTTCGGTGTACGTAACCGCGACGATTCATCTCTCGGCGACTGGTACGTAAACGAAGAAAAGCTCAACGGCCCGCTTTCAAAGCTTATTGAAAGAGTAAACGCTGAGGGTATGGAGTTCGGCATCTGGTATGAGCCTGAAATGATTTCTCCCGATTCCGATATTTACAGAGCACATCCCGACTGGTGCGTTCACGTTGAAGGAAGAGATATCTCTCCTGCAAGACAGCAATATGTTATCGATATGACAAGACAGGACGTTCGTGACAACATCTTCAACCAGATGTACGAAGTTCTTTCCAAAAACAATATTGCTTACCTTAAATGGGACTACAACCGTCCGATTTCCGAGCCTGCCTCAATGGGACTTGACAAGAAGCATCAGAAGGAATTCTTCCACAGATTCATCCTCGGCACATACGAGCTTATGGACAGAATTACCTCCGCATTCCCTGACATTCTCTTTGAAAGCTGTGCCGGCGGCGGCGGAAGATACGACCCGGGTATTCTTTACTATATGCCGCAGACATGGTGTTCGGACAACACCGACCCGATTGAAAGACTGAGAATTCAGTTCGGCACATCGATGTGCTATCCGGCTTCAAGTATGGGTGCTCACGTTTCAGCCTGCAACCGAACAGGACTTGAAACAAAAGCAGCCGTTGCACTCTGGGGTACCTTCGGTTACGAGCTTGACCCGAAGCACCTCACCGAGGAAGACAAGGAAATTGTTAAAAAGACTTCTGCTCTTTATCATAAATACTACGACCTTACTCACTACGGTGACCTTTACAGAATCATTGCTCCGACGGAGGATGAATTCAAGTGTGCGTGGTCATTCGTGTCCAAGGACAAGAGTGAAACACTGCTTACCGTTGTTATCAAAAACCGTACTCCGCACAACTTCCTTAACGTGAGACTCAAGGGTCTTGACGAAAATAAGATGTATGTCAACGAAGCCGACGGTGAAATTTATTCAGGTGCACTGCTTATGAATGCAGGTGTCAACCTCACAATCGGCGGCGACATCAACGGCGGAATGAACTTTATGGTTCACTTTAAAGAAGCTTAAAAAAACTAAGACCGAGGTTAAAACCTCGGTCTTTTGTTTTGAATTAATACTGCGGTGCGTATGACTGCTGAGCTGCCTGCTGTGCGATGATTGTTGCAATTCTTTCGTTCAACTTCTTCTCTGCATATTCAACTGTACGCGGACCGTAAGTAAGCTTATAGTCATCTGCCTTGAAGAGCTCATCAAGCTCTGCCTGAAGGTCAATCTGTGCCTTTGAATTTCTGATTGTTGCATCGTAGTACTTGCCGTCATTAGAAACGAAGTACATTACGTGGTAACCGTAAACTGTTTCAACGATTTCTGTGTCGCCTGCCTTACGGTTCTTGTCGAAGATCCACTGATCAAACTCAGGAACCATACGGCCCGGACGAACGTTTGCATAAAGACCGCCCGACTGTGCAGAACCGGTGTCTTCTGTATGCTCTGTTGCAAGAGCTGCAAAGCTGTCTTCTGTCTTGTCGCCCTTTGACCACTCGTCAAGAACAGCCTTTGCATCCTTTTCCTTCTGTGCAATCTCATCAGCTGAAAGCTTTTCGCCTGTCTGTGCATCTGAGTTTGAGAAAAGGATATGACGTACGCTTACAGTTTCAACCTGATACGGCTTAGCTGTAAGAAGAGCTACATAATACTTTGAACCGTCAGCTGATGTGAAGATCTTCTTATCGTTAACCTTTGTGTCGGCATTGAATGCCCACTCGCCAAGATCCTTTGAAATGTTTGTTGCTTCTGACTTAAGTGTACTGCTGCCGTTAGTTGCTGAATCTTCGTCGTATTCCTTGTTATCCTTATTAAGATCCTTTGCTTTTGCAAGGAATGTAGCTTCGTCTGTAACTGCTGCAAGGAATGCATCTGCATCCTTCTTAACCTTTTCGTCAGCTTCCTTCTGACGCTTTTCAAGTGCTGTCTTTGATTCGCCTGTTTCAGCTGTAAGAGTTGTCTTTGAGAACGCATACAAACGGAAGTCAACAAGGTCAAAAGAGCTCTTATCCTTGTTATACTCAGCGTCGATATCCTTCTGGTCATATGAAGCTGCGATTTCCTTAAGTCTTGCTTCAAGATACTTCTGAGCGATAATTTCCTTCTCCATAATCTTACGAAGGAAGCTTTCGTTCATATATTCGCCAAAGTTCATACGAAGGTAAGCATTGAGTGTGTATTTCGGCTGTGTTGAGCCTTCTGTTGATGAACCTGAAGCCTGCTCACGGAGGCTGTTAACTGTTTCATCGATCTGCTTCTGATCTGCAGCTGTAAGCTCGCCGAGACCCATCTTAACAGCTTCGTTATAATAGATGTTATAACGCTTAATATCGTCAAGTGTCTGCTTACGAATAAACTCAACCCAGGAAATCGGGTTACCCTTCTCATCTTCAGCAGTTGATGTCTGCTTATCGGGGGGAAGGCTTGTATCGTAGTTATAATTGATGCCTGTTGAGTACTGGTTAGAAACTTGGTTCATCAATGTGTTATAGGTTGCCCAGTAATGATACTCATACTCAGCCATTGAGAACTTGTCCTCAGCACCTACATAACCTGCTCTGAAGGTTCTGTCCCAAACACCGTAGTAGTTAAGAGCAACTGCTACTGCACCAAGAACAATTGCAACTGCAAGAACGATTGCAACAACCTTCTTCACAACCTTCTTTGTTGCATTTTTCTTCTGCATATCCTTTGCATTTTTCTTTGCTGCCTCTGCAATACGTGCCTTACGTTCGTCACGGTACTGCTCAGCCTTTGACTTTTCGATAGCCATAATTTTCATCCTTTACTTATGTTTTCGCCGCAGGGTACGGCATAACATATGTATTTTAAACTATTTGAAAGATTTTTACAAGAGTAAAAACACATTTTTTTCTCTTATCTCAATCAATTTACAATTTCTTTACAAAATAATAAGACCCCGGAGAACCCGAGGTCTTAAAAATTCAGAAATTATACGTTTTCTTTGCCGTATTTCTTTACCATAACCATCTTCATAAGGAAGAGGAAAACAGCTGTTACAGCAATGCCAACAGGAAGCACGATTGCAGCGTTCTGTACAAAACCTGCAAGGATGTACATTACGAATGAGATAGCTGCAACTGAAATCGCATACGGAAGCTGAGTTGAAACGTGGTTAAGGTGGTTACACTGACCGCCTGCTGATGACATGATTGTTGTATCAGAAATCGGTGAGCAGTGGTCACCGCAGACTGAACCTGCAAGACAAGCTGACATTGCAACGATCTGAAGCGGATCGCCTGCATCGAAGATTGTGATAACAATCGGAATAAGGATACCGAATGTACCCCATGATGTACCTGTTGCGAAAGAAATGAAGCAAGCAACAAGGAATACGATTGCAGGAATGAAGCTTGCAAGACCATCAGGAACATTGCTCATAACTTCGTTAACAAACGGCTTTGCACCGAGAACGCCTGTCATATTCTTAAGAGCTGTTGCGAATGTAAGAATAAGGATAGCGGGAACCATTGCGATAAAGCCCTTGGGAATAGCTTCCATAGCTTCCTTGAATGTAACAACCTTACGGATGCAGAAGTAAGCAATAGCGAATACAAGAGCAATAAGGCTACCCCAGGGAAGACCGACAGTTGCATCTGTGTTTGAGAACGCATCGATGAAGTTTGCACCGTCAAGGATACCACCGTTATAAACAAGAGCAAATACGCAAGCAACGATAAGAACAAGAATAGGAAGAACAAGGTCAATAACCTTACCCTTTGCAGAATGACCTTCGTCAGCAACTTCTGCCTTGTCGCCTGCTGTGTAAAGGTCGCCCTTGAGCTTTGCATTTACTTCGTGAATTCTCATCGGGCCGTAATCAAACTTCATAAGGCTGATTAAAACGATGAAAACAAGTGTAAGAAGTGAATAGAAGTTGTACGGAATTGCCTTAATGAAAAGTGAAAGACCCTGTCCTTCAGGAGCATAAGAAGCAACTGCTGCTGCCCATGAAGAAATAGGTGCAATCATACAGATCGGAGCTGCTGTTGCATCGATAAGGTAAGAAAGCTTCGCACGTGAAACCTTCTTGCTGTCTGTAACGGGACGCATAACTGAGCCGACTGTAAGACAGTTGAAGTAGTCATCGATGAAAATAAGAACACCAAGAACGAAGGTTGCAAGCATTGCGCCTACTCTTGACTTGATGTGCTTTTCTGCCCATGCACCAAAAGCAGCAGAACCGCCTGACTTATTGATAAGAGCAACGATAACACCAAGAACAACAAGGAAAATAAAGATACCTGCTGTACCTGAAACCGCATCAATCAAACCGTTGTTTGTGATAAGATCCATTGTGCCTGTAAATTTGAAGTTTGAACCGAGGATTGCACCGGCAACGATACCGATGAACAATGAGCTGTAAACTTCCTTTGTGATAAGTGCAAGACCGATAGCAATAATCGGCGGAACAAGTGCCCACCATGATGCCTGTACATTGCCTTCGCCGCCACAGGTTTCGCAAGCTGCTTCATCGACAATACCTGCACCACCACAGTCAACACAAGCTGCTGTTGCAAGATGACCGCCGTTGAAAGCTGCAAATGCAAGAAGAGCAACAATTGCAACTGCGACTACAGCCAAGACAATTTTCTTTGTTTTTGACATAGTATAAACCCTCCATTAAATTTAAAGAAAAAGGACATGGTTGAGCAAGATCACCAACCATGTCCGAAGACTTTATTGATAGCACTCCACAACCGTGACAGTACGTTACATATTCTGCAACGTCCCAGCAAAAGTTCAAAAGGCATTTCCCTTTTGCTTCGGCGGTCAATCTTTTCACTCTCTGCGTTGCCTTACCTTTGAGAGGTAATCGTATTAGCCGCGCCTCCATCATTCAACCATATTCTGTTTCTTATTACAAAAATTTTAACATTGACAATGATAAATGTCAACGGTTTTTAATAATTAATATCCTTAGAACAGCTTTATTTGAACGACATTCTGCCATTTGATTTCCATTCCACCGTATCAAACGGATAGTAAAGCTTTCCGCTTTCATCAAAGTAAGCGTACTTATTATCCGTATGTTTCACAAGTTCTTTGTCGAGATCGAAGTAAAGATATCCTTCTTCGTCGATATAAGTAATTTCTGCAATTCGCATAAATTTTCCGTTAAGCGAGGTAAAATATTCTCGTCCTGACGGGTCTTTTGTTATTACGTACTGATTTTCGTCCCTGTCGTAATACCTCACACTCTCAACCGCTTCATATCGGTTTCCAAAACGGTCAAAATACGTGTTTGAATTTATATAAACAACAGAGCAGACTGTTTCAACTGCAATAAAAGCAACAATCATCGCAACGATTTTCAAGCCCCTGTTCTTTCCGTCTTTTTTGAGCATTTTTTTGATTATAAACGGTAGCATAATCAAGTCAACCGCAATCATTATACCGATTATTACATAAGGATTCATAAAATCACCTTTTAAAACTGTTCCTGAAATAAGCTGAAATTTATATTCCGAACATTATTCCGAGGAATAGCTTCATATTCATCTCTTCGGAAAGCTTGACAGGCATTGAATTAAACCTGTCAATAACTTCATAAAGTGCGTTTACATTTTCTTCTGTTTTGTTTTTCAGAGTTGCCATAAGCCTTTCGAAAATCTCACATGCAACGAAGAATTTTTCGCTCCATTTTGTGAGTTCATTGCATATCGGCAAATTCTGACGGAGATAATCGCTTGTTTCTTTCATCTTTGCGATATATTCTTCAGCAAGCTCGATTGCTTTTTCGCTTTCACCTGTTTTAAGAAGGCGTAAAACTTCAGCAAAGTGCTTTTTCATTCTCCTTGACGGTTCGTCCTTAAGGCAGGAAATATACAGATGGTCTGCAAAAACTGCAAACTTTTCAGCGTTTTCCTTGCCTACAACCTGCTCGATTGCATTCATCCAGGATTCATCGGGATTATAGCCTTCGCTGTCCCAGAGATAGTACGCAAAGGTTATAAGCGGAATCTTTGAGCACTCGGCATATTCCATACAGTTGGAAATTATACCCTCTGAGTACTTCCACAAATCAGCATCGCGGTTGATTATAGGCGAGATGTGCATTTCGTTGAACATAGCCATATCGTTTACAGGATAATTGTCCCAGTAAAGCGGCTTGTGGTTAGTACCCTCAATAAATTTTATTGCATCAGCACTGCGAAGCTCTCTTGAGCAGATATCCTTACCTGTCCAGAAAAGTGAGATAAGCGGAGAAATATTCTGTCCCAATTTTGATATGTAATATTCATCGCCCTTACCGTTATAGAGAGTAGGGCAAACGGTGAGTCTATTCGCTGAATCCATTTCAAGAAGAGTACTGTGGTACTTTTCAACAAGAGCGATGTGTGCATTCACTGTTTCACCGTACATCGCCTTGTCGCTTTCAAAAGCAAGTTCTTCTTCAATGTCATCAAGAAGCAAACCGAAATTACGGACACCGATTGAATAAAGCTGTTTTGTTTTTGCAATCAGGGCTTCAAACTCAGCTTCGGATGAATATTCCATTGAAAGACCCGGTGCGATACACCAATAAAAATCCATATAACAGCTCTTTGCAAGGTCAACAAGCTCCTTAAGCCTTGCGAGGTCAGCCTCAGGATAAAGGTCACGCCAGAGTTCTCTGTGATAGTCGTCATCCTTCGGTGCATAGTAAACGGTATTCATCCTGTTTTTTGCCATAAGAAGCATAACAGACTTTCTTTTTTCGTGGCTCCACGGAATACCGTAAAAGCCTTCGATATAACCTCTGACTTTAAAAGACGGCGCACAGATATACTTACCCTCAGTAAGAGTTCCGTTATCAATTCTGTTTTTTATATCAATCAGAGCGTAAAAAAGGCTTTTTGCGCCCGAACATTCGATTTCTATTGTCTTATCTTCCGAAACCTTAAGAATATATTTCTCGTCAGTTACTCTCTGAGTTTTTTCGCAGTAGCAGACACTTCTGTCTTTCTTCTCCGTCACCGTGATTTGTGCATCAATATTCTGAAGAAAATCAGGCATAACAAATTTTTTTATCATAAACAAACCTCCGAAAGTTGATTTTTATTAAATTTAATGTTAAGATTTTATCGAAAGTATTTTCTAATATAGGAGATTACAATATGATTATAAGACCTTTTGAAGAAAAAGACAAGGAAAATGTGCGTTTTGTCTGTCTTAACAGCGAAGGACCCTGTCAAATGACGCCCGATGAAGCACATTTTATCCTCACAACATACTGCAATTACTACATTGAAAACGAAGGACACAACTGTTTTGTTTGCGTTGATGAAAACGACAAAGCAATTGCTTACATTATCTGCACGGAAAACTTTGATAACTTCCGTGAAGTTTTCCTTCGCGATTATGTACCGCGTCTTGACGAAAACCTTGTAGTATGGGGCGACAATGCAAGAAAGGGAGCCGAAGCATCTTTCAAGCTTCAGGAGAAATATAAAAACGACTACCCTGCTCACCTGCACATCGATGTACTTCCCGAATATCACCGCAAGGGTATCGGACATATGCTTGTAGATACGCTTAAGAACCATCTCCACGAAAAAGGTGTGCGCGGTGTTATGCTGACAGTTGGTTCACAGAACGAAAAAGGTCAGGGATTTTACAACAAATACGGTTTTGACTTCCTTGAACAGTGCGGTGACGACGTAGCTTTCGGTTTGAAATGTTAGGCTGGAGGTAGCTTTATGAAGTATTATCTCGGAATAGACGGCGGCGGTTCAAAAACAACAGCCATCATCTGCGATGAAAAACTGAATCTTGTTTCCCGATTTGTAGGTGAAAGCATCAACTTCAATTCCGTCGGAATGGAAGAGGCAAGAAAAAACCTCAAAGCTACTGTTGACGGTGCGTTTGACGGCAAGGATATCAAACTCAGTGCCGCGTTTATCGGAATGTCTGCAATTGCAGAAAGAGCTGACGATGAATTCACCAAAAAGCTCTGCGACGGAATTATTGACTGCGATAAAATCACAATGGACAGCGATGTTTACATCGGACTTGAAGCCATGCGCTGCGACGGTGCGGCAGCTATGGTCATCAGCGGAACAGGCTCAATGGCAGTCGGCAGACTTCCCGACGGCGAAATCATCCACACGGGCGGTTGGGGTTACATCCTCGGTGATGAAGGTTCGGGCTATGCAATCGCAATCGATGCACTCAGGGCAGCAATCTGCGGTTATGAGGGCAGTGCCCCCGAAACACTTCTTACAGATGCAATCAAGGAGTATTATCAGGTTGACGATATGATGAATCTCATCGATATTTTCTACGACCCGCCGTTGCCGCGAAGTGAAATTGCAAAGCTTGCTCCCGTAATTTTCAGATGTGCGGAAAACGATGCGGTTGCAAACGGTATTGTTGAAAAACACGCAAAGCTTCTTGCAGACACTGTTTCTGCTTTACTCCGAAAGATGCCGTCGGGTACTCCCCTCGGTCTTTGGGGTGGAATTTTTGAAAACTACGAAGAATTCAGAACCTTGTTTTCTTCAATCATCAGCGAAAGATTTCCCGAAACAAAAATCAACGTGCTTGAATATGCACCCGTATACGGTGCTGTTTTTGCGGCGATAAAAACGGACGGAGAATAATTATGAAAAAACATATTGAATATCTTGATAACCTTTCACGTGTTCTTGACGAAATAAGAGAAAAACAGCTTGATTCGATTGAAAAGGCCGGCGAAGCTTTTGCCGTCGCACTTGAAAACGGCAGAAACATTTTCCTCTTCGGTACAGGTCATTCGCATATGCTTGCAGAGGAGCTTTTTTACAGAGCAGGCGGACTTGTTAAAATCCAGCCCGTTTTTGAAGAAGATCTTATGCTTCATATTTCAGCTTCAAAAAGTACAGAGTTTGAAAGACTTGAGGGATATGCGGACAAGCTTTTCAGCGACTATTCAATGAAAGAAAATGACGTTATAGTTATCATTTCCAACTCGGGCAGAAACGGTGTCTGTGTTGATATGGCTCAGCTTGCAAAAGAAAACGGACTGACCGTTATTGCTCTTACGAACC
>JAZNPE010000028.1:0-45835 GCA_045589535.1 Acutalibacteraceae bacterium | reverse complement strand
CGCCCGTCCCTACGTAGTTGACTAAAACAGGGTTCGTAGGGGCGCGCATTGCGCGTCCGTTGAATTACGCAGAAAATCCGCGGACGACCGATGGTCGCCCCTACGATGCGGATTGAATATTCACCCCGACAAGCCCGAATTTGTTGGCATCTTGCAAAAGACAATATAGCTGTTCAATTAAACAAAAAATCAGGGTTGGTATGTTCGCATCATACCTGCCCTGATTTTTTAATTCTTCTTTAAACTTATTCAGAAATCGGTGTTTCTTCAACAAAGCCTTCGGCGTTCACTCTGAAGGTCTGAAGCTCATACGGGAGGATTTCGCAACGGAAGCCTGCATCGATTGCGTCGCACATTACAGTGAGAGCCTTTTCCTTACCTGCAGTTTCCTTGATGCGGATAACGACATCACCGCTGAGGTCTTCGGCGTACTTAATTGCATAAACCTTAACCTCATCGCTGTTGAACCTGATGAAATCATAATCAACTTTACTGTCGCCGATGATTGTTTCTGCAACACTTTTTGCAACATCATCGTCACCCATAAACAGAGCAATCCAGCAGTTCTGAATCTCGTCCTGATTCTTTCTGCCTTCCTGAACACAGATTGCCTCTGCCTCAAGAAGAAGCTTTTCGGCATCTGTTGCCTCACCTGTATATACGGGTTGTTTAACGCTCTTAAGATCAAGGTCTGTCTGATAAACAGCAAGAACTTCGTCTTCGACCGATTCAAAATCATTTGCCTTGATAAAGTCGTCATCGATATCGTTGATATCAACCTTTTCAAGACCTGAGTAAACGAGTGTTCTTGTATATGCCGCGTTGTCAAGCCAGTAAGTTTCTGTTTCGCTGTCAAGCACGCAGGCGTCAAAGTTCGCTGTGTAGATTACCTGAGCGAAAGCATCGTTATAAACCTTTGCACCCTGGAAAACTCTGTATTCCTTGTCAAACTTCTCTTTGAAGTATGTCGTTGAGTAAAGCACGTTGCGGATGAGCTTTTCTTCTGACATATCGTTGTCATCAGGCATCCACATACCTACTGACGGGTACCATCTGTCGTTTTCAATCTGCTTTGCAACAGCCTCAAAAAGGATAGGGTCAATCTTTTCAAGCTCGTTAAGTTCAAAGGCTGTAAGACCGTTTACGATAAGCTTTTTGAAATCGTCAAGCTTCTGAAGTGCATCTCTGACTGCTTCGATGCTGAATTCGTTTAAAACTGCAATCTTGCTCATTTCTGTCCCTCCTCTGCAATAAAGCCGTAGTATCTGCCTGTCCAATAAGCGAATGTATACGGGTAGCAGCCCTCAAAATGAGAGTTTCTTGAATCATTTCTTATGAGATACTGGAACGGATTACGGTCGAATTTTTCAGTTGAACGCTCGTCCGGCATAAGAAGAACTGACATTTCTTTATCAACATCTGCACCGTGACGAAGTCTCTTGACGGGCACATCGTGACGTTCAAGACGTACAAGTGCCGCGTGACGAGTGATTTCGTGACGGTAGAACCAGTCTGCCATTCTTTCAAAATCAAGTTCGATATCAGGACAACCTGCGAGCATCGGGAATGCATAACCCGGCTGTACCTCACGGAGAAGTGTGCTCGACCAGGACTTGAACGAACTGCGGTAAATTGAGAGAAGTTCTTCATCCTCTTCAAGTGTACAAAGCATCCAGAATGTTGCAAGAGCAAGAAGGTTGTCGCCGTACATAAGGTCTTCTTCAGGCGATGCACCAACGCTCATTGCACCGTGGAAGAAGCGGTCAAAGTGCTTTGTTGAAAGCTCTGCGTAACCGTCAGCAATAAGTGCATCGTAAGTTTCTTTCCAAAGACCTTCCTCGCCCGTTACGTGCATTGTAACCTTGAGGTACATAAGAAGCTCTGCTGCGTTAAGCGGTGCGTCAACATAACCTGAGCCTGCCTGTGCAAAATAGCGTTTGCTCCATTTTGCCCATGTTGTCGGCTTACCTGAATGCTCAAGGAATTCGAACTTACCGTTGATTATGTGAGTCATTGTTCTGCGGCAGGAATCCTTGATAAGCTCATCAAGCTCGGGATCGTCCGGTCCGAGAATATCGTGAGCAAGGCGGTAGTGCAGGAAGTGGTTTGTTACCTCATCACTGCTCGTATCTGCTTTATAGCAAAGATCGTTTTCAGTATAACCGAGGTCACGGTAAAGCTTAGCAAGTCTGTCAGGAATCGGGTGTGTGCAGGGCACCTGCTCGCCGACTCTGCCTGTGTGTAAAGACTCGGATGTCTCTGCGCAGATTGCAACATCACCGTTCCACTGGTAGAAATGACCGTCATCGGGAAGAGGCTCACCTGAAACATGGTATGAACGGGCGATAAAGCCTTCTTCTCTTCCGTGAACATATGTAAGAAGAAGCATTGCTTCCGAAGTAAGCGTTGCAAACTTTCTTGCTTCGATTGTCTTGGGGTGGTCAGCACCGAGTTCACGCTTGAGAACAGCATATCTGAAAACTTCACCAACGAAATGGTCAGCGGTAAATGTACCGTCGTTGTCGCAGGAAGTATAGCCGAGAGCTGTTTCAATATTCTTCGGCTCTGTTGTATTCATATGGCAGATCATGCCGCGGCGCATAACATACTTGTGTGACTCTTCACGAAGAAGGTCGCCCCTCTCTTCGCAAGTGAGCATAATCATTTCGATGTAAGAAACGCTGTCCTCTCCGTTGAGAACCCAGACATTATTGCCTTCGGGAAGGATTGCCTTAACTTCATCATCATCAAGATGCTTGTGCGCGCTGAAGAACATAATAATGTCTTCGGGACGTTCAGCCTTTGCATCGTAACGTGTAAGACCTGTTTTTGCACCGTACCAGATTACACCGTTATCGCCCTCAGCAAAGCAGGTGTAGTCACTCTTCTTTGACGGAAGAGGATACGGGAAGCCCTTAAGGTCGGGAGCCACATTCACAGTCTCAAAAAGAGCCTGCGGTACACGGGCATCGTCCTTTTTCATAAATGTAATTTTTCTTGTAAGGTGTGGTTTTAAGATATAAGGTTTCACTTCGCACCTTTCCTTTCTTTAGAGTGTCGGCAATAACCCGAACCGTATTTTTCAGATTTTTCCGCCACTTTTATATTTAAATACCGGTAAATCTTCAAAGATTTGCCGTTGTTTCCTTGGATTGTCAAAAAACTCGACCCGAAAGCTGAGAATTTTCAGATGATTTTTGGTTGCTGAGGATGCCGACAGGCTGACGCCTTTCAAATCCGAAACATCGAAAAGCGCTGAAAAGGCTCGTTTTCGGGTAGGTTCGGATTGTTGACGATACTCTACAGGTAGTCTCTGTTAAATCTTTGTCTGAATGTAAGTGAGCCGTCCTTCGCAACGTTAACCACTGTAACGCCCTGAACCCATTTTTCTTCAGGCCAGCCTAAATTATCGCCCATTGTGTATGTATTGTATCCGTTACACTGTGCATAAACAAGGTAAATTCCGTCGTAAATCGCGCAGAAATCGTTCATATGGTCGTGTCCTGAAAAGACAGCCTGAGTGCTTCCAAGCTCCTTGATAGCTTTGAAAAGGCCGCTGTTATACGGCGATGAGCCAACAGTTTCATACTGCCAGCCGTAGACAATTTCAGCCTTTCCTGACGGTGTGTATTTATTATCCTCTACATAATCAAAAACTTCCTCATACTCCTTGATAGGAATATGCATAAGCACCATTGACTTGAACTTTCCGTGTTCAGCCTCAAGCTCCTTGATACTGTTTTTGTACCAATCAATCTGACCCTGCTTGATGAAATCATAGCCTTCCATATCAGCAGGAAGTCCGTGAGCAACATTGTGTTCAGGCTCCATATCACGACCCGAATCGAACATAAAGATACTCTGCTTGATTGAATTGTCGGAATTCATAATGTTAATCTTAAAGTTTCCGAATCCGAAAAGTTCTGGATCTCCGAACTTTGAAAGGCAGTGCGGGAAGCTTTCGATATTTTTGAGCATAAAGTATTTATGAAATTCCTTCTCGGCTCTCGCCTCGTGATTGCCAAAGCAGTATGCCCAGTAGATACCTGCTTTTTCCATAAACTTTCCGAACTGGATGCAGTCAAGCTGCTGGTAATCGGTAAGGATTGCATCACCCGTGATAAGAAGAAGGTCGGGTTTTTCAGCCGCAAGATGACGGGCAAGCATATCAAGCGATTTGTTTATGAGAGGCTTCTCATCCCATAAATGAAGGTCTGTTGTAACCATAATTTTGAAATTATTATTATCAATTCTGCCCTTTGCATCGTACTTTGCGATGTAGGTAGTATCGTCAGTTTCCTTAAGAATTCTGACGCTGCTGCCGACATACTTCGGCTCAACATCAAAAATATTGCTTACAAGCTTTCCGCCGCCCATTTTTTTGATTGCGGTTTCTGCAGAAATGAAAGCTTTGAAAGTATTGTGCAGGACAGCAGATCTTATTTCTCTGATCATAAAACCCTCCAGTTAAACTTTTGAAATTATTGAAAAAGCTGTGTTGACAGCTTTATTATAAGCATTGATAAACGGTTGCGGATCTTCTTTGTTATAAATCATAAAAACATCCGTTTTTCTGACATCTCCAAGCCACTTAAACAAACTTATATTTTTATCAATGACATGATTGAGGTCGTCCCTTTCACACATCAGAACAGTTTCCTTTATTTCAGGCTCACTGAAATCTTTTCCGAGAACAGAATTGTACCAGATATACGGAATATTGAAACCTGCTTTTGTGAAAGCATAAGCGATTGCACCGTTTCTGAAATTAATTTCAATAAAATACGGCACATCATCAACAAGCAGAATTTCAAGATCAAAAAGGCCTTCATACCCGACGTCTTCAAGCATTCTGTCAAGAACATATTTTTCAAAATGTGTTATTTCTTTTTTTATAACAGCATAGCTCGTACTACCTTTATCTATCGGGTATTCTCTTGATTTTTCAAGCTGACCGTATACCTGAACAGGTTTACCCACTACTTTACATCCACCGTACTCCATCATTTTCTTTTTTTTGCCGTCGATGAACTTCTGAATCAATACCCTTGAATAATTCTCCTCTGATTCTGACAGAAAATCACAAACCTTTTCCAGATCCTCTGCATTGGTGCAAATCTGTATGTCCGATTTTTTGCCTTCAATGCTCAGAACAGGCTTAAGGATACACGGGAACCCGAAATTCTTAACCCTTTCTTTGAAGTTTTCATCAAAATCTACCGTCACTGTTTCAGGAACAATAAACCCCACATCTTTTGCAGCTCTGCACATATTCTCCTTGTTCATATATTCAGCGGCTTTTCCTTTAAGGTTAGGTAAAAAACATTTATTCTTTAAATCTTCATAACGATTATCCAATGCAATCGCCGCCTTATCGCAAGCTGTGAAGACAACGGGTTTCCCTTTATTTTCTTCAATAACTTTCAGAAGGGTATCAACAATCTCATTCTCTTCTTCGCCTGAGTGGTAAGTTTCAAGCGTGTATCGGCTGCTCTCGCCGTAACCGCCTTCAGAAAGATTTATATAGATAACAGGTATGTTTTTCTCACCCAGACTTCTTATAAGACCTAAAGAATTAAAATGCCAATCGCCGATTACGACGGCATAATTCTCAATCAGAGTTTTTTCTGTATTATCCATAAAATCCTCCTGAGGTTAAATCTTTTGCATTTAAAATCAAGGATTTCTAAATTACCTGATCTCGCATAAGTGTGTACACCATCAACGCTCTTGTTTCTGACGTTAAAATCTTCAGGAACGAGAGTATAAACCTGTTCTTCACTAAAGCTTCCTTCTTTTTCTTCTATACTGTAAAAAACAAGGCCGGCTCCGTACACTCCGTTTGTACAATCCTGAGCGGGTCTTATATTTTTGCCTTCTGCAAAAAATATTTTTCCTGCGCCACGTGCGTGCTGACTGTTTTTATGCAATGATTGAATATATTTTCCCGTGTTGATATCGTAAACATCTGCATCGACTCTTTTTTCATAGCTATCAGTTACAACCGATGTTATAAGTTTATCACTGCAAATGACTGTATCAACCGCATTTTCAAGCTTGATAAGAGTTTTATGTTTTACCCATTTTTTAGGAAAATCTTCTGCTTTGTATATCTGTATGCAGCCCTCCTCCATCGTTTCAGGCATCATATAAACTTCGCCGTTTTCTTCATAAATATAAGGATATGACAAGTGGAAATTTTCTTCCAACACAACTTCGGGATTTGAAAAGTCGCCGTTCTCATATTTCATACAGGCGATAACACCTTTTTCCGTCTTATTGTCAAAAGCCTCTACAAACAGCCAGATTTCTTCTTTATATCTGAACAAAAAAGGATCTGCATACCAGTAACGCTTGCTTTCCCGCAAGGGATTAAACGTTCTGTTCTTATTTATAAATGCAAAATCATTTTCTTCAGTTTCTCTGAACGCAATATTCCAAAACTCTTCGGAAAGAATTTCTTTAATCGGTCTCAATGCAAATCATCTTCTTCATCAAATATTTTTTCTAACTTCAGAATTTCGTCTTCATTTGATTGATAATTTTCAAGATTTCGTTTTATTTCGCCGTACAATTCTTTATCGTTAATCAAAAGTTCGATTTTTTCCGCTATTGCTTCTGCTGAAATTTCATCTGCAACTATACCGGTCTTGTTCTGTTCAATCTGTGAAAAAGCTGTTGTAAATGCTGATGTAACAACAGGTCTGCCAAGAGCCTTTGCCTCTTCTATTGCAATGCTTTTGCCCTCAAACCTTGAAGGCTGAACGTAAATATCGCAGTTACACATAAATTTATAAGGATTAGTCTGCAGTCCTTCAAAAATAATACTTTCCGAAAGACCATATTCACGGGCAAGTGAAACTGCCGTTTCATTATCAATCTTACCGACTAAATGCCATCTGATATCATAACCCTTTTCTCTAAGAATGCGACAGGTTTCTACTGCAATATCTGGACCCTTTTCTGGAGATACTCTTCCGGCCGTAACTATCCTGATACCGTTAAAATCATCATTGAACGGATTTTCCTCTATTGCCTGCTCAAGGAGTGCTTTTCTTGAAATAATATTCTCAATAACTCTGACTCTGTCCGAATACTCCGGCAGGGATTCTTTTAATATTTCTGCGCAATTATCTGAAACCGTAACAAGATAATTGAGGTTTCTTATCAGATTTTTTTCAAGCTCACTGTTAAGCTTCAGCTTGTTATAATCACTGTGGTAATATCCTACCTTGATATCAGCGTCAATTATTTCTGAAACAAGATAATTTGTCGTTTTTTCAAGATAGCTCACCGCAACATCGTAATGGTCGAAACAGCCTTTAAACATTTCCTTATAATATCTGAATGCGCGCTGCTCCGCTTCATTTGTTTTCTGATATTTAGCCAGCGTATAAGAAAACATTATGCGGTTAAAGGCTGAAACGAACTTGCCTTTTTTAAAAAAGCCCAGCACGGACGCTTTCACGCTTTCCTTAAAGCAAACAACATCCTGAGGCAACGGAATCAGGTTTACATAATCAGGAAGCATATCAGCAATAAGGCCCGTCGGCCGGATAGCAAAAACATCGACTTCATACTTATCCGAATTCAGGTTATTAAGCAAAGAGATGAAGCTTTTTTCGGCTCCGCCGTTGCCAAGAGTCGGCATAATAAACAAAACTTTTTTCATCCGCCCACCTCCTGAATACATATAATAGAGTATATCATTATTTGCGTTTATTTTCAATACAGAGAACATAAAAATCCGCAGGCTTTATTTCAAACCTGCGGATTGATGCTATTAAATCTTATTTATAAAGCGGGCCGTAAACTTCGCAAGCCTTTACGTCTGCTGCTTCGAGGTTCTTTGTGCCGAATGCATTCCAGCAAGCCGGACGGAAGATCTTCTCGTCAGGAACGTTGTGGAGTGTTACGGGGATACGGAGCATTGAGCAAAGTGTGATGATATCAGCACCGATATGACCGTAAGAAATTGCACCGTGGTTTGCACCCCAATGATTCATAAGGTCATAAGCTGACTTGAACGGGCCTTCGCCTGTACATCTCGGAGCGAACCAAGTGCAGGGCCATGTGTAGTCTGTTCTCTTCCAGATTGTATCTGAAACTTCATCAGGAAGTGCTACTGTGTAGCCTTCAGCGATCTGAACAACAGGACCGAGACCCTTAACAAGGTTAAGTCTGATCATTGTTGCAGGCATCTCAGCTTTTGTAAGGAAGCGTGAAGAGTAACCTGCACCGCGGAAGTAACCGTTATCTGCAGGGCACCATTCTGTAGCCTTATTACAAGCGTCGATATCTTCCTGAGTCATATTGTACCACTCTTTGATAAGAGCGTTGCCGTTTTCGTCCTTAACTTCACCGCAAGCATCAAGACAGCAAGCACCTGAGTTGATAAGGTGGATGAAGCCGTCTGCTTCCTTAGCCTTACCTTCAAGGTCGTAGCCTGTTACACGCTTAACAGCGTCTGTTGACCAGTATGTACGAACGTCTGCAAACATCTGTGCTCTGTTTGTAAGAAGCTTCATAAAGAGCATTGAGATACCGTTGAGAACGTCATTTTCTGTTGCAAGGATATACGGCTCACGTGCGCCGTTCCAGTCGAATGATGTGTTGCAAAGAGCTTCTGCGAAGTCTGCATTCGGATAGAAGTCTGTCCACTGACGCTGACCCTGGAAGCCTGCAGCAATAGCATTATGACCAACCATTTCTTCCTCACAGCCTGCAGGAAGATTCTTGTTTCCGTTCATAAGATCCTTGATGATAACCATCATCTTAACAACGAATTCCCAATCCTTTTCCTTCTGCTCGTCTGACTTTCTTACGAACTCAGGGTTCTTATCGAAACCTTCCTTGCAGTTTTCCTTTGTCCACTTGAGAGCCTTCTGGAACTCAGCCTCATCGTAGATGCCTTCTGTCATTCGTCTGATGATTTCTACCTCGTCAACTGACTCAACGCGAAGTCCGAGATACTCTTCAAGGAAGTTCGGGTCGATTGACGAACCTGCAATACCCATACAGATTGAACCAATCTGGAGATATGACTTGCCCTTCATTGTTGCAACTGCAACTGCAGCGCGAGCGAAGCGAAGAAGCTTTTCTTCAACGTCTGCAGGAATGTTGTCTGATTCGTCTGCTTCCTGAACGTCGTGGCCGTAGATACCGAATGCAGGAAGACCCTTCTGTGCATGAGCAGCAAGAACTGATGCAAGGTAAACAGCACCGGGACGCTCTGTAGCGTTGAAGCCCCATACGCCCTTGATTGTCATCGGGTCCATATCCATTGTTTCTGAACCATAGCACCAGCAAGGTGTAACAGAAAGAGTGATCATTACGCCCTCTTTCTTGAATTTTTCAGCGCAAGCTGCAGCCTCTGCAACGCGGCCGATTGTTGTGTCAGCGATAACAACCTTAACGGGTTCGCCGTTTGAGTAACGAAGATTTTCCTCGAAAAGCTTCTTAGCCGCCTTTGCCATACCCATTGTCTGATCTTCAAGACCCTCTCTTACCTTAAGAGGTCCTCTTCTGCCGTCAATTACCGGACGAATACCGATTACGGGATAATCGCCGATGAATCTGTTTTCTGCCATATAATATCATCCTTTCAGATTAATTTATTATATTTCAAACCTTTCGGTTTGGTTCTGATTTTTTTCAATCCACATTTGCGGATTATGGTCTATATATTCCCAAATTTCAGCATAATCGTGGTCGTTTCTGATTATGTGATCAAAGTAAGATTTCTGCCAAAAGGATATTTTCGCCTCTTTTGAAACCCATCTTTTCATCTGTCCGATTACCCTTGACATCGTAGGGCGGATATCCCATAAGTTTTTTCGTCGGTCTTTCACGCAGACAGTTATAAAATATGCACCTGCAGTTGAATAATCAAAATCCTTCAAACGTATTTTCTTTCGTTGAGGTAAATCTCTCGTCATAGTTAAAGCTTACATCATTTAACAATTTTGAGGAAATCTGCATATGCCTCTTCCCACTTGTCAACGTCTGCAGGAATGTATGTTTTAAGCTCGGAAGAATTTGCAACAATCTTTCTTGCTTCGCTGATATCTGCAACCGAATTATCAGACATCAACTGTACTGCAACATTACCCATAACCGTTGCTTCAATCGGGCCTGCCTTAACCGTACGGTTGCAGGAATTTGCGGTAAGCTGACAAAGAAGAGTATCCTTTGTACCGCCGCCGATAACGTGGATTACGGGATAGTCACGCTCTGTACATTCGCAGAGCTTTTCGAAAGTGAGCTTATATTTCATTGCAAGACTTTCGTAAATGCAACGCATAATCTCGCCGACAGTCTGCGGAACATACTGTCCTGTCTTTTCACAGAATTCCTGAACACGCTTCGGGATATTTCCGTGAGGCACAAATTCGGGAGCATCAGGGTCGATGAAGCACTTGAACGGTTCAGCCGCAAGAGCAAGCTTTTCAAGGTCTGCGTAGGAATAATCCTCACCCTGACGCTGCCACTGACGGCGACTTTCCTGAATCAGCCACAAGCCGATAATATTTTTAAGGAAGCCGACTGTGTCGTCGAATCCGCCCTCGTTTGTGATGTTGATGTTAAGTGAAGTTTCGTTGACAATCGGCTTTTCAAGCTCCGTGCCGAAAAGTGACCACGTACCGCTTGAAAGGAACGCAAACTTGCCGTCCTCGCAGGGAACGGAAGTTATTGCCGACTGTGTATCGTGACCGCAGACAGAAATTACGGGAACGGGTTCAACTCCGCACTCCTCGCAGATTTCGGGAGTGAGCATTCCGAGAACTGTGCCCGGCTTTACAAGCGGAGCAAAGATATCCTCTTTGATACCGAAGGCTTCAAGAAGCTCCTTCGACCAGCTCTTTGTCTTAAGGTCAATTATCTGTGAAGTGGATGCGATTGAATATTCCGCGCACATCTTGCCTGTAAGCATATAAGCAAAAAGGTCGGGCATAAAGAGCATTTTGTCTGCTCTTTCAAGCATCCACGGTCTGTTCTTTTTAAGTGAAATCAACTGGAACAAGGTGTTGAGCTCCATAAACTGGATACCTGTTATTCCGTAGATTTTTTCTCTCGGCATTGTTTTGAAAGCCTCGTCCACCATACCGACGGTACGTGCATCGCGGTAGTGAATCGGGTTTTCCATAAGCTTGCCTTCAGCGTCGATAAGACCGAAGTCAACACCCCAGGTGTCGATACCGATGCTATCAAATCCGCCTGCCATACGTGCCTTTATGATACCCTGCTTGATTTCATAGAAAAGTCTGAGGACATCCCAATAAACCGTACCGCCGACGCTTACGGGGTCGTTTGAAAAACGGTGAACCTCTTCGAGTGTAATTTTCTCGCCGTCAAAGCAACCGATGATTGCTCGTCCGCTTGAAGCACCGAAGTCAAAAGCAAGAACTCTCTTAGTCATTGATTACAACACCCTTTTGAAGAATAATGTTTGCATAGATTGCTGTTTCACCTGTTGCGATGATTGCAAAAGCACCCTTTGCCTTATCATAGAAATCAAAACGCTCAACAAGCTCAATACCCTTGTCGCCTTCGTTCTTTTCAATGATATCCTTGTAAACTGCCCAGATTTCGGGACGGTTTTCGGGATCACCGTTATCCATAAGACCAACGGGATTTTCAACGTATGTATCAAGCGGCATAAGCTTAAGGATAGCATCAAGAATCTCGGGAACACCGTGACCGTCGCAACGGATAAGGCGTTTTGCATTTGTTGCTGCGGGGAAATTACCGTCACCGATTACAAGATAGTCACCGTGACCCATTTCCATAAGAGTTTTAAGAAGCTCAGGCGAAAGCACTGAGGGAATGTTTTTAAGCATAATAATTTCTCCTTTTTAAAATACTAAACGGCTAAATTACACCTATTCTATGATATTATACAATAACAGTTTATAAAAATAAAGTAAATTACTTGAAAAACTTGCATAAATTTGGTTTAATGTTTTTATTAAAAAGTCAGAGGTGAGCGTTTTGTTTGCAAGAGTCAGCAGTCTGGGCACATTCGGAATGGATGTTTTCCCCGTTACGGTTGAAGCTGATATTTCCTCGGGATTGCCGAGATTTGACGTTGTCGGTCTGCCCGACTCCGCTGTCAGCGAATCACGTGACAGAGTTCATTCCGCAATCAAGAACTGCGGTTTCACATTTCCCGTCAGCAGAATAACGGTAAACCTTGCTCCTGCAGACAGACGTAAGGAAGGTCCGATTTACGACCTTGCGATGTTCGTAACGCTTCTTCTTGCCTCGGGACAGCTTAACGCAAATACGGACGGTTACGCCTTCCTCGGTGAGCTTTCGCTTGACGGAAAAATCCGTCACATCAACGGTGTTCTCCCGATGGTGATCAGTGCACAGCAGAACGGATTTCACAGCGTTTTTGTTCCCGAAGTAAATGCAAACGAAGCGGCTGTTGTTGAGGGAATCAACGTTCTTCCCGTTAACAGCGTCATGCAGGTTGTTGACCATTTCAGAGACCTTTATAAAATTCAACCTGCCGTACCTTCCGTTGACAACAACAAAGATGAATTTTTGTATATGCCTGATTTCGCAGACGTAAAGGGACAGTACGAGGCAAAGCGTGCGCTCGAGGTTGCGGCTGCGGGTGGGCACAATACGCTTATGATCGGCAGTCCGGGTACAGGAAAAAGTATGCTTGCAAAAAGAATCCCATCCATACTGCCGTCAATGACTTTTGAGGAAAGTCTTGAAACAACCAAAATTTATTCCGTTGCAGGTGCTCTTAAGGGCAGGTCACAGCTTATAACAACGCGTCCTTTCCGTTCACCTCACCATACTGTTTCAACAATGGGACTTTCGGGCGGCGGTGCCGTACCGAAGCCGGGTGAACTTTCGCTTGCGCATAACGGTGTCCTTTTCCTTGACGAATTACCTGAATTTTCAAGACAGTCAATGGAAATTATGCGCCAACCTCTTGAGGACGGAAAGATTACTATTTCGCGAGCCGCAGGCACATCGAGTTATCCCTGTTCAGTTATGCTTGTCTGCGCTATGAATCCCTGTCCGTGCGGATACTTTGGTCATCCTGTGAGGGAATGTACCTGCCGTGAGGGTGCGGCTTCAAGATATCTTTCAAAAGTCAGCGGTCCGCTTCTTGACCGAATTGACATTCATATTGAAGTACCACCCGTTGATTTTGAAAAGCTTTCCGACACCCATAAGGGTGAGCCTTCAGCAAAAATCCGCGAAAGAGTTGAGAAAGCAAGGCATATTCAGCAAGAACGCCTCAAAGGTACCACAGCAAACTGCAACGCGCAGATGAACGCGGCGATGACAAGGGAATTCTGCGTTGCTTCGGAAGCCGCGATGAAGATGCTTCAGTTGTCCTTTGACAAGCTCGGTCTTTCGGCTCGTGCTTACGATAAAATCCTCCGTGTTGCAAGAACTATCGCAGACCTTGAGGCTTCAGAAATTATCGAAGTCAACCACATCGCAGAAGCAATCCAGTACCGTTCGCTCGACAGAAAATTCTGGAACAAATAATCGTATTTTCCTCTCTGTTGTTGACAAATTCGTTTTCAGGGTGTATTATTAGAAAAAATCAAATACAGGGGTGCTGACTTTTCAGTCGGCTGAGATTATACCCTATAACCTGATGCGGATAATGCCGACGTAGGAAGATATTGTTATACAAAAACTTTACGCTCGGTCTTGCAAACCGAGCGTTTTCCGTTTTTATAGCTCACCCGGGGAGCAGTAAAAGTGTTTTGACTTATTGTTTCAGGTGTCGGGTTAATTCTGCCTGAAACGGCACTTCTGTTGATTGATAAAAGTCAGTAAAGGAGTTTTAAAATTTTATGAGCAATCAAAAAACAAATAAAATGAGCGACAACACAATGAAGCTCACGGTCAGCGGAATTATGGTTGCGATGTCAACCGTGCTTTCATTTATCAAGTTCAGCGAGCTTCCCTACGGCGGCTCTGTCACACTGTTCAGCTTCGTTCCGATTATTTTTGTCGGATACGCTTACGGGACAAAATGGGGACTTTCAGCAGGTATAGTCTACGGTGTACTTCAGGCACTTTTCGGTGTTTCGGGTGCAACGGCAGGTTTCGCCTGGTATCAGGTTATCCTCTGTGCGATGCTCGACTATATCGTCGCGGGTGCTATGCTCGGACTTGGCGGAATTTTCAAAAAAATCATCAAAAATCCTCAGCTTTCCTTCGGTCTCGGTTCATTTTTCGCCTGTGTGCTGAAATACATTTCTCATTTTCTTTCAGGATACATCCTCTTCGGTACATATGCAGAATGGTTTTTCGAAGAAGGCGGCGGTGCGAGCTACGGTGCAGAAATACTTGCAACCTATTCGGGTAACACCTTGAGTATTATTTACTCTCTTATCTACAATGCAACGTTTATGTTGCCCGAAACGGTTATTACAATTATTATGGCTTGTATCTTAATATCCGTTAAACCTCTGAAAAAAGCTTGCGGACTCAAATAAAAAATCAACTCCAAGATGTGAAAAACATCTTGGAGTTTTACTTTGTTCGTACTTATTTATACTGATAAACTTTTACGTAGTCAATAATAAACTCTGCACCCTCGGCAGGAACGTTTTCTCTTTCTGACGGCATACCGTCTTCACCCTTCATTTCAACAGAAAGGATAAGGTATTCTTCATTCTGACTTACACCGCCGAAGTCTGTGCGGAAGGTTTCAACACCGTTGATATAGAAGATATATTCATTCTCGTTCCACTCAAGACCGTATGTATTGAATTCCTCGTAAGGGTTGTTCTTAAGCAAAAACTTTGTTGCACCGTGCTTCTGATGTGCATCACCGTAACCGTCGAAATGGAGGTTTGAAGTTACCGCATTCTCCATAAAATCTCCGTAGCAGTCACTTTCAAAAATATCAATTTCAGTGCCGTCACGACCGCTTCCGTCTTCATCAAAAACACCACTGTTCATAAGCCAGAAAGCACTCCAGATATCCGAACCCTTCGGAAGAATGCATCGGCACTCAAAGTAACCGAATTTCTGACTGAAGCCGTTTTCCGCATCGGCATCTGTATCGACACCTGCTGAGTACCAGCCTGCACCTTCACCGCCCATACCTTCTTCAAGATATACAACAGGAATAACAAGGTTACCGTCCTTCGTCTGAGCAAGGTACTGATTCCAGTAACTTCCCTTTCGTGATACTGTCGTATTGCCGTACTGATAATGACCTGACCAGACACTGCGGTCAAGCTCACCCTCAAAATTGTCCTCAAAAGTGAGATCAAATTTATCAAGGTCCAACTTCTCTCCCATCGGATAGCACGGAATATCAAGTGCAACACAAAGAGAGATTATAAGGGACATAAAAAAAGAAAAAATTGATTTAAACATAGTCATTCTCCTTATTTAATAACCTTGATTCTGTCCTCAAATCTTGGCTTCATTTCGGGCTTTTCATCGGGATATCCGACAGCGATTGCGATAAGGAATTTGTACTCTTCGGGAATATCCCAGGCACGTTTCCATTTATTACCCTGCTCGTTGCCGTCTGCAAAAAGTGCGCCTACGCTTGCGATAATACAAGTACCGAGACCCATACCCTCTGCGGCAATACAGATGTTTTCACACATAATTCCGCCGTCCATATAGCTTTCGCCCTCAGCAAAAAGCACGATAAATGTCGGAGCATTGTGGTAAACAGGGTTAGTATCCCAACGTGTATATGCAGGCGTGTCGTAACCGACAAGCTCCTTGAAATCAACGTTCATTTCCTTCAGCATCTCTGCATTCTGAACAAAACGCACGTGACACGGCTGACCGTTTCTGCCACTCGGTGCTCGAAGTGCTGCCTGCATAAGTGCCTCAAGCTGTTCGTCCGTAATCTGCTCAGGCTTGTATTCACGGATAGTCTGTCTTTTCAGAATTGTTTTCATTACTTCGTTCATATTACACACCTCATTATTTTTTAGTTAATA
Organism: Acutalibacteraceae bacterium; assembly: GCA_045589535.1. Classification (GTDB taxonomy): domain Bacteria; phylum Bacillota; class Clostridia; order Oscillospirales; family Acutalibacteraceae; genus CAG-488. The sequence continues at coordinate 29,876 of JAZNPE010000028.1, read as the reverse complement.
TATTTCGCATAATTCTATTTGCAACAGAGGATATAACACCGTACAGCAAACCGAAATCAACGAGTCCGAACAAAAATCCCTTAACAAAATCTGCACTTACAAACTTATAAACAAGAACAAGGGCAACAATAGTCGGTATCAATACCGAAAGAATTTTTGCCGCAAACGGACCTGCCGCGGACGGATTGCACGGTGACCAATAGGAAAAAGCATTTTTGAAAGGCGCTGCATTTGTTTTGCTTCCGCATTCCTTTGAATTAAGAGAATAAGTTTTGTAATTTTTCACATCGTTCTCATCAAACTCAAAAACACGGAAAGCTCTGTGCTTTGTACCATAGCTGTTGTAGCCCATGCCCGGACAATATCCGAGGTCAATTCCGTCAACCTTGCCTGCGAATGAATTGTAATGATCGTGGCCGAAATACATTGCAAAAACATCGCCCTGAGCTTTCATAGCATCAAACTGCTTTGTGCCGAGAGTCATTGACGGGGTTTCGCCGTATGTATATTTATGGAAAAGCTTTTCTTCATCAAGAATCCAATACTTTTTGTTTCCTTTTATAAAATCACACTCAGCGCCCTTTGTACCCTTCGGCACTTCCTTGAAAAGCCCCATAATGTTGCTGACAGGAATATGCTGAAAGACCATTGACGGTACGGTTTTTCCTCCGTTTTCAGCCTTTAATTTCTCGCCTGTTTTTCTGTACCAGTCGAACTGTTCATCATTCACACCCTCAAATCCGACACCCTTTGTTTTTGAATGGGTGTCCATTACAAAAAAGTTCAGAGGAATGCTCTTCCCGTCCGACGAAAGAACGGGAACATTGAATGTACCGACATCGGGTCTGCCGTCATTAATATCGTCAAAGCAGATGCAGTTTTTAAGTGTTGCGTAAATTTCAGCCTGCTTCTCGTTCGGAACACCTGTTTCGCGGTCGTGGTTGCCGAAAGTAAGAACATACGGAATGTTATGCTTTTCGATTGCGCTGAAAAGTCTGCGGATTGCAGTTTCAACATTTTTCTCTGCCTTTTCGCCTTTGCCCCACAACCCGACAACATCAAGTTGGTCACCTGTTATAATTATAAAATCAGGTTTTACCTTTGCGATTGCATCGTCGACAAAGTTAAGTGTATCAACACTTGTGTTTTTAGTATCCTGCAGGTCGGAAATCTGCATAACCTTTAATTTGCCGTTTTTAAAACTGATTTTATTCTTTAAACTCATTTATATCACCTGAGAAAAGAATATCATAATTCTTTTTTAAAAGCAATAAAAATAACACTCTCCAAAAAGGAAAGTGTTATTAACTGTTTATTATTTCAAAACAACCTTTGGTACAAAACCAATCTGCTCATAAATTTCATCAAATTCCCTTAACAGCTTTTCACCGAAAATCCAGACTTCTTCACGCCAAGGATGTGACAAATATCCGAAATGTCCGTATTTCTCGATGTGGAAATAATAGTCACCGTCAGGGTAAAAGTCCGCAAAATGCGCTATTCCCTCTTCGTTAAACCGAATACCCCACTTGTGCCAGCCTGAGCAGTTTTCGGGATTACGCGGATCATATAAAAACAGATTGTGATTCCAATCATGCGAAAAAATCTTGTGCCCGTTCTGCAGGCAGTTTGCTATAGCCGTTGGTACCAGTTCATAAAGCAAACCAATTTGTTCATCTGTCATACCTGAAATATCGTAAACAGTAAACGGTCGATTCAGAGAGAATGGCAAAATCGGATCGCTTTCATATGAACTTGGATGAAAGCGTAATTCTTTATAGAGAAAATTATCGAAAAGCTCCTCATCTTCTTTTGACAACAGTGGCGGATTTTCCCCTACCGGTATTTTTTTACAAAGAACATAATAATCGCTGTATTTCGTTCCGTCATGACCTATGAGTTTTTCATCCGACTTCTCAAAGCTGAAGCGTTTCAATGCACTAATCCTTTCAACCGCTTCAGGAATCGCTTTCGTTGCAATCTTATCACAATCAAACCATGAAAAAGCCACATTCAGCAACGGACGGAGAATTTTTATGATTTCGGTTGAAAATTCATAGTCGCTCCTCAAATCAAGGCGAAGCAATCCGCAATTTGTAAATGCATCGTCCGCATCACGGTGAAACATTTCTATTGTACCGACAACCTCTTTTTTTGTATTATCAACAACTGACCATCTTACAAATTCCCTACGATTGTACTTGTCAAGCCAGAAATCGATTGCATTCATAACCTCTTCTTTTGTAGTATAGTGAAAATCATCGCCGTAACAATTATCGCTGTTAAAAAGCTGAACGGATTTAACATCCGAATAAACCTTCAATAAATCGTCACAGTCGTTTTTTTCGACTATTCTGAATGAATATCGCTGTCCGTTATATTTCGGATAGGATTCATAAACATCCATCGTCAAAGCCTGCCTTTCCGCGAACATTTGTTCTTTTTAGGCAGTATAATTCAAATCTCTCCGCTTGTCAAGTACTGAAAAACAATTACGCAAATTCGGGTTTGTCGATATCTTTATTTTCCACCTCATCCACCGCAAGCGGTTCCCCTTCCCCTCAAGGGGAAGGGGCCGAGGAACGAGGCGGATGAGGTGGAAAAGAAGAACTCTATAAACCCGAAATTGCCACTCGGATTATTTAAATAACCCGATAAACCAATTCCATGCCATTCGGAAGAAATCGGCGATGGCATTGAAGAAGCGTCTGATTGCGCTGTCCTCCTCATCAACAATTTCAAAATTGACCGTTGCGGTACCTTTATAATTGCCGATACCCTTTATCTTCACCGTTGCGGTGCCGACGGAGTGGTTATCTTCATATAAAAGCGTGTAATCTGTCCCCTTTTTGAGCTTTACTCCGTTATACTTGATTGTAACGTCGGGTTTTATTGCGGAGGCATTGTCATAGCTCTGCGAGGGAATATGCGAAATCTGCAGATTAGATATGCTCTTGGCAACAATTGCAAAATCTGCCTTTGAAACAAGCATATCAAGGTCACCCTTGCCTGATACGATAACATTTGCCGTTCCGACATTAATGTTGTTATAATACTCTGCCGAGTATTCGTTTTTGCCGAGAGTCTGAGAAGACATTGAAATTGTCAGCTCAGGCTCAATTTTCTTTGTTGTATATGTCTGATTCGGGATAGGTGAAATCACAAGAGTTGTGACCTTAATTTTGTTTTCTATCGCAAAAGTTTCTGCATAAGAATTTGCAAAGCAATAGATTGTAACATTCTCTGAGCCTTCGAATGCATCTTCGGCAATTCTTTCAACTGAATCTGAGATAACGACCGTTTCAAGGTTTTCACACTCGGCAAAAGCTCTTGAGCTGATTTCACTGACGTTACCGCCGAGGGCTACCGTCTGCAATTCGCTGCAAGACATAAAGCTCTGCGCACCGATACTGATTTTAAGACCTTCATCATATTCAGGCTGACCTATTTTTGCTTTTTCGATGCCTGTTTCGCTGAAAGCTCCATAGTCGATACCCTGAGTTTTTGAAAAATCAAAGCTCACCAACGGACAGCCCTTGAAAGCACTGTCTTCTACCGTTTGTTTTTCTGCGTTCCATTCAAATTCCGTGAGCGATGTACAGTTCATAAACGCACGGAACGGAATGTGCGTCACATTAACGGACATATATACCTTCGTTAAGTTGGCACAGTTTTGGAACGCGCTGTTGCCGAGAATTGTTACGCTGTCAGGAACCGTAAACTCTGCAAGCAAATTACAGCCATAGAATGTTTTTTCACCGATTTCGTTTAACGAATCATTAAAAACAATCTGCTTTAAATCGGGCATTTTATAAAATGTTCCGCGTAATGTTTTAAGACTTTTCGGAAGAGTAACGGTTTCTTCTGTGCAACTCGTGAAAAGCTCTTTACCGAGGTATTCAGCGCTGTCGGGAAGTGAATCCGCAGAAGTTATGATGATTGCGTTGTCACAGATTATTTTTATACTGTCGGGTAAACCGAGATTTTTCAGCCTTGTGCATCCGCTGAAAAGGAAATCCGGAAGACACTCCACACCGTCGGGAATGTTGACCGATTCAAGGTTTTTGCAGTTCATAAAAGCACAGTAGCCGAAGTCTGTCAACGTTTGCGGAAGAAGAACTTCCTGCAGATTTTTGTTCTCTGCAAAGGCGTATCTTCCGATTGTTTCTATACCTTCAGGAAGAGTGATTTTCGTGTAATTGTATGTATATGTAATTGTTGTATTGCCCCAGCTTGTGCCGACATCCGAAGCGGCAGAAAAGGCAAAATCGCCGATTGCCGTAACAGGATATCCGTCAAGAGTATCGGGTACAACAATTTCTTCGTCTGTGAAATTTTTGCAGCGGATAATCGTTGCGTTGCCCGAATCAAGAGAATATGTGTAGTCACCGCTGATGTATATTTCGGGAGTTTCGCCCGAATAATCCGGGCTATAGCAGTAATTTCCGTCCTTACGGTATGAATCAAAACCCTTATTGCGAAGGCTTAAATCAGTACTTGCTTTAGGGATGCCTTCGAAAACAATTTCAGTTCCTTCGGGAATCGGATTGTCTGCTGTGTGCCACATACTCAGAACACTTGCGTGTTCCGCTTCAACGATTATTTCTTTGACAGCACCGTCTGCAAAAGCGTCTTCGGAAAGATATTTGACGGTTGAGGGAATCAAAACGTTTTCAATCGCTGTGCCGATAAAAGCCGTGTGGATTTCCGTCAGGCCTTCGGAAAGGTTAACTTTTCGGAGTGAAGTACAATAACTGAAGGCATCGTTACGGATTGATCTGACACTTGACGGGATTGAAACTTCAGTTATTGTTCCGTTATTTTTAAATGCATCAGAGCCGATTTCGGTTACGGCTTTGCCGTTGATATCCGACGGAATTTCAATAACCGATTCCGTGCCTGTATAGCCTTCGATAATTATAAGACCGTTGAGTTCGCTGATGCTGTACTGCCAGTCACCGTTTACGAATGTTTCAGCCTCTGCCACAATCGTATTAACGCTCACAAATCCGGCAGTCAGAACCACTGCCAGAAAAAGTGAAATTATTTTTGAAAGAGTTTTATTCATTTGCCTCACCTTGTACCCTTTCTCTTATGCCGAACTGAGCATAAACCGACTTGTGTTTTACAGTAATCATTGCCGTTTTGCCGTCGGGAAGAATTTCTTTTTCTACGGTGTATTCTCCTGCCGAAAGCTTTTCTTCCGACTTGTCGCTGTAAACAGCATAGACTTCCATATCGCTGAGGTCGATGTTGTTGATATCATCTGTTCTGAAATCGAAGCCATCAGGGAAAGCGGCATAAACCGAGTTAAGAACCTTTGTGTCTTCATCGCGGAGAATTCTTACCTTGAATGTTTCTGTGAGGTTTTTATGCTTTACCGTAACGGTTTCATATTTTTCAGCTTTGCCGAAGTTTTTATCGGTTATGATTTCATATTCATCCGCAGAAAGAGTTTTAACATTGCCGTCAGACATTTCAACTTTCAAAACCATTCCGTTCGAATTGAACTTTTCGCCAACAGTGTATTCATCCTTAAACGATGAATCAAAGGTCAGGATGAGTTTTAATACTGCGGCAACAGTTGTCTGCGTGGTTGTGGTTGTTGCTGTAGTTGTTGCCGTTGTAGTGGTTGTTGTGGTCGTTGTTTTTTCTGCTTCTCTTTCTTCGCGGATTTTTTCTACCGTGTAGCCAACAGCAACCGTACCGATTGAAGCCGCAAGAATAATTGCACAGGCAACAAGGATGCTCCATACCTTCTTGCTGAATCTGCCTTTGTAAGTTTTATTGATAAACGGAATAACATTTGAATAATCGTCATTAACAAGGTTATCAAGAATATCGATGCACTCGTCGATTAAGTCGCAGTCGGGGTCATCCTTGAGAAGCTCTTCATCGATGAGTTCATTAACAAGCTCAGCGATTTCATTTTTCAATGTGTTTTCATCTAAAATCTCATTCAGAATTCTTTTATCTATTTTAATCTCGTTCACGGTATCACCTCATTCGAAAAAATTCTGTTCGTAAATCAAGTCTTTTATCCTTTGCCGCAGTCGTGAAACTCTTTTGGCTACGGCAGTTGGCTGAATGTTCAGTATTTTTGCAATTTCTTTTAACGATTTTTGCTGAACATATTTGAGTATATATAGCTCCTGCTCCTGTTCAGACAGCGTCGCTATCAGAATCCGTGCAAATTCGTCATAGTCGAAGTCATCGGATATTATCGGCGGTGCAGGTGCATTTTCCGCTTCGGTCAGCTCAACCGTCCGTTTACGTTCTTTACTGTAATGTTCGACCGTTCGTTTGACGAAGTTGTCTGCCGTCCTATAAAGAAAGGCCCTTGGCTGTTCGACCGTTTCGCCCTCATTCAGCTTCCTTTGAAGTACGACAAAGGCATCCTGAACGCAATCCTCAGCGTGTTCGCTGAATTCACCGAGACGCACACGGCAATATTTAAATATGCTTTGATAATACTTTTCGTAACAGTCGTTGATAAACTGTTCAACGGATAATTTTTCGTCCACCGTATGCACCTCCTTTTTGTGTTTCCATATAGTAGTCAGCAAAAATGCGATTTGTGACATAAAAAATCTAAAAATATTATAAATCTTTTTACAGACTTATTATATTGACATAATAACCAATAAACCCGACATCATTTCTACCGTGATGTCGGGTCTGTTTCGTGGATATATATTGTTTTTAACTGACAAAATATAAGAGTCAGCTTTCTGCGCCCTTACCCGTTAATTGGTCAATTACCATTGAACCGCCTGCGACAGCACTGATTACAAATGCATCCTTTGCGTTGATCGTCGCTCTTGTTCCTTCAACGTTTGCTGCTAACTTTGTTGCACCTGTAAGCGACTCTGCAACGCCTGTTATTGAATTAGAAACTACTGCTGCATCTCTACCATTGATTGTTGCCGAACCGTCAACGTCACCGTAGATAACGATTGTGTACTCTGCAATAACCTCGTCTGTCACTTCCGACTTTACCGTAACCGTTGAGCCTGTTCCCATATAACGGGCTGTTGTCATATTTATTTCGACCGTTACATTTTCGCAAGAAATATATGTGCTCTGGAATTTTACCTTTGTAAGACTCGGCTGCAAGCCTACGATATAGTTCACTCCGCCTTGCGTTATAACTGTCGCATTGCCGATAACCTCAAACTTCTCTTCGCTTATGAGTGTCGGGTCAAACGGTTCGTAGCCTTCGATGATAAGATCGTCGTAGCTGATTGTTGAATCAAACGATGCTGTAGATTTTGACGCGGTAAGCTCGGTCAGATTAAACTGTCTGCCGTTGGTACCCGTTACTGTCCAATGACACTGCGACCACACACCGCCCAAATTAAAATCCTCCATTGTCAGATACGATATCGGCTTTCCGCTTGAATTGACAAATTTTTCTTCAAGAACATTAAACTTAAGGCTGTAGAGATATTTATTATCAAGACCCGTGAAGTCGTCAAAATCCACCTGAACGATAACATATTCAAAATAAGTCTGCTCAGGGTTCATCACACCGGATTCGATAACAGTCACGGTTCCGCCGATATCATAAAGCTCCTTTGACGGGAGAACATCAATAAAATCCAGAACTCTTGAATCGTAGCTGATTTTCATTTTCACCTGCGTTGAACCGTCATCAAATCCCGTCATATTGCGCACGATGCTTGAATAATACTTGCCGGGTATAAATTCGCAGGGATAGTAAACGAATTTGTCAATTCTGCCGTGGGCGGGAGTAATTTTCGTCGTAAGTTTCAGACCTGTTTCCCACAGATCACCCGTAAGGACTTCATCTATCAGCAAATCATTATAGGTGCTGACCTCGGGATAATCGCTTGAATTATACAAATATACACGGGTGCTGAGGTCGCATATAACCCCGCTATCGTCATTAAACTGCCATATGCAACCCTTTGAATCGGGAGCTTTCTCATAATCAGCATTTGCTACAACTGTCCTTACCTTGCCGTCCTGGGTAAGGAAGTTTTCTTCAAGAACATAGAACTTCAGATAGAAGAATGAATAATCGTCCGATATGTTGATATTGCCTACATTCAGCTCAACGACGATGTAATCGTATTCCTGCCCGTCCGGACCCGTTTCACCCGTTGAACCGCGTTCCAACACCTTAGTCTCACCTGAGAAAAAATGATAACCGATTGACGCAATAGTATCAATAAACTCCACCGTATTAGCATCATAAATAAATTTCATTACTGCTCTTGTTCTGCAAACACCGGTTTCTTTTCCTGTAACACTGCTGCGAAACTGAGCATAAGTAACACCTTCGCCTCCGTCAAAGCGTATTGGGTAATACACAGCATTGTCTTTTCTTATGTGCTTTTCCGATACACCTGTCTTAAAAAGCGGTTCTTCAACGGGAGGAATGAACGGTTCGTAGTTTTCTATTAAAAGCTGATCATAATCAGGCTCAAGAAACTCATCTATTACAATATAACTGGTGTATATATTACTACTTAGGTCGTATATCTCTCCGTTACTGTCCGTAACATTCCAAATGCAATTTTTAAAGTCAAGGTTGTCAAAATCTGCATAAACCGGATATTGGCTGACTAATGTTCTTGCAATAGCTGTATCTGTATAGAAAAATTTTTCCTGCAAAACCTCAAACTGCAGGTTAAAGAAATATTCTTCAGACAGAGCTTCTGTGCCCGAAAAATCTATTTCTACAATGAAATAATTATCTCCGTATTCATCTGTTCCCTGCTCCTTTACCTTTACCGTACCGCCGGCATCGTATAAAGACTCCGACGGCAACACATCAATAAACTTCAAGGTACCCTCTTCATATGTATAACCCAATTCTATATGCGTACTTACTGCGTCAATTCCTTCTGAGGTGCAAAGTTTTGCATAAGCGTCAGCTTCTTTATATAAATCGTATTTAACAGGATAATATGCCATGTTATCCTTTCGAACATGGTCTAATGTCGGAGCAAGCGTAATGCTGTAATCTGTTGCCGAACCCCCGACCGTGCCTATTAAAAGTATCATTATAAGCGCCAAAAATATAGATAAAGCTTTTTTCATAACAAATTCTCCTTTAAATTTTATTGTAGTTTTCAGATGACTAAAGCATAAAGAACCACCTCATTATTTTGTTCCTTCATTTAGTAGTCATCCGAAACTCGATTTGTGACATAAATTTTAAAATATTTTCAAAAAATATTATAAATCTTTTTACAGACTTATTATATTTACATAATAACCAATAAACCCGACATCATTTCTACTGTGATGTCGGGACGTTTTGAATCGATATATTGAAATTCGCTGTAGTATCTGTTATAATATCATTGTCAGCGTGACAACACTATGACAACCAAAATCTTGATAGTCCATATTCGTTGGATAATCTGAACAATTCCGATAACACGTGTAAAAATACCCATACAAAAGTGTTTAAGTTTGTCGGGATTGAGTGGGAATAATAGCAACAATATCAAACGGCTTGGAAAGTAAAATTCCAAGCCGTTTGTTTTATCCGTTATAACATATTGTTTTCTGCAACATTTAAGCTTTACAAATCAGTTTTTATCTCTTTTTATAAACAACCAATTCGGGGTTTTCTCCGTTTTCTTCATACGTGCAGACGAGGAGAAAATCCATATTGCCGAGAATCCCGAAGCATCTGTCCGCACCAAATTCACATTCAAGCTGATTTCTCAGATACGTTGCTCCGTCGTCAAGAAACTTCACCTTTTTACCGTTCGGCAGAGTATACTCCAGATTAACGTATCCGCCAACAAGAGCATTGAGCCTTTCAACCTTCGGCATTCCCTCAACATTAAGAGCATTAAACTCTTCAATAAGCTTGACTTTGAATTCCTCAAACTTTTCTTCACCGTCAAGGTTTTTATACTGCTTCCAATAATCAAGCTTCGGGAGCATATCCTTCAGATACTCACGGACCTGTTCGGGTGTAAACTTCTCGTTCGCCATATGGTTTACGCAGACATCAATTAAATCATCCATATTGTGATACATATATTCACCGTCTGCATAGCACCATTTGCAATATTCTTCGTTAAAAAATCCGTCTGATTCCTTGCTGATATTGCTGTCTTCCAAAGGCATACCGCAGCATTGGCAGATAAGCTGCCTCGGCGAACCGAGAAGCGTATTGATAGAAACATCAAACACTTTTGAAAGCAGCTTGAGTGTTTCCGTATTCGGCACGGTATCTCCGTTTTCCCAACGGGAAACAGCCTGACGGGTTACAAAAACCTTTTCAGCAAGCTCATCCTGTGACATCCCTTTTTTCATTCTGAGTTCATGTATGATTTCTTTCGTTTCCATAATTCTCACCTCAAAAGAATTGTATCACCGTAGCGATTTTTCAACAAGCAACTGTCTGTTGCTCACAGTGCAATTCATTGTTCCGTCTTTTTATAATCTATTCCTGCGCGCTTTGCCTGACTTCGCAGGTCCTTGGTCTGCAATCTGTATTTTTTGCCGTCCTTGATAAAATGCGTTCCGCACTGTCTGAATTCAAAAGAAACATTTTTGCGAACGCATTGTTCCCTGATATCAAGCACCCAATCATAATCGAGAGGCCTTGCAAAATTGTCTGATTCTCCTCCGACAACCACAAGCTCAATGTCAGAAAGATACTGTTCGATGTTTACTCTTTCAAGCAAAGGTTGCGCAGTAATACATTTATGCTTTATTGGCAGAGATTGAAAAACCGAAAGCTTTTTATCTGCGTTCTTTTGATTTTCAACCGTACAGCACACAACAACATTTTCATATCCTTCGCCCCAGTCATCAGGGATACAATCACTAAACCTTTCTATTCGTTTAGTGAGAAAAAGGAATGTACAATCCTGACGTTCTTTTATTATTTTCCAACACTCTGCCCGCCACTCATCAGCTTGCTCAATAAGGAAATCCGTCGAAAAGCACATATAGACCGTTCCGCTTTTCATTTGGTAAGTACCATCTTTAAGCTTCAGGGTCGGTTTGTAAAAATCTTTTGTTACTCTGATGTTGTTTGTGTCAATGCCACGCTTGGCATCGCCTTTATGAATATAACAATGCAGACAACCCTCACTGCATTTTTTACAACCCCGCCAAGGATTCCATACAGACATAGCAAACACTTCTCCGAATTCTGTTTGATTGTTCGGTTTTATTATATCATATCACCACATACAAGAAAAGAAAAGAAAACAAAATCGTTTTTCATAAAAACCTTTGTATTTTGTGAAAGTTTATGCCATAATTAAGATGATGAATATCGGTAACAGGCAGGTGAAAATTGTGTACAACAAAGTTTATATCGAAATCACAAATATCTGCAACATGAGATGCTCTTTTTGCCACGGTCACAATAGAGACGCGAGACAGATGAGCAAGGAAGAATTCTTACTTATTCTTGACAAGCTTTCAGATAAGACAAAATATATTTACTATCACCTGATGGGTGAACCGCTTACCCATCCCCTGCTTCCCGATTTTTTAAAGCTGGCAAGCGGGCGTGGATACAAATCCATCATAACAACAAACGGCACTCTTATCAGCAAGCGTAAAGAGGAGCTTCTTTCTTCCTGCGTCCATAAAATAAACATCTCGCTTCACAGTTTTGAGGGGTTGGTTGACGAGAATTATATACGGCATATATGCGAACTTGCAGACTTTGCAAAATGTGCCGCAGACAAAGGGATTATAATTGTTTTCCGTCTTTGGAACAACGGCTTTGACGGCGGTAAAAATGAAATCGTTTTCAATCTTCTGAAGGAAAACATTCATGGAGAATGGGCTGAAAACACCCGCGGAATCAGAATACGTAATAAAATTCATCTCGAGTGGGGTGAGCGATTCGAATGGCCCGACAGCAAGGCAGAAATCAAGGGAGAAAAATTTTACTGTTACGGGCTCCAGGACCAATTCGGTATTCTTTCAGACGGTACGGTTGTTCCCTGTTGCCTTGACAGCGACGGACTCATAAACCTCGGCAACATATTCAGCGACGATATTGAAGCTATTCTTGATTCAGACAGAGCTTTGAACTTAATTAACGGGTTCAAATGCGGTATTGCTTCTGAAGACTTGTGCAAACGATGCGGATACGCACAAAGATTTGTGTAATACTTATTTTATTTCCCTATTTTGCATTTTGAGCAAATATATCCGATATAAATACAGTATACTATTCTGTAGAACAATATCAGGAGGGTTACGGTATGCATTTCAAAAAATACATTGCGCTTGTTCTTACCGTTGTTATGGTGTTTTCATTAGCGGCTTGCGGTAAAGATAAAAATCCCGATGTTCCGCAGGAAAACATAACCGACAACACAAACAGTATCAGTCAGGATCTGACAGACAACAACACTGACAATGCACCAACTTCAACAGTCGGTGACACCGACACTTCTGACGCTTCTGTCACGGAACCTTCAAGCGTTGATACGAGTGAAAATCTGTCCGTCCCTGCAAATGCACCGACAAAGAATAACAACGACCCGTCAAAATGGTCAACCGAACAGATTGTTGAAGCGTACAAAACTGCGGCAAAAAAGACACATTCTTCCGTTAAATCTCAGCATCGCATCGAAATGAAGGAAGTCCTTGTAAACGGCAAAGAAATCGGCTTTGTTGTTCCGATTATGTCGGCATTCCTCAAGAGCAACGAAACTGACAAGGACGGTATCACAGGCGGTTACACCAATCTTACCGCCGCTGATGTTGCAAGTGCGAAGGCTTACAAGAACGGCAGTGCAACTGTTATTGAAATGACAATGAAAAAACAGACCTCGGGTGCAAGCGAGAATGCAAACAGCGGTTCTGTCGGTCACGTAATCACGGGTGTAGGCGACATTGGTGCCGTTGCAAAGCAACTTGAAGATAAGCTTCCGCTTGAAATTAATTATAACGAAACAAAAATTTACTACACTAATCCTACGGTAAAGGTTCTCATCGACCCGAACGGAAAAATCGTAAACGGAACGTGGCAGTACACAGTTGATATACGACTGAATAACTACAAAGCTTTCGGTCAGCCCGTTGATTCAACATCCATTGTTATGGTAAACACGCTGACATTGAACGGCGGATTTAAGAAAATGTAAAAACCGAATTAATAGCAGAAAACGGTGAAGGTAACTTCGCCGTTTTTATTTTTCTGAAATGTAGAAATATGTCGTTGTTTGTGATATAGTATTTCAGTTAGTTTTTGACGGAGGTGAAATTATGCTTGAAATTGCTGTTATTGTTTTATTCGTAGGTGCTCTTTTCGGCTGTGTTATACTCGGACAGTCCATTCTTATCGCTCTTATTTTCGGGTTCTTTCTTCTGTTCTTCTACGGCATTTATAAAAAGCACAGCGTCAGTGAGATGCTTTCCCTTGCTTTTTCAGGTGTAAAAACCGTCCGTAATATTCTGTTTAATTTTGTTCTTATCGGCATCATCACAGCCGTATGGCGAGCAGGAGGAACAATTCCGTATATCGTTTATCACGCTACGAAGGTATGCGACCCTTCCGCAATGGTGCTGATATGTTTTTTATTGTGTGCTCTGATTTCATTCCTGACGGGTACGGCATTCGGCACATCGGCAACAATGGGAGTTATCTGCATTACAATCGCCAACAGTATGGGAATACCGATTCTTTTTTCGGGCGGTGCCGTTCTTTCGGGTGCTTTCTGGGGTGACAGGTGTTCACCGATGAGCACCAGTGCCTTGCTTATAAGCTCACTTACAAAAACCAATCTTTTCAAGAATATCGCAATGATGTTCAGGACGGCAGTTGTTCCGTTTGTCATTACCTGCGCTGTTTATATTGTTATGGGACTCGGTTTTGAGTCTGACTTCGACATTAGCTCAACACAAAGACTTTTTGTTGATAACTTCAACCTGCACCCAACGGTAATTATCCCTGCAGTTATTATCGTTCTTTTCTCGCTTTTTAAAATAAATGTAAAAATTACGATGAGTGTAAGTATAATCTGTGCTATGCTCGTATGTGCTTTGGTTCAGGATATTCCTTTCGCGGAAATCCTCCGTATGTCTGTTTTCGGTTATTCTCCCGTTGAACCTGAAGTCGCAGCCCTTCTTTCGGGCGGCGGTATGGTTTCAATGGTAAACGCTTTTCTGATTGTATGTATCTCTGCCTGTTATTTAGGTATGTTTGAAGGTACGGGACTGCTTCACTCCGTTCACGATGCGCTTATGAAAATCAGCCGTAGACTTACACCTTTCGGGTGTGTGTTCGTTACATCCATCCTCTCAAGCATCGTTTCGTGCAACCAGACGCTTGCAATAATGCTTGCACATCAGCTTTGCAGTGATACTGAAAAAGATAACAGTAAAATGGCATATTACCTTGAAAACACGGCCGTTGTTATGGCGCCGCTTGTTCCGTGGTCGATTGCCGTCAGCGTGCCTCTTACTTCAATCGGTGCACCGTCGGCATGCATACTGACCGCCTGTTACCTTTACCTTGTTCCACTCTACAATCTGGCTCTGAGTTTTATAAAGAAAAAACGCAAAAATAATTTCCCCGATAAAAATTAAACTGATAATTAATTTTAAAAACTATTTATTTTTCATTCCGGTTATGATATATTTTTCTTGTACAGAGAGGAAGTTTGCTTTCATCTGTTTTATACAGCCATACCCTATCCTTCAAACGAAAGCGGTGCATTTTATGAAAAACACAAAGAGAATTCTTGGCGGTATCGTTATTATTGCGGCAGGCGTACTGTTTGCGTTAAACGCATTGGACATTATAAACTTCAGTATATTTTTTGACGGTTGGTGGACATTATTCATCATCATCCCCTGTGCGGCAGGACTGATCACTCAACAGGAAAAAACAGGAAACCTTATCGGCTTATTGGTGGGTGTGTTTTTACTGTTGTGCTGTCAGGATGTTTTAAGTTTTTCACTGCTCTGGAAGCTTCTTCTGCCTGCAATTATTGTAATAATCGGTGTTAAAATGGTCTTTTCAGGCTTCTTTAACAGCAAGGCTACTGAAATTTTTTCCACAATGAAACAGGACGGCAAAAAGCCTGTAACGGGTTGCGCGGCTTTTTCAGGCTGTGACCTCAATTTTGACAATGAAATATTTGAAGGAGCAGAGCTCACTGCCGCATTCGGAGGCGTCGAATGTGACCTTCGCAATGCAATTATAAACAATGACTGTGCTATCCACGTTTCTGCCATTTTCGGCGGAATTGATATTCTTGTTCCCGATTATGTTAATGTTAAATCCAACACAACAAGTATCTTCGGCGGTGTATCCAACAAAACATCTGCAAACAAAAACGCTCCGACAATCTACATCAGCGGGACTTGTATGTTCGGAGGAGTTGAAGTAAAATGACAACATTTCAGAAAACAGTCAAATACATTGCAATGGCATTGGCAATCTTTCTTTCAATCAGTATTATCAGCGGTATATTGGACGTTCTTGCTATATTTACAAGAGTTTATGAAAGTGATGCTGTTACGGATGAAATCACAAAATATTCGGTTGCTTCTGAAATAACTGACCTTAAAGTAAATATAAAAGCTGCCGATTTTACAATTAAACGCGGTGATACCTTTACCGTTGAAAGCAATTTAAAAAACCTGAAAATTTCTGAAAAAAACGGCACATTGGAACTGAAAGAGAAGAAAAAAGCAAGCGTCCTTTATAACGGTGCCGTGCTTACCCTGTATGTTCCGGAAAGTGTGAAATTCAATAAAGCAGAAATCACTACGGGAGCAGGAAAATTTACCGTTGACGGAATATCGACAAAAAATCTTATGCTGTCGTTGGGTGCAGGAGACGTTGAGCTCAATTCCCTCAACTCCACATCTTTTGCAGATATTGACGGCGGTGCAGGAAGAATAACTATCAAAAACAGTTCTTTCTGTGATCTGGATCTTGATATGGGCGTCGGCCAGCTCAACTTCACCGCTTCCGTGTTTGGTGACGGTAAATTTAATCTTGGTGTAGGTGAAGCCAATCTTTCTTTTATCGGCAATGAAGAAGATTATTCTACGGATATCGACAAAGGCATCGGCAGCATCAGTGTAAACAACAGAAATATTACCGAATACGAAACTCACGGCGGCAAACTGGGCAATATCGAAATTGACGGCGGGGTCGGCACAGTTAATGTGAATTTTAAATAACTTTCTTTATCAGGCAACCTGAAACAAAACTTCAGGTTGCCGTTTTATTTTTTGTGCTGAAAAACAGTAATTATTTAGTTAAAACCTTGACAAAGTTTACGTTTATCAATTGACATTGTGAACAATTTATTTTATTATATTTATGTATGAATTTTTATACTAAAAAGGAAGTGTTTTAATGGACAAACAGTACGAAGCTTTATTTACCCCCTGGAAGATAGGTAACGTTGAAATCAAGAACAGAATCGTTATGTGTCCGATGGGCGGTACATCTTTGTTCGGCTGGTTCGAGCTCGGCGGTTGTCACTTTGACAAGGAAGCTGCAAAGCTTTTCCTTGAAAGAGCTAACAACAACGTTGGTCTTATCATCCCCGGTATTGCACCTCTTCGCGATACATTCTGGGGCAAGTGGCTCTGGCAGAACCCGAAGATGTTTGAAGAACTCAAAGAGTTTATGGACGAAATCCATAAGACAGGTGCAAAGCTTTTCGTTCAGCTTACTGCAGGTATGGGCAGAAGCTGGGCTATCACAGAGCTTGTTGCTCCTCTTCACAAAAACAAGTTTACTCGTGCTCTCGTTAAGCCTATTCTTGATACATCACACGAGTTGGCATCTCCCAGCCCGCAGCCTTCACGTTGGGCTCACGACATCATCTGTCCGGAGATGACAAAGCATCAGATTCACGAAATCATCGAAGCTTTCGCAAAGACAGCTAAGCTTTGCCGCGATGCAGGCGTAGACGGTGTTGAAGTTCACGCTGTTCACGAGGGTTACCTTCTTGACCAGTTCGCAATCGAATTTTTCAACAAGCGTACTGACGAATACGGCGGAAGCTTTGAAAACAGATACCGTTTCGCAGTTGAGGTTGTTAAGGCTATCAAGGCTTCCTGCGGTGACGATTATCCTGTTTCACTCCGTTACTCTGTTGAGTCAAAGATGAAGGGCTTCTGCGAAGGCGCAATGCCCGGCGAAGACTACACAGAAGTCGGCCGTGCAATGCCTGAATCAGAGAAGGCTGCAAAGTACCTTCAGGATGCAGGTTACGATATGCTCAATGCTGACAACGGTACATACGACTCATGGTACTGGGCACATCCGCCGATGTATATGCCTCAGAACTGTAACCTTGACGACGTTGCACACATCAAGAAGTTCGTTGACATCCCTGTTGTTTGTGCAGGTAGAATGGAACCCGACGTTGGTGCTAAGGCTGTTGCAGAAGGCAAGATTGACGGTGTTGGTGTTGCTCGTCAGTTCCTTGCTGACCCCGAATGGATCACAAAGCTCATCGAAGACAGAGTAGAAGACATCAAGCCGTGTATCTGCTGTCACGCAGGCTGCTTCAACTTCTCTTCTTCAAAGGGTCACGCTAATACTCAGGACCTCCTCGATACAATGGGTCTTTCACGTTGTGCTATCAACCCGAAGACAATGCAGTCAAAGAAATACAAGATCGTTCCCGCTAAGAAGCAGAAGAAGATTGCCATCATCGGTGGCGGTATCGGCGGTATGGAAGCTGCTATCGTTTGTGCACAGCGCGGTCATAAGGTTGACCTTTACGAAAAGAGCGACAAGCTCGGCGGTGTATTCATTGCTGCTGCAGCTCCTTCATACAAGGAAAAAGACCGTGACCTTATCGCATGGTACAACCGTGAGGTTAAGCGTTACGATGCAATCAAGATTCATATGAACACAGAAGTTAAGGATATTGCTTCTCTCGGTGCTGACGAAGTTATCGTTGCTACAGGTTCAGTTGCAAACAAGATTCCTGTTCCCGGTGCTGACAAGGCTATCGAAGCTGTTGACTTCCTTCTTGGTACAAAAACAGTTGGTGACAACGTTGTTGTTGTCGGAGGCGGTCTTACAGGCTGTGAAATCGCATATGAGCTTTACCTCCAGGGTAAGAAGCCTGTTATCGTTGAGATGCAGGATGACCTTATCACAACTCCGGGTGTTGCTCTTGCAAACACAAGCTTCCTTCGTGACTTCTTCAAGACAAACAAGGTTCCCGTATACCTTGAAACAAAGACAACTGAAATCCGTGATAACGGCGTTACAATCGCAACTAAGGACGGCAAGAAGATTGACGTTCCTGCAGACAACGTTATCCTTTCAGTCGGTTACAGACCTGCTCCTCTTGCTCCGAAAGCAAAGCACGTTCACGTTATCGGTGACGCTGCTAAGGTCGGCAACCTCAGAACAGTTATCTGGGGCGCTTGGGACATCGCAATGAAGCTGTAATCTTTTAAACCAAACTTTAAGCGACCTGAAAATTCAGGTCGCTTTTTCGTTATTGTTTTATATGAAATATGTGATATAATGTGATTAAGAAAAAAATAACAGGAGGTTAAACTATGATATATTTAGCTATTTGCGCGTTTTTTACTCTCCCCGTTCTTTCGGTTATTTATTTCATCATAAGCACAGTCAGATACAGCTCTGCCTTAAAGAAGCACAAGATTATTCAGGACTCTGTAAGCACAGAGGAGCTGAAAGCAAAAAAAAGAAGCTTTACTCTTTCTTTTATCCTTGCTGCCTTTATGGTTGCAGGAACAGTTGCAGTTATTGCTATGTTCTATGTAGGCATCGCCTATATGTGAGGTAATTGATATGACTGAACGCAATTTTTTCAGAATTCTGATTGCAGTTATCGCGGTTTGTGCCGTGCTGACGGTTGCTCACCTCATATACGATTTTTATGCATATCAGCATTGCTCAATAATCTATTTTATCGCAAAGGAGCTGTGGTGATATGAAGACATTTAAGCAAATTATAACTGTATTTTTAGTCATCGTTATGTTTGCATCCTTTAATCTCGGCATTTACTCGTTGCTGACGGTTCGGCTATCGAACAATTTCAGCGGTACATCGCAGTCGAAAATGATTGACGTCAGCCGTTATCTTCCGCACGAAGATACTTCAGATTTAGCGAGAATTAACTCTTCACTTAAGCTGACGGATAATCTGCCCGTCCTTGACGGTGCAGCGGCACTTGTGCCCGTCTACGCTTCAATTATTGATTCGGTTTACCCCGTCGGCTCAGTCACATACGAAGGCGGCAAATTTTCCGACGATAATTTTTACGGAGAAAACTTTGCTGAGGACAGCAAAATGCAATATAAAAACACCGTACGCGGTTATCAGGCAATCGTTGACGGAACAACTGATATCCTTTTCTGTGCCGCACCCTCGGCAGAGCAGAAGAAATATGCCGAGGATAAAGGGGTTGAGCTTGTCTACGTCCCTGTCGGTCTTGAAGCTTTCGTTTTTTTCGTCAACAAGAACAATCCCGTTTACAACCTGACCGTCGAACAGGTCAGAGATATTTACGGTGGTAAATATAAAAACTGGGCAGATGTCGGCGGTGCTGACAGAGTGATAAACCCTGTCACCCGTATGCAAGGAAGCGGAAGTCAATCCGCGATGGATGCCTTTATGGGCGGACGAGAAATCGCGCCGAAATCTCCCCTCGCCTTCACAGGCGGTGCAATCGGTTTTTCTTTCCGATATTATATGGACGGCATCGTCGGCAACGAGGGAGTTAAGATGCTTTCGCTGGGCGGTGTTTATCCGAATGCAGAAAATATCCGTAATGCAAGCTATCCGGTTGTTGCACAGTTTTATGCAATTTACCGCGCAGACAATGAAAATAAAAACATTCCCGTGCTTATCGACTGGCTTCTTTCCGACGAAGGTCAGACTCTTATCGAAAAAAGCGGTTATGTTAGAATTAATTAAATCAGCAAAGCGATCTGAATATTCGGGTCGCTTTTGGTATTGTAAAAAGATGAAACATCTGTTAAAATAACATTATTAAAACTAAAGGGTGGTTTTATGGCAAAAGCAAAACCCGCTTTTATTGTGAAAGCGAAAAATCTTTTTGATACAGCTAAAAAATATTGGAACGTTCCGCCTAAGGGAAATTATGTTCCGTTCAAGGAAATTGCATCGATCAGCGGTGCCGGTTTCGGAACTCAGTGGGTAACGCTGTTAGCTTCAACAATTGCGCTTAATGCAGGCAACTTCCTTGTCGGTGCCTGTATCGGTCTTAAGCCGATAGATCTGCAGATTATGCTCAATGTGGCAAACATAGTAGGTATCCCTTTGGGCATTTTCAGAAGCTGGCTGTATGACAATCACCATCTCAAAGGCGGTAAATTTCTTCCGTTTATCAGGATGACGGCCCTTCCTATCGTGCTTGTTTCTCTTCTTTTCGTATGGCTTCCGTATGAGCATATGAATTACATAACAAAAGCTGTTGTTGTAGAGATAATGTACCTTCTGCTTAATGTGTTCCTTTGCTTCTACAATGAAAGTTATACATATTTCCAGCAGATTATAAGTCCTGATGCACAGGAAAGAGCGAATGTCCTCAGTATTTCTCAGGTGATTTATTCTCTTGCACCATCCATTACAAACTTATTTATTCCTCTTGTCGCAGGTCTTACATGGGGCCTCAACAACATCTGGACATACAGAATTATATATCCGTTTTTTGCTGTTATAGGTCTTGTTTTCAGCATTATATTTTTCCGCAAGGTTAACGAAAGGTTGATTCTTCCAAAGAAAAAACCGGAACCTGTGCGTATGTTTGATGCACTCCGCGAGGTTGCAAAAAACAAGTATTATTGGATTATCCAGTCTGCAAACTGGGTTGTGTTCCTTGAAGGCGGATACGGTGTTATTCTTGGCTGGTCGTTTGTTTACGCTTACGGAGGTCAGTACCAATCAACGCTCGGACTTGTTAACACTCTTATCGGAAACGCATCCTTATGGTCAATGCTTCTCGCTCCTTTTGCAATCAAGGCTTTGGGCAAAAGAAACCTTCTTATTCTGATGAATTCAATCAATGTTTTTGTGATTCTCGGTGTTTATCTTGTTTATAAAAACCTGGTTCTTGTTTGTATACTCTTGTACTTTAACGCATTTATTAACACTTTCTGGAATATTATTCAGCACAATATCCAGGCAGATATGCGTGACTATCATCAATGGAAAACCGGTGTTCGCGTTGACGGACTTTTCGGCCCTCTCGGCATGATTGGTACGGTTATCGGACTTTTCACCGGAATGGTTTACCCGACGGTTTATGAAAAGATGGGTCTTCTTGATGACCACAGCGTTCTTTATAACGACACGATAAGAAATAACCTCTTTGAAGTTCTTCTTCTGCTTTCTGCACTCGGTGCATTTCTTAACCTTGTTCCGTTCCTTTTTTACGACCTTACCGAAAACAAGCACAAGGCATATGTCAGCGTTCTTAAAATCCGTACAATGTTTGAAAACCACGCTCTCGGTCTTCTTGGTGACGAAGAGCTTAAGGAAACAATGGAGATAATTCTTCAGGCAACAGAGCTCCACGGAAAAGAGAAAGTAACTATTGACAAAACTGCACTCAAAAACGCAAAGTGTATGCCGAAAAAAACTCCCGAAGAAAAAGAGTTGCGTGCTGAAGCTATAAAGGCAGCTAAGAAAGAAATCAAAGAAGCAAAAGAAAGAAATCTTGCTATCGAAAGAGCTCCTATTATTATTGAAGACCTTAACAAATTCTCGGGCGAGGCGGCTGCGATAGCTCTTTGTGAGGCGAAGAAAGATATTGCATTTGGCAAGCTTCACCTCTACGGGGATGCAAAGCAGGAAATGAAAGCCGCGAAACGTCTGCCAAAGAAAACTGAAGTTCAGAAGAGTATCCGTGAAAACGCAATCAAGCGTGCACGTGTTAAGAAGGAATCTGCATATCTTATCCACAAATACGGAGCAGAAAATCTTGTCGCTCCCGATCAGGCAGTTAAGGAAGAGATTATTAACCGTGAAACAAACGGATTTGCAGACAGTCTCAGACAGAAGAGTGAACTCCGTGCTTTCCTGAAGAAAGAGTCAGTTTATCTTCGTGCAATAAAGCCTTATACGGATGCTGAAATACTCCTTGCTCAGGCAAAGTATTACGAGCATTATGAAGAACTCAGCGCAAGATATTACGAACTGACCGCTACAGTTTAAAACTAATCTTCAACAAACAGCAAGCCCCGAAGCTACAAAAGCTTCGGGGTTAAATTTATCTGAAGAGTTCAAGATTGATTCCGTCTGCAACAATATGTCCTCCCTCAAGATTGGGATGCAGCTTGTCTTTGCCGAGATACTCTTTCTTTGAGCAATCAGTTTTTTCAGGGTCCACACAGAGACTTGCCTGGTCATAGACGGCATAAAATTTATCTTTGTTTTTATCAATGAGTTTATTATATTCGCGGACTTCATTCATCTTATATTTTCTTGAATCAGCGCAACTGCCGAAGTGCAATACGTTAAAAACAATCATCTTCTTTGAGTTTTCTTTAAGCTTTTCGCCAATTGCAACAACAGCATCACAAACCTGCTGTGCTGTCGCTTTTTCTTTTTTTGGTGTTGTAATCGTGCCCGGTTGAAGAAAATCGTTTGTACCGAGGGCAAAGACAACATATTCTGTGTCGGGATAATTAAGAACATCTCGCTCAAGTCTGTTGATACCGCTGATACCGAAAAGACCTTTGCAAATGAATCTTTTGCTGAAGTCAAGGCGGACTCTGTTACCCATAATTGATTTGTTAATAACAGAATATCTGCCCTTGTATTCCTCACGGATTCGTTTTGAAAATGCATTTGTCCAATATCCTTGCTGACTGATTGAATCGCCAAAAACGGTTATTGCAGAAGCACCCGTTTCGTTGAGAAGCTCAACGGACTGAAACAGCGGAATCGGCTTGTGGAAATACATTCCGAGAACTTTCGAAGCTACCTCACGGACTGCATCTCTTTTACGTGGTTGGTTAATGATATTCTTTTCTTTTGATACATCACCGTTTACAGTTATAAGCTTGACATCGTGGATAAGGTTTCCGCTTCTGAGCGCGCCTTTTTCAACGTAGGCATTTACACAGAAAAATTCATCCGTTTCAACTTCGAAATCAACCGAATCTGTTTTCAGAACTTCACCCTTTTTAATACAGAAGCTTTCCTTTCCTCCAACGGTTATCTTCTTACAATCGGATTTGAAATTGCCGTTTTCGTCGCATACCGCAACGGTCATCGCACCAACATAAACATCATTTTTCGCACACTCATTTGAAAGTTCGAGTCGGATTCCTTTGCCCGAAAAATAAGACTGAATAACCAATCTGTAGGTTCTTTTACCCGAAGGATAATAGAAAAACGAAAAAGCCGAATGTGCCTGACCCCAGACCTGTACCCATTTTTCTTTCATAACTTCACCTGCTTTATACAATCACATTGTTTTCGTCAACAATATTGCCGACACATTTCTTATAAAACTCATAAGGTGCATCAAAAACATTGTTTTTAACCTCAACATTTTCAATATATTCAAGCCACATAGAATGTTTTTCTTTCCTTGCACCTTTGAACGCGTTATTTTCGATAACAAGTTTTGAATGAACAAACTCTTCCGACTTTTCATCCATAACCTTAGGTGTGCAACGGATTACGGGAGCTCCCTGCCACATCTCTGCATACTCGCAGTTTTCAACAAGATTATTTCTGAAAGTTACACTTCTTGTATATCCCGATTCGAACCAGAAATTGCAGTCATCTTCAAGCAGAAGAACAGGACCCCAAAGATTACGGAAGCGGTTATTTTCAACTATGACCTCTCCCCTCGTCGTGCAGAGGACTCCTCTTCCGCAGGTCGGTCCGAAATCACAGTTACGGACATAAAGGTTCGGTGTCCACGTAGCATTTTCAACTACGTCTTTTTCAATTTCAATCTGCGGTAATTCTCTGTCAAGCGTCAGAAGGATATCCGTATTGTTCAGTTTTTTGTAAGAAACAACTTTTGTTTCTTCATAAGGAATAAGCGTATCCCATTTTATAAATTCAAGCTCGTCGCCTTTTTCAAAAGCCTGAAAGCCCCAGGACTCTGCGTGCATAAAGCGGACGGTTATTGTTCTTTTTTCTTTGTCAGCTTCAACAATTCTGAGGTGCGTACCGTGAACATTTACATAGTCGTCCTGTGCGCCGAACGCCTTGCAGGAATCAATTATAAGATTTCCTCGGCAACCTGAAAACTGAAAGAAATCCGCTGTGCTTGCAACCGTTCTGCCCTCTGCAGGTGTGAAATCGCAATTTGTGTAACTGACATTTTCGCAGAACTGAGATACCATACCGAGACCGTGCATAAACTTTATTCTGAGGTTTTCGAAATAAAGATTTCTGCAACGGTTAAAAAGTCCGCCCGTCTGGTCGCGGACAATATTCCTTGTCTGAAAAATATGTCCCGGAACAAAATCGGCATTTTTATTTTTAAGCGTAACTCTTACAATTCTGTCACCAAGCTGTTCAACTTTTTCAAAATCAAGGTCGTTGCGGTCAAAATCCCTGCACTGTTTTGTTTCAGGGTTATAAACCTTGACATATCTGCCCTGTACGTGCGGTCTGTTTTCCCAATACGGTTCACCGCTGAAATCATCCTCACCTTGCCAGAAAAGCTCACCGTCCGTTACGCGGAAACGACATTCGGGATTGATTTTCAGCTCACATATTCCGTCCTTGTTCGACAAGACCTTAAACTCTGTCATTGTCGGGCAGAAATAATCAAGTGAAAGATTTTTCATCGTGATGTTTTCGCATTTATCAAACAAAAACGGTGTCATTTTTCCGTGAATAATTATTTCAGCACCGTTTCCGTCTATCGTTATATTCTTTTTGTTTTCAAGAAAAATCGCAGAATAACGCAAGCCTTCGGGGTTTTCGTGCCTCTTAGCTGTGTTGGAGCAAAAATATTCCCTCTTTTCGAACGAATCTTCGGGATATGCGTGGTAAACCTTACCCTTTTCAAGCGTTACCTTTTCGCCGTCCTTCACATTCAGAAGCAAGTTGCTTAATTCGTTCATAATGACACCCACTTTCATTTTTCATTATACTGATTTCTGCCACCTTTTGCAACATCAAAAACAATTCTGTTGAAATCCGGTTTAGCGTGTTGTATAATAAATCCATTAAAGTTACGGAGGAAAATTTTATGGCAAAAATAATCGGACAGGCAATCCCAAATATTCCTTGGCAGGACAAGCCCGAAGGATATAAATACCCCGTTTGGCGTTACGACGGAAATCCCGTAATTACAAGAGATAATCTCTACGGTGCAAACAGCATTTTCAATTCTGCAGTTGTTCCCTACGGTGACGGCTTTGCAGGTGTTTTCAGAGTAGACGATATATGCCGCGACCACACACTCGTTGTAGGCTACAGTAAGGATGCAATCAACTGGGAGCTTGAAGAAAAGGTTATTTTCCGTGGCTACGACCCACGTCTTTGCGAAATCGAAGGCAAATACTACCTTTCATGGGTTAACCTTACACCGCACGGCACAACAATCGGTATTGCATATACCGAAAATTTCAAAGAGTGGACTCAGCTTGAGGATGCTTGTTATCCCGTTGCAAGAAACGGTGTCCTTTTCCCGAGAAAGGTTAACGACGAATTCCTTCTTCTTATCCGTCCGTGTGACAGAGGTCACACACCTTACGGTGATATTTTCCTCAGTCACAGCAAGGACCTTACATACTGGGGCAAGCACAGATTTGTTATGTCACCTGTTAAAAATTGGGAAATGACAAAGGTCGGTGCAGGCCCGACACCCATTGAGCTTGAAGACGGTTGGCTTGCTTTCTACCACGGTGTTCTTACAAGCTGTAACGGCTTTACTTACGCTATGGGTGCTGCTATCCTTGACAAAAACGAACCGTGGAAGGTGCTTCACAGAGCTGACTGCTTCCTTCTTGCTCCCCACGAATTGTACGAATGTATAGGTGACGTGCCGAACGTTGTTTTCCCCTGCACTGCACTTGCAGACAGCGAATCAGGAAAAATTGCAATCTACTACGGTGCTGCTGACACAAGCGTTGCTCTTGCATTCACAACGGTTGACGAGGTTGTTGATTTTATCAAAGAACACGATTTGATTAAATAAGACCATTCTTAAAAATAAAATTAACGACGGTAGATTTTAAATCTGCCGTCGTTTTCTTGTTTATATGGATTTATTGATAATCTCTGCCACCCTTGCGATGTCATCTGCTGACCAATCGGGGTCAATGGCGATATATGCCGTTCTTGCAAGGTAATCGAGCGTTTTCGGACACATATCCATTGTGTAATCCATCTGCAAACCTTCGTTTTCTTTCATTTTGAACGGATCCATTGCAGAGTGAAGTGCACCGCGTTTTTCCATAATCTGTGTCCAGTTTGTGTAAATATGCTTGCCTGTGTTAATGGGAATTACAATTGCAAGTCCGTTTTCACCGCACTTCTCAGCAAACTCGTTTGTCTTTTCTGCTGAATCAAAGCGGAGTGCAAGTGTTGTCGGGCATCCTTTTTCGTCGTGTGACGGAATTACGGTTGCTTTGTCCGCAAGTGCACCCATCAAAGCCGTTCTGTTTTTATCAAGGTCTTCGATTATTGACGGAAGCTTCTTGAGCTGTTCGCGCATTATTGCACCCGTGATGTCTGAAACACGGAACTCCGTTCCGCCGAAAACGGGTTCAGAATTTCCGTCAAGCTGATTACCGAAAAATGCAACAGCTGAAGCATCGTGATAGATAAGCCCACGTTCAAAAATCTTCTTACTGTTCGTAACAAGGGCACCGCCCTCGCCTGCCGTGATAACCTTATAATAATTAAAGCTGAAAGCACCTGCATCACCGAATGTTCCGAGCGGTTTCCCCTTGTATGTACCGCCGTCTGCCTGACAGGCATCCTCTACAATTGCAATGCCGTATTTTTCTGCAATTTTGCAAAGGGCATCCATATCGCAGGCAAAGCCCTGAATATGAACAGGCACAACAGCCTTCGTTGCCTTTGTGATTTTCTTTTCAACTTCCTTAACGTCGATTGTAAGAGCCTCGTCAGCCTCAACGATTACGGGAATCGCACCGACAGCTGTTACTGCAAGCGCTGTTGCAATGTATGTATAAGCAGGAACGATAACCTCATCCCCGGGGCCTATGCCAAGACCTATAAGAGCCGATGTCAATGCACCGAAGCCTGACGACATAAGTACACAATGCTCAACACCCATATATTCTTTGAGTTCGTTTTCAAAATTATAAACTTCCTGTCCGCTACCATTGCATTTAAAAAAGTCTTTTGAATTTATCGCACGTGCAACTGCATCGATTTCTTCCTGACCGATTCTGAACATAGCTTATTCTCCTTTATTTTCTCTTATAATTCTGAGATTTTCTCTTATAATATTGTTATCCGTATTGTCTGCAAGAGGAAAAAGATTGCCGTACATAAAACAGCCGACCTCATATCCTCCACGGCAAAGCTGATCCTCACTCGGAAGATAAACGTTATATCCGTTTGTGCAGGAAAGAGTCAACGTGTACGGATACGGTGAATATTCCCTTAAACGAAGTGAAATTTCGGAAAAAGGCTCGTACGGAAACGGAATGAAAACGACATCACCGAGAGAAATAATTGTCTGTTCAAACGAAAAAGCTTCGGGGATTTCACAATTTCCGTTTTCAAGAAACTCTTTCGCATCTTTATAATGCTCATATTCAAGACGGTCGATGTTTATAAGACTTTCGGGATTTTCAAATCTTTCAAGCTTTTTATTGACTTCGTCAAGTGTCGGCATTTCCTTATACGGCAAACGTACAATATCCTTAAAAATTTCAAGCTCACCCGAATGGTAGCCACCTTTGTTTTTGTAAGCATTCAAAGCATCTGTTGCGGCAACACCGCCAAGCTCCTCTGTATGGGAAAGGTCGCCCGTTGTCTGACCGTTTGTAAGACGCGGGCCAACATCACCGATTGCACCGTTCCAGAACGCTGTAAGAGTTTGTGTTTCGCGCTCAAGACGGTCAATCATAATTCCTGACCAGTCACGTGAAACAGCCTCTGCAAGACCTGCCGAAGTGCCGTGACAACCGTAATGAATAATATTAATTATGCCATTTTTATCTTCCTTTGAACGGATTGAAACAACCGTCATATTCGGGTCATAGCAGGCGTGAGGATTCTGTCCGAGTCCGATTGTACCGTCCTCATAATGCTGACGGCGATTGATGCCAACCTTGCTTTCGGTTACGCCGATTGCAATTTCCGCAGGAGCGAGATTTTCAAGTGCCTTCTCTGAAGCCCTGAGTGCAGACGGAAGAAAAATCTTTTCGTAATAATTTATATCGATGTCGCCCCAGCCGACGACACCTGAAAGATTCGGCGCTGTATGAGTATGGGTTGAAGAAATAAGAATATTCCTTTTATCTATGCCGCAAATTTTTGCGATTTCTTCTGCAAGCTCCTTGCCAAGCTCCGTTTGGATATCACCTATCTCCGCGGTGAGAAGGAGAGCTGTTTCGCCACACTTACTGACGGCAAGAGCCGTTACGCTCAACGGGTCGTGGACAGATTTGCACGCAATATCAGGGCGGTAACCGTAAAGGAATGTGCCGAGTTCGGGAGTTGTATCCTCCCTTGCAGCACCTGCAAGAAAAATGTTATCAACCATAGCTTTTCCCTCCGATATCTTAATTTAATTTGATTTTACCTTTTTGTTTTCTTAATAACAATACCGCAAATTCTCTGTTTATTCCCAAAAATTCACTTTTTGTTGACTTTACGCCCAAAACTATGCTACCATTAGGTTCGCGAGGTGTATTTCATGCTTTTTCAACCTATTCTTAATCACGAAAATTCACTTGCAGTTGTTTTGGGAAACCTTGGCAGTTTCCCTTTGCACAAGCACTATGAAAACGAAATTTTATACTGCATAAAAGGCTCCTGCGAAGTAATTATAAACAACGAGCCTTATGTTTTAAATGAAGGAACACTTGCTTTTATTCAGAGCTCCATTCCCCATGAAACCAAGGATGCGAAAGAGGACAGCCTGCATCTTTTGATTGAAGCAGGGCCTTTATTTCTTGGCGCTTTTTTTGATTCAGTTTCCTCTTTAACCTTGAAATCTCCCGTTTTTAGACTCGACGATACAGACTTCGGCAAAAAAATCAAAGCCCTACTGAAAGAAATAATTGAAGAAAAAGAAAAGCTTCTGCCCAATGACCTTGTCATTCAGGGTAATGTATTAAAATTTTTCGGTCTTTTTTATGAAGAATTTTCCTCAGCAGAGGTATCTTCAAACAGCAAAAACGCCGTTAACGCAAAAAACATTGAGAAGGCGCTCGACCTGATTTTTCACCGTTACTCCGAAAAAATCACGGTTGACCTCGCGGCTGAAATCACGGGATACGGCAAAAGCAATTTTTGCAAGATATTCAAAAACACAACCGGCTTTTCCTTTCATCAATATTTAAACAGATACAGAATTGAGCGCTCAAAATTTTTTCTGAAGCACTCTGATATGCCCGTATTTGAAATCGCCGAAACCGTAGGCTTCAGCGATTCAAAAACATATTGCAGAGTTTTTAAGGAGATTACGGGATTTACGCCGACTCAGTTTTCCGAATCATAAACTAAATATAGGCAAAACCGAAATTTACAAGGTATTCTCTATTTATAATTTCGCTTACCTTCTCCTTCGTCAATCTATGACCTCATATTCGAATGTCCGTCCGCGGCTTTCATAAAACTCTTTAATGTCATCCAAAGTGCTGACCATTCTTTTAAGGCATACCGACTCTAAATAACCGGTAAGCTTTGCTGTTCCTGTAATTTCAACCTTATCAGGGCTTTTTTCTGTTCTCGAAAAGTCAT
>JAZNPE010000027.1:0-53668 GCA_045589535.1 Acutalibacteraceae bacterium | reverse complement strand
GAAGCACTGGAGAAATTTTGTTCCTCGCTCATATTATATAACTCATTCGCTTGCGCCTATTATGTGGGCAACGGGTGCAACACCGAAGAGAATCAGCGCACAGCCTGTATTTTCCCCCATTCCCGAAAAGGCAACGGGCAGATATGTCGGCGACTCTTCGGCGGTTATAACATCTCTCAATGATGACGGCTCTGTTTTCAGAGTGACGGGTTGCGCATCTTACGGTGCTCATCATAATGCATACAGAATCTGCGGTGCAAACGGTCAGGTTGAAAATCTCCGCGGTATGGGCGAAAAGGTTATGCTCCGTTACAGCGAATGGGCAATTCCCGAGGGCAAGGAAGAGGTTAATCTCTACGAACCCGAATGGAACGACAAGGACGAAGAATTCATCGAGAATTCAGGTCACGGCGGCGGAGATTACATCGTCGGCAGAATGTTTGTTGACTGCATAAAAGCAAATAAACAGCCCGAACATCCTTACGATATTCATTCCGCTGTTGCGATGAGCTCTGTTGCAATCCTTGCGCACCGTTCAATCCTTAACGGCGGAGCACCGTATGACATTCCCGATTTTCACCTTGAGGAATGCCGTAAACAGTACGAAAACGACAGAGAAACACCTTTCTACGGTACGGACGGCAGTGAGCCGACGATTCCTTGCTGTTCAGAAACGGACTACAAACCCACGGATGAACAGTTCCGCAGGTATCTTGAAATACCGGGAATAACTGAATAAAGGCGACGGGATGCTTTTCGCATCCCGTTAATTTATTGAGCTGATTCTGTCAGTATTTTTTCAATTTCCTCCAACAGCATATATGTCGTATTAATTGGCGGAGGGAGAAAGTTTATTATTCTTTTTAATGTTTCAGGGTTGTTTTCTCCCTTAAGTGTCAGACCGTCGTGCGTTGTGACGGAAATCTGCTGTGCCTCTCTTTCGGCAACAATCTTCCCTGCACGTATACCTGTTTCAAGAAAATCTGTGTTGATTTTGCTGATGGCAATTCCCGAAGTGACAAGCGTAATGCTGAAGATAAGAATAACTGAGGTTATGAAACCGTCAAGGATTCTCTTTGTCTGCGTTTTTTCGTTTTTCATATAAAAAACACCTCCACGGATATTGTTGACAGTAACGGGTGTGTTCAATCGTTTATTTTTTCACGAATTCGTCAGAAGTTACAAAATATCAAGGATATGGTGACAACAATAAGCAAATTGTATATTGCAAATTCCATTTTTATTGGATATAATATATATGTAAAAATTTGTATTTTCAACGAAAGGATTGAAATATTATGGCATTGACAACCAACAAGTCAATTCTTGACTGGATTGACGAAAAAGTAGAACTCGTTAAGCCTGATCAGGTTATCTGGATCGACGGTTCAGAGGAACAGCTCGAAGCTCTCCGCGCAGAGTCTTGCGCTACAGGCGAAATGATCAAGCTCAATCAGGAAAAGCTTCCGGGTTGCTACCTTCACAGAACAAACCCGAACGACGTTGCACGTGTTGAGGACAGAACTTTCATCTGCTCAAAGAAGAAGGAAGATGCAGG
Organism: Acutalibacteraceae bacterium; assembly: GCA_045589535.1. Classification (GTDB taxonomy): domain Bacteria; phylum Bacillota; class Clostridia; order Oscillospirales; family Acutalibacteraceae; genus CAG-488. The sequence continues at coordinate 52,110 of JAZNPE010000027.1, read as the reverse complement.
CCCGACAAACAATTGGTGCGATCCCGAAGAGATGTACGCAAAGCTTTACGACATCGCTCGTGATTCATATAAGGGCAGAACAATGTATGTTATCCCGTTCTCAATGGGTCCGATCGGCTCTCCTCTTGCAAAGGTTGGTGTTGAGATCACAGACTCAATCTACGTTGTTCTTAATATGGTTATCATGACTCGTGTCGGCAAGGAAGTTATGGACGTTCTCGGCGACAGCAACGACTGGGTACGTTGCTTCCACGCAAAATGCGACATCGATCCTGAGAAGAGATATATCTGCCAGTTCCCCGAAGACAACGCTATCATTTCTGTTAACTCAGCTTACGGCGGAAACGTTCTTCTCGGTAAGAAGTGCTTTGCTCTTCGTATTGCATCATATCAGGGCTGGAAAGAAGGCTGGATGGCTGAGCATATGCTTATCCTCGGTCTTGAGAATCCTCAGGGCGAAGTTAAGTACATCGCTGCTGCATTCCCGTCAGCTTGCGGTAAGACAAACCTTGCTATGCTTATTCCTCCCGAGTACCTTAAGGAAAAGGGTTACAAGATCTGGACAATCGGTGATGACATCGCTTGGATGAGAATCGGTAAGGATGGCAGACTTTATGCTATCAACCCCGAAAACGGCTTCTTCGGTGTTGCACCGGGTACAAACGCTAAGTCAAACTTTAACGCTCTTGAGTCAACAAAGAAGAACACAATCTTCACAAACGTGCTTCATAACCTTGAAGATAACACAGTTTGGTGGGAAGGTCTTAACAAGGATCTCCCGACAAACGCTAACGACTGGATCGGCAATCCCTGGGATCCGTCAAAGTTCAACAAGGCTGATAAGTCAACTTACGGTGCAAACCCGAACTCAAGATTCACAGCTCCGGCAATCAACTGCCCCTGCATCTCTCCTGAGTTTGACAAGGGTGAAGGCGTGCCGATTTCTGCAATCGTATTCGGCGGCCGTCGTGCAAAGTGTGCTCCGCTTGTTTACCAGTCAAAGAGCTGGGAAAACGGTGTGTTCATCGGTTCAGCTATGGCTTCTGAAACAACAGCTGCAGCTGCAGGTGCAGTAGGCGTTGTTCGTCGTGACCCGATGGCTATGCTTCCGTTCTGCGGTTATCATATGGCTGACTACTTCCAGCATTGGCTCGATATGGGCGAGAAGCTCGGCGAGAATGCTCCGAAGATCTTTAACGTTAACTGGTTCCGTACAGACGATGAAGGCAACTTCATCTGGCCGGGATTCGGCGACAATATGCGTGTTCTCAACTGGATCATCGACCGTTGCGAAGGCAAGGCAGATGCAACAGAAACAGCTATCGGTTACGTTCCGAAGCCGGAGGACATCGACCTTACAGACCTCGATATGGACATCGAAACTCTTAAGGATATCCTTACAGTTGACAAGGAAACATGGGAGAAGGAAGCAGCAGAAATCGAAGAGCATTACAAGAAGTTTGGTGACAGACTTCCCGAAGAGCTCAGAACTCAGCTTGCTAACCTCAAGGCAAACCTTGCAAAATAAGCTAAAACAGTCAACTCTCGCTTCGAATGAAGCGAGAGTTTCTTTATAATTACAGTTGATTTCGCTCGGATTTGAGAATATAATCTTTTAGGGAAACAGTATAAATCCGAACTCGACCAAAAGCCGTTCTTTTCAAGGCTTTCCGGCGTTTCGAGTTTGAAAGGCGTCAGCCTTCCTGCACTCTCAACCACCGAAAATCCAATAAAAATCTTCGCCTTTTGGGTCGCAGATTTTTTACGAGGGAGATTTTCGGTATACCAAGGCACAAAACACAGCAAATCCTCACGGATTTGCGAGTATTTTAACGAAGGGATAACGGAAATCCACCCGTAAAAAACGGGTTCGGATTTGTACTGTTTCCCTAAGAGGTGATGTTATGAAATACAATCTCGTTGTGGCAGGCGGAGGTCTTTCAGGTGTAGCTGCCGCCGTAAGTGCCACTCGTGAAGGGCTTAAAGTTTTGCTTGTGGAAAAATCAGGATGCCTCGGAGGTGCAATTTCTAACAATCTTGTATATCCGTTTATGCCGTATTGGACAAAGCCATATTGGGGAGAAGCTTCCAAAAACAAAAAATATCTGTCGCAAGGCATTTTCAAAGAAATGAAGCAGAGGCACGATGAATATGTTTCTGATTGCAAAGACCACGAATTTAACTCAGAATATATGAAAATTGTGCTTGACGATATGACAATTCAAGCCGGTGTCGATGTGCTTTTTCACGGCGTTGTTTATGATGTTAAAACTCAGGACAGGCAAATTACTGAGGTCCGAATAACTGCAAAGAGCCGGAAGATAACCGTGCAGGCGGATTTCTTTGTTGATGCGACGGGCGATGGTGAATTATTTTTCCTTGCGGGGTGTGATTTTCAGCTTGGACGAGAAAGCGACGGACTTTGTCAGCCTATGACAACCTGTTTCAGGATGAGTGGTGTTGACCTTGACCTCTTTACTGAAGAAAGACCTCGTTTGCAGGAGCTTTATAAAAAGAAACAAGCCGATGGTGAAATCACCAATCCGAGAGAAAATATACTTGTCTTTTTCGGTGTCGGTGAGGATGTTTTACATTTTAACACAACCCGTGTTGTAAAGCTTAATCCTACTGACCCGTTCGATGTGAGCCGTGCAGAAGTTATTGCCAGACGGCAGATTCACGAAATTGTTTCTTTCCTGAAAGAGCACTCAAAAGCTTTTGATGAAAGTGCATTGATTTCAATTGCCGTTGACATTGGTGTTCGTGAAAGCCGTAAACTTAAAGGTGTTCATATTCTGAATGCGGATGAAATTATAAATTGTACCCGTTTTGAAGATTCAATCGCGCTCGGAAATTATGACATAGACATACATAACCCGTCCGGAACGGGTACAAGCCACAGATTTTTTGGCGACGGTGAGTATTATACAATTCCGTACCGTTCTCTTTTACCGAAGGAGTTTGATAATCTGCTTGTTGCAGGGCGCTGTCTTTCTGCAACCCATGAGGCACAGGCGTCCGTCAGAATTATGCCGATATGCTGTTGTCTCGGTCAGGCGGCAGGAACAGCTGCGGCGCTTGCTTTAAAATCAAATAAAAATGCACATACCGTTGATATTTCAGCTTTGCAGAAAAAGCTTATTGAAAACGGTGCAGTGCTGTAAAGAAAAACCTGAGCAAAATTTACTTTGCTCAGGTTTTTACTATTATTAAATCTTTTTTCTTTTGGGAGATATTTCGTTCCAAAGCGTGAATCCGAGAATCAGCAATCCGCCGATACTCTGCATTGCGGTGATATCCTCGCCGAGTAGCGTAACGGAAATCAGCACTGCTACCAAGGGGTCAATGTAGCTGAGAATTGCCGCTTTCTGTCCCGGGAGTTCTTTAAGTGATGAGAAGTACATACAATATGTTATTCCTGTATGCACAAGACCGACGATGAGGAGATTTATCCAACCCTTTTTATCTAGAGACTGCAATGTGAATCCGCTTGTAAAAAATACATACGGAACAAGAACCGCGATTGCAGAAAGAAACTGCAGAAATGTGCGGTGTATTCCGTCAACATTTTTAATAAACTTGTTAAGAAGAACAACTGTAGCATAGAAAACTGCCGCGCCGAGACCGAAAAGGATACCGACTATGTGTCTGTTACCTCTGATGTCGCCGATACCTGTGATTAAAACAAGTCCTGCCGTTGACATCACAAAACATATAATTTGCTTTGCTGTCAGTTTCTCGCGGAAAAGCAGGGGACTGATAACAGTCACGATAACGGGTGCGAAATAATAACTGAGTGTTGCAACGGAAACGGTTGTATATTTGTACGCTTCAAAAAGCAGAATCCAATTGATACCCATTGCTATACCCGAAAACAGCAGCAGCGGAATATCCTTCTTGATTTTTCTGAAAGGGATTTTCTGCCTTGTTATGAGCAGGAATAAACCAATTAAAACGGCAGCAAGAATTGCACGGTAAAGGGCAAGCTCACCCGATGAAACATTAATGTTTCGTACAAACGGTGCCAATGTTCCGAATATTGCCATTGATAAAATCAGCATCAGGCGCGGATTGATTGATTTTTTCATAAAAGAAACCTCGGATCGGTGTTTTGATGACAGTATTATACAGAATACCGGCTGATAATGCAACACTAAGCTGCTCAATATTCAGTTGACTTTAAATTGTCTTGTTGATATAATACACTTGTATACTTATGATTTATCGAGAAGGAAATGTTATGAATATTCTTGTAGCTCTTGACTCGAATTATATACATCCACTTTGTGTTATGTTCAATTCTCTTGCGAAGACTAACGCAGGCAACAGTTTTGATATCTACGTTGCCTACTCTTCGCTTACAGAGGGTGACTTTGCACAGATGGAAAAAGCTCTCGGAAACCTTGATGCGAAAATTCACAGAGTTTTTGTTGAAGACGAAATCTTCTCGGGTGCACCTGTACTCAGCAGGCTCAGCAAAGCAACTTATTACCGTCTGCTTATCGGAGATATTCTGCCCGTAAGCGTGGACAGATTGCTTTATCTTGACCCTGATATTGTTATCAATAAGGATCTGACGGAGTTTTATAACCTTGACCTCAAGGATAATGTTCTTGCAGGCGGTACCCATCTTTACGGTATTATAGAAATGGGAAATCTGAGTCGTTTGCTCATAAGCCCGACAAAAAAACATCACTATATAAATGCAGGGGTTCTCCTGATTGATCTTGCAAAATGGAGAAAAACGGTTACACTCAGTCAGATTATGGGCTTTATTCAGAAAAATATAAAGTTTCTTCTTCTTGCGGATCAGGATGTAATAAACGCTCTGTTTGCCGATAAGATTCTGGTAATAGATGAGCGTATTTATAACCTTGACGAAAAGACTTTAAAGCATTTTAAAAAGAAGTTTGCAGGCAGACGAAAAATCGACCTTGATTGGGTTCGGAAAAACACGGTGATTATTCATTTCAACGGAAAGCATAAGCCGTGGAACGAGCCTGACTACAAAGGGGAACTCGGAGAATTTTATGAAAAAAATAAAACCATCTGAAAACGATGTTGATTATGAGCGCAGAGTAAAGCTGTTTCAGCGTATAGGTGCGGTTTGTGCAAGCCTTATTATGGCAGGAGTTTTTCTGTATTTCTATTTGCGTTACGGAAAACAGCTTTATGAAATTTTCGGTGATTCAGAAAGCCTTAAACATTTTCTTGCACAGTTCCGCGGATTTGACAAGTGGGTTTTTGTTGCAATAAGAGCATTTCAGACGGTAATAAAAATCATTCCTGCCGAGCCGCTTGAAATCGGTTCCGGTGCTCTTTACGGCACGTGGGAGGGAATGTTCCTTTGCCTCCTTGGCACAATGATCGGCTCGTTTGTTATTATTGCGCTGACACGTGCTTTCGGCAGAAGGCTCGTCAATGCATTCATACCGATTGAGAAAATCGAATCGCTTCGTTTTCTTCAGAACAAAAAGAAAGTTTATCTTTCGCTTTTCTTTATCTATCTTATACCCGGAACACCGAAAGACGTGCTTACCTATGCCGCAGGTCTTACGGGTCTTAATATGAAAAAATTCTTGCTGATTACGGGTATAGCACGAATTCCGTCAATCATCACTTCTACCTGGTGCGGGCAGGAAATCATCAATAAAAACTACACGCTCGCAATCATTATCTTTGCGGCGACGGGAATTCTGAGCATTGTTTGCTCCGTGATTTATAACAAGATTTCATCGGAAAAAGAAAAGAAGGAAAAAAGTACGGTTGCCGATGGCGACAACAATACTGAGGGCGGTGAATAAACCATGACCGTGGCGCTTGAAAACAAAAAAACGGATAAGCTCGGCTACATAGCACCTGTGACGTTTCTTTTAGCGGGTCTTATGCCTGAATATGTTGCACCGTTTTTCACGGGAATCGGTTTTATACTTGTTCTTAAAAACAGAATTAAGACAAAAACAAAACCGAAATTCGGTGACCTCGGAATCAGTATTCTCGTTTATATGGCGTGGATGGTTGTTTCGTCCCTGTGGACGTCGTCGATTATTTCTTCGTTGGCAAGTATCGGTTTATGGTCGCTGATGTTTGCGGGATATTATTTCATTACAGAAACCGTCAAAACGCAGGAAGACCTTGACAGAATGTTTTATTTCGGCGCACTTTGTGCAGGAATAGCGGGTGCAATCGGTATCGGACAGATGGTGCTTTATCACATATCCGTTGATGTCAGCCGTTATTTTAATCCGTTCTGGCGATTCATCGACTACGGCGTTGAAAAGCTCGTTGTGCTTCTGCCCGAGTTTATCAAATCGAAAATGGCATCAACGACCTTCCATTCTTTTGCAACACGTGCCTGCGGAACATATTCGAATCCGCTGTTTTACTCAACGGCAGAGGTTATGCTCTTTCCGTTTGCGGCACATACCTTTCTTTGCTCTGATAATATAAAGAAAAAGCTCATCGGCCTTGCTTGCTTTATGCTGAGCCTCGGCGGTGTTGCCTGTTCTTATTCAAGAGGGCCGTATCTCTATGCTTGCGCAGTTTTTGCAGTTCTTCTTCTTTACGGCGGCAAAAAGCTTCTTACACTTCTTGCAATCGGTGGAGTTACGGCAGGCGGAATTCTTGTTGTTTTCAACGGAACCGTTAAGCGTATGCTTTCTCTTCTCAACGACAAGGATATTTCTGTTAATACAAGAAAGGGTCTTTATACCGCAATTCTTGATATGATTCAGGATAAGCCGATTTTCGGTTACGGAACGGGATTTGACAACGTTCGTCAGATGCTTCATAACACCTACAACATCAAGCAACCGCATGCCCACAACATCTTTCTTGAAGCTTGGGTTGAGCATGGAATAGTCGGCCCGATTCTTCTTTTCGGTATATTTATTGTGTTTGCGATTAATGCAATCAAGCTTATACGAATGGGCAAAAAAGAACGTGAAATCGGTGTAACTCTTTTCGCATCGGTAACGGGATTTTTACTTTGCGGAATTACGGATTGCCTTTTCTACGGACTGAAACCGTTGCAGTATTTTATGATGGTACTCGGAATTTCGCAGGTTGCATTTGCACTTTATATTAAAAAGAAGAAAGACAAATAAACGTGACAAACAATAACACCGCAGAGTGGTTTCTGCGGTGTTGCTTTTTATAATGAAGTTTTATTTTAAAGAATCAACGTAATCGCAAGCTGCGAGTGCTGCAACTGCACCGTCTGCGGCAGCTGTTGCAACCTGACGGATTTTCTTCGTGCGGCAGTCGCCTGCAACAAAGATACCGTTTGCACCTGCAATACAGGATTCGTCTGCACTTGCGTAACCTCTTTCGTCAAGAGCGATAACATTTGCGAAAGCCTCATTCTGGGGGATAAGACCGATTGCAATGAAAAGTCCGTCAACGCTGAGGTGTGAAACGCTTGAATCAGCAGCCTTTGTAAGCTCAACTCCGTCAAGCTCTGCGTCGCCTGTGAAGGCGGTTACCCTTGTGCCTGTGATAACCTCAACGTTAGCTTTTTCATAAACCTGCTCGGCAAGTTTCTTTTCACCTGTGAGGAAATCAAGGTCCTGAATAACATAAACTTTTTCAGCAAGGTCAGAAAGAAGAATTGCTTCCTGAAGAGCTGAGTTGCCGCCACCTACAACGCCGACCGTCTTTCCTTTGTAGAAAGCACCGTCGCACACTGCGCAGAAGGAAATTCCTTCACCGACGTATTTGTGCTCATTCGGAAGACCGAGCATTCTGTGCTTTGCACCTGTTGAAATGATAACAGCCTTGCCTTCGAATTCACCTGAATCGGTAACAACTGTCTTTACGTTGCCGTCCTTGATTTCGAGTGCTTCACAAAGTTCAACGTCTGCGCCCTGTTCAAGCACCTGCTCAACGAGCTTATCTGCAAACTCATTACCTGTAAGCTGAATGAATCCGGGAATATTTTCAACTTTCGGAGAAAATGTAATCTGTCCGCCGAAGGTTGCTTTTTCAATTACGAGAACGCTCTTGTTTGCCCTGCGAGCATACAGGGCGGCGGTAAGCCCCGCAGGGCCACCGCCGATGATTATAATATCGTACATAATATTATCCCTTATTTCTAGGGTGGCGGTAACAATCCGAACCGTGTTTTTTTTGGATGATTTCCGCCACTTCTTCGTTAATATACTCGCCAATCCACAAGGATTGGCTGCGTTTTTGCCTTGAGTTGCCAAAAATCCTCTCGATAAAAAATCTTCGACCCAAAAGCTAAGGATTTTCAGATGATTTTTGGATGTTGAGGATGCCGTCAGGCTGACGCCTTTCAAATCCGAAACGCCGAAAAGCGCTGAAAAGACTTGCTTTTGGGCAGGTTTGGATTATTATCGTCACCCTTTTTTACGCATTGAGGAATTTCTTGATATCAGAAACACCTGCATATTTTTCAACAACGCCGTCCTTGATAACTACAAGTGTCGGAGCCTGCTTAACACCAAGCTGTGTTGCGAGTTCTGCATTGTCTTCAGCAAGGAGCTTCTCGTAAGGGAAGCCTGCCTTGTCAAGGAATGTGCAAGCGATCTTACAGTTCGGGCAGGTTGCTGTTGCGAAAAGGAGATTGCGGTTTTCTTCTGCGGGTGCAGATTCTTCAACCTGTGCAGCAGCTTCTGCTGCGGGAGCTGTTCTCTTGAGTGTTGACTTGCCGATATCGTAAACCTTACGGTCCTTGTATTCCTGTGTCTTACCGTCGTTCCAGTTCTTAACGGGGCGGTAGTAACCTGTGATACGGCTGTAAACTTCTGCCTCTTCACCGCACTCAGGGCAGGTGAATGCTTCGCCTGCGATGTAACCGTGGTTCTTACATACGGAGTATGTCGGAGAAATTGAGTAGTACGGAAGTCTGTAATTCTCAGCAATCTTTCTTACGAGGCTTGCGCATGACTGCCAGTCAGGAAGCTTTTCGCCAAGGAAAGCGTGGAAAACAGTACCTGATGTGTAAAGTGTGTGAAGCTCGTCCTGCATATCGAGAGCTGTGAAGATATCCTCTGTGTAGCCGACAGGAAGGTGTGAGCTGTTTGTGTAGTAAGGTGTCTGATTCTTCTCGCAGCCTGCTGTGATGATGTCGGGATAGTACTTGAGGTCGTGTTTTGCAAGACGGAAAGCTGTTGATTCAGCGGGTGTTGCTTCAAGGTTGTAAAGGTCGCCGTACTGAACCTGATAGTCAGAAAGTCTTTCTCTCATGTGGTTGAGAACGTCCTTTGCAAACTGCTGTGTCTTTTCTGTTGTCATATCAGCTCTGAGCCACTTTGCATTAAGACCAACTTCGTTCATACCGACAAGACCGATTGTTGAGAAGTGGTTGTCGAATGTGCCGAGGTATCTCTTTGTGTACGGATAAAGACCTGAATCAAGAAGCTTTGTGATAACAGTACGCTTAACCTTGAGTGAACGAGCAGAAATATCCATCATTCTGTCAAGACGAGCGTAGAAATCTGCCTCATCCTTTGCAAGGTAAGCAATTCTCGGAAGGTTGATTGTAACAACGCCGACTGAACCTGTTGATTCACCACTTCCGAAGAACCCGCCTGACTTCTTGCGAAGCTCACGAAGGTCAAGACGAAGACGACAGCACATTGAACGAACATCACTGGGCTCCATATCGGAGTTGATGTAGTTTGAGAAGTAAGGTGTGCCGTATTTTGCTGTCATTTCGAAGAGAAGCTTGTTGTTCTCTGTCTCTGACCAGTCGAAGTCACGTGTAATTGAATATGTGGGAATCGGATACTGGAAACCGCGTCCGTTAGCGTCGCCTTCAACCATAACTTCGATGAAAGCCTTGTTAACCATATCCATTTCTTTCTTACAGTCTTTGTACTTGAAGTCCATTTCCTTGCCGCCGACGATTGCGTTGAGCTCTGCAAGGTCATTGGGAACTGTCCAGTCAAGAGTAATGTTTGTGAACGGTGACTGTGTACCCCAACGTGACGGAGTGTTAACACCGTAGATGAATGACTGGATGCACTGCTTAACCTCTTTGTATGAAAGGTTATCAATCTTAACAAAGGGAGCAAGATATGTGTCAAATGATGAGAAAGCCTGAGCACCTGCCCATTCGTTCTGCATAATACCGAGGAAGTTTACCATCTGGTTACAGAGCGTTGAAAGGTGAGCTGCAGGAGCTGATGTAATCTTTCCGGGAACACCGCCGAGGCCTTCCTGAATAAGCTGCTTGAGTGACCAACCTGCACAGTAACCTGTAAGCATTGAAAGGTCATGGATGTGAATGTCAGCGTTTCTGTGTGCATTACCGATTTCGTCATCATAGATTTCTGAAAGCCAGTAGATAGCTGAAACAGCACCTGAGTTTGAAAGAATCAAACCGCCGACTGAATAAGTAACTGTTGAGTTTTCCTTAACACGCCAGTCGTTGATTTTAAGGTAATTGTCGATGATTGCCTTGTAGTCAACCATTGTTGCGTTAAGGTTACGGATTTTTTCTCTCTGACGGCGGTAGATGATGTATGCCTTAGCAACGTCATCGTAGCCTGCCTTGATGAGAACAGACTCAACGCTGTCCTGAATGTTTTCAACAGTGATCTGACCGTCTTTGATTTTTGGTTCAAACTCTGCTGTAACCTTCAAAGCGATCAAGTCAATGATATCGGGATGCGAATACTTTTCGCATGCTTCAAATGCCTGGGAGATTGCTGTGCTGATTTTTGAGATGTCAAATGCTACGGTTTTTCCGTCTCGTTTAAGTACAGTATACATAGTTTTCTCCTTCTTATATTTTTTTCTTGTTTTTTGCGATTGCTGGTCGATTATAGCATAGATATGGTGCAGTGTCAACAGACAAACACAATATATTGTTAAATTTGTGCTATTTTACTCCCCTGAGTACCGTATTCGGTACAATTTCTTGTGCTTTTGTGCAAAATTCCACCATTTCTTGTGGTCTGAAAGCACTCATACCACTACCTATAAGGTTCCCTGAGTCAACAAAACCCTGTAAAAAGTATCTTTTTGCACCTTTGATCCACTTCGTGATCTCCACTATATCCTGTGCGGTGTGGTATTCCCTTACAACAGTTGTGCGGAATTCGTAATCCACAGCATCGCTTAAAAGGAAGCTGACGCTTTCCTCCACCTTGTTGAGGTCAAAACCGGGAACAGCGATTGTTTCGGCATATTTTTCCTTGGAGTTTTTGATGTCCATTGCAACGTAATCAACAAGGCCGTTGCTGACAAGCTCCTTAAGCTTTTCAGGGTAGCTTCCGTTGGTGTCGAGCTTGACGGGCATACCGGTTTCCTTTACTTTTCGGAGAAAATCCGCAATATCCTTCCGAAGAAGCGGTTCACCGCCTGTGATGCACATTCCGTCAATAATACCTTTTCTTTTATAAAGGTATGCAATAATCTCGTCTTCGTCAAAAGTGTTGTCGTTGTCGATATCCGTAACGAGCAACGCGTTATGGCAGAAAGGACACCTGAAGTTGCATCCGCCCGTAAAAACGGTGCAGGCAACCTTACCGGGAAAGTCAAGCATTGTCATTTTCTGAAAACCGCAGATTTTCATATCACAAACTCCTTTAAATCACGTATCATCTATTATAGCAGAAGAAGATGTTGTTGCATATTGGTATCTTGTTTGAAAAAAAGATACTTTTTCATGAAATTTTCTATATACCAAAAATATTGAACAAAAAATACGTTTTTATTTTGGCAGGGTTAGCCATTTGTTAAAGTTGACAGTGTTTTTTCAATATGTTAACATTAAATGGAATATAAGTGTTTTTAAAACACTAAAAATCGTAAAGGAGCGATTGATATGAAAAAATTACTTTCATTGGTTCTTGCAGTTGTTATGGCTGCAATGGTTGCAGTGCCCGGCTTTGCAGCTGCGGACAAATGCACTTGCGGCGAAACACCGACGGTTTATGTTGCGGCTCTCGGCAGCGGCAGTGTTATCCTTGATGAAGGTACTGAAAACGAAAGAACTCTTTTCAGACCCGAAACAGGTGATATTCTTGAAATTCTTCTTCCTGTTGTTCCTGCTGCGGTTGAGCTTATCGCAACAAAGAACTACGACAAATTCGGCGATGTGCTCATCGGATGCGTAAACGAAGCATTCGGTATGCTCGCACTTGACGGCAACGGAAATTCTCACCCGAGAGTTACAAGTGAAGAATTCCACCCCGATACAGCTGACCACGGCGGAGATCATTCATACTATTTCGGATACGATTTCCGTATGGATCCTGTTGAAAATGCTCAGAAGCTTCATACATATCTTGAAGAAGTTGAAGAAATTACAGGTCACAAAGACGTGAAGATCCGTGCCTCGAGTATGGGCGGCGTTGTTATGTTGGCATATATCCGCCTCTACGGCACAAAGAATATCGAAACAATCATCTTCCAGAACTGTCCTCTCCTCGGAACAGCAGTTGCAGGTGAGCTTTTCAACGGCAAGTTTGAAATTAACAAGGATGCTCTCGTAAGATACGCAGAGTGTGCACTTCCTGCAATTGAAATCGACTTTGTCAGCGGTCTTCTTTATGCTCTTTGCGAGGCATTTGACGAAGCAGGCATTTTTGAAGCTCTTCTCGGTCTTGTTGATCCGATTGTTGTAAATCTCAAGGACAGAGTTTTTGATGAATGTCTTATTCCGATTTTTGGCACACTTCCCGGTATCTGGAGCTTTGTTCCCGATGAGTATTATGAAAGCGGTAAAGAGTTTATGAAGCTCGACCCCGCAACACAGGCAGGTCTTATCGCAAAGCTTGACTTCTACCACTATGAGGTACAGGGCAAGGCTGAACAGCTTCTCCGCGGAGCACAGGCTGACGGAACAAACATCTATATCGTTGCAGGCTACAATATGCAGAGAACACCGCTTGTTACTGCATATATGGAAACATCTGACGGTACAGTTGATACAAAGTACGCTTCTTGCGGAGCAACATGTGCACCTATCGGTTCACAGCTTCCCGAGGATTATACACAGGCTCGTTTCAACGATATCGACTATATCTCACCTGACAGAATGATTGACGCATCAACCTGTATGCTTCCCGAGTGCACATGGTTTGTAAAGGATATGCTTCACTCAACAACACACGACGGTCACGGTGTATTTTACAATAAGCTTTTTGCAAGCGAAGAACAGCTTACTGTTTTTGATATGGAAGAATATCCGCAGTTTATGCAGAACGATACAATCAATCAGACTTTCGTACCCGTTGCAGAGCTTACAAACCCGATTGAGGACGCTTTCAATATGATGCAGACAATTCCGAGCTTCCTTAACTTTGTAAAACTTGTAACAGTTGTTCTTGAAACAGTTGTTGATTTCGTGTTCAAAAACCTTATTCCTGCGGTATAATTCCTACGAAACAGAGGAGCTATATAAATGAAAGATAAAAAACAGGTGTTCAGCTTTCTGCCGAACATCATATCGATGATACTTATTATATTACTGCTTTATAAGAGAGCGAATATGTTCGCTGTTGTGAACGTAGGCTTTATGTGCATCTGCACAGCGCTTCTTATTCTCAGTCTTATAATCGGTAAAAAACTTTCCAAAAACGTACTTGCGGCTTATGCGACATCAGGCTTTGCCGTGACAATGTATTATGCTGTGTACGGTGCAGACGCAGGCTTCGGTGCATTTTCAAATTGCCTTGCAGGCTGGAAATCTGCAGAAAATGCACTTTTTGCGGGTGCAGGTAATCTCGGCTTGCGTTTTCTTGGCAATGTCCTTCTGATTTTGCCGAGTGCCGTTATCTGTGCAGTGCTTTTCTTCCTTGCGTCAAAGAAGCTTAAAAATGCGAAAGTACAGAAGGTGCTTTCGAGCGTTCTCAGCGTTGTTTTCGTGTTGACAACAGTCCTGTATCTTCTTACTATGAACCTTCGTTCACAGCCGAACGTTGAAAGACTCTGGGAAGGACACGACGACTATCTCGGTAAGGTTGACAAGGCTGCAACAGACAATCCGAATGTTCTGTTTATCCTTATGGATGACCTTGGTTACGGTGACGTTTCACTCAACGGAGCTATTTATGAAACTCCGAACATCGACAGAATCGGTGAAGAGGGTGTAAACCTCGAAAACTTCTATTCTTGCTATTCTGTTTGTTCACCTGCACGCTTCGGACTTCTTACAGGACGTTACCCGTTCAGAGGTCACGCTGATAATGTTATTTATCCGACAATCAGCTCAACAACAGAATTTGCAACAACACGTCTTTTCAACTCTTTTGAAATGGGTGCAAACTGTGACGGTATGCTCGGTGATGAAATAACAATCGCTGAAGTTTTCCAGAATGCAGGCTATAACACAGGCGCATTCGGTAAATGGCATCTTGGCGATTATGGCGAATATCTTCCGACAAATCAGGGATTTGATTATTTCTACGGAAGTCACCACGTTAACGATATGACTCCTTTCTACCACGTTAAGGAAGAAGCAGGCGAGTACGAAATCGTTCACGGTTATGACGAACTTGAAGATCAGAGTATGGCTACAAAGTGGATTCACGATGAAATTACACAGTGGGTGACGGATACCGTTACAAATTCCGACGAGCCGTTCTTTGCTTACTATGCTTCACCGTGGCCGCACGGTCCTGTTTATGCAGGTGATGACTTTGACGGCACAACGGGTATGGGTACATACGTTGACTGTGTAACGGAATTTGACCACTATCTCGGTGAACTCTTTGCAACACTTGAAGACCTCGGTGTAATGGATGATACAATCATCGTATTCACGTCAGATAACGGCCCCGCACTTGAAGGTTCAGTAAATGAGCTTCGCGGCGGAAAGTATCTTGCTTACGAAGGCGGTCAGAAAGTGCCGTTTATGATCCGTTGGGGTAACAACGACGGGCTTTGGGATGCGGGCACAACTCTTGAGCAGAGTGCTGTTCTCGTTGACCTTTTCCCGACGCTTATCGACCTTTGCGGTGTGACGGGTAACGGCGGACAGAAGAATTATCTTCCGACAGACCGTACAATCGACGGTATCTCAATGCGTCCGCTTCTTGAAAATGACAGCGTTATCCATACAAAGGAACACCCGATTCTTCATATGAAGCGCGAAAAACTCAAGGCAATTCAGTATACCGTACCGACAGCAGATGTTCTTGCAAATGAAAAATATAAGAATTACGAACACGCTGTTCTTAAGGATAACGAATACGTAACATTCAAGTATTTCAAAAATATTCAGAACGATAACTCAGCGTTTTTTGATAAATACCGTAAAAACTGGCTCCACATTCTTACGGATGACGTAGGTGAAAACTACAACAGAACTACGGTTTATCCTGAAATTTCAGACGAAATGAATGCGAAGATGGACGAAGTAATGAACTCGTTCAAGTCAAACCGCAGAGGTATCAACTACGATTATTATAATAAAGACTAATAAATAAGAGGTAAGCCATGCCACCGCTATCTATAATGATTAAACCTGCGTCAAGCCTTTGTAATATGAGGTGCAGATATTGCTTTTATCACGATGTTGCCGAACAAAGAAATGTTCAGTCTTTCGGCATTATGAGCGAAGCAACTGCAGAAAATCTCATTACAAAAGCTCTGCGGTTTGCAAACGGTGAAAGCGTGGCTTTTGCCTTTCAGGGCGGCGAACCGCTGATTGCAGGACTTGATTATTTCAGAAACTTCGTAAAGCTTGTGAATAAACACAATGTCCTTTCAAGTCAGATTTATTTTTCACTGCAGACAAACGGAACACTTGTTACCGAAGAATGGGCAGAGTTTTTCAAAGAAAACGGTTTTTTAATCGGGCTCAGCCTTGACGGTGATTTTGAAAACAACCGTTTCCGTGTTGACGATAAGGGACAGAATACCTTTTATAAAATACTCAATACGGCACAGCTTTTTCAGAACAAAGGTGTTGAATTCAACATCCTTACCGTGCTCACGGGAAACTGTGCCGACCATATCGATGATATTTATAAATTCTTCCGTTCAAAAGGATTTAAATATCTGCAGTTTATTCCCTGTCTTCGTCCGTTTGGCGACAAGAGCGAAAGCGAACTTTATATGACGAACGAACAGTATGCCGATTTCCTTATAAAGTGCTTCAACTATTTTGTGAAGGACTATGTAAGAGGGAAATACACAAGCATCAGATATTTCGATAATCTTGTGCATCTTTACGTCGGCAATCCGACTGAGCAATGCGGTGTCTGCGGACACTGTACGCATCAGTTTGTTGTTGAAGGTAACGGCAATGTTTATCCGTGCGACTTCTACTGTACGGACGAATGGATGCTCGGTAACGTCAATGTTGTCGGTTTCGAAAGTCTTGCGAACTGTGAAAAGGCAAAAAGGTTCATTCTTGAAAGTCTGAAAGCGGATGAAAAATGCAAGAGTTGCAAGTTTTATCTTCTTTGCAGAAGTGGCGGCTGTAAACGTAATCGTGCAGACCGCGACTACTGCGAGGCGTATAAGAAGTTCTTTTCATCCTGCCTTCCGCTTTTCAGAGTATTTATAAATGAAAGAAAGACCTGAGTAAAGCTCAGGTCTTAAATTTTTCACAAAAAATTCTATTATTATATTTTACTTTTTAATTTTTTATGTTATCATATATTCTGTATAAATTTGAAAACTTTCAAAATCATTAATGAAAGGAACGAGTGATAAATATGAATTTCAAAAAGAGTAATGCAACAATTTATTTTCCGGGCAAGGAAAGCCTTGAGGGCGTGACCGATATGTGTATCGCCGCACATCAGGACGACATCGAAATCATGGCTTACGGCCCGATTTCAGAGTGCTATAACAGCGACGCACGCAACTTCTGCGGTGTTGTTATGACTGACGGTGCAGGCAGTCCGCGTGCAGGTGAGTACAGCAACTACACAAACGAGCAGATGAAGGAAGTGCGCATTCAGGAGCAGAATGACGCTGCAAAGCTCGGTAATTACACAGCGATTCTTCAGCTCGGCTACGCTTCTTCAGAAATTAAAGACAGCAACAACAAGGACACTGTTGACGAGCTTTATGATATCCTTTGTCAGGTGAAACCCGAAAGACTTTATACACACAATCTTGCAGACAAGCACGAAACACACGTTGCGGTTGTTCTTCGCGTTATCGAGGCTGTCCGCCGTATGCCCGAGGATATCCGTCCGAAAGAGATTGTTGCTCTTGAGGTTTGGCGTAACCTTGACTGGCTTCCCGACAACGAAAAGGTTTGTGTTGATACATCGAAGTATCCTCAGCTTGCAGAAGACCTTATCACGGTTTACCGTTCACAGGTTGTCGGCGGTAAGAGCTACGACAAAGCAGCAATTGGCAGACGCTGTGCAAATGCAACCTTCTTTGAGTCGCACAACACAGATGAAGCTTCAAGCCAGAGCTTCGGCCTTGACCTTATGCCTCTTGTAAAAGGCGAAGAAACACCGTCAGACTTTATTATCAGCTATATTGAAAAATTCAAGTCTGAAGTTGAGAATACTATTGCGAGGTTGTCCTGATGATTAATTTTGGTACAGGTGGCTGGAGAGCCATCATCGGTAAAGATTTTGTTTATGATAATATTACCCGTGTTGCAATGGGCGTTGTTTCCCTTGCAAGAAAAGAGGGTAAAACAGATAAGCCGATAGTTGTCGGCTACGACAGACGTTTCCTTTCGCAGGGTGCTGCAAAATGGGTTTCGGAGGTTCTTGCAGGCGGAGGAATTGATGTGTGGCTGATGCCGCGTTCAACTCCGACACCGCTTGTTATGCACACAGTAAAGGATAGTGAGCTTTACTACGGCATTGAAATAACGGCAAGCCATAACCCTGCAAATTACAACGGCATAAAGCTCATTGTTGAAGAAGGTCGCGATGCTCCTCTTGAAACAACTCAGGAACTTGAACAGCTTATCGCAGATGTTAAAGAAATTGAAAAAGTTGACCTTGATGAAGGAATCGAAAGCGGAAAAATTATGTATCTCCGCAATCCGTTCAACAAGTTCCTTGATGATATTCTCGGTCTTCTTGATGTTGCGGCTTTGCGCGAACGCGGACTTCGTGTTCTCTTTGATACAATGCACGGCTCAGGTGCATATCCCTTGCAGGTTATTTTTCACACGGCACGTTGTACAATCGACACGATGAATCTTAACAAGGACGCGTGGTTCGGCGGTATGATGCCTGCTCCGAGCGAGAATACTTTGCAGCTTCTGCGTGACGGTGTTATCCGCGGTGGCTATGACCTCGGTATCGCGATGGACGGCGACGGTGACAGACTCGGTATCATCGACCGTTGCGGAAGATACATAGATGCAAACGAAATCCTTTGTCTTCTTTATTATTACCTTGTAAAATATAAGGGTTGGAAGGGTCCCGTTGTACGTAACCTTGCAACAACACATATGCTCGACAGAATCGCAGAATCATTCGGCGAAAAATGCTACGAAGTGCCCGTAGGCTTCAAGTATATTTCATCAAAAATTGACGAGGTTGACGCTGTTCTTGGCGGTGAATCCTCAGGCGGTCTTACCGTAAGAGGGCATATTCACGGTAAAGACTCAGTTTATGCGGCTTCTCTTATGGCGGAAATGATAAGCGTTGTCGGTAAGTCACCGTCAGATATGATCGATGAATTGTCAGCACAGTTCGGCAAGTTTGTAATGGTTGAAGATAACCTTCGTTTTGAGCCTGAATACAAGGATACCGTCAACGATATTCTTATGGTTAAAAAACAGCTTCCCGATTTCGGCAAGACTGTTGTCCGTGTAAATTATGAGGACGGCTGTAAGGTTTACTTTGAGGATGACAGCTTTGTTATCTGCCGTTTCTCAGGAACGGAACCTTTGCTTCGTATCTTTGCAGAAAGCTCAGATAAACAGACTGCAACATCATATATCACAGCATTCAGAGAATTTTTGAACATATAACTTTTCGGAGAGACAAAAATGAAAATTAAAAACGACACCTATAGAGATTTGCAGATCTGCTACGGTGAAGAAAAGGTAATACTTTTGTGCTACGAGGAGAAAGAAGTTCATTACAATTCTGCCGTTTCGGAAATTACTGTTTCAGAATATTATGAAAAGCTCACTTTAAAAGAAATGATTTTTAGATTTCTTATTTACCCTCTGATTGTAATTTTTGCAAACGAAGATTTTTTACCGATGAGAGAGTTCTTTAAGTTTCCCGTCAAATTTAAGATTGACGGTAGAAATGTGACGTTAGCGGAATCAATCAAGGCTTTTGAAATCTGCGTTTTAAAGGTTGCAGATACAGAAGAAGACGGAGAACTGATTATCACAAAGAGAGAAATCGAACAGCAGAAGAAGCGCTATTATCACGAAATTTTGAGAAGATGTTCACCTTTAGTGTTTTTGCTTTGTATTGCGGTTGTTGCCGTTGTCAAGCAAGCATTCGAGGTTGCAATAACTTTTGCTGTTGTTGTGATTTTGGCTCTTGTGTTTGTGATTTTATTGAATACCGCCACAAAGTCAAACAAGGAAACTCTTGAAGAACTTAATAAAAAAAGTTAACTAAAAAAATATATAAGGAGTGTTTTAAATGAGAGATTTAACAAAGTATCAGGGCGTTATTCCTGCATTCTATGCTTGCTATGAGGATAACGGTGACGTAAGTGCGGAGCGTACCGAAATTTTTGCAAAGCACCTTCTTGAAAAAGGCGTAAAGGGTCTTTACGTCTGCGGTTCATCGGGTGAATGTATCTATCAGAGCAAGGAAGAAAGAAAGCTTATCCTTGAAAGCGTTATGAAGGCTGTCGGCGGTAAGATGACAATTATCGCTCACGTTGCCTGCAACAACACAAAGGATTCAATGGAGCTTGCAGCACACGCTGAAAGCCTCGGTGTTGATGCAATTGCTGCAATTCCTCCGATTTATTTCCGTCTTCCCGAAGATTCAATCGCGAAGTATTGGAACGACATTTCATCAGCAGCACCGAACACAGATTTCATTATTTATAATATTCCACAGCTTGCTGGTGTTGCTCTTACAATGCCTCTTTTCAAAAAGATGCTTGAAAATCCCCGCGTAATCGGTGTTAAGAATTCGTCAATGCCTGTTCAGGACATCCAGATGTTCAAAATGGAAGGCGGCGAAGATTGCATTATCTTCAACGGTCCGGACGAGCAGTTCATTTCGGGCAGAATCATCGGCGCAGGCGGCGGAATCGGCGGCACTTACGGCGTTATGCCTGAGCTTTTCCTTAAGGCAGACGAGCTTGTTAAGGAAGGCAAAGTTGCAGAAGCTTGTGAAATTCAGCACGCTATTGACAAGATTATCTATGCTATGTGTGCTTGCAAGTGCAATATGTACGCAGCTGCAAAGCAGATTCTCAGAGAGCAGGGTGTTGAGTGCGGTTCAGTACGTGCTCCTCTTGCTGAAATCACAGAAGAGGGAATCGGTCTTGCACACAATGTCAAGGTTATGATTGATGAAGCTATTGCAAAATACGTTGGTTGAGGTGCGGTATGAACAGAGAATATTTGCTTGAAACTCAGAAATGGGTCAAAGAAGAGCTTGATCGTTGCATCAATTTCTGGCTTAAAAACGGTATGGACGAGGTGAACGGAGGTGTTTACACTTGTCTCGACCGTACAGGTAAGATTTATTCAACAGATAAGAGCGTATGGATGCAAGGCAGATGCGGTTGGATTTTTGCATATCTCTGCAAGGTTTACGGCGTAAAGGAAGAATGGCTTAAGGCTTCAAAATCCTGCCTCGACTTTATGGAAAACTACTGTATCAACAAGGATGCAGGAAGAAGAATGTACTTCACGGTTACTGCTGACGGTAAACCTCTTCGTCAGAGAAGATATTGCTTCTCAGAAGGCTTTTACTGTATTGCAAACGCTGAATATTACGGTATAACAGGCGACAAGGAACACCTTGAAAGAGCAAGAAAAGCTTACGAGCTTATCTATCATCTTAATCACGGCGGTGCTGACCCGACAGGTATGGGTCCGAAGACTGTTCCCGAAACTCGAACAGGCAGAGCTTTGGCAGACCCGATGATTTTCCTTAACACAACTGCAATTATGCGTCGTGTTGACCCTGAAAATGCAGAGCTTTACAATAAGTACAGCGCAGAATGCATTCATGATATTTTTGCTTACCACCACAAGCCTGAGCTTAAATGCACACTTGAAAGCGTTGGCGTGAACGGCGAGTTCTGCTCTGAATACACAGCAGGCAGAGTTGTTAATCCCGGTCACGATATTGAGTGTGCCTGGTTCATTATGGAAGAAGCAAACCGTATCGGTGACAAGGAGCTTTACAAAAAAGCAGAGGAAATCTACCGTTTCGCAATCGAAGGCGGTTGGGACAACGAGTTCGGCGGACTTCTTTATTTCAAAGACTGTCTCGGCAATCCTCCCGAAGCTTACGAGCACGATATGAAGCTCTGGTGGCCGCATAACGAAATTCTCATCGCTTCAATGATGGCGTACCGTGACACAGGTGACGAGTATTATATGGATTGGTTCAAGAAGACTCTTTCTTACTGTCAGGAAGTTTTCTCTGACCCCGAATTCGGTGAGTGGTACGGTTACCTCCGTCGCGATGGCAAACCGACGGAGCCCGCTTGTAAGGGAAGCACTTTCAAAGGCCCGTTCCACCTCCCGAGAATGCTTATTATGCTCGACACAATGATTGGCGATATTCTTAATTCTTAAGACTATTCAAACCTGATATAAAAGAAAGAATGATGTTGAGTGATTTATTTCAGACCTGTTGAGAATATAGAAGAAGCAAAAAAGACTCTTGAGAAAAACACTGAAAATTTCAAACCATGGTTTTCTGTATATGAAGAAGGTTTTTACCTGAAATCTTACGAAAATTATTTTTGTCTTATGTATGAAGACGGAAGTATGAAAGATTCAACCAAAGGGACTGTTTTGCCGCTTTTTCACGGTGTGTGGATAAGGTGCAATAAAAAACAGTATCTGATTGGAATATTTACACTTGATTGGATTGTTACGCTCATAACATTAATCTTTGTTTTGTCCGGAGTTCTCGTTTTTGACTTTGAAGAAGCAGGTTTTATGTTGCTGGGTTACATTTTGTTTATGGCACTCAGTTTCAAAAAGTTTAGTTATATGAAAGATTTTTTAGCTGAATTATAAGAAAAAGAACAAGAAACAGTTATCTGCTTCTTGTTCTTTTTTGTTTATGTTGAGATGTTCTAAGTTTAGTAAATTCGGGTTTGTCGGGATGAATATTCAATCCGCATCGTAGGGGCGACCATCGGTCGTCCGTAAAAAGTGATTGATTAAGCGGACGCGCAATGCGCGCCCCTACGAACCTTGTTTTAGTCAACTACGTAGGGACACGGGCGTCCTCGATGTCCCGTTTAAATACACGCAATTGTGACGGGATTCGCGGGAACCGAAACGGCTCCCCTACGGACTCGTCTTGCATAGGGTCAGTAGGGCGCGACGTTTACGACGTGCCGATATTCTGCTGTATTTAACGGCGTGTTGACGAGCGTCGAGCCCTACAAGAAAGATTTAAGACAGGCGTTAAAAATCAGCGTCGCAGACCCTTAATATTTGCGATGCAAACACATCATTAGTGAAGCGACATCATCCATCATATCCGCATCGCGGATATATCATTGCAAAGGCAACGTTTTTGCCTGGCAAACCCGAAATTACATATCAAAACGGTGAAAGCAAAGTCGCTGTCTTGTGTTGACGAATTGATCGGGTGTACAGAGGGCCGGCTAACTGCCGGAAGTTGACAATATACCGTACCCTCGTAATCATTGAAAAAACCTTCGATTTATTTTCATTTTTATATAGCAAATTTTCAATCTTTGTGTTATAATATATCGATTATTTTTATTACGAGGTTTTCTATGAAGAGAGTTACAAAACTTGACAGAGAAACATTGAAATTTTACGCTCGTATGGCGGCCGAAAGTTTCGTCAACGATCCTGTGCATTGCTATGCAAACAAGAATGTTGAAAGAAGAAAAAAGTTTGTTTATCACTTCCTTCTTGAAAGATTGACTTCTTCGAACAACTGTGATGTTTTTTATGTTGACGATGAAAAAAGAGCTCTTTGTGTCTGGAGAGATGCACATAACGAGTACACCGTTATTGATTTTCTCAAATGTCCTAACTGGGTTTTCCTTTGCTACTACATAGATGCAACGTTCAAAACTCTTATGGCTTATCGTTATCTTGATTCAAAGGTGTTTGACAAAAAGACAAAGATTATTTCTCCTGTTTTCGTTGACCCGAAGCATCAGGGGAAGGGCATTGCGAAAGAAATGATTTTAAAAGGAATTGAGGAATTCACTGCTCAGGGCTACAAAATCGGCCTTGAAACGCAGAATCCCGATAATGTTCCTTTCTATGAAAAACTCGGTTTCAAAATAATCAAAGAAGAGTTTTACAATAGGGAAAAACTTTACAACTACTATATGGTTTATGACCCGGAGGTAAAATAAGCGATGAAAAATTACAATCACACACTTCTTGTCATGGAAAAGCAGGAATATCCCGCAGAGGCAAAAGAAGCTATCATAAAGGTTGAAGAAAAAATCCTTGCAGACGAAAAAGCAAACAAACTCTATGACTCAATGTACAGAGCGTATTGGCTCAAAAAGAAGAATTTTGATGCCTTCACAGATAAAGTAAAAGCTCTCGCTGAAATGATTGGTGAAAATGAGTATACAGTGAAGCTTGTTCTTCTTCTCAACTGCACAAAGCCCTTGCTTGTTGAGTACAAAAAAGCTAACATCAGCGAGGATATTTATTGGAACACAATCATCGACCTCAAGGTCAAGATGCTTGAATGTAAAGAGAATTACGGCGTTTACGGTACTTTTGTTGAAGGTTGGTTCAAGCAGTTCTACACCCTTGAAAGATTCGGTATCGGCAGATTCCAGTACGAGCTTGCAGATTTCTGTGAGGATTATTACGACGAGCACGGAATTGTACTTAAGGACAGCGAATTCGTTCTTGGTATGCACATCCCGTCACACCTCGGCAGTCTTGATGAAGAAACACGAATGGATTCTTATAAGAAAGCTTATGAATTCTTCAAGGACAGATTCAACGGTGGACCTATGGTTGTATGCTGCGGTTCATGGCTTCTTTATCCCGACAACCTCAACATCCTTCCCGAAAAGTCAAAGGTAAGAGAATTTATTCTGGATTACGAACCCCTTGATATTACAAGAACTTACGATTTCGGCGATGCATGGCGAATTTTCGGTCAGCAGAATGCAGGCAAGAGAGCTCATGAGCTTCCGAGAAACACAAGTATGCAGAGAGCTTTTGCAGAGTGGTTTGAACAGGGTAAAAAGTGCGGTCACGCATACTGTATCCTCATCTTTGACGGCGAAAAGCTTCTCACAAGAAACACAAGAGAAGAATTCAGAGAAAAATACGGCTATTAATTTTAATTTATAATATTTGAAAGGAGTGAAAGGAATATGTTTTTGAAAAAATACCTCGGTGCGCATAAGGCGGCAATATTCCTTTGCTCCGTTCTTTTTGTTTTTCAGGCTGTTTTCAGTCTGAGTGTGCCCTATCTTATGGGCGAAATGATAAACATCGGTATTCAGCAGAAGGGTATTGAAAGTCCTGTGCCCGAAATTATGAAGGCGAGAGCTGTTGATTTGTTTTTACAGATTATACCTGACGAGGAGGAAAAGATATTCTTTTCTTTCTACGAAAAGTCTGCGGACGGTGACGTTTATAATCTTCGCGAGGATTATGACGAATCCGAAGCTTTGAGAATTTACGAAAATGCAATGACGGCAGGCTTTTATATCATCACGGAAATTACTCAGGGCAAAACTCCCGATGTTGAAGCCGAGCAGATCAACTATATGGTTGAAAAGGTAAGCCTTCGTACGCTGTATATGTATTCAGACGAGCTTTCGGCTTTTTCTGACGAAGAGATTCTCGGTTTCTATGAAAAGGCACAAAATGCTCCCGAAGCGCTCAAGAATCAGCTTGCATCGTTTACGGTTTCGTATTTCTATGACGATGCAGGTATCGACTGTGATGAAATTCAGCAGAAATATATTTTTAAAACAGGTGCAATAATGGTTATCTGTGTACTTTTGCAGGTGATTTGCATCTTCCTTACGGGTAAAATCACGGCAAAGCTTTCAGCTTCGGTTACGGGCAGACTGAGAGAGGAATATCTTCTTCATACAGCAGAGTTTTCATCAAAGCAGAAGCGTATCTGCGATAACGACCTTTACTCTGTTTTTTCTGACGATATAACAAACATCGGCTCGGTTATCAATTATGTTATGTCGGCTGTGCTTTATGCTCCGATTGTCAGCGTGGGCGGAATTCTGCTTTCGTTTACGATAAGTCCGTTTCTGAGCATGGTTGTTCTTGCAACTGTTATTATTGTTGTTGCTGTGCTGTTTATTCTTTATAAGGTCGCAGTGCCGAAGTACGACAATCTTCAGAAAAACTATTCACTCCTTGTTCGTTTTGTAAAGAACGGAATAAACAGAATTTACACAATCCGCACAATGAGAACGCAGAAACTTGAAAGAGCCCGTTTTTCTGATGTTACGGAAAAGGTACGCAAGGATGAACGCTATGTTCTTAAGGCTGTGTTTACAGCACTGAGCATTGTTTCGCTTATCTCAAACCTTGTTGTTGCCGCAACGGTAATTCTTTCGGGTAACAGCCTGCTTTCTTCAAGAATCGGTATTGGTGATATCATCGCGTTCCTGCAGTATTCCGTAATCAGTGTGTCTGCGTTTACTGCAATTGCCGCTGTTATAATGTTTGCTCCGAGAGCGAAGGTTTCCTTTAAAAATTTCAGCGAGGTTATGAGCACGCCGATTCCCGAAAGACCGAATTCACAGGGAATTAAGCTCAGCGAAAACGGCGGACATACGGTCGAATTCAGAAAAGTCGGTCTCAGCTTTGAAAACGGCGGAATTTCCGACGTATCATTCACCGCAGAAAAGGGACAGATTACTGCGATTGCCGCACCGACAGGTTGCGGAAAGACAACACTTCTCGGTCTTCTTACGGGAAGCGGTGAAAGCTTTGACGGAGAAATCTTCATTGATTCGCATAAGCTTGAAGAAATCAGCATAGACAGCCTTCGTAAGCGTGTTTCTTATGCGTTCAGCGAGCCTGTGCTTTTCTCTAAAAGCGTTAAGGAAAATCTCCTCCTTTACGGAGCAGAGGACAACAGAAATGCGGTTAAGAAAGCTCTTAATGCGGCATCGGTTGATTTTGTAGACAACGAAAATATGCTTCTTGAAAACGGCGGTAACCGTTTAAGCGGCGGCCAGCGAGGAAGAATTTCTCTTGCAGGTGCCCTTTCAAAAGAAGCAGGTATATATATAATTGACGATTGTATGAAATCCGTTGATGTGCAGACGGAGAAGAACATCCTTGAAAGTCTCAGAAAGCTTTCAAAGACGTCGGCGGTAATTCTTGTAACTCAACGTATAAACAGCCTTGTTGAGGCTGATAAGGTTGTTGTTTTTAATAAAAACGGCATTGAAGCGCAGGGTACGCACGAGCAGTTGCTCAGAACTTCAGATTTTTACAGGGAGCTTGCTTCCTTGCAGGGATTGGAGGTGACCGTGCATGAATGATGAAAAAAGCGGAGTATTTAAATTCCGGTTTGATTCAGGTTCGAAAACAGTTGAGGACCGCGCAAACAAAAAGGAAATTCAGAAGCGTTTGCTCAGAAGCCTTTCTGTTTACAAAGTAAAGCTCGTTCTTTTTGCGGTCGTAACTCTTCTGTACAGCGTGACGTTTGTCATCTTCCCACAGAAAATCGGAGATATCATTGATGCATTTGCATCTTCAATCATCCAGTATCTTCTCGGTCTGGGCGACGGAAGTGTCTTTAGCGAAATTATCCCTTATGCAATTCCTGCGGTGATTTTCTTTGTTGCCAATGCAGTTTTCGCACTTCTGCAGGGTTATATCGTAAGTGATATTATCACTTCTTATTCAGCTAACCTGAGAAAGACTGTTATGGAAAAGTATGATTCACTTTCCGTTTCGTTTATCGACAGCGCTGAACACGGAAAGATTGTTTCGGCTATGACACAGGATGTTGACGCGCTCAATCAGAGCCTCAACCTTATTTTAATGAGGTTTGTTGCCCCCGTAATTACGTTTGCAGTAATAATCATAACTCAGCTGATAACTAATATTAATGTCGGCATAATCAGTATTGTTTTCTGTATTATCGGTTTCGGTTTCACATTGCTTTCCGAAAGAAGAGAGAAAAAGGCGGCAAGAAAACAGCAGTCGGATAAGGGTGGACTTTATTCCGAAGCGGCAGAGTTTTACAACGGTCTTGCAGTTTTGCAGAATTCAGGCAAGGTTGAAGAAAGAAAGCAGTCCTTGCTTGAAAAAATAAATGACACATCAAAGGCGAGCGAAAAATCACAGAGATTCGCTGTTCTGCAGAATTGCATTTCCGAACTTTCTGTATCACTTTGCATTGTTTTTGCGATGGTTGCATCTGCACTTATGATGGCAGACGGCGGTTTTTCCGTCGGCGGACTTCAGTGTCAGTTTGTTTATATCAGAAAGCTTTTCAGCTCTTCAACAGACTTTTCGATGATTCCCGGAATTCTGCGTACGGCAATTCTGTCAGCAGGCAGGATTTATGATTTCCTTGATATCAATTCGTCCGAAACAGATGGCGAGGTTATCCCCGAAAAGACAGATTCTACGAATAATATTGAATTCAGGGACGTAACATTCAGGTATAATAAAGAAAGCAGATATATCCTCAAGGATGTTTCCTTTGGTGTTAAGAGGAAGGGTATAACCGTTATTTCGGGAATGACGGGTGCAGGAAAAACAACGATTATCAAGCTTCTTCTCGGCTTCTATCAGCCGCAGCAGGGTAGGGTGCTTTTTGAAGGGAAGGATGTCTCTTCGTTAAAAAAGGATGACTATTTCTCAAAGTTCAATATAATTGTTCAGGGCTCGACCCTTTTTGACGATACGATCGAAAACAATATTTCTTACGGCTGTGAAAACGTGAGCTTTGAAGAAATTCAGCGTGCCGCGAAGCTAAGCGGTGCGGATGAATTTATCACAAGACGTCAGGACGGATATAAAACCGTATTCAATTCAAAAAGCCCGAATCTTTCCGACGGCGAAATCCAGCTTGTGCTTCTTGCAAGAGCTTTCTTAAGAAAACGTGAGATTCTTGTATTTGACGAGGCAACATCGGGACTTGACGTAATCGCAGAAAAGAAAATTATTGAAGCTTTGCAGGAGATTGCAAAGGAAAGCTGTGTAATTGTTATTTCGCACAGAACATCTTCACTTTCAAATTCTTGCGATACAATTAATGTCAGCGATTCAAAAGTAAAAACGTGATATAAATTGACAATCACAGCGGATGATGATAAACTGAAGCTATAATTGTTTAGGAGAATGAATATGACTCAGAATAATACGGACGCGGCTCCGAAAAAATTAAATATCAAGAAGTTGCTTGTTCCTGTTGCCGTTGTGCTTGTTATTGCGATTGTGTTCGGAATAGCGGTTTCGGCAAAATCAAAGCCGATGGTGGCTTTTGATGCTCTTAAAAAGACAGTTTTTGAAACCGGCGCAGTTGATGCAAAGCTTACCCAAGAGGAACAGTTGATTCATTCCGCTGATGTCAGATTCGGCGAAGGCGTTGCAGACAGTCAGTTTGAAATCAAGCTGGGAGAAAGAATTTTCTCTCTTTCAAAAGGTATGATTAAAATTGACGGTATGAACTACGGTAAGGTTGATGATGTTTTTTATCAGTCAGAGGTAAGAGCCGAGCTTGAAGCTTACGGAATTAACCTTAATTTCCTTGAGGTGCTTGATGCTATCATCAATGAAAAAATTGATGAAGATGAAGTTGCAGAACTTTATGACAGTCAGGTAGCGCCTAACACAGAAAAGGAATTCAAGGCTTACTACGAAATGGATATTGAGCTTCCCGATTACGATGACACAATGAAAATTGTTGAGAGATTCCTCAAAAAAGGAATTACGGACGAAGCTCTCACAGCTAAAAAGGCTGATTCAAAAGAAGATGGTAATACTTACAGCTTCACGCTCAATGTTGAGCAGATGGCTGTGTGTATCGGTGAATTTTTGAAGAGCGATAAGCAGACAAGAAAGATTCTTGAAAAAGCTGTTGCAACATCTGCCGATAAGGAGCTTACAGTTGAAAGCTTTGTTGATTCTTTGGTTAAGGAATACGAAGGCTACGACGAGCCGATTACGGGACAGATTACAATTGCATCCGGCCGTATAACAAGAGTTTATCTTGACCGCGATAAAATCGAAGTACGTATTATTTCAATTAAATAATCAGGTAAAAGGTATCGCATCAGCGGTACCTTTTTTGTTGAATTAACATTTGGAATGTGATAAAATAACTTTTGGAGGGATGATTTATGAAAAAATTAATAAGCATACTGTTGGTTGTGCTTACTCTCGTTTTACTTCCGCTTGAGGTTTGTGCATCTGCACAAAGTTCGGTTCTGCCCGATTTGCAGATACAGTCAACTCAGCCGAGGACACGAAAAAAGGTTGACGGACTCCGTATGTACGTTGACGAAGAAAACCCGCTGTTTATGATAAGAAACTGCCCGACCGCCAATATGAATATACCCGAAGTGGCGGCAGATTCGGCAATCAAAACTTACTATGCACTTCCTGAAGATATAAGAAATTTCACAGTTATTTACATGGATGAAGGTCCTGCATATATGACACCGCAGGAACAGCTTGATTATTGGTACGCACTTCTCGATATTCTTGAAGAAGCACAGATTCCGGTGGTTCTTCAGTCAGAATGCTTCTGTACCAATAAACAGCGTGATCCGTTCACTCAGGAAGAACTTTCGGCTTTGCTTGAAAAATACACAACGCTTATCGGATTT
Organism: Acutalibacteraceae bacterium; assembly: GCA_045589535.1. GTDB lineage: Bacteria > Bacillota > Clostridia > Oscillospirales > Acutalibacteraceae > CAG-488. Next base: position 22,239 of record JAZNPE010000027.1, on the reverse strand, counting down.
GTTCAGGTTGAGCTTTCAACAAACGGTGTAACAAACGAAAAGCTTGCTTACGACGAAGTTACAAACGATATGGGCGTTAACCGCAATATCCTTGCAAGACTCAAGTCTTGTATCAAAGCCTGTGCTGAAAACGGTGGACTTTTTATCTGGCAGGATATGGAATACATCTATTGGAAAAAGAATAACTACGTAAACCACATTCTGAAGGACAGGGAGCTTTATGACCTTCTTAAGAGCAATACTGAAAACGTAATTATTATGGATAAACATAACGGCCACGGCAGACATTTTGCTTCACAGTCAAATATTTTTGGCTGTTGGCTTGATGATGTTTGCGGCAACTGGGGCGTAAACCTGGAAAACTTCCTTTGGTATGAAGAGGGATTCATCGAATATGATGACCTCGGTGTTGCACCTAATGAACCTGATCCTATTACAACGGCTAAGTATCCGCCCGCACTTTTTGGTATTGATACGATAGCGGATATGGTTGCAGGAGCTACCGTTTTTGCAATTGAGGGTACGTTCAGTCGCGGCGGTCTGTATCACTTCATTGACGGTGAGGTTGTGCTTACACCGACATTCTACGAAGTGCTTTATCCTTTCTATCAGCTTGCTCTGAACGGTGCTGTACCGGGCAAAGAGCAGGTAAAGGAAAAAATCAAGGTTGCCTATAAAATGCTTAATCCCGTTGCTCCTGCACTCAAGGGAAACGATGCTCATATACTTCAGGGTCTGTATTGCGACAATTTCACTTTCTGGCAGGAGAATATAGAATTCAATAACATCTATAACGATTGCACAAAGACTTGGGTACCGTCAACAGGCAGATATTACGTTGTGCCGATTCTTCCGATTTATTCAAATCCGAAGGAAGTATTGCCTGATGCATTTATACTCAACGATTTCAATTATTTCTTCCGTTTCCTTTTTATCGATTCAATAAAAGTGAATTTCTTTAACAAGAGATATGAAGAAACATACAAGGGCGACGGCGTTCTGTTTGATATAAATGATTATATCTATGCTTTCAACAGCAACGAAAACAAGACAATAGATGCCCGTCAGAGTGTGTATTATACCTTGCCTGACAGCGGTAAGGATATTGCTCTTCATATGGAATCGCACACTTATGCGATTGTCAAAGAGAACGAGGGCAAGATAGATATTGATATGTGTAACCTCCGTCTTGACACCGATGCAGTTTGCAACGGACTTGAATCCGAAGATCAGTTTATGCGTGAATATGCTGCAGGCGGAAAACGCAACAATCCGAAAGATTTCCGTGAAACAACGTTTGAAATTTCAGGTTTCAGTGAAAAACCGACAGTTTCTGCACGGGGAACGAACGGCGCAACACTCAAGGAAGAGTGGGACGCAAAAAGCGGTACGTTGACTCTCTCGGTTGTTTCAAACGGCAGAGTGAATATAACGGTTGAATAATAAAAACGAGCTATCTCAGAAAAGAGATAGCTCGAATTTTTATTTGACAGGTAAAACGTATTTTTCTTTGTATTCATCAAAGCTGTGTGTGAATGTTTCGCTGCCTGACGATTTGTAGTTGTTAAGATATTCGTGAGTGTCAAATACAGACTTGCTTATCTGAATCTGACAAACAGCAATGTTTGAACAATGGTCGGAAACTCTTTCGTAGTTTGTGAGCAAATCGGAAAGAACAAAACCAAGCTCAATTGTGCATTTACCGCCCGTAAGACGTGCAATATGTCTTGATTTAATCTCAGCAAGAAGGTCATCAATAACCTGTTCAAGAGGCTCAACCTTCTTTGCAAGGGCTAAATCGTTTTCTGCAAAAGCCTTTTCCGTAAGCTCAAGAATTTCTTTGATTGCATCCGTTGCAACCTTGAGCTCAGCTTTTGCGTTTTCTGAGAAGTTGATTTCTTTGTCGTTGATTTCCTGTGCAGCTTTTGCAATGTTTACGGCATGGTCGCCGATTCTTTCAAAGTCGCCGATTGCGTGAAGAAGGGTTGAAACCATATTGTTATCGGCATCCGTAAGGTCGTGGCTTGAAACTTTAACAAGGAAGGTTCCGAGCTTATCTTCATAATCATCAAGCTGTTTTTCGCTTTCGATGATTTTATCGACGATTTTTGTATCAAATTTATCCACAAGTGAGATTGAATTAAGCAATGCTTCAATTGCTGTCTGTCCCATCTGAACTGTGTAATTCTTACTTTCTGAAACTGCAAGGGAAGGGGAGTTAAGAAGACGGTCGTCGATGAATGCACTCTTTCCGGTTGCCTTTTTGTCTTTAACAGTTTTCCTTGCAAGTGTTTCGAGAAGCTTTGAAAACGGGAAAAGCAAAATTGTTGTTGCAACGTTGAAAATGCTGTGGATGACAGCGATACCTGCAGGTTCAATAGCAGAATCGACAAAAGCAAAATCAACAAACATATTTACAATATAGAATAGAGCAAGCCAGAATATTGTACCGATGAGATTGAAATAAACGTGAACCGCGGCAACTCTTTTGGCGTTTTTGGAAACACCGATGCTGGAAAGAAGTGCGGTAACACAAGTACCGATATTCTGACCCATAATAATCGGAATAGCCATACCGTAGGAAATTGCACCCGTGAGAGACAGAGCCTGAAGAATACCTACGGTTGCTGATGAACTCTGGATTACGGCGGTCATAACAACACCGAGAAGAACACCGAGAATCGGGTTTTCAAACATCACCATGAGGTTGCGGAAACCGTCCATTTCTGCAAGCGGATCCATTGCATCGCTCATCATTTCCATACCAAACATAAGGATAGCGAAGCCGAGACAGATACCGCCGATGTCCTTAGTACGGTTCTTTTTTGAAACCATTGTCATAAGAATACCGATGAAGGCAATGATTGCGGAAAGTGCTGCGGGTTTGAGCAAATTAACAAAAACATTGTCGCTGTCAATACCTGTAAGGCTGAGAATCCAGGCTGTTGCAGTCGTACCGATGTTTGAACCCATAATTACACCGATAGCCTGGCTGAGCTGCATAATTCCCGAGTTAACAAGACCGACGAGCATAACCGTTACAGCCGATGAAGACTGAATCGTTGCTGTGATTGCAGCACCGAGAAGTAATGCTTTGACAGGCTTGTCCGTCATAACTCTGAGGATTTTTTCAAGCTTACCGCCGGCTGTCTTTTCAAGGTTGCCCGACATCGTATTCATACCGAAAAGGAAAAGGGCAAGACCGCCGAAAAGTGAAATGAAATTAAAAATTGTCATGCTTTGCACCTCCGTAGGTACGTGGGTATATTGTTAGTTTATGCTGAATGAAGCGCTAAAAACAAACACTTCACTTAAAATGTTAGCATTTATTCTGCAGAAAATCAATATATTTTTGAAATATTTACAAAAGAAAAAGCAGAGCCGAAGCTCTGCTCAATTTAATCTTATTTAAGTCCTTTTTTCTCAAGAAGAGCATTGATTTTATCTGCGGGGTCAAGAAGCTCTCCGATTGATGTATCGTGGTTGAGTGTATCAACCATATAGGAAATATACTTTGAGAGGTCAACCTCAACATACCATTCTCTTTCCTTGAGTTCAGGTCTGCGATAGATAAGGTTTGTTGTGAAAACTCTGTAAATAAGTCCTTCTTCGTAAGCTTTATCGAAGCCTTCAAGACCGTTGCAGAAGAGGCCGAAAGCTGAGAACACATAAATTCTGTTAGCCTTGAGCTCCTTGAGCTTTGTTGCAACTTCGATCATTGATTCACCTGAAGAAATCATATCGTCAACAATGATAACGTCTTTGCCGGCAACGTTGTCACCGAGAAACTCGTGTGCGATGATCGGGTTACGTCCGTCAACGATTCTTGAATAGTCACGGCGCTTGTAGAACATACCAAGCTCAACACCGAGAACTGTTGAATAGAAGATACAACGTGACATACCGCCTTCATCGGGAGAGATGATCATAAGGTTGTCCTTGTCAAGTGAAAGATCCTCAACATTGCGAACCATTGACTTGATCATCTGGTAAGCAGGAGAAACGCTTTCAAATCCGCAAAGTGGAATTGCGTTCATAACTCTTGCATCGTGAGCATCAAATGTGATGATGTTCTCAACGCCCATATTGTAAAGCTCCTGAAGCATCATTGCGCAGTCAAGAGACTCACGGCTTGAACGCTTGTGCTGTCTGCCTTCGTAAAGCATCGGCATAATAACAGATATTCTCTTTGCCTTGCCTTCGATTGCGCTGATTGCACGCTTGATGTTTGCGAAATGATCGTCCGGAGACATCGGAACATCCATTCCGTACATTTTATATGTTACGCCGTAATTAAAACAGTCGCAGATGATGAAAATATCATAACCTCTGACAGTCTGCTTAAGAGCTGCCTTGCTTTCACCTGTACCGAAACGGGGAAAGTTGATGTCAACGATATAAGTGTCCTTTTCATAACCTGCAAACGCGAGGGTGTCCTTATGCTCGCTGTTTCTTTCGTAACGCCACGTTTTAAGATAATGGTCAATTTTTGCGGCAAGTTCCTCGCAGCCGGGTAAAGCAATAATACCGAGCTGGCCGACGGGAATTGTGTCGTAATTTGACATGTTTTTCATAATCAGTTCCACCTTCGCATCAATAGTTATGGGCTTGTCCACGGTAAAATGGACATCACTACAACATTGTACTATATTTGACAAAATTTTTAAAGTGAAAAGCGGTTATTTTTCACGAAAAATATATTTCAAAAAATGAGGGTTAATTTGTTGAGTTTACACAAAAGCGTATTCTATATTCATGACGGCGAAGAAATTGGTTCCGTTTTTGGAAATTTCTGATGAAATTTCAGCCATAAGGTCGTCCGGAGAAAGAGAAAACTTCCTTGGAACAACAACGTCAAAAATGAGGTTTGTGTGGCTCGGTCCGTCAACAACTCTGAAGTCGTGAATTGTCAGCTCCTTGCTGATTCTTTTTACGGCTGATTCTGCGATATCCCTGAGTTCAGTAACTCGCGTATTGTTAACTTCGATCGGGTCGTAGTGAATGCTCAGAAGAATGCCGAATTCAGCCATAACATCTCTTTCAATGTTGTCGATGATATCGTGTGAATACAAAACGTCAAAATCAGACGGCATTTCAACGTGGACGCTTCCGAAGAATTTATCGGGGCCGTAGTTATGTAAAATCAGGTCGTGAATGCCTGTTACGTTTTCATAAGATAAAATTTTTGCTTCAAGCTTTTCAACGGTTTCTTTTGTGGGAGGCTCACCGATTAATGAATTGAGCGTTTCTTTGAAAATTCCGTAGCCCGCCTTGAGGACAAAGCCTGCAACGATTATACCGAGCCAACCGTCAATATGAAGTGACGGAAAGAAATTTGAAAGAATAAGAGCGATGAGAGTAACGCTTGTTGCCGCAATATCGCTCAGACTGTCAGCAACAACAGCCGTCATAGCAGGGGAGTTGATTTTCTTACCCAACTTGCGGTTGAAAAGAGCAAGCCAGAGCTTACCGAAAATTGAAACAGCGATAATTATTGCACCGACAAGGTTGAAGGTTACGTCTTCGGGGTTGCGGATTTTATCAATCGACTGTGTCAGCAATTCAAATCCCATAAAAAGAACGATGAACGAAACAACCATTGCCGTGATATATTCAATTCTGCCGTGACCGAACGGATGGTCTTCGTCTGCAGGCTTGCTTGACATTTTGAAACCGAAAACCGTAACCGCGCATGAGCCTGCATCGGAAAGGTTGTTAACAGCATCCGCAGTAATTGCGATACTGTTTGTAACAGTGCCTACCAGAAACTTTGCAAGGAAGAGGATAACGTTTACTACAATGCCTGCGCAACCGCTGAGTATACCGTATCTGCCTCTTACCTTTGAATTTGTAATGTTATCGCTGTCTTTTACAAAAAGTTTAACCAAAAGCTCTGTCAAACAAATCACTCCTGTTTAAAAATATAATGTTATTCACTTTCTTTGAAATTCAAAAGGTCGTCAAACGTTGGCATTGAGCTTTCGGCACCCATACGGCTGACAGCAATTGAACCTGCCTTGTTACCCATATCGCAGGCGGTATAAATATCACCGCACTTTTTGTATTCAAGTGCAAGTGCTGCAGTAAAGCAATCGCCTGCAGCTGTAGTGTCCACGACATTGCTTTTGTATGTCGGAATAATCTTAAAATTTTCTCCGTCCCATACACTGCAGCCTCTTGAGCCGAGCTTGAGAACAACATACTTCGCTTTGCTTCTTTTCATAATTATTTCCGAAGCTTCAAGAACGGAAGCTTCATCAGCAGGGAAAATTCCTGAAAGTGCCTCAGTTTCGTTCTCGTTAGGGGAGATTATGGTTGCACCGGGCATCCTTTCAAGATTGAAGTTTTTTGCAGGTCCGCAATCGATGACGGTTAAAATACCCTTGCTGATAGCCTTGTTGACACATTCAACAACAACATCCTCGTTTGTTTCAAACTGTACAAGCAGAAGGTCGAGGCTATCATCAATACAGTCAGCGGCAGCTTTCGGGTCAATTTCAGCGTTTGCACCTTCGTAGACGACTATTCGGTTTCTGCCCTCACCGTCGATGATAATTGCAGCCATTCCCGTCTGTGTACCGTCTGTTGCAACGCATGAAGAATCAATACCGTTTTTATTAAGGTTCTCAATAAGCTTTCTGCCGTTTGCATCGTCTGCAACCTTGCCTATCATCTTCGTCTGTGCGCCGAGCCGTGCAAGTCCCGTTGCCTGATTTGCGCCTTTACCTCCGCAAGCATAACCGTAGCTTGTGCCGAGCACGTTTTCTCCGATATCGGGAACTTTTTCCATATTGAGGATTATATCCATATTGATACTGCCGACAACAGCGGCACGGATATTTTTATACATAGAAACTACTCCTTAAAGTATAGCTCTGAAGCTTTCTGCGGATTCCTTCATATCCTTATCCTTAATGAAAAGACTGCTTGTGCCGAGGACAAAGATTTCAGCACCGACCCGGCTTAGCATAGCCCCGTTTGCGGGACTTATGTTACCGTCAACTTCAATCGGGATATCGGGTCTGCCGAGGTTATCCAGAAATTCTCTTGTTTTTGCAACTTTTTCTTTCGCGCCTGCAAAGATTTTCTGACCTGCAAAACCGGGACTAACCGTCATAACAAGTGCCATGTCAAGGTAGTCAACAAGATGTTCATAGCAGTTAACGGGTGTCTGCGGATTGAGTGCAAGACCTGCCTTGATTCCTTTGTCTTTGATTTTTGCAAGCGTACGCTGTGCGTGGATATCGCCTTCGTAGTGAATGCAAAGGTAGTCGTCCTTGCCGAGGTTCATCATATCTATAAACTGAGCAGGGTTGTTTACCATCATATGAACATCAAGAGGAATATCTGTTATCGATTTTATTGCATTAATCATATCAAAACCGAGTGTGATATTCGGCACGAAGCAACCGTCCATAATGTCGAGGTGAAGCAGGTCGATTCCTGCTCTTTCAAGCTCTTTAACGGATTTTTCAAGATTGAGTAAATCCGCACACATAACGGAAGCGGAAAGAAGTTTTTTCATTGTAATCAATCCTTTGCAGAAATATAATTATATTCTATCACTTCTTCATATAAAATCAAGTTTAATTCGAAAAATCCACTATCGACAAAGCTTCGGTCTTATGTTATACTTTTTAGGTACACGGTAAATATTACCGAAATTTTCAGAAAAGGAAAATGTTTATGAAAAAACCGACTTTTTATCTTGGTGAATTTACACAGCGCGATAAAGTTTTTATCACGGCTGAAAACGGTGTTGACGTTGAAAATGTTTTAGCAGTGGCATTTGAAGGCGAAGCACTTTATATTGCACAGCCTGAAGGAATAATTGAATATGCCGACGGAAAGACAAAGCTCCTTCCGATTAAGGCTTCAAATCTCTTTACAAGAAAAGGCAAGCTCTATGCCGCAATCGGCAATTCACTTGCTGAAATCAAAAAGGGTAAGGCAAAGAAAATTCAGGATTTTGACGCTCCCGTAGTTGATATCTCGGTTGCACTTGACGGTTCACTCTGGCTTATCACAGAGGATGCTCTTTACAGACTTGACGGTGAAGAGTTTGTGAAAATTGTAGAAGTACCTGAAGCAACAATCTGCCTTGCAGCTCTTGACAACAAAGCAAAGTACGCTGAAACAGTTTTTGTCGGCTCAACGGTAGAAGGTCTTCTTTCGATGAAGGGCAAACGTCGCCATTGGTCAGAGCTTCTTCCTGATGTTACAGGTGTACTCAGCAAGAAAATCAATTGTATTGCCCTTGATGCACTCGGACATCTCTGGGTCGGTTCTGACGACGGTCTTAATATCTACGACGGCAGAAGCTACTGGCTTAACGGCAACGATTTCTATTCTGTTCCTGACGGAGCAATCAACGATATGTTCTTTGCCGCTGACGGTAAGAAATATTTTGCAACAAGCACGGGTATCATTACTCTTATCGAGGGTAAGATTTCATATTATTCATACGGCGCATGGCTTCTTCATCCGACAGTTACAAAAATTACTGTTTCGGATAAGGGTACAATTGCCGCAGTAACACCGAGGGGTATCAGCTACATCACTGCAAAGACAATGACCCTCGGCGAAAAGGCTGCAATTATCGACGCATATGACGAAAAATACTTCACAAGAAACGAAGGCTATCAGGTTGACAGAAAGCTTCGCAAGTACGGCGATATGGATTCAGGTTGGCTTCCCAACTCTGACAACGACGGTCTTTTCACAGGCCTTTACTGTGCAAGCCAGTGTTTCCGTTACAAGGTAACAGGCGACGAGCAGGCAAAGAAAAATGCAAAACGTGCAGTCGAAGCTATGATTAAACTCACGGAAGTTACAGGCAGAGAGGGCTTTACCGCACGTGCAACACGCTATTCACACGAAGAAAACTTCGGCACAGGCAACCGCGAAGAGTGGCACATCTGCGAGGATAACCCCGACTGTGAGTGGCTCGGCGAAACATCAAGTGACGAGATGACAGGTCACTATTTCGCATACGGCATCTACTTTGACCTTGTTGCAGACAAGAAAGAAAAGAAAAAGATTGCAGAAGTTGTAAAGAAGATTACAGACCACATTATTGATAACAATTTCCACCTTACAGACGTTGACGGAATCCCGACAACATGGGCAAACTGGGAACCCGACCTTCTCAATAATGACGACAGATGGTATTATGAGCGCGGTACAAATTCCCTCGAAATGCTTTCTTTCCTTAAGACAACATATCATGTCACAAGTGACGAGAAGTACGAAAAGGTTTACGAAATGCTTATCAAGAAGCACCACTACGCAATGAACCTTATTCAGTACAAGTGTGAGGACGGCCATATTGCTCACATTGACGATCAGCTTGATTTTGTAAATATCTATCCGCTTCTTGTTTATACAGACAATGCCGCACAGACAGAAATCTACAAGATGGGTCTCGCTCATCACTGGGCATACGAAAGAATTGAACGTTCACCGTTCTTCAATATCGTCTACGGTGCGTTGACAAACAACCATTGCGATATTGAAGAGGCTGCAAAGTCACTTTCAGAAATGAATCTTGATTTTATCAGATGGCCTGTTTACAACAGCTACCGTAAGGATATCGTGTGGGATACGGAGCAGGAGGAGTCAGGCGTACCCGCACAGCTTAAGTATCCTGTAGAGTACTGGTCAAGACTTCTTGTAAACTATGACGGTAACCAGTGTATCTGTGACTCAGGTGCTGAAGAATTTGTTGATATCAACAGCAAGCGTACAAATAAAACAAGCACACTTCCCGGTACATCAGGTGCAAACGCATCAACAACAGCAATGCCGTACGTTTTCCTTCTTCCTTATTGGATGGGCAGATATTACGGTCTTCTTGGTGATTGATAAAAGCAGAATTCATTAATCAGGTAAGGATATATCAGCACAAAAAACTTGTATAATTTTAAAGCGACAGGATTTTCAAGTCCTGTCGCTTAACTTTTGTAAACACAAAAGCCTTGCCGTTTTGGCAAGGCTTTTAATACATATCTTATTTTGAATTTGAATAGTTGGGAGCTTCCTTTGTGATGAAAACATCGTGAGGATGGCTTTCGATAAGACCTGCGTTTGTGATACGAACGAACTTTGTCTTTGTCTTGAGCTCTTCAATGTTATGGCATCCGCAGTAACCCATACCTGCACGAAGACCTCCGAGCATCTGATAGATTGTGTCAGCAACAGGTCCCTTGTAAGGTACTCGACCTTCAACTCCTTCGGGAACGAGCTTCTTGTTGTCTTCCTGGAAGTATCTGTCCTTACTGCCGTTAGCCATAGCACCAAGGCTGCCCATACCGCGGTAAACCTTGAAGCTTCTGCCCTGGTAGATTTCTGTTTCGCCCGGTGATTCCTTACAGCCTGCAACGAGTGAACCGACCATGATTGCACTTGCACCTGCAGCGATAGCCTTAACAATTTCACCTGAGTACTTGATACCGCCGTCTGCGATAACTGAAATGCCGTGCTTTGCAGCAACATTTGCAGAGTCAAATACTGCAGTAACCTGCGGAACACCGATACCTGCAACAACACGTGTTGTACAGATAGAACCGGGGCCGATACCAACCTTAACAGCATCTGCACCTGCAGCGATAAGAGCTTCTGTAGCTTCAGCTGTTGCAACGTTACCGCCAACGAGTGAAATTTCGGGATATGCAGCCTTAACTTTCTCAATAGCCTTAAGGATGTTCTGGCTGTGACCGTGTGCTGAGTCGAGAACAAACATATCTACACCTGCTTCAACAAGGCAAGCAGCTCTTTCAAGAACGTCAGCTGTTGCACCGAGAGCAGCAGCACAAAGAAGTCTGCCTCTTGAGTCTCTTGCAGAATTGGGGTACTGAACACTCTTTTCAATGTCCTTGATTGTGATAAGACCCTTAAGGAAGCCTTCGTCGTCAACCAAGGGAAGCTTCTCAATTCTGTGCTTCATAAGGATTGCTTTTGCCTGCTCAAGGTTTGTGCCAACGGGAGCAGTAACAAGGTTGTCCTTTGTCATAACTTCGCTGATTTTAATGTTGAAATCAGTCATAAAGCGCATATCACGGTTTGTAAGAATACCAACGAGCTTGCCCTGTTCATCACAGATAGGCACACCTGAAATCTTATACTTTCTGCAAAGGTTTTCAGCGTCATAAGCATAGTGGTCGGGTGTAAGGCTGAAGGGTGAAGAAATAACACCGTTTTCAGAACGCTTAACCTTGTCAACTTCCTGTGCCTGAACTTCCATGGGCATATTTTTATGGATAACACCGATACCGCCTTCACGAGCGATTGCAATAGCCATCGGAGCTTCCGTAACTGTATCCATAGCAGCAGTCATAATCGGAGTATTGAGTGTAATCTTCGACGTGAGCTTCGTCGAAATATCAATATCCTTGGGCAAAATGTCCGATTCAGCAGGTATAAGAAGCACGTCATCAAACGTAAGACCTTCTTTACCAAATTTCTCATCAAAAGTCATTCAAAATCCTCCTCAACTGTGTCGATTTTTTAAATTATTTAATTATAACGTGTATTTCAGGAAAAAGCAATCTTTATTTTAAACATTTTTTGAAAAATATCAAAGAAAATATTGCCGTTGTCTTTACAACTTTCTGTTTTAAAACAATCCGGCTGTTCTGCCGTTTTTCTGATGCTCGGCAATTGTTGCGGCATAGTAGAAATCAACACCTGTCGGGTCAGTCAGGAAGAAATAATAATCGGTTTCTGCAGGGTTGAGTGTTGCGGTTATAGCCTTTAAACCGGGGTTACAGATTGGTCCTGCGGAAAGTCCTTTGCAGTAATATGTGCTGTAAAGGTTCATGTAACGCTTGATTTCATCGCTCTGCTTTTCAAGCGCAAGTCCGTTACCCTCGGCATCCTTCTGGTATCCGAGGTAGTCGCCGAGGCTGTTCTTGATATAAAAAGTTGTTACGTCGCTTTCGAGCTTCGGGAAAGACGGACTCTTAAGTCTGTTATGGAAAACAGAAGCAACGTTTGCACATTCGGTAATATCAAAGTCACACTCTTTTTGAATGATTGAAGCAAGAGTAATAATTTCATCAAGTGTCATACCGAGCTCAACAGCTTTTTGTTTCATTTCGGGAGTAATTTTATCGTTGAAATTATCGATGAATTTCTTAAGCACACTTTTCGCATCGGAGTTAAGGTAAAATTCGTATGTGTCGGGGAAAACATAACCTTCAAGAAGAAAAACCCGCTCGTCAGGGTTGTCGATTGTTATTCCTTCGTAAGGCTCGTTACAGACCTTAAGAAAATCTTCCTTCGGGCAGACACCGTTTGCCTCAAGTCTTTCGGCAATCTGAATGATAGTGAATCCCTCGGGAAATGTTACTGTTGCGGTGTTTTTTACTGTTGTTGTGGATGCACTTTTAGTTGTAAGAAAAGGTACACCTTCGCCTTTTTCGCAGGCAGCAAACGAAAGCAATGCCATAATACAGCAAAGAATAATACAAAGAAATTTTTTCATTTATTTTTACCTCGGCTTTTAATTTTCCGAAACCAATAATACATTAATTTAAGCCTCGTGTCAATAAAAGTGTTTTTACGGCAGATAATAAACACGGAGGTGAGTTGATGGAAAAGAAGGACAAAAAGTCAAAGAAGCCGCGAAAGCTTTCACCACTCGTTGAGTCTATTATTGAAGAGTGGGAAACTGCGAGCGAGGACGGAACTTTTGACGTTTTAGGTAGCTATACGGGAAATCCTGAGGATGGTGGAAAACCGATTCAGGATGCAGACGACCTCTAAAAACAGCGGGGTAGAAAACTACCCCGCTACGGTTATTATTTACTGATTTTTACGATTTTAACAGCACTCCAGATTGTTATAAGTGCAAATGATACCGTTACAAGAATATTGTGGAATGAACCGAGGTCCATAAAGTTCTGATATTCAGCACAGCCGATAAACATATATGCCGTGAAAGTATAAAGAACGAAACACGGAAGAGCGTATGTGCAGAACTTGTCATAAGAGATTTCCTGCAAAGCAATGCCGAATTTCTTTGCGAGAACAGCGACAATTATGATTGTTGCAACCACTGCGATAATTGTATAAATAATCATATTATCAGAGTGGTCAAAACGCTCAAGCACAGGACGTACGACAGTTATACCGATCATTCCGATAAAGCCGAGAAGGAAGGTGCCGATGTTTGCAACTTTCTCGGGCAGTTTGCCGAATGCAATTTCGCAGAAGTCATCCTGCGGTTTGAGATTTACAAGGAAAGCGGTAATGATTCCGCCTGCAATGAAGCCTGTAAAATACTCCCAGAGTGACCACGGTGCAAAGTTTTCGGGAAGAAGATTGCCCTGAAGCATATGGTATCCGCCGTTGCCGAAATAAAAGAACAGATCAGAAACCGTAATAGCGATTGCAAAAGCTCCGCAGGTAACAGCACCCGTTAAAGCTGCACGCTTATCCTTGATGATGAATCTTGTTGTAAGCAAAACCGCAATTGCACTTACAGCTGAAGAAATTGTCATAATTTCCTGGAAATAGTTTCTGCCTGCAACACTTGTTCTGCCAAGAGCTTCAACTGTGAATTTCTTTGCCCAGGAATCGTTATCAAAGTGTTTCATAAACGCTTCGTATGCACTGTCGTCAATACCGACTTTTCTGAGTTCATCGACAAAAACTGTTACCGATTCAGGCTGAACAAGCTTAAGAATCCAATGCGAAACTGTTGCCATTGCAAGGTAATAGGCTGCGAAGAAAACCGCTACAAGGATTATGATATGATGAAATTTCCAACGCTTATTGCTGAATCCTCTTCCGAGCATAACACCGAAAACCGATGCAACACCGAAGCCGAGGCACAGCATCATAAACACACCTGACCAGGGCGATATGTAAGCAAAGCCTTCGTCAAGATTGAGGACACCCGTAATCTGTTCGAGCAGAGTGCCCCAGGCAGGTACGGTAATCATAAAAGAAAGCGCTGTAAGTGCTGTCCAGGCAAAGTTCAGTTTCTTCCTGTCACCGATTGCCGCAGTGATGAAGAGAATAAAAATGATACCTGCGTTAAGAAGTCCCCAGGATGAACCCCAGCCGTGAGTACCTCTCACTCGCCAGAGAAAGCCCATAAGCAATGCACCGATGAGGACGATAATTGATTTGCTTAAAACGGATTGTTTTGCACGTTCCTGCATATTGAATCCCCCAATCATTTATTTGGTTCGATTATAGCACATTATTTTACTAACCGCAATATACACACAGCTTTATTGACAAAGAAGTTTGCGTATAGTATAATTTTAAAGGTAAAAAATTAAAGTGAGGTAATGTTTTATGAATATAGCTGTTGTTCTTGCAGGCGGTTCAGGAAGCCGTATGGGTATGGTTGACAGACCGAAGCAGTTTATTGATATTTACGGAAAGCCCGTAATTATTCATACACTTGAAGCTTTTGAGATAAATGAAAAAATCGATGCAATCTGTGTTGTATGTGTTAAGGAGTGGCAGGATGACCTTACACTCTGGCTTAAGGAGTACGACGTACGCAAGGTGCGTTGGATTGCAAACGCAGGTGCTTCAAGACAGGAATCTTCTCTCAATGCGCTTGATGCAATCAAGGATGTCTGCGGAGATGACGATTATGTTATCATTCACGATGCTGCAAGACCGCTTATTTCACAGAAGATTATCAACGAAAACATTATGAAGGTGCGTGAGTTCGGTGCTTGCGATACTGTTGTTCCCGCACACGATACAATTATCAGAAGTGTTGACGGCGAAAGCCTTGACTCGATTCCTGCTCGTAAGGAGCTTTATATGGGTCAGACTCCTCAGTCATTCAAGTATTCAATCGTAAGAAAAGCTTATGACGATTATTTTGCACTTCCTGAAAATGAGCGTCCTGAAATGACTGACGACTGCGGACTTGTTCTTGCATCAGGTGTTAAAATCGGAATGGCTATGGGTGACAAGCTCAATATGAAGATTACAACAATGGAAGATTTGCTTCTTGTTAAATCAATCGTAAGAACAGGCAGATAAGGAAGGGTGAAACACTTTGTTTGCTAAAAGCTACAAAATAACCGAACCGAAAAGATTTGAAATATTTGTTGAGGATATCCAGAATAACGATGTGCTTGTACGTCCCGAATATCTTGCCGTATGCAAGGCAGATATCCGTTATTATCTCGGAAACAGAAGCCTTAACGTGCTCAAAAGAAAGTTCCCGATGAGCCTTATCCACGAGGCAACAGGTATTGTTGTTAAGGATAAAAACGGAAAGCTTGCACCGGGTCAGCGTGTTGTTATGCTCCCGTGTCGTAAGGCTGACGATTGCGACGGTACAAAGTGTGACGAATGCGTAAGAGATAATCCGCATCTTCTTGATAACTACTGTCCCGATTCAAAATTCTGCTCAAGTAACTTTGACGGATTCAGCAAGGAGCTTATGGATATCAGCGAAGATTACCTTGTGCCGATTCCTGATGAAGTCGGTGCCGAGGCTGTTTTCTCGGAGCTTATTTCAGTCGGTTGCTGTGCACTCAGACGTGCAGGACTTGACAAGTCAAATGCTCCGAAGAACATCGCAGTATGGGGCGACGGAATTATGGGTTATATCATTGCCCTTGTTGCAAAATACAGCCTTGAATGTGATGTGGACGTCATCGGGCTCAGCAAGGAAAAGCTTGCGGAATTTGATTTTGCCAATATTTATTACGCAAATGATATTGAAGATTTGCCGAGAATGACAGTTGCAATTGAGGCTGTCGGAGGTAACGCTTCGGGAATTGCTGCAAATCAGGCGATTGACAAGCTTTATTCAGGCGGAAAGCTTATTCTTTGCGGTGTTGCAAACGACAACATTCCGCTTAATACAAGAATGGTGCTTGAACACGGACTTTCAATCAGGGGTACAACACGAAGCACAAGATGCGACTTTGAAAATGCACTTGAACTTCTTAAGATTGAAGGCTTCAGAGAGCGTGTTCTCAAGCTTCTTCTTTCAACGGTCGAGGTTGATGATATTAAAAAGTATTACGCTGTATTTGAAAAAGAATCAAAGTCAACAGCACTCGGCAAGAATATAATGAAAATATCATTTTAAAAGTAAAAGCATCAGTTCTGATGAACTGATGCTTTCGTTTGTTTATTGTTCAGCTGTGTAGTTTTCTACGGCATACATAAATCCGTTAATGAGGAATTGTCTTGCTTGCTTTGCAGGGGAGGAATATGAAAGAAGGTCGAAACCGTGGAAACAACCTTCAAATGTCCTGAAATGAACTTCTGTTCCTGCATCTCTGAGGTTGTTTACATATATAATTGTTTCGTCCGTAAACGGTTCGATTGTACCGACATAAGTGAGAGTCGGAGGAAGATCAGAATAGTCTGTTTCACGTGCAGGTGCAGCGTATTTTGACACGTCATTCGTCTGATAGCTGTCACCAAGATAAAGCTTCCACGCGGTTTCGTTTGAGGCAGTATTCCAGATAGGAGCATCGTTGTTTTGTGATGATTCGGTAATCATTCTGTCATCAAGCATCGGATAAAGTGGCATTTGGAATGCAATGTTGACATCTCCCGTGTCGCGTGCCTTGAGAGTGACCGCTGCACAAAGACCTCCGCCGGCACTGTTGCCTCCGACAAAAATCTGACTGTCGTTCATTCCGTAATCTTTGCCGTTTTCCTTAAGCCAGAGTAGTGCAGAATAGCAGTCGTCAAATGCAGCAGGATAAGGTGCTGTGGGTGAATTGGTATAGTCAGGTGCGACGATAACGCATCCGGAAGCATCAACAAAACTCTGAATGAAACTGAAATCCTGTTCGGGACAGCCGAGACCGTAACCGCCGCCGTGAATCCACAAAAGTCCGGGTACGTTTTCCTTTGATTCTTTCGGATAATAAACACAAAGACGAAGTTTACTGCCGTCATCACGCGGTATGTATATTTCGTCGCGGTTTATTCCTCTTGTAAGGTCAGGCAGACCGATGTTATCAAGAAATAAATTTGCAATTTTGAAAAAGCTTACGGTGAATTCAGGCATAATTGTGCGGATAATATTTCCGACAGTTCTTATCTCAGGGTGGATTTCATCTGATTTTACGTTCCATCTGTCAAAGATAGTAAAAACACCACTTTCTGTATCAGGAAAAATTTCGTGGGAAGCAAAAACCTGCGGGGGAGAACATAAAAGAATTGCACATAATAAAACTGAAAGAATCTTTTTCATAATGTATATTCCTTTCTGTAGTGATGTCTCAATGATAACACAAAATAAATATATATATTTCCAAAACGCAAAAATGAAGTGTAATCAGAAAATTAATAACGGATATAAAGCGGTTGCCTTATATCCGTTATTTCATTTTTGGCAAGTTTTTAATGTAATCAATAACAGCCTTTGCAGAGTTTTCGGGCAGATCAATTGTGTTTTCTGCATCCTTGATGTTTTCAAGGTAATGAGCGTCTGAATCAACAAAAATCGGAACACCGCCAAGTATCGGGAGCATATTTATAAGAGCTTCTCTGTCTGCTTCCGAGGTCATTTCAACTGCAGAAAATCCCATATCCTCAGTTATCATACCGAGGTTGGAAAGCACACTGTAAGAGCTTCTGTCGATATGGGCAGGGTAGCAGACACCGCCGTAATCTTCAACGGTTTTGCAGACGTCGCTGATGCTGATTGCACTTGCGAGAGTAAGAAGCTTTTCCTGCTTTCCGATGACGTTGTCTTCCTCGTCCATAATCAGCTGTTCACCGAAAATTTCGGGACGGTTTTTAACGGGTGGCATCGTGGAAATCACGTGGTCCGAAAACCTCATTGCATTTTCAATGTTATCAAAAAGACAGACAACGTGAACTTCTTCTGAAGTGCAAAGCTCCATTCCGGGAATTACGGTTATGCCGATACTTTCTCCGACCTTTATGGCAGAAGCACAGTTTTCGCAGGTGTTATGGTCTGTCAGTGCGATGATATCAAGACCCAGAAGCTTTGCCATGTTGACGAGGTTGTATGGGGTCATATCGTTATCACCGCAGGGTGAAAGACACGAATGTGTATGAAAATCGTAATAGAGCTTCATTTTAAATCAGTTTTGAAATGGCAGCTGCCATCTGATATGAATTTTTATCTGTCTGCAGGATGATAACATCGTTCTGTATTGCTCTTTTAAGTGCATCTTCATCAAGTGCGGCATTTTCTGTCAGCACGATGCAAGCAACATCAGCGAGCACGGCAACACCTACGGAATTGATATTGCCCATAACGGTAAGCCATACGTCGCCCTCGTTGGCACGTGACATAACCCAGCTGAGCAAATCCCCGCAGTAGCAACCGCTGATTTCTCTTTCAAGGTTTTCACCGCAAAGCACCTTCAGGCCGAGCTTTTCAACAAGATTTTTTACGTCCATTTCAGTTTCTCCTCGTCAATACCTCTGAAAGGTACGGGTATAAGTTTATCGATTTCATTTTCAGCCATTTCCTTTGAAGCCATCTCGTTACGGATTCGGAAAATACAGTCGTCAACGCTTGCGTAACCTCTTACGATATCTTCCGCAAGGGCACGGCAGGTCGGAGCACCGCAGGTGCCGCAATCAAGTCCGGGGAAGTTTTCAACCATTTCGGAAACCTGATTCATAAGCTTCATTGAATCGGTAACGTTATCAGCAAGTTTCAAAACGGAAAGAGGTTCAAGAGGGTAGTCCCAACCAAGCTCTTTCGGAACTTCCTTTTCAATATGATTGCACGAAACGGGAAGATATTTTTTAAGTGTGGTAAGACGGGTTTTTGCAACGAAAGTGTTTGCAACCGTAAGGCAACCACCGACGCAACCGCCTGTGCATGCATTAAGCTCAATAAATTCGATATCGTTGAGCTTTTCATCCTCAACCTCTTCAAGAATCTGTATAACGTTTTCAATACCGTCAGCTGCTATGTATTTTTCACAAAGCGAAGCGGAAGCTTCTCCACCGCTTGCTGCCCAGCCGACACCGATTCTGCCCGACTGCTCGAGCTCCTTAAGCTTTTCTTTGCCCAGCTTATCCATTTTCTGAACAAGAAGTGGATAAACCTCACTCATCGCAATTGCACCGTTAACATCGGAGCTGTTTGCTGCAAGAGGGGACTTGATAGCAGTGATCTTTGCAGGGCAGGGTGTTATGAAAAATACGCCGATATCCTCGTCGGAAAGACCTGTTTTCTCTCTTGCTTCCTGACGTGCAAGCCTTGCCGATTCGTCCATCGGGGTTTTGAGCGTAATCATATTGTCAATAAGCTCAGGGTAACGGACGCGGATAAGTCTTATAACAGCGGGGCAGGCCGTTGAAATAACAGGTTTGATAAGATTTTGTGTTTTAAGCATCTTTCTTGTTGCATCGGAAACAATTTCAGCTCCCTTCGCAACCTCAAAAACGCTGTCAAAGCCAATCTCAAGAAGTGCCGTAAGCACGTAGTTCACGTCGTCAAGATTATTGAACTGACCGTAAAGCGACGGTGCAGGCAGAGCTATTTTATACTTGTAAGCCTCAATATCTGAAAGAGGGTCACTCATTGCTGTTTTGGCATGGTGAGGGCAGATTCGGATACATTCACCGCAGTCAATGCAACGCTCGGAAATAATTGTTGCTTTGCCTCGGCGTACACGTATTGCCTGAGTCGGACAGCGTTTAATACAGTTCATACAGCCAAGACATTTGTCCTTGTTCAGACTAACTGAATGAAACACAGTACTCATTTTGCTCCTCCTTTTCGGATTTCTGAAAAATTATTTGTTGTAGATTTTAAGTGTGATTGTTGTACCGACACCGATTTCGGTTTCAATATCCATTTCGTCCGTATATTTTTTGATGTTCGGAAGACCCATACCTGCACCGAAGCCGAGCGAACGCACGTTTTCGGGTGCTGTCGAATAACCTTCCTTCATTGCAAGCTCAATGTCAGGGATGCCGGGACCTTTGTCGGCAAGCACAACGGTTATGCATTCGGGCGTGATTGTTGCATCAATAACACCGCCCTCGGCATGGATAACCATATTGATTTCAGCTTCGTAAACTGCAATTGCAACTTTTCTGATAAGTGTAGCATCAAAGCCGAGGTCCTTTAAAGAACGCTTAAGCTTGCCCGATGCCTCACCTGCGCAGGTGAAGTCATAGGCGTTGACGTCATAATGAAGTTTAACCTCTTCCATTATTTTCCGCTGCCTCCTCTGAGTCCGTGTGCATAAAGGCGACCGCAGGAAGTGAACATTTCAAGGTCTGTTCTGATAAGAACAATGTCGCGGTCCTCGGCAAGGTTAATCATACCGATATCGGGTGATTTGCCTCTGACGAAAACAATACATTTCATATCCATCATCTCAGCTGTTCTTACAACCTGAGGGTTGACAAGTCCCGTAAGCAGAACAGCCTGCTCTTTAACATAAGCAAGAACATCACTCATCATATCGCTGCCGCAAGCAGTATGAACCTCACGGTCAAGGAAGTCCTCACCGTAAATAATTGAACCTTCAAGAATTTCAACAATTTCTTTTACCGTCATTTTTAACCCTCCACGAGAATTATTACATTATATGATATCATACTTTACGTTAAAAATCTACATAAAATCATACCAATTTTCTTGAAAAATGTTAAAAATTAATGAATAATCGAGATTGCAAAAACTAGATTCGGATTGTTTGAGTCATTAGTGGTAAAAGATGCAGACAAATTCGGGTTTATGCGGTTATTTGATTTTGACCAATCTTACTCTGTGCGCGTAGGTATGAGTATCCTAGATTATCCGCAGATTCTGATGAGTTAACGGACGCGTCTACCCTAAAGACAAGCATTTATCTGTAATTACTTCATCACAGAAAACCCCGCGTGCATTAGTGCACAGGAGCGTAAAAAACGAACAATGAAAAAAACACCCCCTTATGGAAGAATTAAGATAACTATCATAGGAGGAATTTTTATGCCCGGAAAATACAGACACATCAAGCAATATGAAAAAGAAATAAAAGAATTAAGAGGACAAGGATTAACCCAACGAGAAATTGGAGAAAGATTCGGATTAACCAGAGAGCAAATAAAAGAGTTTTTCAAAAGAGAAAGAAAAAAGGAACGAAAGATAGAAGCAGGACAAGCTATCCACAAGAGAGGCAGACCATGCAAAAAAGAAGGTGGACTGCCACCATCAATGCAAAAATTAGATAAGCTTGCTCAAATGAGATATGTAATGGCAAGTAAAGACAGATATATCAAACAATTAGAAATGGAAATTAAATTGATGCAGGATTTTGTCTTGGTCACAGGAAGGAAGTGAAGCCGTCGGTAAAATACAGAGTAATATATCGTCATAAAGACAAGTATTCAATCAGTAAAATGTGCAGGTTCTTCGGGGTGTCCCGTAGCGGATATTACGATTTCGTAGCACGCATGGAAATACCGGATAAGGATTTACCGATTGCTGAAAAGATAAAAGAATGCCAAGGCAAATGTGGTAAAACATACGGTTACCGAAGAGTTCTCCTGTGGCTTGAAGGCGAAAGAATCTACAGAAATCCCAAGACAACATTAAGAATCACGCCAAAATATGACTTGCTGTCGGTAATTAGGAGAAAGAAATACCGCAAATATACAGATGTTGTCCATAGATACCCTAATATTCTGAACAGAAACTTTAAAGCTGACAGACCAAACAAAAAGTGGGTTACCGATATATCGTATATACATACTTCTAAAGACGTGTTGTATCTTTCGGTGATCAGAGATTTGTATGACAACAGTATAGTTGCATACAAAACAAGCACAAAACAAAACGTTGCTCTTGTTTTAAACACAATAAAAGCTGCTAAGAAAAAAGAGAAGGTCACTGCAGAGCTGCAACTCCACAGTGACCAGGGCTTTCAATACACTTCACACGGGTATTTTAAGCTAACTCAATCTTACGGTATAACGCCTTCAATGTAAAGACGTGGAAACCCTTATGACAATTCATTTAGCCAAAAATTTCTTTTCTATACTCAAAACAGAATGTATTAACAGAGTAAAACTTAATACATTTAACGAAGCTCGTTTACTAATAGTTCTATATATCTATTTCTGCAACAATCAACAAATTCAACTTAAAACAAAACTGATCCCGCTTGAAAAACGAAGTCAGTTTACCGCTTAATTAAAGATTTCTGCCTTAGGGGGCTTTTTGTACTGTCCGCACAATTTGGAGCAGTTCATTAGCAGCGGAGGTCATTTATACGTTATACTTATGTCAACAACAGATAATACCCC
>JAZNPE010000026.1:0-41655 GCA_045589535.1 Acutalibacteraceae bacterium | reverse complement strand
AGGGATTGTCAAAAATCCTTGAATTATCAACAATCCTCCCGTCACGGCTACGCCGTGCCACCCTCCTTTACACAAGGAGGGCTGACTAGACTCTACCAATTTTTGAACACCCCTACAAACCCGAATTTATCGCTATGTTTTTGGAATGTATCGTACATATTTTATTATAACAAAATGGTGTTTCGGCGGAGTAGTTGACGCTTAAACTTTCGGATAAATCAGAATAAAAATCAACAAGTCTTCAGTGTTGAAGGCTTGTTTTTTACAAGTTGATAAGAAATTTTTGTTGTGATATAATGTCAATTGGTGGTGATAATATGCCAAGCTTCTGGACTTATATAACTAACGGAAAATATTCTGTCGGTTGTACGGGACAGACTGTATATATTTATGACGAAAAAGGAAACGAAAAAGCAAGGTTCAAGGATTTAACCTATGCATACGATGCTGAAATATCGCCCGATTTAGATAAAGTGGTTGTTAAAACAACTGAAGGCAGACTTGCGGTATATTCACTTGAAGAAATGAAGTTGATTAAAAAGTTCCGTTTTTCAAAAGTTGACGGAGGTCAGCATGCAGGATTTTGCTTTTCTGCAGACGGCAAGCTGTTTTTTAATCTTGAAAACCATGGCGACGGGTTTGAACGTTGTCTGTCTGTGTATGAAACTAAAAACTTCACCTTAGTGAAACAGTTGTTTTACGGAACAGACAGCTATATTTCCTGTATCGAATATGATAAGGATTTTGATTCGTATTTCGTTATAGGGATTTCATACCGTAAATTCAGAAGAAACAAGTACTTTGCGGCTGAGTTTAAAGATGTTGAGTTGAAAAATGTAACTGACATAAAAGAGAAGGACTATGATTTTTACAACAAATTCAAAGATCTTGAAAAAAGCGGATTTACAAAAAAGAAATACAGATGGTCATATATGGATGAAAGTCTTGAAGAATTATCTTCTCAGAAACTAAAGATTTCGGATTTGATTAAACGATAATACAGGTGGTGACCGGAAATGAAAATCGTTAATTGTGCAAGTTGTATTATTGAAATTGATGTTGAAAAAACAAAAGAATTCTACAGTAGCTTCGAAGTGGCGGACACACAGGCGAACAGAAATTATCAGCAGTACTGTGAAACTATGTGTCAGAAAGAAAGATCATTTTTTGAAACCTTCGGGCTTAATCCTGCTCAGTGTAACGTTGTTCATTTCGGAATTACAAGAAAAAAGACCGTGTGCTGTGACGGTGAATATGTGATATGCGGAAGGTATATCGGATATCCGCAAACCGAACCGGTGTCACTTGAGGATTTAATTGAAAACGATTTTGAGTTTGATACGCCTGCACCAAATGAATATGTAGGCGGATTTAGGTTTAATTTTAAGGACAAGGAAGAAGAGTGGGAATCCGAAGATCCTGACGAGAGTTATATAAAAACCCCCGAAGGTTTTATAAAATTTTGCTTTGAATATGATGAACTCCCGTGGCTTCTGAAAGAAAAGTGTGAAACAAAAGATTGGGAACCTCCACGCTTTTGGGAAATACATAGAAAAATAAAAGAAAAAGCAGAAGAAAAGCAAGAACAAGAACGGCTTGTGAAAGAACAGACTGAAGCGTTTATAAAAATATTTGCAGAAAACTCTGTTAAAGCGAAACTGCTTACCGAAAAACAAGCAACGGAGTTTAAGAAAAAATGGGTTGACAGTTTTTCTCCTGCGAATGCAGACAAGAAAGATATTGTAAATAAATGCATTAAGGGTAGATTTAAAAAAGGTATTAAAGTTTATAAATGTACTCCGTTTTTGTGGCATCTTTTCAGCTTTGAATACGTAAAGCCTGAAGAGGAAAGAGCAAGGAAGCTGTATAATGAACAGTCGAGAGAAACTATATTTCTTTTCAGTAGCTATGAAAGCCTTGTATTTAAACTGGAAAATGCCAGCGCATTGGATGCGGATTTTTTTGAACAGTTTACAGATGTGGTTATAACGTCAGCAGATTTTTCGTGGACTTATGCAAAAACTCACGAAGAATATTGCGGCCCATATTTTTATAAGAGCTAATTTACATTAGGAAGAAATATTTTGTACTACAGAAGGGTAATTGCGGCGGTAGTGATGTTCGGGTTGCACTTTCGTTTATCGGAATTATGATAATGGTATTGGTGGGATAATAAATGGATTTATACATCATAAGACACGGCGAATCTAAGGGTAATATCGGTCATGACGTCGAAAATCCTAAACTTACGGATTTGGGACACCGACAGGCAGAGCTTCTTGCTTTAAGATTAAAAAAGATAAATTTTGATGTGATTCTTTCAAGCCCGCTTGAAAGAGCGATTCAGACTGCAACGCCTTTATCTGAACTTCAGAACACACCAATAACAATTATGGATAATCTTTACGAGGTCGGCACGTTCGGTAACGAAAGCCTTGAAGACGTGCAGGATAGAGCGAAGAATGTTGTTGCAGAAATCCGTGAAAAACACGGTGACAAAGAGAATGTAATTGCTTTTGCGCATGGCACGTTTAACAATCATTTCATCAAAGCCGCCTGCGGAATAAAAAGTGGTGAAGATTTCAACTTCTGTCAGGAAAACACGGGCGTGACGATTGTGAGATTCATTATTGACAACGGTCAATCACGCACAAAACTTGAGCTTGCAAACGATGCAAGACATTTAGAAAACTTGTAAATGAAACACCCTGATGAACTTTCGTTTGTCAGGGTGTTTTAAACAATGGATTTATTTAAATCAAAGCATTTGTGGCTTCGGTAATCTTTCTAATCAGGTTTTTGTCAAAGTTTTCGAAATCGGTCACAATTATTCTCTGACCTGTAAGCGAAACAAACCACGTTGCTGCTGCGGCAAATCTGCCGATATCATAAGTCAGATGATATCCGTCACGGCAAAGGGATAAACCGCCGTTCTGATAATCAAATTCTGTATAATTTTCACGAAGTGACTGAATAATGTCACCTGACGGGATGATTTTTATATTCAATTTGTCTGCAATTTCTTTTGTTGCGGATTTAATTTTTTCGTACATTTCTTTCTGAGATTTATTGTAGTTTGCAAAACCCGGATGCTCGGAATCAAATTCATATGCCCATGTGCGGTGAAGACGTATTTCAGCATCGGGCAGGGCAGAGTTTACTTTTTCAAAAAGCTCGGAGATGTACGGCTCGTAGCTTTCGGGGATACCGCTTAAGTCGCTGACTTGCTGAAGAGTAACAATGTCCCATTTCTCGCGAAGCATAGCATCGTTAATACTGATTTTCTCCTGTGCATCGTTACCGTTTACCTGATAGTCATAGAAAGCATTGTTTTCTGAAAAGTTTTTCCAATGTGTTTCAAGACTGCAACCGCCGATGTAAAGATTGGCGGTCTGAATGTTAACACCGTGAAGCTTCGCAAGCGAATGAAGCCAACGGTGAGCATCCTCTGAAAAGCTGTTGCCGATTGAAAGAATTTTCATTGTTTCACCTCTTGCTTGTCAAGCCTTTTGTTACGGAAGTAAAGAATCAGGTCTGCGCTGACCATAAGGAGATTCAAAAAGTAAAAGAAAAGTACGTACCATTTTTCATTGATTGATGCCATGTATGCTTCGTTCAGAAATTTTGAAGCGATTCCTGCTATGTAGCCGAAGAAAATGAGAAGAAGAAAAGCAATGCTTTTTCCTTTTGCAGTACGTGCTTTATAGGATTTCATAACATTCATCGGCCATGATGCACCGAAGCTGACAATCATAATTATTTCTAAAATTTCGGACATAATTGTTATTCCTTTCGCTTGATAAATTCGGGTTTGTCGGGTTCATTTATTTCGCACAATCTTACTCTGTGTGCGTAGGGATGGGCCTCCCGGACCATCCGCAGATTCTGCTGAGTTAACGGACGGTCGAGGACGCCCGTCCCTACGCAGTTGACCGGAACAAGGTTCATAGGGGCGCGCATTGCGCGTCCGCTTAATCAATCACTTTTTTACGGACGACCAATGGTCGCCCCTACAATGCGGATTGAATATTCTACTCGACAAACCCGAATTCATAGATCTTTTTCAGATTGTTTTAAAGATATTTGTGTGAGCGATATTTTAAGTTTAAATAACGAAACTGAACAATTCTCCTTCGATAAGAGTAACTTCCCCGCTTTGTCCTATTTCAATTCCGTCATACATTTCTTCGGGAATATCTAATTTGATTTGTTTCTTATCATTGGTTTCAAAGACAACTGTAAAAACTTTTACGGAACGGGGTGTTTTTGTGCCCGGCATTTCTGTACGGCAAAACAAATCGGTAACCGTAGCGTGGAATTTTACAGTTTCAAATTTATCTTTGATTTTTGGAGCTTCAGTTATCGGTGGTTCTTTTTTGAGTTTATTTCTTTTGCACTGCCTTATGTACATTATCACACTAAAAACAAAAAAAGCAACAACCGCAAAAATAAAAATGACAAATAAAACAACATACGGGTCCATAATAAAGCCGAACACTCCTTAATGAATTGTCTGTATAGCGATAAAAAATTCTGTTACTCCTGCAACCATTTAAGCTCGTTTGCAGGGATTACGATATAGTTTTCGGCACCGTCACCTACACGAAGATAAACATTGCGGATTCCTGCCTGAATAATCTGCCGTGCACAGACGGGGCAGGGCTTTGCTTTGTGGACGGAATTGTCCGACGGATTGATTCCTGCAAGGTAGAGGTCAGCGCCCATAGTCTGCTGACGTGAGCAATTGAGAAGTGCATTCATTTCGGCGTGAACGGCTCTGCAGATGCCGTAGCCTTCGCCTTGGTGCATATCTTTTTCCATTCGCGGACACGAGCCGATTTCACAGCAGTTTTCAAAGCCTCTCGGTGATCCGTTATATCCTGTTGAAATAACGACATCATCCTTGACAATAACTGCGCCGTATTTTCTTTTAAGGCAGGTGCTTCTGTAAGCAAAAATTTCTGCACAGTTCAGGTATGTATCAATTTTGGAAACACGAGAGTTGTTTTCAGGGAAAACCATAGTTACACCTCACAGTTAAAAGTATAGTTAATTAGTCCTCCGTCAACGGAGGTTCTGATAAATCCGACCTTTTCGAACAAGTGCAAAGAAGGAAAGTTATCGTCGTTGATTGCAACTTCAATGGTTTCGAAGTCAAGAGAAATTTTTTTGCTTATAATATCCTCGAGAGTTTTTGTGCCGTAGCCTTTGTTCTGATGTTCGGGGAAAATCAGAAGGGAAAGATACATCGTTTTGCCGGAAAGCTCACAGTGTACACTTCCGACGAGAGTGTCTGCAGCGAAAATTTTGTAATAGAAAACGTTGTTGCTTTTAGTTACATATTTAAAATATTTCTTTTCGTTTATTTCGATAAAACGCAGGTTTTCGGGTAACATATGAACTTCGAGAAGGCGAGAAATATCAGAGTCTTTTAAAGAGGTGATTTGTGAAAATTTCATTTTGTGTTCAGATAGTTTATTTTCTTTCACAATAATCGTCTCCTTTTACTGACAAAGAATAACTCAAAGTAGGGTACTACTCTGTTTAATAGATTGGAATTCAGTCTTCAATTTTCATAATAATATCGTATGCAACAGAGCATTCTTCTTTTGATAATTTTGTCTCATTTACAAGATATTCTATTGCCGCGTCTCTGTTGGACGTTTCTTTTAATATATTTTTTACCTCTTTGAATTTTTCGACAATTCGCGTAACATCATTATTCATAATCTATATCACTTCCAATTCATTGTTTATCAATTTGATTATAGCATATTTAATGAAATATTGCTATGCAATATTTTGTCATACGGCAAAATGTGAAATAAACCCCTCATACGCACAGCACATTTCACAAATCCCATTTGCTATATAAACAGAAAAGCAACAACAATGCTTACGCATCATCGTTGCATTTTTGTCGGAGGACAAGGGATTTGAACCCTCGCGCCGGTTACCCGACCTACTCCCTTAGCAGGGGAGCCTCTTCACCACTTGAGTAATCCTCCATTGGTGAACAAAACCAAATATTCTGTTCTTTATAAGTAAGACTTCCTTAAGAAAGGAAGTCTTACTCAATGTGGCGGAGAGAGTGGGATTCGAACCCACGGTACGTTGCCGTACGACGGTTTTCAAGACCGTTCCGTTATAACCACTTCGGTATCTCTCCGAATGCTCAAATATAATATCATATGTTTTTTGTGTTGTCAATAGAAAAATTGAGAAAATTCCAACTTTTTTAAAGGCAATTTTTAAAAACAAAAAAGGAAGAAATCGCGCGACTTCTTCCTTCCGGACAATCGTTGTTTTATTCAGCCTGAGAATAAACTTCTTCAATAACCTCTGCAACGTAATCTGCATAGATATGTCCAACAAAATCTGCACCGATTCCGTATGTAAGGTGAACTCCGTCTTCGGAAAAAGCTTTCCAGTCTGTCTTGATGCATGCTGCTGCGAGAATACCGTCGAGGGGGATGAAGAGGTCTGCGTATTCTCTTGCAAGCTTACGGACAATCTGGATCTTCGGGTCGAGGTCTTCGCGGAAATAAAGCTTATCCTCAGCAGGAAGAAGGAACTGCTCAAGCATAACGATTTTTGCATTTGTTTTCTTCTTTATTGCATCAAGGACAGTGCGGTATCTCTGCTCAAACTCCTCGTCGGAAAGCCATTCTCTGTTTTCAGCCCTGTGCCAGGTGTCGTTCACACCGATAAGGATTGAAACGATATCAGGCTGAATATCGATGAAATCGGATTCAAGTCTGTTTACAAGATCGATAGTCTGATTTCCGCTGATACCAAGGTCGATGAACTCGAAATCAATTGCAGGGAAATAGTCTGCAAGATATTTTGCGGCATACTTCGGATAGCCGTTTCCGAGGTCGTGCATATTTTCTCTGTTACGGTCGGCATCTGTAATGCTGTCGCCCTGAAATAAAATTCTCATAAAAGTTCCTCCGTTTTTATTTCAATTATTTCAAAAAATTCTTTCGTTCCGCAAACGGAAATAAAAAGATTTTTTCTTTCAAAAGTTGTAAAAATTTTTTCGTATTTTCTGAAAGTTTTTTCTTCGCTTTCAAAGCAATAATTCTTTAAATTCGCAACAGTTTCCGATTTGCATTTTACTGCACTTTCTTTCAGAGTCCAAAGTCTAGTGAATTCTTTTTCAGGTGAAGCGGAATTGAAAATCAGTTCTTTCTCTTTTTCGGAAAAGCAACGTTCAATAATTGCATTTCGGACTTCAAGAATGTCCTGAACGTCAATACCTACGGGGTTTTCATCAACAACAACGGCAACACCTGAACCGGTGTGGCTGATATTGAAAAACACGTTTTCGTTATCTTTCAAAAACGGTTTGCCGTTTTCTCCGATAAGAATTTCAAAGCTTTCTATGCCGAAGTTTTTCAAAGCTTTTTTCAAAAGAAGATAAGAAATAACACAGTTTTCTTTATCTCTTTTTATCTTTAATTTTTCAAATTTTTCTCTGCGCTTTTCAGGAAGAAAATCAAGAAAATTTTCTGCAGAAAAGTTTTCGTAATCATCAAAAAAATAAATCATTTTTTCAGCTCTCATCGTAATGCTCCGTGAAAAGATGAACGTCACCGCCGTCACGTTCACGGTAGCCGATTATTGTTGCGAGGTTGACGTTGTGAATGCTTTTGAAAATGTTCATGTCAACCTTATCGTTTTCTTCGGTCAGCTTTCTTATAAGCTCTTTTACTTCCTGTCGCTTTGAACCGTCGCAGGTTTCTGCATCTTTTTTTGTAACACTGCAGGCACAACGGATGAACTCAAGCTCGTTGTACCTTGCCCAGGAAATGATATCTCGTTCCCTCACCATATAAAGCGGACGGATAAGTTCCATTCCTTCAAAATTAGTGCTTTTAAGCTTTGGCATCATTGTCTTGATTTCTGCGCCGTAAAGCATGCTCATAAGCGTTGTTTCGATCGCATCGTCAAAGTGGTGTCCGAGTGCGATTTTGTTGCATCCCATATCCTGTGCCTGCTTGTAGAGATAGCCTCTCCGCATCCTCGCGCAAAGGTAGCAGGGTGAACCGCCGCCGACGTTTGAAACGGAATTGAAAATAGGGGAGTCGAAAACAGTTATCGGCAGGTCAAGGATTTTTGCGTTTTCAAGAATTTTCTGCCTGTTTTCCTCGTGATAACCGGGATCCATAACAATGTATTCAACGCTGAATTCAAAGTCGCTGTATTTTTGCAGATGTTGCATACACTTTGCAAGAAGCATCGAATCCTTTCCTCCGGAAATGCATACGCCTATTTTGTCGCCGGGCTTTATGAGCTGATAGTCCTTGATTGCGGCAACAAAATTATTCCATATTGTTTTGCGGTATTTCTTGATTATGCTTCTTTCGATAAGCTGATGTCTTTCCATAAAAAACTCCCTGATACAATTAATTTTATTTTATCACCGCTTTTGACAATTTACAACAGTGCAGACAAAGTTTTTAGGTTGAAAAAGTGAGAATTTTAATGTATAATAACTCCATATGTTTTTGGAGTTGATTTTTTGAACAGATTGAATGACTATAAAGTGATGCCGACGGTGGCTCTCAGGGGACTTGTTATCTTCCCCGGGATGTCGCTGAATTTTGACGTCGGCAGACAGAAATCAATAGATGCGATAAAAGCGGCAATGGCAGACACAAGAGAAATTTTTCTCGTTGCGCAGAAGGACGTACGCGACGACGAACCTGAGTTTGAACAGCTTTTCAAAATGGGTACGGTTGCAAAAATCAGCCATATCCTGAAGCTTCCGAACAGCGATACGATAAGAATTTCTGTTGAGGGTCTTTACCGCGCGTCACTTGTTGATATGTTGCAGACTCAGCCGTATCTTATCTCTGATATAAAGATGAGAAAAAGCATTGCGATAAAGGCTGAGGACAAGGACTACGAAATTGCACTTGTAAGGCAGACAAAGGATTTCTTTGAAGATTATGCAGACGTTGCACCGCAGATGCCGGGCGACCTTATCCTTGAAGTGCTTGAAAAAAACTCAGCAGGCGAGCTTGCTGACTATATCGCAGGCAATATTATGCTTGAATACAAAAAGCGTCAGACTATCCTTAACGAGGTCAATCCGCTTCGCAGACTTGAAAAGGTCTGCTGTCTTCTTGCGAAGGAAGGCGATCTTATGCGCCTTGAAAATGATATCAACAGAAAAGTTCAGGATAATATCGACAAGAGCCAGCGTGAATATTACCTTCACGAGCAGATGAAGGTTATTTCCGAAGAGCTTAACGACGGTGCTTCTCCGCTTGAAGAGTGTGATGAATTCAAGGAGAAGATCAAGGCTCTTGCGCTTGAAGAAGAGAGCGAGAAAAAGCTTCTTAAGGAATGTGCAAGACTTGAAAGAATGTCTCCGACTTCTCCTGAAGCAACGGTCAGCAGAGTGTATATTGAAACCTGTATCGACCTTCCGTGGAATAAGCTGACGGAAGACAACCTTAATCTTTCAAATGCAAGAAAGGTGCTTGACCGCGACCACTACGGAATGGAAAAGGTCAAGGAAAGAATTATCGAAGCTCTTGCTGTACGTAAGCTTTCGGACGGCGGATACGGACAGACACTCTGCTTCGTAGGACCTCCGGGTGTCGGTAAAACTTCAATTGCGAAAAGCGTAGCCGAGGCAATGGGAAGAAAGTTTGCACGAGTTTCTCTCGGCGGTGTTCACGACGAAGCTGAAATCCGCGGACACAGAAAAACTTATATCGGCTCAATGCCGGGCAGAATTATTGCCGCAGTTAAGTCGGCAGGAACAAGAAATCCGATTATCCTTCTTGACGAAATTGATAAGCTCGGTTCGGATTATAAGGGTGACCCGGCTTCTGCACTTCTTGAGGTGCTTGACGGTGAACAGAACGGCACTTTCACAGACCATTATATCGATATGCCGTTTGACCTTAGCAAGGTTATGTTTATCACAACAGCGAATGATAAATCAACGATCCCTGCACCTCTTCTTGACAGAATGGAAATTATCGAGCTTCCGAGCTATACTCACGAAGAAAAATTCAACATCGCGAAAAAGCACCTTGTGCCTAAGCAGGTAAAACTCCACGGTCTTGATTCAAAGACATTTAAAATTAACGATAAAGCCCTTCGCGATGTAATTGACGGCTACACCCGAGAAGCAGGCGTAAGACGTCTTGAACAGCAGATTGCGGCTCTTTGCAGAAAGGGTGCGGCAACTATCGTATCAGGCGAAGAAACTGCAGTTTCAGTCAAGGTTACAAGCCTTGAAAAAATGCTCGGCCCGAAGAAGTATCTTCCAGAAACAATTGAGGAGGATTCTGCTGTTGGTGTTGTTAACGGACTTGCGTGGACAGCAGTCGGCGGTGAAATGCTTCAGGTTGAGGTTGCTGTGCTTGACGGTACGGGTAAGGTTGAGCTTACGGGTTCTCTCGGTGACGTTATGAAGGAATCTGCTATGGCGGCAATCAGCTTTATCAGAAGTCGTGTGGACAAGTACGGTATAAATCCGAATTTCTATAAAGAAAAAGATATTCATATCCACGTGCCTGAGGGTGCAGTTCCTAAGGACGGTCCGTCTGCAGGTGTAACAATGGCAACAGCTCTTCTTTCTGCACTGACGGATACTCCCGTTGACAGCTACACGGCGATGACCGGTGAAATCTCTCTTCGCGGAAGAGTTATGCCTATCGGCGGACTTCGTGAAAAGACTATGGCGGCGTACAGAATGGGTATAAAGAAAGTTATTATCCCGAAAAAGAATATGGCTGACCTTGCAGAAGTTGACCCGAAAGTAAAGGGCACGATAAAATTCATTTCGGCAACAAGCCTTGACGATGTTTTTGAAAACGCACTTCTTCCGAGGAAAGAGGATAAAAAAGCTGTTGCGGCAATGGCAACAGATAAAAAAATCGGCTATAATGTTATGAGAACGTGAGGAGGGCTGACGATGAGATTTGATAAAGTACAGTACGAGGCATCTTACGGAACATCTCAGCAGCTGCCGAAAAGTGAGGCGGTTGAAATTGCTTTTGCAGGACGTTCAAACGTCGGTAAATCTTCAATGCTCAACAAGGTTCTCAACAGAAAGAACCTTGCCCGAGTCAGCTCCGTGCCGGGAAAAACCGTTACGGTAAACTTTTTTGACTGTGACGGAGTGAAGCTTGTTGACCTTCCGGGATACGGTTACGCAAAGGTTAACTTCAACGAGAAAAAGCGCTGGGCAGACCTTATGGAGGGTTACTTCAATTCAGGAAGAAACATCCGTTTGGTTGTTCAGCTGACGGATATGCGACACCCCGTGACGAAGGATGACCTTGACATGATGCGCTTTATGCAGGCGGCCGGTTTTGATTTCATTGTCGTTATGACGAAGAGCGATAAGCTTAACAAAACCGAACGCAACAAGCGCCTTGAAGCGATCAAGGAAGAACTTGCCGAATTCGGTGACATTGAAGCAATTCCGTTTTCTGCACAGAATGGTGAGGGTGCTGACAAGATAAGAGAAGCAATTGAGAAGTACAGCACAATAGAATAAAAACGAAAGCCTGTTGCACGAAGCAACAGGCTTAATTTATTGTTTGTTATTACCAACGGAAGAAGAAGTCGAAAATCTTTTCAAAAAGGTCTGAGAAGAATTTTGCGATTCTCTCAAAGATTGTAAGCTTGCCTACGAACTCGTATTTTGTAACGTCGTTGTCTGCATCGTCTGCATATTCAACGATAGCATCTGCACCGTCTGAATGTTTGATAATTTGGAATGTAACGTTCTGACAATCTTCAAAAGCGTAGTAATCAATATAATTAACTGTTTTTGAAATGAACACTCTTTCAAGGTCGGGACAGTTGGCAACAACGTGTGAATAGATAACTGCAACTCCTTCGTTGAAGTCAACTGACTTAAGGTTCTTGCAGTCTGCAAAAGCACCTTCGTAAATTTCAGCTTCGTCGCCGCTGATTGAAACTTCTTCAAGCGCCGTGTTTGCGAATGAACGGGCACCGATGCAATAAACTGAAGGGCTGAAGGTTACAACTGCAAGGTTTTTGCAGTTTTCAAATGCTGAATCTTCAATATAGTCAACTGTTGAAAGGTCAAGAGATGTTAGATTGTTACAGCCTCTGAAAGTTGCGTAGCCGACTGAACCGACATTTGTAAAATCGAAGCTTTCAAAATCGCAGTACGCAAAAGCAAACTCATAGATATCCACGTATGAATTGATGGTGACTTTGTCAAGCTGCTTACAGCCGTAGAAAGCGTACGGACCAACAGATATTACATCTTCGGGAACTGTAAATGTTGTAACGTCAGCGGTAACAAGAAAGTACTCAAGGATGCTTGATTCGAAGTTGCCGTCCATATCTGTGAAGATATAATAAAGAGCGTTGTTTTCGAAGAAATAAGAAGTATTGTTTTCGCTGACTGTAATGTTTTCGAGTGTAGCACAGCCTGCAAAAGCTGATGCGACGTCAATGATGCTGTCGCCAAGGTAAATGTCTTTGATTTTTGTGTTTTCAAAAGCCTTTGTTCCGATGTATTCGAGAGAGTTGCCGAGATTTATTTTTTCAAGATTTGTGCAGTTGGAGAAAGCACCTTCACCGATTCCATAAATTGAATCGGGAATTGTGATTTCCTTAAGGTTTCTGCAGCTTGCGAAAGCGTACGGAGGAAGTAATTCAATACTTTCGTTGAAGATAACGTTTTCAACACCTGCCATAAAGAAGCAGTAGTCAGCAATAAAATCGATTTCTTCGGGGATTGTATACATCTTGTCGTTACCGAGGTAAGCTAAAAGAACATTCTGCCCGAGGATAACGGCACCGTCGGTTGACTGTTCTGCAAGGTAACCGAGCACGGGAGTTGCTTCGAAAACAGAAATTCCGAAATATTCAAAATCAATTGTTTCGGGAACAATGATTTTTTCAAGGTGAGAAGCAGCATAAAAAGCCTGATCATCGATTGATATGATTGTGTCGGGAAGTGTAACCTCTCTGATTGTGTAACAGTCCATAAAAGCACCGTAGCCGATACCTGTAACAGTTACGTTTTCGCCTTCATATTCGACTGTTTCGGGGATTATTACTGTTTCGGGAACGAGGGAAGCACCTTCTTCATTAACCTCGAAGTCGATTACAGAAGCACTGTAACAATCCTCTTCTGCGTAGATTTCATAGTAAATATTATCTTCAAGAATCAGATCTGAGAAGATGTCTTCGGGAAAGAAATCTTCGTCATCGAAAAATGCGGATGCGTTCACTGCCAACACTGAAAATGCGCAGATTGCCGCAAGTAAAACGGCTAAAATTTTCTTGGAAATACTCTTCATTACAAACTCTCCTTTGACACGGTTTTACGGATATCAAATCTTTAATTAAACAGTACTCTAAATTATGGAAAAAGTAAACACTTTTTACGGTTAAAAATTGTTACAGTTTGGTGTCTGAAAGTAACAAAAAAACCGTTGCACCACGTTAATGGTTACAACGGTTTTAACTATTTTGTCATAAGTGAAATTACATTGACTCGGGAACGGTGATTCTGAGCATTTCGAGAATATTTTTAATAGTATCTTTTACACAAATGCAAAGGTAAAGTCTTGCCTGCATAAGCTTTTCGTCGTCGCACTTAACACGGCAAGCGTTATAGAACTTGTGGAAAAGCGTAGCCAAATCGACCACATAGCGAGTTATCTTTGCAGGGTCATAATTCCTTGCGGCAACAACTATCTCGTTTGTAAGGCCTGCTAAATGGCGGATTAATTCACGTTCTTCGCTTTCTTTGAGCATTTCAAGCTCTTCTGAAGTGCAATCGCGTGCCGAAATACCCTCTGCTTCAAGCTTTTTGATGATTGAACAGATTCTTGCGTGTGCATACTGACAGTAGTAAACGGGATTCTGTGAGCTCTGCTCAACTGCGAGGTCAAGGTCGAATTCCATCTGTGAGCCCGGTTCTCTCATGTTGAAGAGGAAGCGGACTGCATCGATCGGGATTTCTTCAAGAAGGTCAACGAGTGTGATTGCCTTGCCTGTTCTCTTTGACATTCTTACAACTTCACCGTCGCGTGTAAGACGTACAAGCTGCATAAGGATAACGTCAAGCTTGTCGCCACCGACGCCGATTGCATCAAGTGCACCCTGCATTCTTGCAACGTGACCGTGGTGGTCTGCACCCCAGATGTCGATTGCAACGTCAAAGTTTCTTACAGCGAGCTTGTTGCGGTGATAAGCGATATCAGCAGCAAAGTAAGTCGGATTTCCGTTTGCACGGATAAGAACGTCGTCCTTGAGTTCAAGCTTGTCGATATCTTCCTGTGAATAACCCTGCTTTGTGAGCCTTTCTGTCTGCACTTCGATATTCTTGTACCAGAGTGCACCGTCTTTTTCGTATGTAAGACCCTTTTCCTTCATAAGCTCAAGAGTATCTTTAAGTTCAGTGCCGTTATGAAGGGTGCTTTCGTGGAACCAGGTGTCGTATTCAATACGGTATTTTGTAAGGTTATCCTGCATAGCCTTGATGTTTTTCGGCAAAGCGAAATCAACAAGGGCCTTTCTTCTTTCAGCTTCGTCAGCTTCAATGTATTTGTCACCGTAAACATCGGCAAACTCCTGTGCTCTTACCTTGATGTCTTCACCGTGGTAACTGTCCTCGGGAAGCTGAACGGCATCTTCGCCCTTGAAAATCTGCTGATATCTGATATCAAGTGAAAGTGCGAACTTGTCAATCTGATTACCTGCGTCGTTGATGTAAAATTCACGGCTTACCTCGTAGCCTGCATAATCAAGAACGGCTGCAAGACAGTCACCGAGTGCACCGCCTCGTGCATTACCCATATGCATCGGACCTGTAGGGTTAGCGGAAACAAATTCAACGTTGATTCTCTTGCCGTTACCGTAGTTCGAACGGCCGTAATTGTTACCCTTTTCGCGGATATCCTTAAGGATGTCCGCATAGTAGCTGTCGCTGAGATAGAAGTTCATAAATCCCGGACCTGCAACCTCTGCGCGGAGAAAATATGTACCCTCAAGGCTGATGTTTTCCATAATTGTATCTGCAATTTTTCTCGGGGCTGAACGAAGCTCTCTTGCCCATACCATTGCGGCGTTTGCCGAAAAGTCACCGTTTGCACGGTCAGCAGGGATTTCAACCTTGAACTCTGCTGTCGGCATCTGCGCAAAAGCGCCGTTTTTAACAGCGGCATCAACAGCCGAGTAAACTGCATTTTTAAGCTGTTCCTGAACCTTATTCACTATATAAGACATTTCAGTTTACCTCCTCGTATTTAGCGGTAATTTTAATTCTGTTTTTGCTCAGAAGCTCGTTATTGAAATCGAGCGAATATGAAAAATCGAGAACTGTTTTTTTGTTCTCTGTATATTCTGAACGGATTGAAGTGGTGTGAACTCCCATCATAATCTGTCCGACAGGAGTGTTGTAACAGCAGAGGTTGCGCTTGTTTTTCTCCATTTTAAGCTCTGTGTTGTAAGCGCCTACACGGGAAACGGTTACACGGCTTGAATTTTCAACGTGAACCGTCGTTGTACACCCCATAAGTTCATCAGACTGTTCCTCGTAAACGATGAAGTAATCGTCAGGTGTGCCGTGGATTTCTGCCGTTGTTGTAAGCTCGGATTTTTCACGCTGTCCCTGTACATCGTGGTAATCGTGGATTGTTATAAGGCAATTCATCGTTCCCATCTCTCCATTGCTGAAGTAAGAAGCTTGTCGATAAGCTCCGCGTACGAAACGCCCGAAGCTTCAAACATTTTCGGGTACATACTGATTGATGTGAAGCCCGGGATTGTGTTCGGCTCATTGAGCATAACAAGACCGTCAGATTTGCGTACAAAGAAGTCAACTCTTGCAAGACCGCCGCAACCGAGAGCTTTGTAAGCATTTCTTGCGGCTGCCCGTACTTCCTCGTGCTTTTCGTCGGAAAGTCTTGCAGGGATATGAAGCTCGCTTGCAGGGTTTACGTACTTTGCTTCGAAATCGTAGAAATCGTTACAGGGTACAACCTCGCCACAGACGGAAGCAACGGGCTCGTCGTAACCCATAACAGCACATTCAACTTCGATGCCGTCAATGCTCTCTTCAAGAACGAGCTTTGAATCTTCTTTGTATGCTTTTTCGATTGCAACAACAAGAGAATCCTTGTCGTCAGCCTTGCTTACGCCGACGGATGAGCCTGCGTTTGCAGGCTTTACGAAAATCGGGAAACCGAGATATTCTGCGGCTTTTTCGATGTATTTTTGGGGCTCTTTGCTGTAATCGTAGGAATTGAAGCCCAACCATTTTGCCTGCGGAATTCCTGCGGCATCAGCGAGTGTATTTGTCATAACCTTATCCATACAGCAGGCAGATGAAAGCATATCACAACCGACGTAGGGGATACCTGCAACCTGCATAAAGCCCTGGATTGTGCCGTCTTCGCCGTTCTTGCCGTGAAGCACGGGGAAAGCAACGTCAACACGGACCGTCTTAACTCCGTCAGCCTCAAAAACAAGAAGACCGTGGTCGTTTCTGTCGGGAGAGATAACCGCTTTTGTAAGATTTTCTGTGTCCTCGAGCCATTTATCTTCGGGAAGATTTGCAACGTCACCGTCGTATTTATACCATCTTCCGTCCTTTGTTATGCCGAGCATAATAACGTTATATTTATCCGTTGGAGTGTTTTCAATAACTGATTTCGCAGACACGACAGAAACGTCATGTTCGCTTGAAACACCGCCGAAAAGAATGAGTGCGTTCTTCATTTTACAACATCTCCGTTTTGCATTATTAGACAGTTTTACATATTAACATAGTTTATTGTTTAAGTCAAGGAAAATCAAGGTTTTTAACCCCTGAAAAAGTCAAAATTTAATGCAAAAAAATAGTGACAAATCGGTATATATATGTTATAATAGCTATAATTATTGACTTATATTATAACTATAGCGTAAGGAGCTTGAAAATATGGAAATCAGCGCAATAATTTCAGCAATAATCAAAGGTGTTGAAAGTACCATGAATAATAACGGCTTTGCCGTAATAGTGCCTCAGGGTATCGAAAAAGGTGCTTTGCCCGTAACAGAGAAAAATGGCTGTATGACCATCCTTTACGGTGGCAAAAAAGGCACTGCAAAAATTGAACTTTTCGAAGGAAAGATTTCTCTTTTCTGTTCAGCTGCTGAATCGGGAAGTGCTGTTGACGAAGACTTCAGAAAGGTCACAACAACTCTCTTCGACCTTGAAAAAGTTGATGAACGTGACATCAGATACGTTGTCAATGAAATCAATGACTGCATCAATGACACATACGGCAAAAAGGAAAAGGCAAAAAAGCTTCCGCAGCCCGTTTCAAAGTCAGCTGCAAAGAGTGGAGCAAGTTACTATGACCTCGTAACTCTCGGAAGCAGATTTGTGCAGATTTATCCCGAACTCAAGGATGCTTACAAGCAGAACATCGAAAAGTACGGCGAGTTCCTTGCTGACGAGTTCTTCACAAAGTTCGGTAACGAAAAGTTCCGCGAAACAGTAAAGAAGAACGACCCGCAGCAGATGAAGAAGCTTTTCAATATGCTCAATGAAGTTTATAACGACGGTACAAATCAGGTGCAGAGTGTTATCGTTGTAACAATCCTCGGTTCAATTTATGACGACGAAAATCTTCTTGCAAACTGTGTTGACTATATGGACGAGATGACACTCTACGTTATCGAAACACACAAAATTCTCAAAAAATCATCTTCAACAAGATCAAAGTTGGAGCGTCCGCCTCTCTACAAGCCGAAGAGAAAAAAGACGGGCGGATTTATGAATCAGTTGAACGGAGGTAAATAACCGTGGCGAATGAAGAAAAAAATGAAGTTCTGCAGCCTGTTGAGGCTGAAGTTACTGACGAATCAATGCTTGAAGAGGCGATGAATACGGTAGTTACCGAAGAATACGGTGCTGACCAGATTCAGGTTCTTGAAGGTCTTGAGGCTGTCCGTAAAAGACCGGGTATGTACATCGGTTCAACAGGACCGCGAGGTCTTCACCACCTTGTTTATGAAATAGTGGACAATTCAATCGACGAAGCACTTGCGGGCTTCTGTTCTCATATTGAAGTTGAAATTCTTCCCGATAATATAATCACAGTCCGCGATAACGGCCGTGGTATCCCCGTTGCAATTCACGATAAAATGGGTATCCCGACTCTTACGGTTGTTCTTACGGTGCTTCACGCAGGCGGTAAGTTCGGCGGCAGCGGATATAAAGTTTCAGGCGGTCTTCATGGTGTTGGTTCTTCTGTTGTTAACGCTCTTTCAGAGTGGATGGAAGCTGAAGTTTCCCGTGACGGACACGTTCATTATCAGAAATTTTCACGCGGTAATCCTGTTTGCGATATGAAGGTTATCGGTGATACCGATGCAACAGGAACTCTTATCCGTTTCAAGGCTGACCCCGAAATCTTCACAGAAACAGTTGAATACGAATTCGACGTTCTTGAAAGAAGACTCCGTGAGTCTGCATTCCTTAATGCAGGTCTTTCAATCACATTGACGGATTCACGTGACCCTGAAAACATTGTTGAAAAAGTTTACTGTTACGAAGGCGGTCTTTCAAGCTTTGTTGAGTATATCAATACAAGCCGTGCATTGACTCCGCTTCACACTCCGCCGATTCATTTCTCAGCTTCAAAGGATGACAAGTACGCCGAAGTTGCTATGATGTATAACGACAGCTACAACGAGGTTATTCTCTCGTTTGCAAATAACGTTAACACAATCGACGGCGGTACTCACGAAACAGGCTTTAAAACAGCTCTTACACGTGTTTTCAACGATTACGGCAAGAAATACGGTATCCTCAAGGACGGCGACAAAAAGCTTTCGGGTGAGGAGGTAAGAGAAGGTGTTACAACCGTTATCAGCGTAAAGCTTACTGAGGCTCAGTTTGAAGGCCAGACAAAGGGTAAGCTCGGCAATACTGAAATCACAAGCATCGTATCCGCAATGGTTTACGAAAAGCTTATGACATATTTTGAGGAAAACCCCTCAGTAGCAAAGGCTATCTTCACAAAGGCTCTTGACGCTTCAAGAGCAAGAGAAGCTGCAAGAAAGGCACGTGACCTTGCAAGACGTAAGGGCGTTCTTGAAAGCAACTCTCTTCCGGGTAAGCTTGCAGACTGTACAGAAAAGAGCTCTGAGTTTACAGAAATCTACATCGTAGAGGGTGACTCTGCGGGCGGTTCTGCGAAGGAAGGCCGTGACAGACAGTTCCAGGCTATCCTTCCTCTTTGGGGTAAAATGCTCAACGTTGAGAAGTCAAGACTTGATAAAGTTATTTCCAACGAAAAGCTTATTCCTGTCGTTACTGCACTCGGAACGGGTATCGGTGACGAATTCGATATTGAAAAATTAAGATACGACAAAGTTGTTATTATGGCCGATGCCGACGTGGACGGTGCTCATATCAGAACACTTCTTCTGACGTTCTTCTTCAGATATATGCGTCCGCTTATTGATACAGGTCACGTATATCTTGCACAGCCGCCTCTTTTCAAAATCAGTAAGGGTAAGAAATTTGCATACGCTTTCTCTGACGAAGAAAGAGACGAGAAAATTGAAGAATTCGGCGGAAGCTGCGATATTCAGCGATATAAAGGTCTTGGTGAAATGGACCCCATTCAGCTTTGGGAAACAACCATGGACCCGAAAACAAGGATTATGCTTCGCGTAACTCTTGAAGATGCAATGGAAGCGGACGAAACCTTCTCAATCCTTATGGGCGATAAGGTTGAACCGCGACGTGAATTTATTGAAAAGAACGCTAAATACGTTCAGAATCTTGATGTATAAGAAAGGAGGAAGATTGAAAAATGGCTAAAGAAATCCCCCACGAAAGCGAAGAGTTTAAGGCCAATCTTGAAAACACGAAGATATATAACGTAGACATTAACAAGGAAGTAAGAAAATCATTCCTTGATTACTCAATGTCAGTTATTGTTTCGCGTGCACTTCCTGATGTCCGTGACGGTCTTAAGCCCGTTCATCGCCGTATTCTCTATACGATGTATGAGAACAATCTTACTCCGGACAAAGCATACCGTAAATGTGCCGATACCGTTGGTTCGGTTCTCGGTCGTTACCATCCTCACGGTGATGCTTCAGTTTACGATGCAATGGTTCGTCTTGCACAGAATTTCTCAATGAGATACACTCTTGTTGACGGACACGGCAACTTCGGTTCAATCGACGGCGACCCTGCCGCTGCTTACCGATATACTGAGTCAAGAATGAGCAAGATGGCTCTTAAAATGCTTACGGATATCGACAAGGATACAATTGATTTCACAACAAACTACGACGACAGACTTAAGGAACCGACGGTTCTTCCGTCACGTTTCCCGAATATCCTTGTAAACGGTTCAATGGGTATTGCCGTTGGTATGGCAACAAATATCCCTCCGCATAACCTCAAGGAAGTTATCGACGGTATGTGCTGTCTTATCGACAATCCCGAGGCTACTCTTGATGATCTTATGGAACACATCAAGGGACCTGACTTTCCGACAAACGGTATCATTATGGGCCGATCGGGTATCCGTGCGGCTTATGCAACAGGCCGCGGTAAGGTTGTTGTAAGAGCAAGAGCAGAAATTGTTGAAAAGAAAAACGGCAGATTTGAAATAAAGGTTACGGAAATTCCGTACACAGTCAATAAAGCAAGACTTATTGAAAGCATCGCTGACCTCGTAAAGGATAAGAAAATCGAAGGTATCTCCGATATCAACGACTATTCTTCAAAAGCAGGTATGCATATTTCAATCGACCTCAAGCGTGATGCAAATCCGCAGGTTGTTCTTAATCAGCTTTATTCATATACTCAGCTTCAGACAACATTCGGTGTAATTATGATTGCCATCGTTAACGGTGAGCCGAAAGTTCTTACACTTAAGGATGTTCTCAGAAACTATATTGACTTCCAGCAAGAGGTTGTTACAAGACGTACACAGTTTGACCTCAAAAAAGCTCAGGACAGAGCTCATATCCTTGAAGGTCTTCTTACAGCTCTTGATTTCATCGATGAAGTTATCAATATTCTTCGTGCGTCGAAGAGTATCAATGAAGGTAAAGAAGCTCTTATGGAACGCTTCGGTCTTGATGACGTTCAGGCTCAGGCTGTTGTTCAGATGCGTCTTGCTCAGTTGACAGGTCTTGAAAGAGTCAAGATTGAAGATGAACTCGGTGAGCTTAAGGAGAAGATTGCTTATTTCCTCGACCTTCTTTCAGACGAATCAAAGCTTCTCGGTGTTGTTAAGAGTGAAGCTCTTGAAATTGCTGACAAGTACGGTGATGACCGCCGTACAGAAATTATGAATGTTTCGGGCGAAGTGGATATCGAAGACCTTATCCCCGAAGAAACCTGTGTATTTACATTCACAGATTTCGGATACATCAAGCGTATACCGATGTCTGAGTATCAGACTCAGCGTCGAGGCGGACGTGGTGTTAAGGGTCTTACAAGACGTGAAGATGACATCGTAAGAACGATGTTCACAGCTTCAACGCACGATTTCATCTCGTTCTTCACAACCAAGGGACGTACATTCAAGCTCAAAGGCTATGAAATTCCCGAAGGCTCAAGAACAAGCAAGGGCATGAACATTGTTAACCTTCTTCCTCTTGAAGCTGACGAAAAGGTTTCTTCAATGATCCGTTTCACAGCTATGGATGAGGAAACAGGCTATCTTTGTATGTTCACCCGTAAGGGTATCATCAAGCGTTCAAGCCTTGAAGAATATAAATCAATCCGCCGTGCAGGTGTTCTTGCAATCACTCTTGATGAGGGCGATGAACTTGCATGGGTAACAACAACAACCGGTAATGATGACCTTATCGTTGCAACAAAGAAGGGTATGTGTAGCCGCTGCAATGAAAACGATGCACGTCCGATCGGCCGAACAGCACGAGGCGTTAAGGCAATCGAGCTTAAGGAAGGCGACAAAGTTGTCGGTATGACAGTTGTTGAGGAAGGCAAGACAATTCTTACTGTCAGCGAAACAGGCTACGGCAGAAAGAGTGACTTTGACAACTACCGTGTTCAGACAAGAGGCGGTAAAGGTCTTATCAACTAC
The DNA here is from genome assembly GCA_045589535.1 of Acutalibacteraceae bacterium. Classification (GTDB taxonomy): domain Bacteria; phylum Bacillota; class Clostridia; order Oscillospirales; family Acutalibacteraceae; genus CAG-488. The sequence continues at coordinate 19,561 of JAZNPE010000026.1, read as the reverse complement.
CACGTTGAAAAATACGGTGACATTGCGGCAGTTACATCTGTCAGCGACAATGACGATATTATTCTTATTGCATCTGACGGTATTATTATCCGTATTCCTGCAGACGGAATCAGCACATTTGCACGTCCGTCAAAGGGTGTTCGCGTAATGAGAGTTACAGAGGACGAAAAGCTTATCACAATCACTCCCGTTGAGCACGAAGATGCAGAGGAAAATGCAGAAACAACAGAAGTTGCAGAGGCTCCTGCTGAAGCAACACAGGAAGAAACTACCCCGGAAAACTAAAACCAAGGAGGGCTAATTTATGAACATTGCAATTATTGCTCACGATGCGAAAAAAGAACTTATGACCCAGTTTTGCATTGCGTACTGCGGTATTTTGAGCCGACACAAGCTTTTTGCAACAGGTACAACAGGTAAACTCGTAGCTGACGCAACAGGTCTTGATATCGTAAGATTTTTGTGTGGCGCTCAGGGCGGCGATCAGCAGATCGGTTCGCTTATTGCTTGTAATGAAATTGATATGCTTCTTATTTTCAGCGATCCCCTTGACCCCAAGGAGCATGAGCCCAATGTAAACAGCTTGCTTCGTATCTGTGACGTGCATAATGTACCTGCGGCTACGAATATCGCAACAGCAGAGGCTCTCATTCACAGCCTTGACAGAGGCGACCTCGATTGGAGAGACATCGTTAACCCGAAGCACTAAATTGAAAATTACAGACTGAATAACCACCGATTGAAAAGAAAATCAGTCGGCGGTTATTCGGCACGTTATCGGAAAAAAATTTGCCGATATAAATGAGGAGATTTTTCTATGGCACTTATAACAAAGGCTGTCAAGGGAACACTTGATGTTCTTCCTGCAGACAGTCACAAAAATCAGTTTGTGGAAAAAACTGTGCTTGAAATTGCAAACGAGTTTGGTTTCAGAGAAATCAGAACACCTGTTTTTGAGCACACGGAGCTTTTCACACGTTCTGTCGGCGACACAACTGACGTCGTGCAGAAAGAAATGTACACTTTTGAAGATAAAGGCGGACGTTCAATTACACTTCGTCCCGAAGGTACCGCAGGAGCAGCAAGAGCTTTCCTTGAACATGGTCTTACAAACGAGGCTATGCCGCAGAAGGTCAGCTACATAACATCCTGCTACCGTTACGAAAAGCCTCAGGCAGGCAGACTTCGCGAATTCCATCAGTTCGGAATTGAATGCTACGGTACTGCATCGCCTGCAGCAGATGCAGAGGTTATTTCTGTTGCAAACGAAGTTTTCGGCTTCCTTGGAATTGACAGAATCCGTCTTGAAATAAACTCAATCGGCTGTCCGAAATGCCGTAAGGAATATCACGCGGCTCTTAAGGCTTATTTTGAGTCACGCAAGGACGAGCTTTGCGGAACATGCCTTGACAGACTTGACAGAAATCCGATGAGAATTCTTGACTGTAAGAGTCCTGTCTGCCACGAAATTGCGGCAGATGCTCCGATAATTCTTGATTTCCTTTGTGATGAATGTAAGGAACATTTTGAAAAGGTAAAGATGTACCTTGATAATATGGGTATCGTCTACGAGGTTAATCCGCACATCGTACGCGGTCTTGATTATTACACAAGAACAGTTTTTGAATTCCTTACGGATTCTCTCGGTGCACAGAGTGCGGTTTGTGCAGGGGGTCGCTACGACGGTCTTGTAGAGGAAATCGGCGGACCTCATGTTCCGGCTCTCGGATTCGGTATGGGTATCGAAAGACTTCTTCTTTTGCTTGAGGCACAGGGAATCAAGCTCCCTGAAGCGAAGAAGTGTGAAATATACATTGCAAACATCGGTGAAGAGGCTTCCCTTAAAGCTGCCGCAATGGCAACGGAGCTTCGTCAGTCAGGAATGTTTGCAGAGTTTGATGTTGTCGGCCGTTCACTCAAGGCACAGATGAAGTACGCTGATAAAATTGGTGCAAGATTCACAACCGTTATCGGTGAGGACGACATCAAAGCAAACGTAGCTAAAGTTAAAAATATGCAGACAGGTGAAGTTACCGAGCTTGCAATTGATGAATTTGCAGATACATTTATGGAGCTTTCTCTTCAGAATGCGGCAAATGACTTACAGGACTTGGTAAGCAACTCCGAAGCAATTGATTTAAGCAAATTTTTGGGAGGCATAATGTAAATGCCTAAAAAGCAGACAGGGAAATTGCCTTTTATCGATTGGCTACGATGTTGCAGCATGATTAGTATTGTTCTGTGTCATATGGTGCAAATATCGGGGAGCAAAGTAGGCTTTTTAGCTCAGATTTTTAATTTAGGGGTTCAGGTTTTCTTTTTGGTTTCAGGGTTCTCTTTGGGTTTACAGGGTGAAATTACTGACATTAAAAAGTGGTATAAGCGAAGACTCAGAAAAATTTTTGTACCGTATCTGTTTTTCTTGATGGTGTTGTTCACGGTATATTGTTGTAAACCTTATTGTTTTACTCAGCTAACTCCGGGGATATTTTTTTCTGCTTTGTTTGGTGTACAAGGTTTTACAAAAACACTGTTGGGAGCAACACAAACATGGTTCATTACGTCAATACTGTTGTTTTATCTTGTATTACCCTTTTTTTCGAAAATGTGGTTTAGATTAAGTTATAGAAAAAGTAACAAAATCGCGATTTTGTTGATTCTTGTCGTTGCATTTTTTTTAACATATCTGATACTGGAAAAGTTGGTTTCGGCGATAATTGGTCCTGTTTTTATGGCTTTGGCAGCTTATATAATTGGTGTTGAATACAAATCCGATTTGCATTCAAAAATCAAGGTGATTCCTACGGTTTTATTTATGATAATAAGTTTTCTGACCAGATTTGCGTGTGTGTTTATTAGACATGAAAAATTGGAAGCTGTATTTGTAGCGGCTTCAGCGTTTGGCATAGCGTTTACGGTTTGCGCACTGTTTTTGGTTATTTTCAGGAAAAATCAAGGAAATAAATATTTGAGTTTTCTTACAGGGATCAGTTTTGAAGTGTACCTTTATCACAATATGTTTATAGAAGGCCCTATTTACCTTATGTATAAAACAAACAGTATAATTTTTAATATAGTTATTACTTGTGCTGCTATTTTTGCATCTGCTTTTTTAGCTAATAAAATAGTTGCTTTTCTAAATACTAAAATTTTCAATGAAAAGAAAGGAATTGATTCATAATGGATTTTATGACAGGTTTGAAGCGCACAAATTATTGTGGCGACCTCAGAATTACAGATGCAGGCAAGGAAGTAACTGTTGCAGGTTGGGTTCAGCGTCAGCGTGACCTCGGGGCACTTATCTTTATCCACCTTCGCCACAGCACAGGTATCGTTCAGCTTGCATTTGATGAAAACACAGATAAGGAAATTTTTGAAAAAGCATTCGCAGCAAGAAGCGAATTTGTTCTTATGGCTAAGGGCGTTGTACGCGAGCGTTCTTCAAAGAACAAGGATATTCCGACAGGTGAAATCGAAATCGACGTTAAGGATTTAAGAGTACTCGGTAAGAGTGAAACTCCTCCGTTCGAAATCATTGAAAACTGCCAGACATCGGAGCTTACAAGACTTAAGTACCGTTATCTCGACCTTCGCCGTCCTGACTTGCAGAAGAATATCATTATGCGTCATAAGATCTGCAAGTTCACACGCGACTATTTTGTCGAGAACGGATTTATCGAAATTGAAACACCGATTCTTATCAAGTCAACTCCCGAAGGCGCAAGAGATTTCCTTGTTCCCAGTCGTATCCACAACGGAACCTTCTATGCTCTTCCGCAGTCACCTCAGCTTTACAAACAGCTTTCAATGGTAGCGGGTTTTGACAGATATATGCAGATTGCACGTTGCTTCCGTGATGAAGACCTCCGTGCAGACCGTCAGCCCGAGTTCACACAGATTGACCTTGAAATGTCTTTCGTTGATATGGAAGACGTTCTTGCAATCGGTGAAGGCTATATGAAGAGAGTTTTCAAGGAAGCTCTCGGTGTTGAAATCGAAACTCCGATTCCTCGCCTTACTTATAAAGAGTCAATGGATCGTTACGGTTCGGATAAGCCCGATACACGTTACGGTATGGAGCTTTACGACCTCAGCGACATCGTTAAGGATTGCGGATTCGGTGTATTCAGCGGCCCTGTTGCAGAAGGCGGTTCAGTCCGCGGTATTACTGCAAAGAACGCTGTAACAACTCTTACACGTAAAGAGATTGACAAGCTTACAGAAATGGTACGCGGTAGCGGTGCAAAGGGTCTTGCATGGGTAAGACTTAACGAGGACGGCACAATGGCTTCATCTTTTGCAAAGTTTATGACAGAAGATGAGATGAAGGCTATCCTTGAACGTGCAGATGCACAGGCAGGCGACGTTGTTCTTATCATCGGTGACGTTAAGAATTCAATTGTTTATTCAGTTCTCGGTGCACTCCGTCAGGAAGTTGCAAAGAAGCTTGATATCATCCCGAAGGACAAGTTCAACCTTCTCTGGATCACAGAGTTCCCGTTCTTTGATTGGGACGAGGATGCACAGACTTGGGTTGCAATGCACCATCCGTTCACATCTCCGATGGACGAATGCCTTGAATACCTTGAAACAGATAAGGCTCAGGTTCGTGCAAAGGCTTATGACCTTGTTCTTAACGGTGTTGAGCTCAGCTCAGGTTCAATCCGTATCACAAATCCTGACCTTCAGAAGAGAATGTTTACTCTTCTCGGTCTTTCAGACGAGGAAGCTTATGCAAAATTCGGCTACCTTACGGATGCATTCAAGTACGGTGCACCGCCTCACGGTGGTATGGGTATCGGTCTTGACCGTCTTGTAATGCAGATGCTCGGCTGTGAAAGCCTTCGTGATGTTGTTGCATATCCGAAGGTACAGAATGCAAGCGAGCCGATGACAGAGTGTCCTGCACCTGTCGATACAATTCAGCTTGACGAGCTCGGAATTGCACTCAAAACAAAAGAAGACTAAAAATACAAGGGTCGGTTTATGCCGACCCTGATTTACGTTAGGAATTATTTTATGCAGAAGTTAGAAAGAAAAGATGCGAAACAATTGACGCTCCTTTGTGCGGCTGCTTATTTTGTCAGTTACCTCACAAGAGTTAATTTTGCCGCAGTTATTGCCGCGATAATTCAGGCAGGGGATATAGACAAAACCTCCGCAGGGCTTGTCACAACTCTCGGATTTATTACATACGGTGTCGGTCAGCTCATCAGCGGTTGGCTCGGCGACAGAATCAATCCGAAAATGCTTATGGTCATCGGTTTTGCAACAACGGTAGCGATGAACGTGCTTATTCCGTTCTGTCCGAACGGTGCGTGGATGTGCGTTGTCTGGGCATTCAACGGATTTGCACAATCGTTTATGTGGCCGCCGATGGTAAAAATTATGTCCTCCGCGATGAATTCGGACGATTATAACAAGGGTTGCGTCGTCGTAAGCTGGGGAAGTACGATTGCGACAATACTCATTTATCTCGTATCTCCGCTGATAATCAAGTTCGCAGGTTGGCGCACGGTATTCTTTGTTTACGGAGCTGTTGCTGTACTGATTTCAACAATATGGTATGCGAAAATCACGGCGATTGAAAAGAAATGTGAGATCGTTTACCCGATGCATCAGAAAAGCAAAAACGGCGGTAAAATGGCAATTAAAATCAGCATACCGTTGCTGATAATTGTAATGCTCACGATTATGCTCCAGGGTTCTCTGCGTGACGGCGTTACAACATGGGTGCCGACGTTTGTGTCTGAATCCTTCAACCTCGGCAGTGAAATTTCAATTTTAAGCAGTGTGATAATTCCGCTTTTCAGCCTTGCAAGCCTTCAGCTTACAGGTATTATTTACAACAAACTCGGCAAAAAGCCCTTTAAAAGCTCAGGTTTGTTCTTTATCTGTGCTGTTACGGCGGCTGTTTTGCTTGTATTTTTCAAGGGAAGCTCGGTTATCCTCACGGTTGCGATGTCAGCTCTTATCGTTGCCTGTATGCACGGAATCAACCTTATACTCGTCTGCTTCCTGCCTGCGGCACTTGCGGATGACGATAATGTTTCAACACTTTCGGGCTTGCTTAATTTTATGACCTATGTCGGAAGTGCGGCATCGACCTACGGCTTTGCACTTCTTTCGGAAAGCTTCGGCTGGAATGGAACGGTTGTTTCATGGCTTGTTATAACAGTCCTCGGCACATCTGCCTGCATCATCTGCCATAAAGCAACAAAGAAGCTTAAATTCTGATTATATAATGTATAGAAAAAGACCTGTTCGCGTGAACAGGTCTTTTTTGATGCTATGCTTATTTACCCTGATTTGCGGGGTTGCCGCAGCACTTTTTATATTTCTTGCCGCTACCGCAGGGGCAGGGATCGTTCGGACCGGGAGTTGCCTTTTTGCGAACAGTTCTGCCTTTTTCGCTTCCGTCGCCTGAGCCGCTTTCGCTTGTAACCTTTGCAGCCTGCTCACGCTTTGTGTCTTCCTCACTGCGGATTCTGACTGTAAGAACCTGACGTACGGTTGATTCGCGGATTGATTCGCTCATCTCGTCGAACATATCGTAGCTTTCCATTCTGTATGCTACAACGGGATCCTGATTACCGTAAGCACGAAGACCGATACCTCTCTTGAGTTCTTCCATTGAGTCGATATGCTCCATCCAGAAGTTGTCAACGTTACGAAGAAGAATCATATGCTCAAGGCTTCTCATAATTTCGGGAGTAAGCTCTGCTTCTCTCTGCTCATAACGCTCGTGACCGCGAGCAATAAGCTCTTCCTTAACAGCATCTCTGTCGAAAGAAGACTCATCTTCAAAGTCAGTTTCTTCCGTAATCCAGCCAAGATATTTGTCGCGAAGACCCTTGATGTTCCAGTCGCTCTTCGGAAGAGCAGCTGCGCAGTAGAAATCAACCGATGCTGCAACGGATTCGTCGAGCATATTAAGGATTGATGTTTTGAGGTCTTCACCGTCAAGAACACGGTTACGCTGACCGTAGATGATCTCACGCTGTCTGTTCATAACGTCGTCGTATTTAAGAACGTTCTTACGGATTGCAAAGTTCTGCGATTCCTTCTTACGCTGAGCGGATTCGATTGACTTTGAAACCATTCTGTTTGTAATCGGCATATCTTCGTCAACGTTGAGTGTTGTCATAACGTTCTGAAGTCTGTCACCGCCGAAAAGTCGCATAAGGTCATCTTCAAGTGAAAGGTAGAAACGGCTCTCACCGGGGTCACCCTGACGTCCTGAACGTCCGCGGAGCTGATTATCGATTCGACGTGAGTCGTGACGCTCTGTACCGATGATGAAAAGACCGCCTGCATCGCGCACCTGCTGTGCCTCGTCCTTGATTTCGTCCTTGAATTTCTTTTCAAGCTCTGTGTATTCAGCTCTTGCATTGATGATATCTTCGTTGTCTGTCTCTGCAAAGCCTGTTGCCTCTGCAATAAGCTCGTCTGTGTAACCCTTACGGCGCATTGCGGCCTTTGCAAGGTATTCTGAGTTACCGCCGAGCATAATGTCGGTACCACGGCCCGCCATATTAGTTGCGATTGTAACGGCACCGAGCTTACCTGCCTGTGCAACGATTTCAGCTTCCTTGTCATGGAACTTAGCATTAAGAACTTCGTGCTGAATTCCGCGGCGCTTAAGGAGCTTTGAAAGAATTTCTGACTTCTCAATTGAAACAGTACCGACGAGTACGGGCTGTCCTTTTTCGTGGCACTCAATAACCTGTTCGATAAGAGCATTGAACTTTGCGGCTTCTGTTTTATAAACAACGTCATCCTGATCTTTACGGATCATCGGCTTGTTTGTCGGAATTTCAACAACGTCAAGAGTGTAAATCTCCTGGAATTCCTGACTTTCGGTCATCGCTGTACCTGTCATACCTGAAAGCTTTTTGTAAAGACGGAAGTAGTTCTGGAATGTGATTGTTGCAAGAGTCTTGCTTTCGTGCTCAACCTTAACGCCTTCTTTTGCTTCAATAGCCTGATGAAGACCCTCGTTGTATCGACGTCCGAGCATAATACGACCTGTGAATTCGTCAACGATAAGAACCTGATTGTCCTTAACAACGTAGTCGATGTCACGTCTCATAACGCCGACAGCCTTGATAGCCTGGTTGATATGGTGAAGGAGCGTCATATTGTCCGCATCCATAAGGTTTTCGACATTGAAGTGAGCCTCAGCCTTTGCAATACCTCTCTTTGTAAGAGAAGCTGTGCGAGCCTTTTCGTCAACGATATAATCGCCGTCAGCAGAAACATCTTCAGCATTCTGCTTGGATTCGATTTCCTTAACAACAGTCTTTGTAAGACCGCGTACAAAATTGTTTGCAAGGGTATAAAGCTCTGTTGTACGGTCCCCACGGCCTGAAATGATAAGAGGAGTTCTTGCTTCATCGATAAGGATTGAGTCAACCTGGTCGACTACGGCAAAGTTATGTCCGCGCTGAACCTTGTTTTCTTTGTAAGGCACCATATTGTCACGAAGGTAGTCAAAGCCCATTTCGTTGTTTGTGCCGTATGTGATGTCTGCGGCATAAGCAGCCTTACGCTCTTCGTTGGAAAGTCCGTGAACGATAAGACCGACGGAAAGACCCATAAAGCGGTAAAGCTTGCCCATCCATTCAGAGTCACGGCGGGCAAGATAGTCGTTGACCGTAACGATGTGAACACCGTTGCCTGAAAGCGCATTGAGGTAAGCGGGGAGGGTAGCAACAAGAGTTTTACCTTCACCTGTTTTCATTTCTGCAATTCGTCCCTGATGAAGAACGATACCGCCGATAATCTGTACGGGGAAATGCTTCATTCCGAGAACACGCCACGAAGCCTCGCGGCAGGCAGCAAATGCCTCGGGAAGAATATCGTCAAGAGTTGCACCGTTTGCAAGGCGCTCCTTGAATTCAACTGTTTTGTGCTGAAGTTCTTTGTCTGAAAGCTTTGAATATTCGTCTTCAAGAGCAAGAACTTTATTCTTTGTCGGCGTAATTTTCTTAACCGCGTTGGTAGAATAATCGCCGAAGATTTTCTTCAATAAGTTCATCTTATATACTCGATCCTTTCGAAAATTATACTGATTTTTCGTCAAAGTTAATTACAATGTTTTCTCGTGACATTGTAAGCTGACAATATTCAACACCTGCGGCGTCAAACATCTTCTTTGATGCCTTTACTCCGTCTGTGTCTTTATATTTATCAGAAAGGTAAAGAACTTTCTTAATACCGCTCTGAATAATAGCCTTTGCACATTCGTTACACGGGAAAAGTGCAACGTAAATTGAGCAACCCTTAAGCGATGCACCTGCGTTGTTGAGGATTGCATTAAGCTCTGCGTGACAAACGAAAGGATATTTTGTGTCGATTTCGCTGTCACCGCTTCGCTCCCACGGAAATTCATCGTCGCTGCAGCCGTGAGGGAAACCGTTATATCCGACGGACATAATCTTTTTGTTTTCGTTCACGATACACGCGCCGACCTGAGTGCTCGGGTCTTTGCTTCGCTTTGCGGAAAGCAGGGCAATACCCATAAAATACTCATCCCACGATATGTAGTCATCTCTTTTTGCCATAAGAGCCACTCTCCTTATATTGTAACTGTTTTTACCGTATCACAAGCTCAACGGGACAATGGTCTGAGCCGTAGATTTCAGAATGGATTTTTGCGCCGTCAAGGCGGTCTGCCATATCCGCAGAAACGCAGAAATAGTCGATACGCCAGCCGACGTTTTTCTCTCTTGCCTTGAAGCGGTATGACCACCAGCTGTAAGCGTTTTCGAGGTCAGGGTAGAAATATCTGAAAGTGTCAATGAATCCTGCGTCAAGAAGCTCGCAGAACTTGCCTCTTTCTTCGTCAGAAAAACCGGGATTACCGCGGTTGGTTTTCGGATTTTTAAGGTCGATTTCCTTGTGTGCAACGTTAAGATCGCCGCAGAAAATAACACCCTTTGTCTTATTGAGCTCCGAGACATAAGCGCGGAAAGCATCCTCCCATTTCATACGGTGGTCGATTCTTTTCAGTCCGTCCTGAGCGTTGGGAACATATTCCGTGATGAAATAATAGTCCTCGAACTCAAGGATGATGATTCTTCCCTCGGTGTCAAGCTCAGGAATGCCGATTCCGTATTTTACACTTATCGGCTCTTCCTTTGTGAAAATTGCCGTGCCTGAATAGCCTTTCTTTTCGGCAAAGTTCCAGAACTGGTGGTAACCGTCAAGTTCAAGCTCAAGCTGACCTTCCTGCATCTTTGTTTCCTGCAGGCAGAAGATATCGGCATCAAGCTCGTTGAAAACGTCCATAAAGCCTTTTGTTATACACGCGCGGATTCCGTTAACGTTCCACGAAATGAATTTCTTGCTCAAGATTACACACCTCCGCATTATAATCACATTATTAAATGTATTATAACATATTCAATAGCAAAAATCTATTATTATATGATGTTTTTTTACTTAGTTTACAAAAATTTAAAAAAGTTGAAAAAATGCTGGATTTTTCTATGTAGATATGTTATCATTATAATTGTCTGAATACGACATAAACAAAGAAAAATAAAGACAGGAGACGAAACAGCATGAAAAAGACAATTTGGACTAGCATTACAGCTATCATCTGCGTATTGCTCGTATCTCTTTCTCTCAAGGACGGTATTACTAAGGTTGCTGACGCTAAGGTTGAAGCAGCAAGCATGGCAGCTGAAGCAGCAGGTAACAACGGCGGTATGGACGCAGGTCTTGACGCAGGTTTGGATATGGGCGGCAGCCTTGATTCAGGTATGGATGCAGGCGCAGTTACACCTGACGCAGGTACAGCTACACCCGACGCAGGTACAGCTACACCTGATGCAGGTACAGCTACACCCGATGCAGGTACAGCTACAAAGCCTGACGAAAACAAAGCTCCGACAGCTCCCGCAGAAATCGTAAACTACTACAACAGCGCAATCAACAAGGTAATCAGCGAAAAGGCTGGTTATAAGAAGGCAAGAGTAACAGATCTTAAGACTCTTGAGGGTGGTAAGCTTCTTGAAATTGACCTTGTTGTGGAGATGGTTAACGACTTCCTCGGTGTTGGTACAACAGACTATGAAAACAAGAAGGGTAAGGCTGAATTCCTCAGCAAGGCTTCTCTTACAGTTGCAGACCTTACAGCAGCTAAGTGTGACGTAAACGGCGACGTTTACACAATTACTCTCGGCCTCAAGAACGGCCAGAGCCAGGCTTCTGCTTCAGGTTCATCAGATAACACACCGCTTCAGCGTTCAGGTCTTTACGTTGGTAAGGGTGACAAGAAGGCTTTCGACTATAAGAGCTCAGAAAACATCCACACAGCTATCAACGGCGTTGACAACTGCACAGCTGAATCAGCAAAGGAGCAGGTATCAAACACTAAGATCGTTGCTACAATCAACTCAAAGACAGGTCAGATGACAGGTCTTACAGTTACATGGGATTGGGCAGTTCAGCTTACAAACATTAAGTACACAGTTATTCCGGTTAAGACAGCTAACGGTACAGCAACATCAACAGTTAAGGTTTCAAACTTCCAGTGGTAATCTTTTCCTAATAAATTTTCTCCCGAGAGAAATCTCGGGAGATTTTTTCTTTTATAACATATTGTTGATTGAAAAAGATTAATTCATGTGTTAGAATTCTTCTATAAATTATTATCGGGTGATACATATGATTAAATTTGTTTCAGCTTTGCTTTCTTTGGTTTTCTTTGCTTTTTCGGGTCTGCCTGCAATTATCTCTGAAAGCAAAATTGCAAGAGAAGAAAATATTCAGTTGCAGATTCAGAGAATCAATGCTCTTTCAGAGCTTTATAAAAGCGGGGAGTATGTTCCCGTAAACGAAAGCGAACTCGTAGGTTTTGATGTTCAGAAAGCGTATGCGGACGGTGTTAAGTTCAATGAAGTGGCATATATCGCAACGCACAACAGCTATCAGCTTCAAAGTGTGCCTTCGTATCAGAAGGCTTACCGTGACCTTGAAACTGTCACATTCGGTCTTATTAACGGTGATGCACCGACGTATTGCAGCGACACTCTGACCGAACAGTTTAATATAGGAATACGAAGTATCGAGCTTGACGTTGAAACTGTTGTGAATGGGGATGATGTGAGCTTTATCTGTACCCATTCACCGCTGATTGATATGACATCGTCGTGCTACGATTTTGAGCTTGCTCTTGAAGAAATAAAAATGTGGTCGGATGCGAATCCGGGTCATCTGCCGATATCGATTATTGTTGAGCCGAAGGAATTATTCCTTCTTGAAAACGGAATGAGGTTTATCAATCTTAAATATGCAAATGTGCTTGATAATCTTATCCGTGAGGCTTTCGGTGAAAAGCTGATAACTCCTGCAGAAATGATGGGTGAGCACGGCTCGCTCAAGGAAATGCGCGAGGCGGATGATTGGATGTCCCTTAAAGACTGTGCAGGCAGAGTTGCAGTTTTCTTCCACGATACGGACGGTGTAACGGGCAGATTTATCAGGCAGGATGAAACGTTAAAATCCCGTGCGATGTTCCCGATGCTTCGCTATAAGGACAGGGACAAGTCTTATGCATCTGTGTTGATTGTCAATAAACCTGACGATATTGAAAAACGTTCACCCGAGCTGATTTACGAAAAGAATCTTATTGTAAGAACACGAGTTGATTCTTTCGGTAGCTATAACGAAGAGGACCGCAGAAAGACACTCGAAAGCGGCGCACAGATTCTTTCAACCGATTATCCGAAAAAAGCTGATATGACAAACGTCGAATATTACGTCGATTTCAGCAACGGCACCGCGAAGATTATAAAATAACACAATCCCGACAAATTGCTTTGTCGGGATTGCTTTTTACCTGATTTAATATTTATGCACAAAATCGGGTTTGTGGAGCTGTTTTAATTCCTTTTTGTAGGGCGTGACGCTCGTCGACACGCCGTTAAATACAGCAGATTGTCGGCACGTCGTAAACGTCGTGCCCTACTGACTCTATGCAAGACGAGTCAGAAGGGCAGCTGTTTCGGCTCCCGCGAATTAACGCTTTTTTTCGTGATGGGAAACCCGTCCTCTACGAACACAGAGTAAATTTGTGCAAAACCAAAGATCCCGACAAACCCGAATTTATCCATCTCTTTTCTATTCCACATTCCTTCGCCAATGAAAAAGATACTGTTGGGCGATGCCTTCAACGCCATATGTGCATTCGGGCAAGCCGTCGGGGTACATTTCACTCATAATTCTTCGCACCCAGACGTCAACGGGGAATGCATCAACTCTGCCACAACCGTAAAGCAGGGTACATTCGGCAACCTTTACACCCACGCCTTTGATTTTTATAAGTTCTTCACGAGCTTCATCAATATCACAGCAGGACAGCTTCTGAAGGTTAACTTCTCCGTTTGCAACCTTCTGTGCGGCATCGATTATGTACTTTGCCCTGAATCCCGACCGAATGGGTGCAAGGTCGTCAACTGTCAGTGAGGCAAGCTTTTCGGCAGAGGGAAATGTAAAATCCCCGTTTCCGAGATCTTCGCCGAAATAGCCGCACAGCCTCTCTACAATTCCTTTTATTCGAGGAATATTATTGTTCTGTGAGATAATAAACGAACAAAGGGCCTCCCACGATTCCTGTCGGAGGATTCGTATTCCGGGATAGGCTTCAATCGCTGTCTTTAAATGAGGGTCATTTTTGAGTTTTTCACAGATTGAAAAATAGTCACGTCCGAGGTCGAAATAATCCGCCCAGATCTGTTTGTCTCCGTCGTTGAAACAGCCTTCTATCATCAGATTATCTTCTTTTTGAGAAATATCAACAGCTTTTCCAAAGGCAACTCCGTGCCAAATTCCGTTATCTTTCTCGATCCAACGGAAGGCCTGACCGCAGTCAAGCGAAAGAGAAACGCTTAAAGTGTTTATACCTTCAAAAATTATTATGTTTTTGTCATATTTTACTGTCATATTACCACCTGAATAAAAGATGAATATTCATTTTGTAACTTTTTGTAACTAATGGTTGTCAAGTCTTTTTTGGTTGTTATAAACAGAAAAAATAGATAGTTTTTTCTGAAAAGTTTGTGCAATTTATTATCAAAAAAAGCTTGACACAAGATGTTTAAATATTGATAAAAATTTAACGAACATTTGACTTTAACCCTTTAAAATGGTGGAAAACTTTGATATATCAACGTTTTAGGGTGAAGTTATCAACACTTTCAACATAGTTTTCCACACTTTTCAACCGATTTTTAAAATTTTCCACACTTCCACCGAAAATATGTTAAACACCATTTAATGTCATTTACTGTCGATTTTTATTCACTTTTTTATGAATAAAAAATCGTTCGACAGTGAACAATACAAATGATATTTTTTGTATAAAGAGGTGTATATTTTGCTCAAGGGAGTCAATCATCAGGTGGTCGAGGTCACAAAACCGTCGTGTGAATATTTTGAACGTGTAATTTTCTTTGTGAAGCCCGAATTTTCGGCTGTAAGCGAGGGTACTTTACGCGAAAGAGCGAGTGAAATTGCGGGAGATGCGGGTGTTCCGCCACCGTCAAGAGTTCGAAAAAGCAGACTTCTGCTCGCGGTAAGGCTTCTGAGTGCCGCAATGGTCGGCGCAGCGATTACAATTCTTGTATCAAAGCTTGCTTTCGGCTGATTTGCAGAAGGCTTTCATACAGCAGTTTTGACAGTCGGGGCGACGTGCAATGCAGACAGCTCGTCCGTGAAGAACACATCTGTGGCAGAAGTCGTTACTCTCCTCGGGAGGGAGGATTGTCTTTAGTGCCATTTCAACTTTAAGGGGATCCTTTGTTTCAACAAGACCGAGCAGGTTTGAAATTCTGATAAGATGAGTATCAGCAACAACTGCGGGCTTGCCGTAGATATCACCGCAGATGAGGTTGGCTGTTTTTCTGCCGACACCGGGTAGGGAAGTCAGGTCTTCGATGTTGTCGGGAACTTTTCCGTCAAAGCGTTCAAGAATTTGCTGAGCCATCCCGATTATGTCGCGTGCCTTCTGACGGTAAAATCCGCAGGAATGCACCAATTCTTCAACATCCTCAACCTTTGCATTTGCATAGTCCTCAAGAGTTTTATATTTATCAAAAAGAGCAGGTGTAATGATATTAACTCTGGCGTCCGTACACTGTGCCGAAAGACGAGTTGCAACAAGAAGCTCAAAATCATTTCCTGCATTAAGAGAGCATATTGCCCCGGGGTATTCTTTTTTGAGTGCCTCGACGGCAAGTAATGCTCTTTCTTTTTTTGTCATTGTTTTCACCTCAGTTTCTGTGATTTATTATAACAAAGTAGGGATTTCTTTGCAACATAATGAAAGATATTCCTCTTTTTTCTTTATTGTTATTGAAATAAATTTTCGTTATGATATAATCTGTATATCTATAATTTATAGAATAAGCGAGGTCTTTAAAATGAAAGAAAAAATTAATATAGCCGTTATAGGCTTAGGTAACCGCGGCAGCGGTATGCTCGGTACAATCTGTAAGATGGATGACGTTAATGTTATCGGTGTATGCGACGCATATGAAGACAGAACTCAGAAGGGAATCGACAGAGTGAAGCAAGAAAAGGGTAACACTCCTTTCGGCTCAACTGACTACAGAGAGATTTTTAAGCTCGAAGGTCTTGACAGTGTTTATATCGCAACAGACTGGTCAACTCACGTTAAAATTGCTATCGAAGCTATGAAGGCGGGCATTCCTGCCGCTTCGGAAGTCGGCGGAGCTTACACACTCGAAGAGTGCTGGGAAGTTGTTGATACATATGAAAAAACAGGTGTATGGGCAATGTTTATGGAAAATTGCTGTTACGGTGAACGTGAGCTTATGATTCATAACATGGTACGTGACGGCAAATTCGGAAGAATTGTTGCTTGTTCGGGTAAGTATGCACATGACCTTCGAGATGAGGTTTGCTACGGCACAAAGAACAGACATTACCGTCTGAGAAACTATATTTCACGTAACTGCGAAAATTATCCCACACACGCACTCGGCCCTCTCGCAAAGCTTCTTGATATCAACAGAGGAAACCGTTTCGTTTCACTTTCTTCTGTATGTTCAGGTGCAAACGGACTTAAGGATTTCGTTAAAAAGCATAAGGATCTTCATGACGAGCTCGGCAAAACAGAATTTGCACAGGCTGATATCGTCAGAACTTTTATCAAAACAGAGCGTGGAGAAATTATCGACCTTACTCTTGACACCTGCCTTCCTCGTTTTTACAGCAGAGGTTATACGGTAAGAGGTCTCAAGGGTCTTTATCAGGAGGATGGCGATATAGTTTATCTTGATAGAGAGCCGCACACAAACCACGAATGGGATCAGGAGTATTTCTGGGGAAATGCAAAGAGATATGAAAAGAAATACAACCATCCTCTCTGGAAGAATACAACAAAGGAAATGATGGAAGCAGGTCACGGCGGTATGGACTGGCACGTGCTTCGTGCTTGGGTTGAAACCGTAAAGAACGGAACTCTTCCTCCGATCGATGTTTACGATATGGCTGCGTGGATGAGCATTACGGCACTCAGTGAACAGTCGCTTAAGAACAACGGCGAAACTCTTGAAATTCCTGATTTCACACGAGGTAAGTATAAGAACCGTGAGCCTCAGGACGAAACACCGTACACAATTAAATAAGTAAAGGGGAAATTCTATGTTGAAGTCAATTATTTCCGTTTTTATGGCAATAATCACTTTCTTCGGCACCTGGGGTGCTGCACTTATGAATCCCGTTGCACCCGAAGATACAAGCGACTTTGTTCCTGTACTTCGCTTTATGGTTGCAAGTGATACTCATGTTATGGCAGCCAACGACAAGCAGTCAAGGCGTATTCAGAAGGCTCTTAAGCTCAGCTATGCAATCGCACAAGCTGACGAAAATTATAAAACACTCGACGGCGTTATTTTTGCAGGTGATACGACAGATGACGGACTTCAGTCACAGCGTTGTGCATTCAAGAGTGCAATCGACAGCGTAATCAAGCCTGAAACTCAGGTTATGCCGCTTCTTGCTCAGGCTCACGACGGCGGAACTTACGATTATGAATCGCTTGATTATTTCAAGATGCTTCACGATATGGATGCAACGGATAACCATTATGTAATCAACGGATACCACTTCATCACAATGTCACGTGCATATGTTGACGGCGTGCGTTATGCAGATTATCAGCGCGAATGGCTTAAGGCCGAGCTTGATAAAGCTGTTGCGGATGACCCGACGAAGCCGATTTTCTTCGCACAGCACGAGCACGTTGACAATACCGTTTACGGTAGTTCAGATTTTGAAGGCTGGGACGATGAATTCTTTAAGGATATTTTTATGCAGTATCCTCAGCTTGTTCATTTCTCAGGTCATTCGCACTATCCTCTCAGCGATCCGCGTTCATTGTGGCAGGGCGAATTCACAGCAATCGGCACGGGCTCTCTTTATTACGTAGAGCTTACTGTTGAAGATATGCGTACGGTTCACCCCGAAGGATACAAGGATGAGGCACAGTACTGGATTGTTGAAGTTGATGCAAACAACAGAGTAAGACTTATCGGTATCGACCTTGAAGAGGAAAAGGTGCTCGTTGAGTATGTACTTGACAACCCTGCAGATCCTGCAAACCGCGAGTATACGCCTGAAAAACAGGCGGCACGTTCAAATTCTCCTGCTTTTGCCGACAGTGCAGAAATCAAAGTTAAAAAATCAGTTGGTAAGATAAGCCTTACAGCGCCTGCGGCAAAATCAGTTGACGGAATGCCGATTACACTTTACAGAGTTTTCCTTTACGATGCAGACGGCAATGAAATCAAAAAAGACTGGGTTCTTCCCGATTACTATTCAGCAACGGTTTCACCGACTGTTACATTCAACCTAGGTGCCCTCGCAAAAGGCGATTATACAGCAAAAATTGTAGCTGAAACAGCATACGGAGTTCAGTCAGCACCCGTTGAAGTAAACTTTAGCAAGTAAATAAAATCAAAGCGACAAGGATGAAACAGCCCTTGTCGCTTTTGCGTATAGGTTGTTATGTAATGGTTCCAACAAATTCGGGCCTGTCGGGATGTTTTATTATAACGGTTTCTTGCAACCTACACCTCATCAGTCACTTCGTGACAGCTTCCCCTTAAGGGGAAGCCTTGAATTTGCGTAGTTTTTCAGCCTTCTCCTTGAGGAGAAGGTGCCGAGGAACGAGGCGGATGAGGTGGTAACAAACAAATAGACAAACTCGAATTTATGCAACGAAAAGCCGACGGTTATCCGTCGGCTTTTAACTGCTTATTTGATTATTTTAACTGCTGTGCCGTAGGCAACGATTTCAGCGGCACCCTGCATAATTGCTGAGCTTCCGTATGTTATGCCTATAACCGCATCTGCGCCCATGGCCATTGCTTCTTCAGCCATTCTCTGTGTTGCGATTGCACGTGCTTCGTTGAGCATTTCCGTGTAGCCTCTTATTTCGCCGCCGACAAGAGTTTTCATTCCTGCCATAAAGTCTTTGCCCATATGCTTTGTCTGAACAACAGAACCTTTTACTATACCAAGAGCTTCAATTTCTTTGCCGGGAACATAATTAATACTTAAAAGTTGCATCTTCAAGACCTCCGTTAATTTCTTTTATTCTTTCCCTGAGAACTGCAATGATTCCGATGCAGACAATCAGGTAGATGACTATTGCTATTACGGCTATCGGCAGAATCAAGATTTCTTCAATAGCTAAAAATATAAAAAAGGTAATGTATGCCAACGAAAACAAAATAACGATAATTGCAGAAATAACAGGTGCAATTTTTTTCTTAGTTTTATTTTCCATAACGATACCTCCTGTTAAATTCTACCATAAAGCAACTTATAATTCAATAAATTAATGGTATTTTTTGATTTATGTAGATTTATTTGAAAGATTATGATATAATTGCTCCATAAAACGAGAGGAGATACCCAAAATGAAAAGATTTATTTCATTTTTTCTTGCAATAATATGTGTTTTATGTTTTGTTTCAACAGCATCCGCAAGGCTTGTCGGAGATGTAAACTCTGACGGCAAAACAAATTCTTCAGATGCACTTATGATTCTGCAATATTCCGTTGGCAAAATTACAGAAATCAACAAGGAATATGCCGATATCAATGGTGACGGTTTTATCAATTCGAGTGATGCACTTGTTGCACTCAAAATTTCAGTAGGCAACTATGACGGTGATATTGAGATAGATGATGGAAATAAAACCTCGTATAAAAATGATGTTGTTGATCCGATACTCAAAAGCGGAGAGTTTACTCTTAAAACCGAAGTGACAAATAAAGAGGGAACTAACATTGTTTCAACTATGATACGAGGCGAGGATGCATGTGTCGAAACTACGGCAAAAGGACAGATGGTGAGACTTCTCGTTCTTGATTCAAAGACATATCTTATTTTCCCGGATTTTATTGCTCCCGGTATCGATGTTTATATGAAAAGCAATGAACAGGTAGATCTTTCTATCGGCAGTGAAGAAGATGCGGAATATGTTAAGTCGGAAGAAGTCACCGTTGACGGTGAAAA
>JAZNPE010000025.1:0-31711 GCA_045589535.1 Acutalibacteraceae bacterium | reverse complement strand
GGAGCTTTTGTCTTCCTAAGACCGCTTGGCCTCCGACTTGCTTGTGGAGTGAAGTCTGTTGATAGGGCTGAAAACGCCGAACTGAAGCCATCTGATATAGAGCTCGTCGTCACGTCTGCCCATCTGATGACCGCCTATATCGTGGCTCCACCATGAATAGCCAATGTTTGAAGCTGTTGCCGTGAAGTAAGGCTGGAACTTAAGAGCAGACCAGAGAACAGCCGTATCACCTGAGAAGCCGAGAGGATATCTGTGAGAACCGTAACCTGCATATCTTGAAAGAATAAGCGGACGCTTTCCGTCACGGGCAAGGTCAAGACTGTGATAGTGATTAAGTGCCCATAGAGGATCAAGACCTTCAACCTTCGTCTTATTGCCCTGCTGCCAGTCCATCCACCAGAAGTCAACACCTTCTTCTTCATACTTGTGATGAAGGAATCTAAAATAACCTTCTATGAACTTCTTATCGGTCATATCAAATTCAATTCGCTGTTTTGTTGCAGGATCAATACCCATATACTCAGCAAACTCTTCATACATATCCTCAAAGTGTGCAACACCTGCAGCAGGATGAAGATTCAGTGTTACCTTAAGGTTCATATCCTGAAGATCCTTGAGGAACTGCTTATAATCCGGGAAAAGATCAGTATTCCAGCTATAGCCTGTCCAACCGGGAATCATATAGCTTCCGCGTATATAACGAACGGGATTCTTCGGTTTTTCAAAAACTGTTGTTTCCTTGCCGAACTTTTCGCCGATTTTAACCCAATGCCAGTCCATATCAACAGTAGCGACAGTTATGGGAATTTTCTCAGCTTCAAAACGCTTCATAAGTGTGAGGTATTCGTCCTGAGTATATGCCTTGTATCTGCTCCACCAGTTGCCGAGTACGAAACGCGGAATCAGCGGCGTCATACCTGTAAGTCTGTAGTAATCGGCAACCGCTTTGTTATAGTCATAGCCGTAAGCAAAACAATATTCATCTTTACCGTTTTTCTCTCTGCCGAGGATTTCTTTACGCGGTTTTACCGTACCGTCAGCAAGAAGCAGGAGCGTTTCGCTGTCGTCAATCAATGCGACACCGTCCTTAGAAATTACACCGTCGCCGATTTTTACCTGAGCTGCGGTAAGGTCAAGAGTACGTCTTGTACCCTTAAGATTTCCCGATACAAAATCAGTAATAACTCTGCCGTCATCAAGCACTACTTTCAGCAGTTTACCCGAGGGATAGCCGACAACAAAACGAGTTTTTGCAGTTTCAACAACAATTGAATCCGCACGCTTGTATGCCGTGAAATCAACCTTATCAAGCTTTCTGTTAAGAACTGCCTGTGTTGCATAGTCGCAGAATTTTTTATCTTTCTGAACTTCAATACGGATAAGGTAGTCCGTAAGAATACTGATTCTTACAGCGCCAAAGGTTACCGAACTCTTTTCAAAGCATTCAGCATTTTCTTCAACACCGAATACTTTCTGAAAATCATACATTAATATCGCTCCTTTTTTCTGACTTATAGATACATTATATCTTAGTTTCAATTTGTAGTCAAATATATTTACAGTAAAAATTTATACACAACATGTAATTATTCTGATTGACAAAAACAGACCAATAATGTTAAAATACCTACAATTAAATTAAGGAGATGTATTTAAAATGGTAGAATTCTTCACACAGTTAGGCTACAAAATGCTTGCAGCATTCATCAGCCTCGTATTCGCATTTACACCCTATGTTGCACCGCCAACAACAGACCTTATCGAAGGAAACGCTGAAAACGGAGCAAACATGACAGTTGTTGCTTGGGCTGACCCGCAGTTTTCAAATTATATGGCTAAGAGATTCCAGCCGTTTAACGCTGCTTGCGAAGACCTTTCAAATGCAGGCGAAGGCGTTGACGCTCTTCTTATTGCCGGAGATATTGCTGAAAACGGACTTGCTTGTGAGTACGAATATATTTCAGAAAAACTCGCAACCGCAAACGTAGACGGATATATGATGGCTGTCGGCAACCACGATGTAAGACTTCGCAGCTACAAACAGGTCGTTAACCGTTTCACCGCTTTCGCGAACGAGCTTAATTCAGGCAAAGATAACGATTTCACAATGAATGCTCTCCACTACACTTACGATGTAAACGGTTACACTTTCATCGTTCTCGGTACAGATACAGCTGAATTCGAAGAGTCATACTTCAACGAAGCTCAGCTCAAGTGGCTCGATGAAGAGCTTGCTAAGGCTACTGCAAACGGCAAACCGGCATTCGTAGTTTGCCACCAGTCACTCAAGCTCACTCACGGTCTTCCCGACACATGGAACAGCCCGAGTGAAACAGCAGGTTCGGTCGGTGCTCAGTCAGATGAGCTCAAGGCTATCATGAACAAGTACGAAAACGTTATTATGATTTCAGGTCACCTTCATACAGGCATCGGCCAGTACACATATCAGAAAATTGATAACTTCCATTCAATCAATCTTCCGTCAACAACAATTGTGAATAAAGACGGTGATTATAACAATGCAGGTATCGGATTTATGATCGAAGCTTATGACAACCACGTTCTTTTCAGAGCAAGAGATTTCGCTCAGGGCAAATACATTCCTGAATACGATATCGATATCACTCTTTCATAATTTATAACACTGAAAAAGCGGTGAACTCAGCTGAGCTCACCGCTTGAATTTTATTATATTGTCAGGCAACTCTTCTTCTTTCGGTTGATGAAGCCTGTCTTCTGACGGGAGATTCATACTGTGCACGAACGTGACTGGCTGTAGCTCTCCCCTGCTGACTTCTTTTTTCAAGTGCCTTGCGACGCTTGTGAAGATAAATCTTTTTCCTGATAAGTCTTATAACTGCATCTTCAAAAGCAACAACCTTGTCCTCATGAAGCAAGCCGTATGATACAAACAAAACTGCGATAACTGAAAGAATAACTTTAATTGCAAATAATAATGTCATAATAATTACCTCCGAATATAAACCGAACATTTTGTGAACATTTGTTCTTTACAAGTACTATTATAGCAGATAATTTTAATTTGTCAACACAAATGTTCGTTATTTTTCGGATTTTTAGTCCCTTATTCGGTACTTTACTCCATATTTTTAACTTTTTAGTGATTTATACTGAATTTTGTTCGGTAAACTGCCTTCCATAAAAAACTCACTGATATTTTCAAGGGTTGTTGACGCAATATTTGTAAGGGCTTCACGCGTTAAAAAACCCTGATGTGAAGTTACAATTACATTCGGAAGACCTATAAGACGCGAAAGGATTTCGTCTTTTATAATTGTTTCCGAATTATCTTCGTAAAACAGGTTTACTTCTTCTTCATAAACATCAAGACAGGCACCGCCTATCCTTTCATTAAGAAGTGCTTCAAGCAGGTCTTCACTGTTAATCAGAGCACCTCGTGATGTATTTACGATAAAAACATTCTTTTTCATTTTTGAAATACTTTGTTTATCAATCATATGGTAGGTACTGTGATTCAGCGGACAGTGAAGAGAAATTATATCTGACTTTCTGAAAAGTGTATCAAGCTCAACGTATTCAACATCTGTCATGGTTCTGTTCACATCATATGCAACAACTTTCATTCCGAATCCTTTGCAGATATCAATAAAAACACTTCCTATGTTGCCCGTACCGATTACACCAACAGTTTTTGAATGAAGATCAAAGCCCGTCAACCCGTTAAGGCTGAAGTTAAAGTCGCGCGTTCTTAAAAACGCTTTGTGAGTCCTTCTGTTAAGGGTAAGCAGCATAGCTATTGCGTGTTCGGCAACTGCATACGGAGAATACGCAGGCACTCTTACTACAGGGATTTTATTCTCGGCATATTTAATATCGACATTGTTATAACCTGCGCAACGCATTGCAATCAGCTTCACTCCGCAGGAACAAAGCCTGTCGATAACCGCCGCAGATACATCATCACTTACAAAAGCACACACAGCATCACAGTCACACGCAAGCATTGCCGTGTTTTCATTAAGTCTTGCTTCAATATATTTAATTTTAAAACTGTACTGTTCGTTTATAAGATTGAAATATTCTATATCATACGGCTTAGCATCATAAAAACCTATTGTTATCATAATCAAATCCTCCACTCCTGATTATGATAAACAAAATCACTGTTTTTATGCAAAAAAACAGTGCCGAAGCACTGTTCTTTATTCATCATCAGATTCAATTGAACGCATAATCTCCGCTTTTTTCTCTTTCTTCATAAGACGCAATTTAAGTATAAGCATTCTTTCTTCCTTTGTAAGCTGAGAAAAATACTGAAAACCGGATTCTTCTTCAGGCACCTTATCTTCTGTACCGGAGTTGAAAATCATTTTTGACGAATGCTCATCGTGAATGAGATATTCAATCGGCACATTGTAAATTGCAGAAAGCTTACGCAGTACAGAAAGCGGTGGATTTGCCGCACCGTTTTCATATTTAGAAAATGTTGTACGGCTCATGTCAAGCAGCTCCGCGATATCATCCTGAGTCATACAAAAATTTTTTCTTAACTCCTTAAGCTTATCAGCTAAAGGCATAGTCTTTTTTTCAATCATAGCAATTACCCCTTTTCGTATGTATTCTAACATAAAATGAAAAAAAAGTAAATATAAATAATATTTTGTCAAATTTTGCAATCCGGTTGAAAAAAAGAAAGCAATATGGTAAAATAAATTATTGCAACACCCCTGAATAAAAGTCAGTTCGAAACCATCCTGACTATAAACAAAACTAAGGAGAATTATTATGAAAACTAAAAACAACCGCACGTACTATCTTGTACAGGGTGCACTTATTGCCGGCATTTACGTTGCCGTGACATTTATCTGTGCACCGATTTCCTTCGGCTCTGTTCAGTTCAGAATTGCCGAAGCTCTGACCGTGTTGCCTGTTCTTACACCGGCAGCGATCCCCGGGCTCACTATCGGTTGCATTATCGCAAATCTGAACAGTCCTTTAGGTCTTGTAGATATTATCTGCGGTTCTCTTGCAACCTTACTTGCTGCAATCTGTTCAAGATTAACACGAAAAATCTGTTTCAGAAACCTTCCGTTACTTTCGCTCATCTTTCCTGTTTTGTTCAACGGGGTAATTGTAGGACTTGAAATAGCATTTTTTCTTCCCGAAGGATTCAGCCTGTTAGGTTTTCTTTCTGCCGGTGCAAGCGTTGCATTCGGTGAAATTATTGTCTGTTATTTGGCAGGACTCCCTTTATACAGCAGCCTTAATAAAATCAAAAAATGAGGATATAATATGAAAATAGGTTTTCTGATAAATGACCTTAATGCAGGCGGAGCTGAAAGAGCAACTGTATCGCTTGCAAACTATTTTTCAAAAAAAGGTGTTCATACAGAAATAATCACATTCAAAGATGTTGACAGCTTTTACCCTTTGGATGATAAGGTTACGCATCTTCGCCTCGGATTCGACGAAATTGCTCTTTCACTTTCAGTGAAAAGGATTCTCGGCGCATTTAAAAGAATGCTTAAAATCCGTTCATTCATCAAAAAAAGGAAGCTTGATGTACTTATCGGAATGAGCTTTTCAATTACATGGTATACCGTTATCGCCACAGCATTCACAAAAACAAAATCAGTCGGTACCGAAAGGAATAATCCGTACAAATATAAAGCTACAAAAATCAACTCTTTTCTCAGAAAATTTTTCTACAAGCTTTGCAACGGTTACATCTTCCAGACAAAAAAATCTTCGCTTTTCTTCACTGATAAGTTAAGAAAAAATGACGTTATTATCCCCAACGCCATTTTCAACGAAACGGTTTATACTCTTGCTCCGCCGGCTGAAAGAGAAAAGCTTATCTGTGCTGTGGGACGGCTTAACGAACAGAAGCGATTCGATATTCTTATTGACGCTTTTGCCTCAATAAGCAAAAAAATACCGGAGCACAAGATGATTATCTTCGGCGAAGGAGAGCTTCGAAAAGAGCTTGAAGAAAAAATTTCTTCACTCGGTCTTGAGGAAAGAATATTTTTACCCGGCACTGATCCGCAGGCAGTTAAAGTTGTTAACCAATCCGATGTTTTCGTGCTTTCTTCTGACCTTGAGGGTATGCCGAATGTACTTATGGAAGCTATGGCTATGGGGGTTCCCTGCGTTTCAACCCGCTGTGATATGGGGCCCGAAGAACTGATTGAAAACGGCAAAAACGGAATTCTCGTTGATGTAGGAAACACAAATCAGATTGCTGAATCAATTCTTGAAATCATAAACAATCCTGAGCTTTCAGATAAACTTTCATCTAACGCAAGAGAACTTCTGAACACACACTCAATCGAGGCAATCAGTAAAAAATGGCTTGAATTTCTTAATAATTTATAAAAACACTCCGCACAACTTCAGCTGTGCGGAGAAAATTTTTAATCTGCTTTTGTGAGCCATTCGTGCTCTTTTGCATAGTAACGTGTTGTTTTATACCACGGGTCACCGTCCAAATGTCTTATCATCCATACATAATACATCGTATATCCCGGTGCTACAACCTGCTGATGATCCTTTCCGTCCTCGATTGTGCAGAAAGAACCGTCAACACTCTTGAACACATCATCACCGTTGAAGCAAGCGCCAAAGCCCTGCTGAGGATCAAACTGATAGTAATATACCTCGGGATGCGGATGATGGTGCGGCGGGTAGCTTGACCATCTGCCCGGCTGATTGAAAACTTCGCCCATAACCATGTTCGAATACGGTGCATTGTCATAGTCAAACATTGTTGAAACAATTCTTGAGCCCGTACCCTCCCACTGATCCTTTCCGAAATGCTGATAAAGACAATCCTCAGGTTTATAGAAAACAGGTTCAAAATCTCTGTCGTTATCAGTCTGCTGAACGATAAACTCACTATCAGCATTTGCAGTAACAGTCACTTTTATACCCTTGCATACGTGAAGACAGTACGGTGTTTTTTCGAACGGGTTCTTGCGCACCATATTTTCCGTTCTTCCGTTCCAGCTTATATCAAGGTTACCCTTGAGAATAAGAAAAGCTGTTTCATTATTCTCCTCATATACTTCAAAGTTTTCACCTTTCAGGAGCTTCTTAACTTTTATCGTCATAAGCATTTCAGCATTTTTACCGTCCATTTCGCAAAGGACTCTTTCGTTATTCTGGTCAAAATCAAAATATTCAAGCATAGTGTTTCTCCTATTCTATAATAATCTTTTCAATCGTCTCGTAATCTTCGCAATATTCGGAAAGAAGCCTCTCTGTTTCGTTCATCCAGTATTCAAGACCATCTTTGCCGTCAAAGGCATAAAAGACGAATATGACCTCTCTGACGCCGTTTTTAAGCATTGTTCTCTGACTATCGCTTGACGGGTTGCCGAAACAGCCTGCATCGTCAAAGAAAGCAGGCAGAAATTCTACGTTATATTCATAGTCATCCTTGCCTATACCCTTGTAATGCGTACCCTCGGGCGCTCTACAAAGCACGGCATCGCCCACAATTGCAGAAACATCGTACGAGCCGATCGAATAACCTGAAGTTACCGAAATTATATTATTGATATCAACCGCATTATTGACGTGATAAAGTCCCTTTTTAAGAATAACTCTGCGAAGCATCTGCTCTGCCGCACCTCTGTAGGAATGAGGATCCTTACCGAGAGCTTTATAGGCGGCTCTTGTAGGGCGTATGTGCGGCATATCAGCAATATCCTTTGTTATATATTTTGAGCCGATATCGTCCATTATTCCGTCGAAATATTCTGTAAGTTCCTGACTGCTTTTTTCAATCAAAGCCTTGTATCTTACAACACCGAGAACACACGACGGAACAAGGCTTTTAATTTCATCACTTATTTTAATCTGCATTTTCATCACCCTGAAAAATAGATTTTGTTTATTATAACACACAAATCTTTTACTTTCCACAAAAATTTCAGGAATACTTTTTGACAAAACGGGAAGTTTATTGTATTATCATACTTGTTTGGAGGAATAGATTATGAAATATGACAGCATAGGATTTGACCTTGACGGTACACTCTGGAATCCGCTTGAAGCAATTACAGAAGCCTGGATTATTACAGCGGATAAATACAATCTGCCGAGAATCACAAAGGAAGATATGGCAGGCGCACTCGGACTTAATAAAATTGATCTTATGAACAAGCTCTACCCCAAGCTTGATTCTAAAACACAGATGAAGTTTTTTGAAGACGGAGTTGTTACATGTGACGAAATTCTTTCAGAAAAAGGCGGTATGCTTTTTGACGGTCTTGAAGAAACTCTTTCAGAGCTGAAAAAACATTTTAAGCTTTATATTGTCAGCAACTGTCAAGACGGATATATTGAAACCTTCCTTCGTTTTCATAAGCTTGAGGGTTACTTCTGCGACTCGGAGCATCCTGATGCAAGATGCCTTCCGAAAGGTGAGAATTTAAAAATTCTTCTTGAAAGAAACGGGTTTAAGAACTCTATATTCGTCGGCGATACCCAAGGCGATGCGGATGCGGCAAAATTTGCAGGGCTCCCCTTTATCTTTGCTTCTTTCGGCTTTGGAAACGTTGAAACACCTGATTACACAATCAACACTTTCCCTGAAATTTTAAATATAGTTATGTAAAAAAAGTGGCTGCCAAAAAGGTAGCCACTTTTTTTTATAATGATTCAATTAATCTCTTTGCAATATTGGGAACATCGGTAATGACACCGTCAACACCCATATTAACAAGCTTGATGATATCTTTTTCCTTGTTTACTGTCCAGGGATTAACCATAATTCCGTTTTCATGGGCAGCATCAACAAGCTCCTGATTAACGAAAATCTGGTGCGGATGAAGTGCGTCTGCATCGATGCTTTTTGCAAATCCGATTTCATTTCCGAGCACCTGCTTGTAAGTAATCGGCTTGTCCGGAGAATACAGAAAACCTGTTTTGCAGTTTTCATCATAGTCCTTGATATAAACCAACAAATCGGGGTCAAAGCTTGAAATAAGAAGCTTATCAAAAAGATTGTGAGCCTTAACAGCCTCGATTACCTTGTCAACAATTGTGTAATCCTTACTGCGGGGACTTTTGATTTCAATATTAAGCACCTTAAGGTTCGCTTTTTCTGAAAGAGCGAGAAACTCCTCAAGTGTAGGAATCTCCGTGCCCTTGAATGTGTGATGGAAATACGAACCAAAGTCAAAGCCTTTGAGGTAATCAAGAGTGTTTTTAGAAATTGCACCCTTACCGTCAGAGGTTTTGTCAATTGTATAGTTATGACAGATTACGGGTACACCGTCACTTGTAAGGTGAACATCAGTTTCAAAGCCGTCAGCTCTGAACTGAATAGCCTTTTTAAAAGCCTCAATCGTATTCTGCGGTGTAACCCTATTTGCACCTCTGTGAGAAATTACATTACAAACAGCCATTATTTTTGACCTCCTTGGTTTTCTGAGCACATAACTTTCGATATTATACCACTAAATCAACAATAAATCAATTTATTTGAAGTAATATTTGACTTTTTTTCTTTGCGGCACTATAATTAATTCCGTTCGTTTAACAAAAATGAAAGGAAAAATACAAATGACAGCAAAAAACAAACTTTTTGGTCCGCTTCTTCTCATCATCGCGGCAATGATATGGGGGCTTTCCTTTGTTGCACAGAACGAAGGAATGAACCACGTTGAGGGTTTTACGTTCAACGGAATAAGAATGCTGATCGGCTCTGCCGTACTTTTTCCGTTTATACTGATACAAAAAAAGAAAAATCCGCAAAAGATCAGCAAAGAAGAGAAGAAATCTCTCATGAAAGCAAATATTCTCGCTATAATACCAATCGGACTTTGCTTGTTTGTTGCAAGTACTTTTCAGCAGTTTGCATTTAATTACACCGAAACCGGAAAAATCGGATTTCTGACCGCATTGTATATGATATTCGTTCCTATTCTCGGATTGTTCCTGAAAAAGAAAATACCTTTTACGGTATGGATCGGTGTCGTGCTCGGACTTGCCGGAATGTATCTTTTATGTATGGGAACATCAAGCACCTTTGCCATTGGTAAAGGTGAGCTTCTCGGAATAGGCTGTGCTTTAGCCTATTCCATCCACTTCATCATCATTGATAAATCTACAAAAAAAGTCGACGCAATCATCATTTCCTGCGGTCAGTTCTTTATAACAGGTATCATATCCTGCATACTGATGTTCATTTTTGAAAATCCGTCAGCAGATAAAATTATGGATGCTGCAATCCCTATTCTTTATTCAGGTGTACTCAGCAGCGGTGTCGGTTTTACTTTCCAGGTTATCGGTCAGAAATACACCGAGCCGACAATTGCTGCTATGCTTTGCTGTCTTGAATCAGTTTTTGCTGTTTTATTCGCTTTCATTATGCCGCCTCACGAAACTCTTCAGACTGTAGAATACATCGGCTGTGCTGTCATCTTTGCGGCAATTATCATCGCTCAGATTAACCCGAAGCAGAAGCTCCGTTAGCTCTTTGTTGCAGCCTGTGTAGTTTCTTCAGGCAAATCAAATCCCTGCATAAATCCTTCAGGTTCAAGAGAAGAAACATCTCCACCGATTACCATACCTTCGAAAATAAGAAGTGTAGCTCTTATACAGCCGCTTTCTTCCGCATAGCCCGGGTAATTCTTTACTTCATAAACCCATTTTTTTACTCTTTTGCCTTTATAGGGCTCAAGATCCATTGACTGTTTTTTCTGAATTTCATTATACTTTGAATATGTATCGTTAAACTCGGAAGGTATTATGACCTCAGTAACTTCAACGGGATCTTCATTTATTTTCCACCCGAACTGTGAAAGAAAGGCGATGCGTTCTTCAGATGTTGTGGCTTTAGCATTGATTTCTGTACCTTTCGTAACAGGACTGTTTTTCCCATCAATAAAAAACGATATAATCACGAGTACAACCAGCAAAACACAAAGTGCGGCAATCAGCTTAGGCTTGTTCGCCCTGACAGAAAATACAAACATAAAAAAACCTCCGTAATTCAGCTACTTTAAACTATGCTGAAATACGGAGGTTTATTACTTATAATTTAAGCTTCATAAGAATCGGCATAATTCCTTTCGGGGTTATGTCCACAACCGCATATTCACCCATACGGATACTTCCGGGATTGATAAGCCAGATTCCATCATCATAAGTTGTGTCAGCAACGTGTGTATGGCCATATAATGCAATAGTAGCTTTATTATCGGCAGCATACTGCCGTAAAAGAATTTTACCGTACTTAACTCTTTCAACATAACCGTGTGTTGCATAAACCCTTACACCATCGACCTCATCAATAATATAACTCGGAAGAGTACTTCCGAAATCACAGTTACCTTTAACTTTATGAATGTAAATATTATGTCTGCCCTCAACCAATGAAAGGTCATGTTCACCGTCACCGAGATAAAAAAGAATTCCGGCCGTTGGTTGCTCATCCACAGCTTGTTTAATGGCATACGGGTCACCGTGAGAATCAGAAAGAACTAAAATACGCAAACATAAACCCCCTGAAAATTAATATACTTTAAATACATTATATATCATCGGAGTGTGGTTGTAAATGAGAAATAACAAACAGTTTGACCTGTCTGCTTTTATGAGCCTTCTGAAGAATTCAGATAACAACACAAAAATGCAGACAGCAAGTAAAATAAGATCAGAGCTTAATAACGACGAGCAGGCAGAACTTGACAGGATACTGAATGACAGAAGCAAAATTGATGCAATTCTGAATTCAAGTGCTGCACGTCAGATTATTGAAAAGTTAAACGGTAAAAATGATGGAAAACTTAAATGATATTATTGCATCTCTCACACCCGACGATATTCAGTCACTGAAAGAAACAGCACAGGCAATTTTCGGTAACGACTTTAACAGTGAAAAAAACGCAGATAATTCGCAAAAAGAAACGAATCCTTTTTTCAGCTCAAACAGTTTTTCTTCTTTTAATCCTGATATGATTTCCAATATAGGTAAAATAATGTCGCTTATGAATTCAGATTCCGGAAAAAGATGCAGGCTTATTGAGGCGCTCAAACCCAACCTTAGCCGTGAAAGGCAGAAAAAGGCTGATGAAGCAATGCAGATTCTGAAATTACTTGAGATTATGCCGATGATTGCAGGATTAAAAGATAAGTTTTGAAGGGTGTGATTGAGTGCAACAGAAGGAGTTTGACAAAGCCGCAGAATACGCACGTGAAATGAAACGAATGGCAGAAATTTCTGACATAAATCATATTTATAAACAAAGTTTTAATACAGAACACCGTACAAACAACAATCGCAACACCTGCAATGCAAATCAAAAAACAAAACAGATATTCAATCTGTTCAATTCAACTTCGACAAATAATAACAATGATATTTCGCTGATACTTGCGCTCATTCTTCTTCTCTCGAGTGACGGAGGAGATAAAATGCTTATTCTTGCATTACTCTACATTATGACTTGACAAACAACTGCAATTACTTTAAGATATTCAAGGAATTAACAGAAACAGGAGGTTTTAATATGACATATACTTACAGAACAAGAGGCACTTGTGCAAGTCAGATAACATTTGATATTAACGATAATATTATTTCAAACGTAAGCTTCTATGGCGGTTGTAACGGCAACCTTAAAGGAATTGCAAAGCTCGTTGAAGGTATGACAGTTGAAGAGGTAACAGAAAAGCTTTCAGGTATTACCTGCGGATTCAAGAGCACGTCATGTCCCGATCAGCTCGCTCAGGCAATTATACAGGCATATAACAAATAATATATCAAGGCGGTGCAGTTTTGCTGTACCGCCTTGAATATTTCAGTATAAGAAAGTCAATCATTCCCTTGGGTGATTTTATGCTGTTTAAAGAAATACGAAAAACTGCCTTAATCAACAATAAAAACAAATATCTTAAATCAATATTGATTCCTTTTTTTGCTCTCTTGGTTACCGTTATTCTGACTGTTTCTCCCTATCTTTTCAAAGTAGCAACGGGAATGTATGAAAATAATATAGCTGTAAATTATCTGTATGTGCTCCGAGGCAGCAGATGCTTATATTACTTTTCCGTAGGCTTTCTTGCATATGTATTTTACTGTGCGGTAACTATGGGAGAAGAAGCCTGGTACAGCGGCAGAACGGAGCGAAAAAAGTACTGTTTCAGACGTTTTATGTATTGGATGAAGCCTACCCTTTCCCTAAAGGCAGCTGGACTTCGTTTGGTATTGTTTGCATTAAAAGCTTTCTGGACAATTCTCTTTTTTACACCTGCTGTTGCAGTCGCTTTCGTTATTGTAGCAACAGCTTTCAGCGGCGGCATTGAAATATATCTGTTTCTGTCGCTTTGTATCGGTGCTTTGATTCTGACCGCTATCGGTTTTACCTTCCGTTTTGTTATTATCCAGCGTTATTTTCTTGCAAATTATCTTCTTGTATCAAATCCTGACCTCGGGATAATACAATGCATCAGGCAAAGCGTAAACCTGCTTGAGGGTCACATTTTTACGGTAGTTAAATTTAAGCTGAGTTTTTTGCCTTATGCCCTCGCCTGCTTGCTTATTCTGCCTGTATTTTTTGTTTATCCGTACTACAAACAAAGCAGAACAATTATTGCAAAGCGATTGATTGTATGATATAATTATTTGAAATAAAAAACGGAGATGAAAAGATGAAGGATACTCATAAATGGACCTCCGGCAAAATTGCATTTCTTGTTGTAAACTGCATCCTTTGCCTTGCAATAGTACTCAGTTCAATGATAATAATCATTGACAATTCACGAATGAATAACGGCTCGGTTTTCAGCAACAGCATCAGTGACGGTGAAAACGCTACGGATAACTCTGCACTGAATAACGGGAAACAGACCGCGCGCTTTATGTGTGCCGGTGACAACCTTATCCACCGCAGTATTTACAATCAGGCAAAGGAAAGAACTGACGGTGACGGATACGATTTCAGCTATTCCTACAATGAAATCCGCGATATAATTGCATTGTCTGACCTTGCATTTATCAATCAGGAAACAATCATTGACCCTGAGAGTGAGCCGTCTTCCTACCCGCTTTTCAATTCACCTGAGCAATTACTTGACGAAATGATAGATGTAGGTTTTGACGTTTTCAACCAATCAACAAATCATACAATGGACAAAAAAGTTTCGGGTGCTCTTAACGATATTGAACTTTTTAAGTCAAAAGAAAACATTCTTCTTACAGGTCTTTACGAAACTCGTGAAGATATGATGAAGCCTCAGGTAAGAGAAGTGAACGGCATCAAGCTCTCGTTTGTAGGCTTCACGGAATTCCTTAACGGTCTTGTTGTACCAAAGGATTCTGACCTCGGTCTTGTGTACCTTACCGATACAAGATACACAAAGGACGAAATTTATGCAACAATGAAGCAGATGATTGACAATGCAAAAGCTGTTTCTGACGTTGTCTGCGTTTCAATGCATTGGCAGACCGAGGACATAACAACTCCCGATAAATCACAGAAAGAAATAACCGCAAAGCTTCTTGAATTCGGCGCAGATGTAATTATCGGAACAGGACCTCACGTTCTTCAGCCAATTGAATTTATGCCAAACGGTGACGGCGAAGATGCACTTGTTATATGGTCGCTCGGTAATATCATTTCCTGTCAGAACAAGAAAAATAATATGCTCGCAGGAATCGCCGATATTACTTTTGAAAAAGACTTTTCAACAGGAAAAACAACAGTGTCCTCAGTTCATCTTATTCCGACAATAACCCATTATAACAGCGGATTTAAAAATGTACGAATTATTCCGTTAGCCGAATATAACGAGGAATTAGCTTCTCAACACGGTGTTGAAAGCACTTCATTCACCTTCAGCTATATCAACGAATTCTATACGAATATGTTCGGTGATAAGCTTAAAACAAACTACAATAACTAAAAAATGCTTGTACATCTTAAATGATGTGCAAGCATTTTATTTGTGATATTTTCCGCCATTTGAAATCTGATATGCTCTGTAAATCTGTTCAATAAGCATAACTCTTGCAAGCTGATGAGGAAAGGTCATTTCAGACATTGAAAGCTTAAAATCAGCTCTTTTTTTAACAGAATCGCTGAGTCCGTGTGAACCGCCGATTATAAACACAATATTATTAAATCCCTGTACCGCGCAGAAAGAAATCTCCTTAGCAAGTTTTTCCGACGGCATTTGTTTACCCTCAATACACATAGCGTAAACCTTTGCTGTATTGGGGATTTTTGCAAGAATTTCCTTTGCTTCAGCTTCAAGTACCGCATCAATTTCCGCTGCAGAGGGATTTTCAGAAACTCTGTGCGGATTAAGCTCAATAATGTTCAGCTTGCAATATGCAGATAATCTTTTTGCATATTCAGCACAGGCATCACGAAGATACTTTTCTTTCAGTTTTCCTTCACAGATAATTGTAACCGTCTGCATTACAACACCACCGTTTCTATTTCGCTGTCGCCTGCAACCGTCAATATGTAATCCCTGAACTGAACGGCACCTGCACAGTCAAGTGCTGATTTGGACGTCTGAAAAGCCAATTCAGGTATATTATTCTCTTTGCTGAGATGACCGAGAACAATCCGTGTTGTGCCGTTCTTTACAAGCTCTGTAACAAAATTACTACAATCGATATTGGACAGATGTCCGATATCTGAAAGTATCCTCCTTTTCAGCAAGTAAGGGTAAATACCGTTTCTGACCATGCCTATATCATGGTTTGACTCAGCAAGAATAAGGTCACAGCCCTTAACCGCTGCCCTGGTTTCTTCGGTAACATAGCCCGTATCCGTTGCAACTGCAATCTTACGGTCATCTGTAGTTGTGACAACAAAGCCACAGCTCTGTGCAGAGTCGTGAGAGGTTTTGAACGGAACGATAAACTGTCCGTTAATCTCAACACCGTTACTGTCGACAGGATTGATTTCAAAGCTTCCGTTGGCTACTCCCGAACCAATCAGAGCATCAACCGTACCTTGAGTTGCATAAACGGGAATTTTATGTCTGGAAGCAAAAACACGCAAACCGCGTACATGATCGGAATGTTCGTGTGTAACAAAAATTGCACCGATGTCAACGGGGTTGACACCAATGCAATCAAGTTTCAGATTGATTTGTTTGGCGCTTACTCCCGCATCAATAAGTATTCCGCCCTTCGCGGAACCTATGTAGGAACAGTTTCCGCTGCTGGAAGAAAAAAGTGAAGAAAATCGCGCCATTTTACACCTCAGTAAATTTTATACCGCCTCAGAATCGTCAATAGCTTTCGGAGAATCCGCATCATTTACACGCCAGATATCAGCTCCGAGTGCCTGGAATTTTCCGACAACATTGTCATAACCACGGTCGATATATACAATGTTTTCAATAGATGTTGTTCCCTTTGCAACAAGACCGGCAATAAGCATTGCGGCACCTGCACGAAGGTCATCTGCTTTAACAGGAGAACCGTTAAGAGTTTCAACACCTTCAATAGTTGCAGCCTTACCGTTAACGGAAATATTTGCGCCCATTCTTGTAAGCTGTTCAACATACTGGAATCTGCTGTCCCATACACCCTCAGAAACAATACTTGTACCGTCAGCAATTGCAAGCATTGTTGCAATCTGCGGCTGCATATCCGTCGGGAAACCGGGATGAGGCATAGTCTTTACATTGCACTTACCCGGACGTCCGTTACCTTTAACAAGGACCGAATCGTCATATTCCTCAACCGTTGCACCACTTTGAAGAAGCTTTGCAGTAATTGATTCAAGGTGTTTCGGGATAACATTCTTAATAAGAACCTCACCCTTAGTTGCAACAGCAGCAACCATAAACGTTCCAGCTTCAATCTGGTCGGGGATAATTGAATATGTGCATCCGTGCATCTGCTCAACGCCACGGATTTTGATAACGTCGGTACCTGCGCCCCTTACATCCGCTCCCATTGAATTAAGGAAGTTTGCAAGGTCAACGATGTGAGGCTCTTTAGCAGCGTTTTCGATAATTGTAAGACCTTTAGCCTTTACTGCAGCAAGCATAAGGTTGATTGTAGCACCGACTGAAACAACATCAAAATAAACAAGTCCGCCTGTAAGCTCAGGAGCTTCAACGTCAATCATAGCATTCTCTTTGAAGCTTACCTCAGAACCGAGAAGCTGAAATCCCTTGATGTGTTGGTCGATGGGTCTTACGCCAAAGTTGCATCCACCCGGCATTGCAACCTTTGCACGGCCAAACCTTGCAAGAAGTGCACCGATAAGGTAGTAAGACGCTCTGAGATGCTTTGTCATATCGTGAGTTACAACGTATGAATTGATTGTAGAAGAATCAATCTCATAAGTCGTGTCATCAATCTTTTTGGTCTTTGCACCCAGCTGATGAAGAATTCTGATCATCATATCAACATCGCTGATTGCAGGGATATTTTCAACTCGGCACACATCCTGTGCGAGAATAATTGCAGGAAGAATAGCGACTGCGGCATTTTTCGCACCGCTTATCGTGACTTCGCCACGGAGAGGATTTCCGCCATTAATGAAAATCTTATCCATTAAGTACACTCCCAATTCTGATAATCTTAATATATAAACAAGAAAGGAATTTACACATTTACCTGAAAACACCAGGATAATTTATACCTTTGAAATTATATCATTTTTCACTCTCAAGTGCAACATATTTTTTGTTTTCTGAAAAATATTGTTTTACGTATAAAAAGCGCAATATATTGTGTTTCTTATAACTTGTTATATCTGTATATTGTATAAATATTGTTTGATGTGTATTTTTTTATCAAAATTTCAGCATATTGTACAAAAAAACTCATAATAAATCAATAAACACAATATATTGACAGCATATACATCGATATAACAGGCACACTAATAGTATTATAACAACATTAAATTAATTCATTCTATTAATCAGATTTTATAAACAAAAAGAAAAAGAAGATGACCTAACATCTTCTTTATTCTTTGCCATATATAATTCTGTCTACTACCCTTTCTGATGCGTTGCCGTCCTGAGTGCCGAAATTATAGAATTTAAAATCTGACATTCTTCGTTGATAAGACTGAGCAACATTATTGTTTAGAAGGTTGAGCAGAGTCTGAAAATCCCTTGCAACAGGACCCGGAACATAAGACTCGTAATCCTCATAAAATGACCTGTCAGACACATATTTTTCAAGATCAAAAGCATAAAAATAAATCGGCTTTTCAAGAAATGCAAAATCCATACAGATTGAAGAATAATCAGTTATCATTACGTCAGCAAGTATTATAAGATTATTAAGCTTCTTATAATCACCGACATCGGTTGCACCCGAAATGTCAGCGTTTCCTGTCCTTACCTGAGGATGAAGCCTTACAAGCAAACAGTATTCTTCCCCGAAACGTTCGTTGAATGCGGCTATATCCAATGAGTCAAGAAGGTGTCTGTCATCCTCTCTGTCGTCACGGAATGTCGGTGCATACAGCACAAGCTTCTTTCCTTTACACTCAGGAAACTCCTTATCGAAATCTGCACGGAGTCTTTCCTGATTTACTTTTTTGAAAAACTCATCAATTCTCGGCGCTCCGAGGGGAAGCACCTTATAACGCGGAACGCCAAAGGCTTCCGAATAAATATCCGCAATACCTTCTGATGAGCAAACAACATATGAAAGCTTGTTATTGCCCTGAATTTCAAGGTTACGGATTTCTTCAGGCTGTTCAATATGCATACCGAAACGTTTGAATACACCCTCAGCATGCCAAAGCTGAGTGATTACAGCTTCTCTTCTGAAGTTCAACTTTGCCATCGGCATAAAGTTATCATTCATAAAAACATAGTGTGAAGTCGCAAGATGATAAGCTTTGACGGTAAAGAATCGCATTGCTTTCAAAGCACTTCTGATAAGATTGCTGAGCGAAGATTTATCAATCTGAAGGTCCCTGCACGAAATCTTACATATTATGAACTCGTCACGCATTATAACTTCATTGAGCACAGCACCGAGGCTGTCATTAAAGCTTTCGTTATGAGGAGATAAAAAAGAAACTTTATTCTTTTTCATCGGCAAAAAACGAAAGATATTGAACATAAAAGCGTATATGCCGTAAAAAAGATTTTTCATATTAACACGTCCGAAATAAAAGCTCCGTTTTGACCGGAATATCAGAACAGGAGCTTTTAAAATTATTTTTTATTTACAAGTTCATCGTACTTTGCACAAACTTCATTCACATCGCCCGACGCGATAATCTCACCTTTTTTGAGGATGATAGCTTTGTTACAAAGTCGTCTCACCTGATCTGTGCTGTGTGAAACGAAAAGCACGGTCACACCCTTGTCAAACATAGATCTGACTTTCTCCTCGCTCTTTTTGCGGAATTTTGCATCACCGACAGAAAGAACCTCATCAAGGATAAGCACATCAGGCTCAACTGCAGTTGCAATTGAGAAACCGAGACGCGCACGCATACCTGAAGAATAATTCTTGATCGGCACATTGATAAAGTCACCGAGTTCGGAAAATTCAACAATCTCGTCATACTTGCTTTCGATGAATTTGCGTGAATAACCCATCGTTGCACCGTAGAGAAAAATGTTTTCCTTACCCGAATAGTTCATATCAAAGCCAGCGCCAAGCTCAAGCAAAGGCGCAATAACACCGCTTACGGAAACAGTACCCTTAGTCGGCTTAAGAACACCCGCAACTGTCTTCAGGAGTGTACTTTTACCTGCACCGTTAAAGCCGAGAATACCGATTCTTTCTCCTTTTTCCACCTTAAAGGAAACATCCTTAAGAGCCCAGAATTCAGTATAGTGAAGCTTCTTTGTTATAAGCTTGATAAAGTATTCTTTGATATTATCTATTTTTTCACTGTTAAGATTAAACAATATGCTGACGTGGTCAACAACAACAGCCGGTTTTGCCATATTAACACCTCATCAGATATGAAGAATAAATTTGTCCTGCTTTTTATAGAAAAAGTAGCCGCCGGCTACAATTGAACCGATTGAAAAAACAAGAACATATGCGAAGCCTGTCCAGTTCCAATCAAAGCCGTTTACAAGAACACAGCTTCTGAACAAATCAACAATCCAATATAACGGATTCAGCTTAAGAATATATCCGAACCATGCTTTTCCTCCGAGGTTAAGGTTGCTGACCTTGTAGAAAACAGGAGTGATATAAAACAGAAGCATACAGAAAACTTCGTAAATATACTCAATATCTTTAAAGAAAACATTGAGAACACTGAGAATCATACCGCAACCAAGGCTCAGCAGGAACAAAAGTGCAATCGGTACAATTATCAGAAGGAACCTCCACGAAAGCACAAGATCCGGATAAACATCATGCTGGAAAATGAAGAAAAATGCAAATACAACAACCAGAACAGTAAGAGAAATAAGGAATGTTACAAAGTTCGCAAGCACATTTGACAACGGGTAGACATATTTCGGAACATAAACCTTTTTTATTATCGATGCGCTGTTACGGATTGAACGCATTGCCCTTTTAGTTGACTGAGAGAAGCATTCATAAATAAGACGTCCGCAAAGAACATAAACGGGATAGCATACAACGCCTGAGCTTGAGCTGCCGAAAACATTGCTGAATATAAGTACCAGCACGATCATAGTGAAAAGCGGCTGAAGGAAGGTCCAGAACATACCAAGGAAAGAGTTTCTGTACTGCAGTTTTATGTTCTTTCTGACGATTTCCTGCACAAGATATCTGTACTTATATGCATTTTTAAGATAGTTCTTCATCGGAATTTTTTTAGCTTTTGCCGTTTTTTCATTCATATCGCTCACCTCAGATCGTTTTCCACTTCAAATAATACTTAAGCATTGAGTGAATGTGAATAGCAAGAAGTTTATAATTATGCTTGCTGTCTCTGTTCCATACATGTGAAACAACAGCATCGGGATAGTAAACTACACGCGAAAGCTTTTTTGCTTCTCGGGTAATATCTGCATCCTCAAAATACATAAAATAGCGTTCATCAAAACCGCCGATTTTCTTAAGCACGGATGTTCTGAACATCATAAAACAGCCTGTTGCGTTTTCAATTTCCCTCGGCTTTGTAAGATCGCAGTCAAGCATTGCATACTCCCTGAGGAGTTTTCCGGGTTCCTTGCCACGCAGTCTGCTCGCAAAAATGTATTTTAAATGCGGAACCTTTTTGCCTAAAATCTGCTCTTTACCGTCAGGAAAACAGATTTTAGGAGAAAGAAGTCCGATATCTTTATTACTCTCGAGATATTCAACCATCTTTTTAATCGAATTCTCAATAAGAATAATATCAGGATTGATTACGGCATGATAATCCGAATCAATAACTTTAATCGCCTCATTATGACCTGCACCAAAACCAACATTCTTGTCCAGCGCAATCAATTCAACCTGAGGATAATTTGTTTTTATATGTTCAACTGTTCCGTCTGTCGAATTATTGTCGACAACGTACAGTTTAAAATCAATATCCTTTGTAAACTCAAAAAGAGTTTTCAAAGTTGCATCTATGGTTGACATATTGTTATAAGTTACAATACTGCCTGTAACCATACAGTCCATAAGAAACCCTACTTTCTTAACAAACACCCGATTATATCAATTCTCCACTTGATTTTCTGAATCAAAGAGCTTCCGCCGCCGGAAACATTTTCAGAATGTCTTCTGTAAAGAATGTACGGATGGTCTATAAGGTGCACATTGCCGTATTTTTCTCCTCTGAGACCGATCCATTGATCGTGCATCGGAATTTTATCAGGAAAGGGCAGAATATGCTCTTTCATTTCTTTTCTGAACGCCATACAGCTTCCCTGATAAGAATTTTTAAGAATGTTTTTGAAAATACCCTTCCCTGCCGAATTAAGCACAAATGCTCTTTCACCGGTAGGATTAAGCTCGCCATCAGTTATAAGCGCATCATGCATTACAACATCGGCACCCTTTTCAAATTCATTCATAACAGCTTCAACCTTTCCTTCAAGCCAGACATCATCCTGATCAGAAAGGAAGATAAAGTCACCTTTTGCGTTATTTACAGCGTGTTCAAAATTTTTAATAAGCCCGAGACTTCTGCCGTGAATATAACGTACACGTGAGTCTTTTTCGATAATACCGTTCAAAGCAGACCTTGTTTCGCCCTGCGGATAATCGTCCGAGATAATAAGTTCGTCATTATCTCCAAGTTGCACAAGGATTGAACGGACCTGCTCTGCGATATACTTTTCGCCTTTATAAGCGGCAAGAACAACCGAAATCATAATCAGTCAAGAGTCTTCATTGTCGGGAAGAGAAGAACATCCCTGATAGCTGAAGAATCTGTAAGAAGCATGCACATTCTGTCAATACCGAAGCCGATACCGCCTGTCGGGGGCATACCGTATTCAAGAGCAGTAAGGAAGTCCTCGTCTGTTGTGTTTGCTTCGTCATCGCCCTGCGCAAGAAGAGCTTCCTGAGCCTTGAAACGTTCTCTCTGGTCAATCGGATCGTTAAGCTCAGAGTAAGCATTTGCCATTTCCCAACCGTTCATAAAGAACTCAAAACGCTCAACATAGTTCGGGTCGCTCGGCTTTTTCTTCGTAAGCGGAGAAATTTCGATCGGATGGTCGATAACGAATGTAGGCTGAATGAGATGCTCCTCTGCATATTCTTCAAAGAAGAGAGCAAGAATATCACCCTTGCCGTGACGCTTTTCATATTCAATATGATGCTTGTCCGCAAGAGCACGCGCATCATCAAGTGTTTCAACTTCGTTCCAGTCAACGCCTGCGTACTTCTTAACGGCGTCAACCATTGTAATACGCTCAAAGGGCTTACCGAGATCCATTTCGATACCGTTGTAAACAACCTTTGTTGTGCCGAGAACCTTCTGAGCAACATAACGGTAAAGATTCTCTGTAAGATCCATCATACCGTTGTAGTCTGTATATGCCTGATAGAGCTCCATAAGTGTAAATTCAGGATTGTGTCTTGTATCACAGCCTTCGTTACGGAAAACTCTGCCGATCTCGTAAACTCTTTCCATACCGCCAACGATAAGACGCTTGAGGTAAAGCTCAAGAGAAATACGGAGTTTGAAATCTTCGTTAAGAGCATTATGATGTGTAAGGAACGGTCTTGCCGCTGCACCGCCTGCATTGCTTACGAGAATTGGAGTCTCAACTTCGATGAAATTCTCCCCGTCAAGATACTCACGGATTGCGCGAAGGATTGCTGAACGCTTGAAGAAGGTATCCTTAACCTCAGGGTTAACGATAAGGTCAAGATAACGCTGACGGTATCTTGTGTCTGTGTTTGTAAGACCGTGGAACTTTTCGGGAAGAGGAAGAAGTGACTTCGTAAGAAGTCGGATTGCTTCGGCGTGAACAGAAATCTGTCCTCTGCGTGTACGGAAAACATAACCCTTGACTTCTACGATATCGCCGATATCCCACTTCTTAAACTCAGCAAAAGCTTCCTCACCGATATCGTTCATACGAACGTAAACCTGCATTCTGCCTGAACGGTCCGTAACATCGATAAAGTTAGCCTTACCCATATCTCTCCAAGTCATAATTCTGCCGCAGATGCACACGTCTTCAACCTTGACCATTTCAGGTTTTTCTTCGTCGGGAAGAAGAGCAACTTCGCTTTCAAGCTGCTCAAAACGTGCTGTTACCTCAGCATTCAATGAATTCTGATCAGCAAGAGTGATCTGAAAAGGATCCTTACCTGCAGCCTGAAGAGCATTGAGCTTTTCGACTCTTATCTGTCTTAATTCGTTGGTGTCTTCAACCTTTTCGTTAACTGTTTCATTTATAATTTCTGCCATTTTTTATTCTCCTATCAATAAAAACGCTTATGGATTCAAGTTTTTAAAAAGTACAAAACGGGCGTAAGACAAACGTCTTCGCCCGGAATGCATTATTTAGAAATTTCGAGAACTTCGAAAGAAATGATATTACCGTTAGGCAATGTCACCTTCACGATGTCTCCCACTTTCTTTTCGAGCAAAGCCTTGCCTACTGCTGACTGATCGGAAATAATTCCTTCATCAGGATTAGCCTGAGATTCACCAAGAATCTTGTACTCTTCAATTTCGTCAAAATCAATATCGCGGATTTTAACCTTTGAGCCGACACGAATAGCATCAGTTGTAATTGTGCTTTCGTCAAGAATCTTAGCCTTTTTGAGCTCGCTTTCAAGCTGGCTTATCTTTGCTTCCATCTTTGCCTGGTCATTAAGAGCTTCGTCGTATTCACTGTTTTCTGATAAGTCGCCAAAGGATCTTGCTTCCTTAATTCTTTCGGCAATTTCATCTCTGCCGGTTGTTTTAAGATGCTCGAGCTCATCAAATTTTTTCTTGAAAGCTTCCGCAGTCAACAAGATTTCCTGTGCCATAATTTTCATCCTTTCAATGCTTGTATTATGGTAAAAACACAAATTTCTACCAATGCACAGCAATGTCAACATTATAATGGATATCGGCCAAAAAGTCAAGACATTTATTCATATCTGAAATTTGCCTGTTTTATAATATGCGTTATCATCAGAAACATTCATAAATACATATAATCTGCAGTATTTCCGCTTAAATCAGGTTTCAGCAATAAGTGCAACTTCGGCTTCGTCGAGCTTTCTGCACTCACCTTCCGCCAAGGTTTCGTCCAGACTGAGCTTACCCATTTTTGTTCGTTTAAGCTCAACAACTCCGTTACCTGCTGCCGCAAACATACGCTTTATCTGATGATACTTACCCTCGCAGATTTTGATTTCAACAAGCGGACTGTCTCCGCCTTCAAGAACCTTGAGCTTTGCCGGAAGACATTCCGTACCGTCCTTGAGCACAATACCGTCAGCCACCGTTCTGAGCTGTTCTTCTGTAACACTTTCAGCCAAGCGTGCCTCATAGGTTTTCTCAATATGATTTTTAGGCGAAAGTATTCTGTGTGCAAAATCGCCGTCATCCGTTATAAGGACAAAGCCGGTCGTTGTCATATCAAGTCTGCCCGCAGGAAACAGGTTCCTCTTTTTAAGCTCATCGGGAACAAGGTCAACCACTGTTTTCTGACTTCTGTCGTTGGTTGCGCTGACAACACCTTTGGGTTTATTGAGCATAAGGTAAACAAACTTTTCGACAGTAAACTCTTTTCCGTCAAGAATTACTGAATTAATATCGGGATCAATGTGAAAACCCCTGTCGCGTACCGTTACGCCGTCAACCTTGACAAGACCGTCCTTTATGAATTGTTGAGCCTGTTTACGGGTATAGCTACCCTGCGAGGAGATAAGTTTATCAAGTCTTTGTTGCATAGTTTCCTCTTTAATACTTTTCTGTATATTTAAGATTTAACCAACCTTCAATTACAGTTTCCGAATCTTTTCTGATTGTAATTTTACCCCAACC
This sequence comes from Acutalibacteraceae bacterium, assembly GCA_045589535.1. Classification (GTDB taxonomy): domain Bacteria; phylum Bacillota; class Clostridia; order Oscillospirales; family Acutalibacteraceae; genus CAG-488. Next base: position 6,344 of record JAZNPE010000025.1, on the reverse strand, counting down.
GTTCTCAACTTCGCTTACATGAATAACATCATCCTTGTAAACCGTATACACAAGTTCATTATCTGCACCGGGACCTTTTCTGAGGTTCAGAGCATCAACCGCAACTTTATAGTTGCCGCTTGTGTATACAATTTTTGTTGTGCTTGTTGTTGACTCGGAAGTCGATTCACTTGTTTTTGAAGTTGACGGTTCCGTTGCAGGTTCAGTAGTTGATGTGCTTGAGAAAGTTGTTGTGGTTGTAGTAGTTGAGGTTGTTGTCGTTGATGATGCATCCGAGCCGGGTTCTGTGTTTTCAGGAACAACAAAACCGTCAGCTTCGTATACTTTAAGTACACCCCATTTGCCCTGTGTCTTCACAAAGGCTTTGCCGTTTACAACAGGTGTAGCATTGTCAAACATAAGCGGAACAAGAACATCTCCGGTTGAAGACAGAATACCGAACTTTTTGTTTTTCGTAACTGTTATGCAATCTTCAAAACTCTCGTAAGGGGTATCCTTACCGCCCAACGCGCTGTAACCCCATACAGCATCGTATTCAAACGGAATAATTGTGCGTCCGTTTGAGTCAAGATAACCCCATTTGCCGTTTGATTCAAAAGCAATAAGTCCGTCACAGTAATAACCTGCACCCGAATAAATCATACCCGTAAGGTTTACCTGATTCACAAACAGTCCGTACTTACCTGTCGGCTCATATGCGCCACCCTGCTTTTTAACACCTTTGATAGCCTCGGGTAACAGCGGAGCAAATGTTTCTTCAGTTATCTTTCCGCTTTGGTTGGATACAAAAAGCGGTGAATTACCGTCCCAGTAATACTCATACTTTTTGGTATTGTATTGTTTGTAAGCAGAAACGCTTTTGAATGTGTCACTGTGGATATAAGTCTGTTTTACTGAATCTTCATCCTCAATAACAGCAAGATAATCGTCACCGTCACGGATAGCGAAAATATCATCATATTTCGGCTCTACAAGAAACTTGCCGTTAAAATCGATAAGACCGAGCTTGCCGTCAACCATTATTTTGAAACAGTCAGCATAGCTTATATCGTAATGATTTGTATTTTCATTGTATCTCGGGCACACAAGCGGCTGAATAAGCTGAGCGGATATAGTCGGCTCAACAAACCATTCCGGTGTATAGTTTTCACTTTCATCCGTTACAACAGGAGCTTTCTCCTTCTCCTTTGAACAGGCTACAAAAGAGGTAATAATTAAAATTACACCCATAACAGCAGCAAGAAGCCTTACTGTAAGTTTAGTTTTCATCGGATCACCTCACAATATTTACTCTATTCTACAATTTTCGACGGATAAAGTCAACTATTATACGGCAAAAGAAAAAAGCACGGGCAAAAACCCGTGCTTAAATATTAGATTAAACTTATGCAAGCTCTGCGAAGTACTTGATTGTACGAACCATCTGGCTTGTGTATGAGTTCTCGTTGTCATACCATGAAACAACCTGAACCTGATATGTGTCGTCATCAATCTTAGCAACCATTGTCTGAGTTGCATCGAAGAGTGAACCGTAACGCATACCGATAACGTCTGAAGAAACGATCTGCTCCTCGTTGTAACCGAATGAATCGTTAGCAGCAGCCTTCATAGCAGCGTTGATGCCGTCAACTGTGATGTCCTTACCCTTAACAACAGCAACAAGGATTGTTGTTGAACCTGTCGGTGTGGGAACACGCTGTGCAGAACCGATGAGTTTACCGTTGAGCTCAGGGATAACAAGGCCGATAGCCTTAGCAGCACCTGTTGAGTTAGGAACGATGTTAGCAGCACCTGCACGAGCACGGCGGAAGTCGCCCTTTCTGTGAGGACCGTCAAGGATCATCTGGTCACCTGTGTAAGCGTGAACAGTTGTCATGATACCGCTCTGAATCGGAGCATAGTCGTTGAGAGCCTTAGCCATGGGAGCAAGGCAGTTTGTTGTACAAGAAGCAGCAGAGATGATTGTATCTTCAGCTGTGAGTGTATCTTCGTTAACTGAGTAAACGATTGTCGGAAGATCGTTACCTGCGGGAGCAGAAATAACAACTTTCTTAGCACCTGCATCGATGTGAGCCTGTGCCTTTGCCTTTGAGCAGTAGAAACCTGTGCACTCAAGAACTACGTCAACACCGATTTCGCCCCAAGGAAGATCTGCAGCATTAGCCATAGCATAGATCTTAAGAGTCTTGCCGTCTACAGTGATTGTACCTGCTTCGTCATCAGCTGATACTGTGTGAAGGTTCTCACCTATTGTACCGCAGTAACCGCCCTGAGCTGTATCATACTTAAGAAGAGTAGCAAGCATTGAGGGCTTTGTGAGGTCGTTGATAGCAACAACATCGTAACCTTCTGCACCGAACATCTGGCGGAATGCAAGACGACCGATACGACCGAAACCGTTAATAGCAACTTTAACTGACATTTGAATTACCTCCAAAATAGTAATTAATTTTATTTACCGATAGCTATTTTATAACTTTTAAAGAATTAATTCAAGTGGTTTGTTATATTTTTAACTCAATTTTCAAACTTTTGGTAATCTGTACAAAAAATACAAAATCCTGACAATAAAGCATATACAATTAACAAATAAAAACGGGTAATTTTTCACTATAGCCTTAGTTTTCCTTATATTTATTCATTAATTCACTTGAAATAAGCATTTTTTAATGTATAATTGTTTAAGATTCGAGGTGATATTATGGGCAGGCTGATTTCATACAATGTCGAGGAAGATTACGACGGAGAAAACGTTTATAAGTTTTTAAGAGAAAAAGCAAAAATTTCATACCGTCTTTTAAAATCGCTCAAGCAGATTCCGAACGGAATTATGCTCAACGGAAAACATATCCGCACCGTTGATATCATTCACAAGGGTGATGTTCTCTCTGTTGACATACCCTGCCCTGAAAGCGAAATTGAACCCGTTGAGATGCCTCTTGAAATTCTTTATGAGGACAGTGATCTGCTCATAATCAACAAAGACCCGTTCATTGCCTGTCACCCTACACATAATCATCAGGGTGACACTCTTGCAAACGCTGTCGCCTACTACCTTAAATCAAAGAATAAGAACTCTGTTTTCCGTGCTGTCGGCAGGCTTGACAAAGGCACATCGGGAATTGTTATCTGTGCGCTCAACAAGCATTGTGCGGCAATGATTCCCGGAAATGTAGAAAAAGAATATCTTGCAATCATAAACGGTAACCCTGACAAAGAAGGTACGATAGATGCGCCGATATACCGCCCCGACCCGATGAAGACAATACGTGCCGTTGGAGCAAACGGTGACCATGCAGTTACACATTGGACAGTTATCAAGCAAAACGAGCAGATGGCTCTCGCAAGAATTAATCTTGAAACAGGGAGAACACATCAGATACGAGTACATTTTGCTCATATTGGCATGCCACTCGTCGGCGACAGCCTGTACGGAACAGACCCTGACGGATACGGACACCAGATGTTGCATTGTCATCAGGTTTCGTTTATTCATCCGGTAAGCAAAGATAAAATCACAATCAATGCACCAATGCCTGAAGATATGCAGAGGATTGCTGACGGGATTTGAACAATACTAAGACCAACAAATTGGGGTTTGTCGGGATGTTTTAGCACAATTGTTAAATCAAGCAAAGCCTCCCTTGTCTAAAGGGAGGTGGATTTTGCGAAGCAAAAGACGGAGGGATACTTTGTAAAAAACATTGATTTTCGTTATTTTATAAAAATTATCCCCCAGTCACGACTTCGTCGTGCCAGCCCCCTTTAGGCAAGGGGGCCTTATAACTGCACTATCAAAGAACTCCACAAACCCAAATTTGTCGATATCTTTATACAGCAAAACCTCCACGGTAGAAAAAGCCGTGGAGGTTAATTTTATGCGTTTGGATTGTATTACAAAAATCCGTACCTTATAATGTCAAATCATCGATAACGGATACCGTATTCGTTGCACCAGTCAGAAGCCTTATGTTCTATTAACTCGTCATAATACTCACTCCATAAGCGGCGCTCAAAGCCATCAGGAAAAGCTTTGTCAAATGCAACCCAATAATCTGTCTCATCCTTTTTGTCAATTTCATCAAAATACCTTGACACCTTTTTATTGTGCAAGGAATCAATAAATTTGTTTAATGCATCTGACAAATCGAAAGTCGGCAGAGGGATGTATTCATAATAAAAACAATTCTCACGAAAATCAACTTCGTTAACCGACAAAGATGAAACTATATCATCAACACAGCTTATTTCATTGGAATTGATACAATAAAAGAACGTATTACTGAGATTACAACCAATATAGTGTTTCAAGTCTTTATAATCAACAGTTTTCATAGTATCAGCAATCCCACTTATAATGCCTCAAGTTAGAATCCATAAACAAAGCACCGATATCAAGAGCGTGGATGAGAGTGCCGTCCTCCATGGGATAAACGGTAACGTCCTGTCCTTCGCCGCCGAAATTATCGATAAGTTTCCACTCGTACATAATTCTGTCGAAGCACTTTTCAACTTCGCCTGTTTCGGGATTAATTGTATAAACTGCTCTTGTCATATCATTTGTGCCGACATAGATAAGGCCGTTATAAACTTCACCGCCCTGGGGTTTACCGACCATTTCGGAAAGCTCTACGGTTTTAACATACTCAAATGTTTCAAGGTCGAAGCAATAAAGCTCGGTCGCTTCCTTACTGTGTGAAGAATAGATAAGTCGGTTTTCCTTATCGCAGGCAAGCCACGACATTCCGCGTGTCATAATGTCATTCGGAAGAATCTTATACTTTCCTGTAAACTCAAGCGTTTGGGCATCATAAACAGCAATTATCGGATATTCCCATACCTTACTGTCCTCAAGCGGTGCGTAAATATAACCGTCGCAGTAGCTGATTCCGCCGATGTGCGCCGAGCCGTAATTCTCTTTGAATTCTTCGGGAATCGCTTCATAATTATACGCAAGTACAGTCTGATTATCAAATGCAATCTTGACGAGCGAAGTCTTTCCGCTGAAATACCAGGCTTCGCCGTCGGTCGTTACGCCCTGACCGCGTTCAATCGTTTCAAGTCCGAAAACCTTTGAATTTGATTCATACGGATAAATATCACCGTTGAACCCTGCATTGATTCCGTTGCTCATTGTCATAAGCAAGGCGATAATTCCTGCGAATATTCTGTAAAAAGCACCTTTTACAATGTTATAAAATATAAGCATTTATAACTCCCCTTTTATCCGATAACAGAATCGCACCAGGCGGCGATATCAGCATACACGTCAAATCTTTCGTCCTCATTGTGAATCTCGTGTCTGAGGCCATTGTAGAGCTTAATTGACACATTTTTGTGTCCTGTCTGTACGAATTTATCGTAAACAGTCTGAACACCCTTACCGTACATACCTACGGGGTCTTCAGTACCTGCGATCAGATACATCGGCAAATCTTTCGGAGTTGCGGTGAATGCATCGGGTGCGCTGATAAACTGAAGAATTTCAAAAAGGTTTTTATAGCCTGACAAGGTAAAGAGGAAACCGCAGTATTTGTCTTCAATATACTTATCAATGTTTTCTTTGTTCACTGAAAGCCAGTCAAAAGCAGTTCTGCCCTCAAAGCGTTTGTTATATGCACCGAAAGCAAGTCCGTTGATAAATTCGCTCTTGAATTTAGGTCCTTTGATTTTTTCAATAAGAGAAGCAACAAGGATGCCTGCGCCTGCCGCGGGATTCGGTCCGCTTGTGCCACAGATGATTGCGCCTTTGATATCGGATGCGTATTTAGTGATATAATGACGTACAACGAAAGAGCCCATACTGTGACCCATAAGAATTACAGGCTTATTGAATTCTTCCTTTGCCATAAGAGTGAGCTTATGTACGTCCTCAACAAATCCGACACCTGCTTTGTTTTTATCTCCGTTGAAATAGCCGAGGTCATCATCGGAATTGATTGATCTGCCGTGTCCGACGTGGTCATTCATAATAAAAGCATAACCCTGCTCGCAGAGGTAGCCTGCCATTTCTTCGTATCTTTCGCCGTGTTCAGCCATGCCGTGTGCAAGCTGAAAAACAGCTTTGATTTCACCGTTTTCGGGAGCCCAGCTTCTTGCAAAGATATCGGCAACTCCTGTTACTGACGGATATGTATATTCTTTTCTTATAACTTTCATAGTAAACCTCCGGACATTATTATTTATAATATTATATCACCTGATAAAGATTTTTTATATAAATAAATTAAACAAATAGCGTTTTTTCTCTTTGTGCAAAACAACAAAAGGAACTGTAAGAATCAAATTCTTTTACAGTTCCTTTTTAGTGGATAGGAAAAAATGCGCAGAATGAACAAACTGAG
>JAZNPE010000024.1:0-42523 GCA_045589535.1 Acutalibacteraceae bacterium | reverse complement strand
AGACCGCTTGGCCTCCGACTTTTTATCGAAAAGTCAACTGCAGGTATCGGTGCAATGGGTGATATCGGTTGTTACTCACTTGACGTTGTTCTTAACGCTATTGACTATCCGAAGCCGCTTACAGTTTCGGGTTATACATCAGGCTTCTTCGGAGCAAACCCGAAGTACAACAATCCTGCAGATGCAGCACGCTTCAATGTTGAAGATTTTGCAGCAGCTTTTGTTCGCCTTGAAGGCGGTATCATCCTTGACTTCCGTATTTCATGGGCAATGCATCCCGATACACCGGGCGATACAATCATCTTCGGTAAGGAAGGCGCTCTCAGAATTCCGTCAACAGACTGCTGGAACGGTTCAATGTCAGGCCCGATGACAATCTACCACGATGTAGCAGGCGAGCAGGTTGAAACTATTGTTCCTCTTATCGAAAACAAGGGCAAGGGTCTTTTCTATAAGAAGTGCCGTTCATTCCTTGACGCTATTGCAAACGGCGATCCGGCTCCGATTCCGACAAGCCAGATTCTCTACAACCAGGCAATTATCGACCACATTGTTAAGTCAGCTGAGCTTGGCAAGGAAGTTGAAGTTGTTATTCCTGAAATCTAAAAGAAAAACTAAAACCGTTGAAGTTCGCCGAGTTCCCATAAGGCAGTTTTTCTTTAAAATGTGAACTTGCGGCACAATAATGCGTTAAAAACCATCGATACGCGTTAGCGTTATCGATGGTTTTTGCCTTTTCTTGCACACGCAATTTCGCATTTTAAAGTGCTTCGCAGTTTCGTAGAAAGACAAAATTTCTTGAATTGAAGCCAAAAATACAGCAAGGCTGGTGCCTTGCGAGACTTTTGGCAATAATACAAAGAATTTTGTTCGAGAAACAAAAACTTCCTTTTGGGAATTCGGCGTTAGCCTCAACGGTTTTCTTATACCAAAAGAAAAAGGAGTGGGTTTCCACTCCTTTAATTATTTATGCTGATTTCTTATCCTTTGAGTCGTATTCATCTCTGAGCTTATCGAACTCAGGTTTGATTGCTTCAACAGCTGCAAGGTCATACTTCTTAAGACCGAATTTCTCAACAAATACTTCGTAAGGAACTGTATCAATGTAGCACTGTTTGTACTTAACGTTGATTCCCTTAACCTTGATAATTACGTTGATTGCAATAACAAGAACAAAAGCTGCGATAACACAGTAAGCACCGAAACTTACTCCGCCTTCAACAAGTCCGGGAAGAACAGGTGTGATTTTTGAAATAAACAGATTATAGCAAACAATTGAAGCAACTGTTGCGATAATACCGATGCTTGAAAGAGTAATATTTCTTACAAAGCCCTTGGGTGAGCTTGAAAGGATGCTAAGGATAAGGCTGAGAAGTGCACACAGAGCCGCAATAACGATTGTGACTGCAGACACTGCAAGGAAGATGAATGCACTTCCGAGAAGAGGTGAGCCGAACATTCCGAACAGACCGTCAAAGTCCAATACTGAAACCTTGTTGTAAATTTCAAGAGCGTTGAAATTTACGCTGTCGTCAAAGAACGGACCCTTTGTGTGAAGTGTTGCCAAAGGAAGGAAGAGCGTTCCCACAATAAGAAGAATAAGGACAAGACGGACGATAGAAAGCGGAGAGCCGATTGTAGCATTCTTGATTCTGTCGATTCTCTTCTGAGTCTTTGCATGCTCAAGCTCCGCGTTGATTGCATCAACTTCAAGCCTTTCTTCGATTTTATAATACAAAAGGTTTACTCCGCAACTCGGACAATTTGGTTTGATGCTTGTAATAGCGAGATTCTTTCCGCATTTAGGACACTTTGCCATAAAGGATTCCTCCTGTCTATTGATAAAGACATTCTAACATATATTTTCGAATAAATCAAGAACCTTTTAACTAAATTGCACATTAAATGCAAAATTTATAAGAAACCGCCGTCAATTCCGAGCACCTGTCCCGTAATAAATCCGCTGCTGTCGTTTGCAAAGAATAGCACTGCCTTTGCAATTTCTTCGGGTGTTCCGATTCTGCCGACAGGAGTTTCTTCTTTAAGTGCGTTGATTGTTTCTTCGTCAAAACCTTTGTTCATAGGGGTATCAATAACCCCCGGCGCAATGCAGTTGACCGTAATGCCCGAAGGTGCAACCTCGCGTGCAAGAGCCTTCGTCATACCGATAACTGCTGCCTTTGAAGCGGAATAGTGCACTTCGCAGGAAGCACCGACTATGCCCCACATAGAAGAAATATTAATAATTCGTCCGCTTTTGTTATGTATCATATAAGGTAAAGCACACTGACAGCAGTTGAATACGCTTTTTACGTTACAGTCAAACATTCTGTCGTAGTCCTGAGAGGTGATATCTGTGAAAAGCTTCTGCTGTGCGATGCCTGCATTGTTGACTAGCACATCAACACCGCCGAACGATTTTTTTGCCTCTCCGAAAAGAAACTCTGCTTCATTCTTTTTGGAAACGTCGGCCTTGACAGCGATTGCATTACAGCCTTTTACGCGAAGATTTTCGCAAAGCGACAAAGCCTCAGATTTACTGGTATTGTAGTTTATAACAACATTATATCCTGAATCAGCAAAAAGCGCAGCAGTTGCTGCGCCTATACCTCTTGCTGAACCTGTAATCAATACAGTTTTCATTGTCACATTCCACCGCCCATAGCTGCTAAAGCTTTTTCATCAAGCTTTGTGTAGCCTGTAAGGTCAAACACTGAATTATCAACAGTATTCTTGAAATCCTTGATTTCGCAGATTGAAATTGTATCGCCGTCGATTGTTTCCTGACGAACCCACTTTTTACCTTCGAAATAGAACTTTGTTACGATTCCGTCATCTGTCTTGTATTCTTCACAGGTGAGCTTTTTATCGCCGTCTTTAACTGTTGTTGTCTTGACGTATTTCTGGTCTGCTCCTGTCTGCGGAGTCATGATGTCTTCCATGCCGATTGATTCGGACTCGGTTTCCATATACATCTTCATTCCTGAATAATTGAAAGCAACATATGTTTTTCCGTCTTTGCTGATAACCTTTGAATCCATTCCGTTAAGGTTGAGTTTTGCAGCAAATTTGTCGCCGTCCATTGTAACAGTTGTCGGGATTTCTGTACCCTGGCCGAGAACTGTCATTGTCATTGTGAACTTCTTATCCTTGATTGTTTTTACAATGACATCGTCACGAAGAGTAGTCTTCTGCACCTTTGTGCCTTCGTCAAGAAGGTCTTCTTTTGAAGCGTTGGGGTTGAAGTTTTCAAGGTCCGGAGCAACAGGTGTGACACCGTTTAAACCTGATGTAGGCTTTGTTGTACCGTCAGCTTTTGAAGAACCTGCTGTTGAAGCATTTGCTCCGTCAGCATCGGTTGTTGTTACGGGCTGAGTCTGTTTGACTCCGTCCGCGTTTGTGACAACCTCACCGTTTGCATCTGTTACATACTCAAAGTTCTCGTCCTCTTTGTCACCACAGGCAGCAAAAGTGGCGAGAAGAATCATCATTGAAAGAATAATACATAAAGCTTTTTTCATTTGGAATAACCTCCGTTGGTTTGTACTGTTTCCCTACACATATAGATTACATTATTTCACGTATAAAATCAAGTGAAATATTTGTAAACATTTTATTATCTGTCTGTTATTGACATTATTTTGTTTAGGTTTATAATTTTTATGAGGTGATTGAAATGCAGGATATTTTTTGCCCGATTAAATTAACGGGTGTTGCCGCTTCGCTTTGTGACACACTCGGTTTAGAAAAGCCTGAAGGTGCGGACGAGCCTGTTGAGGTTTTGAAAAAACTTACCGAAGGTAAAGACATTGACAGGGTTTTTATGTACAATCCCGATGCGGTTGCACTTTGGGTTTTTGAAAAATATACGGATCTTTTTACACCCGTGATGCTCAATTCTGATGTAACGCTCCCGTTGCAGACGGTTATGCCGAGTGTAACTCCCGTCTGCTTTGCAACAATGTATACGGGCGCAGAGCCTGAAACTCACGGTATACAATCATATACCAAACCCGTTATCAGAATTGACACCGTTTTCGATGTGCTTATCCGAAACGGAAAGAAGCCTTGCATCGTTTCAACGGGTAACGACAGTATGTCGAAGATTTTCCTTGAAAGAAAAATGGATTATTTTATTGTCGAAACCCCTGACGAAGCAAACGAAAAGGCACTTGAACTTATCAAAGAGGATAAGTATGATTTAATCTGTGTTTACAACGGAAATTACGACGGAAGAATGCATCGCGTCGGACCGGAAGGCGAAGAGGCAATTGATGCACTTAAACACAATATAAAAGCTTACGAAACATTTGCAAAGGCAATCCGAGAAAATTGGGTAAACCACAAGACACTTCTTGGTTTTGCTCCTGACCACGGATGCCACGAAATAGACGGCGCCGCAGGAAGCCACGGACTGATGATGCCCGAGGACATGAACATAATACATTTTTACAAGGTGATTTAATCGCAGAAATATATATACTGATAAACAGCAGAGATATCCTCTGCTGTTTTGTTCGATAATTTCGGGTTTGTGGGGATGGTTTGAATTACGTTTTTGCTTGAGTTTTGCGAACCTCCACTTGTCAGGGGAGGTGGGTTTTGCGTAGCAAAACTCGGAGGGGTAGTTTAGTGAAATGTTGATAAACAACTATTTTTCGGTTTTCTCTCCCTCAGTCTCGCTGACGCGCGACAGCTCCCTCATCAGAAGGAGCTACGCATAAATTAAGATTGATAAATAATTATAACACCTCGACAAACTCGAATTTGCAAACCTAAAACGTAGACCGACAGAGTGCATCTGTCGGTCTTAACTGTTTAAAATTTAACAACTTCGTTCTTTTCTGCTGATTCAAACATTGCTTCAACAACCCTGATAAGTCTTCTCTGCTGGTTGTGTGTAACAAACTGTTCCGCTTTACCCTCAAGTGCATCGCAGAGGTTGTTGTAAAGTCTGCTTTCTTCACTGAAAGAAACTTTTTCAACATATGGAAGAGGGTACTTCTTGATTGTTTCTTCGGTTCTCGGTGCCATTGTCTTTGTAAGACCGACACCTGCCTGAATCGGCACAGCATCTCTGTTTTCCCAGTCCGAAACCATAACGATTTCACCGTTAAGATCCCAGTCAGAAATAACTGCCGTTCCGTTTTCACCCTGCATATACCAACGCGGAAGGTCGATGAAGTTGCTTGTACCTACGTAAAGATGAACGGTGAGATTGCCCTCATAGCGAAGCTCACAGCTGAATCCGTCGTCAACTTCATCATTGGTGATATTTGTAATCTGGTTGTAAACCGAAAGAAGCTTCTTGTCATCAAAAAGCATAAGAATCTGGTCGAGTGTATGTATACCCCAGTCAAGGATCATGCCGCCGCCCTGAGCTTTTTTTTGTCGCCAGTCACCGGGAATTCCTCTTGAACCGCAGACACGCGATTCAATATTGAAAACTTTTCCGAGCGTATTCTCTTCGTAGATTCTTTTGATTGTGAGATAATCAGGGTCAAAACGTCTGTTCTGATGAACTGTGAAAAGCTTTCCGGTGCGTTCACTTGCGGCAATCATTTCTTCAAGCATTTTGCTTGAAAGAGTAACAGGTTTTTCGCTCATAACGCTTTTGCCTGCTTCCATTGCCTGAATCGCAATTTCACGGTGCATATCGTTAGGTGTTGCAACGACTACGAAATCAATTCTCTCGTCCGCGAGCAATTCTTCACGTGAAGAAAACACATGAATTCCGTTAGTTCTCGCCAGCTGACATCTTTCTTCTTTGATATCATAGATGCCTACGAGCTCCATTCTCTCACTCATATCGCGGATCATTTTTTCAGTATGCCACTTACCCATACCGCCGTATCCGATAACGGCTGTTCCTATCTTTCCGTTAACCATAGTATTTGCCTCTTTTCAATGGGAATTATGCCCACCACATTTCAGTAGTAGCTTCTGTAATAAGAACGTTTTTAAGCGTATTAACTGCCTTTGTAAGACCTTCGTTCTGGCTCATAAGGCTGTCTTCGTGTTCAATACTGATTGCGTAATCATAGCCGACAAGGCGAAGATTGCTGATGATATCCTTCCAGTAAACTTCGTCATTACCGTAGCCGACACTTCTGAAAATCCATGAACGGTTGATTTCATCACCGTAGGGTTTTGTATCAAGAACACCGTTGACAGCGGTGTTGTACTTGTCAATCTTTGTATCCTTAGCGTGGAAATGGAAAATTGCATCGCCAAGCTTGCGGATACAGGCAACGGGATCCATTCCCTGCCAGATAAGGTGGCTCGGGTCGAAGTTTGCACCGATCTGCGGACCGACTGCTTCGCGAACACGAAGAAGGCTGTGGCAGTTATAAACGCAGAAGCCGGGATGAAGCTCAAGTGCAATCTTATTAACGCCGTGAGCCTTTGCAAACTCAACAAGGTCTTTCCAGTATGGGATAAGAACCTCGTTCCACTGCCATTCAAGAATCTCGCTGAAATCGTCGGGCCATGGGCAGGTTACCCAGTTGGGATATTTTGCACCTTCGTGGTCGCCGGGACAACCTGAAAATGTGTTGATCTGATGAAGTCCGAGCTTCTCGGCAAGAAGGATGGTATTGCGGATAGTTTTGTCGTAATCAGCAGCGATTTCCTTATTAGGATGAACGGGGTTACCGTGGCAACTGAGTGCGCTTATCTGCATATCGTACTTTGCGATTGTGGCTTTGAACTCTTCGAGCTTAGCATCGTCTGCAAGTAATTCTTCAGGGTTTGCATGGGCATTTCCGGGATATCCGCCGCAACCGATTTCAACCATTTCAATGCCGAGTGATTTAAAATATTTAAGTGCTTCTTCAAGAGGTAAGTTCTGAAGCAAGCAAGTGAATACACCAAGTTTCATATCGTTTTCTCCTTATAAATTAGCTTCAAAATATTTCATACTGCGTGTTATGTCCTCAATACCTGTCGGAACGGGATCATCGTTTTCAAGAACAAGCCATTCCATATCAACTTCTTTTGCAGCTTTGAAAACTGAAAGAAGGTCATTGTTGCCTTCGCCGAGGGCTGTCGGCTTGCGGTCAATACCGTCTTTGATATGAAGAAGGATAATCTTGTCTGCGTTGTCCTTAATATATGTATAGTTATCAGCGCCACCGCAGAAGCTCCAATATGTGTCAAGCTCAAGGTATGCACCATCAGCAATAACATCCATACATTTTCTGCCGTCAAAATCAATCTCAAATTCTTCAGTATGGTTATGATAGTAGAACTTGATACCCTCTTTTTCACCGATTTTGTTAGCATATGAGAAAATGTCAACAAGCTCCTGAACCTCGTCAGCTGTGCTGTGCGGAGCACCGCCTGTACCGACGTATTTCATACCGAGGATTTTAACGATACGGATTGTTTCTTCAATTTTATCAGCTTTGAAGTTTTCAACGCCCATATGGCAACCCACTGCTGTAAGACCGAGCTCATCGAGCTTTGTCTTGATTTCTTCGGGTTCACAGCCGCCGAAGCCAGCAAACTCAACACCGTCAAAACCGATTTCTTTAACTTTTTCAAGAATCTTGAGGAATTCTTCGCCTGTTTTGTAGTCGTCTCTTACAGAATAAAGCTGAACTGCAAGTTTCATAATATATAACCTCCCAGGGTAATTATTCTTACATTCTGAATTTTACAACAAAGAGAATTTCATTTCAACACTTTAATGCAAAAAAGTGAGTTTTTTTAGAAATTTTTCCTTTTGAATTCATAAATAATATACTAAAGTATAACAGAAAGTTCATATCTCTGTAACAAATGTGGGGTATTATGTAGCTGTACTCAACGAGAGAGCCGCAACTCTTGTTAGTACATACCCCTCCTCAATAAACCCCTCAATTATTGAAAAAAGAAGTCGAGCAATCGGCTTCTTTTTTCTTTGATAGTTTTAATTATTGCAGATATTCAATATAATTTATTATACAATTTCTGATTTTTTATACATTAAAGTATAAAAGTGTTGAATTCCGCTTGACACGAAACTTGATTTGTATTAAAATAAAACGGATGATAGTTAAGTATGCCAAAATTTAGCTATCTCCAACAGATTGTTCCTGACACGAACTACTATACAATCTGTTGTATACAATTTACTTAAATCAGAATATGAATTAAAAAATTTAACAGGAGGTGCATTTAAGTTTTGATTAAAACATCAATATTTGTAATTGCCATTGTCGCTGCTGCGCTTGTGGCTCTTGCAATTGGTGTTGCGATTGGTATCATCTACCGCAAAAAGGTTGCTGAATCGGCTATCGGCTCTGCTCAGCAGGAAGCTACAAGAATTCTTAACGAAGCTATTTCAAAGGCTGAGTCAAAGAAAAAGGAAGCTATCCTCGAAGCAAAAGACGAGATTCATAAGCAGCGTGCGGAAGCTGAACGTGAAAACCGTGAACGTCGCAGTGAGCTGCAGCGACAGGAACGCAGACTCGTTCAGAAGGAAGAAAGCCTTGATAAGAAAATCGAGAATATCGAAAAGAAAGAAGAAACTCTCGCTTCAAAAATCAAGGACGCTGAACTCAAAGCGGAAGAAATTGAAACAATCAAGCGTAGCCAGATTGAAATGCTTGAAAGAATTTCAGGCTACACTAAAGACCAGGCAAGAGATTATCTTCTCAAAACTCTTGAAGACAGTCTTGTTCACGAAAAAGCAGTCAAGATTCTTGACTATGAACAGAAGACAAGAGACGAAGCGGAAGAAAAAGCACGCGAAATCATTGCGACGGCAATTCAGCGTTGTGCTGCTGACCACAGTGCGGATGCAACTGTATCAGTCGTAGCATTACCGAATGACGAAATGAAGGGCCGAATCATCGGCCGTGAGGGTCGTAACATCAGAGCCCTTGAAACAATCACAGGTGTTGACCTTATTATTGACGATACACCCGAAGCAATCACAGTATCCTGCTTTGAGCCGGTACGCCGTGAAATTGCAAGACTTACTCTTGAAAAACTTATCGCAGACGGACGTATTCATCCGACAAGAATTGAGGAGCTTTACGAAAAGTCAAAGCGCGAAGTTGAACACACAATCAAACAGACAGGTGAAAGAGCCGCTATTGATGCAGGCGTCAACGGAATTCATCCTGAACTTATCAAACAGCTTGGCAAGCTGAAATACCGTACAAGTTACGGTCAGAACGTACTTAACCACTCATTGGAAGTTTCTTACATTGCAGGTCTTATGGCTGCGGAGTTAGGCGCAGATGTCAAGACAGCAAAGCGTGCAGGTCTTCTTCACGATATCGGTAAGGCACTTGACCACGAAATGGAAGGTACACACATCGAACTCGGCGTTGAGTACGCTAAGAAGTACAGAGAAAACGAAGCTGTTACTCATGCAATTCATGCTCACCACGGTGACGTTGAGGCTAAAACAATCGTTGCTTGTCTTGTTCAGGCAGCCGATGCAGTTTCAGCAGCAAGACCGGGTGCAAGACGTGAAAATCTTCAGAATTACATCAAGCGACTTGAAAAGCTTGAAGAAATTACAAGCTCATTCCCGTGCGTTGATAAATCATACGCAATTCAGGCAGGCCGTGAAGTCAGAATTATGGTTAAGCCTGAGGCTGTATCTGACGACCAGATGGTATTGGTCGCAAGGGATATCGTTAAGAAAATCGAGGAAGAACTTGAGTATCCCGGACAGATCAAGGTCAATGTTATTCGTGAAAACCGAGTTATTGACGTTGCAAAGTAATTTAAGATAGAGTTACAACGAATGTTTAAGGTGTTTCGGTAAAACGGAACACCTTTTTGTGTTTTATTTTATTGAAATTAAATTTAAGTAGTGGTATTATGAAAAAGAAAACTGATTCGGGCAGGTGTTCGTTTTGAAAGTTAAAGACATAATTAAAAATAATAAGGTGACAGTTTCATTTGAAGTCTTTCCGCCGAAGGAATGGGACAAGGTCGAAAGCACAAAAGCGGTTATAAATGAACTTGCTAAGCTTTCACCGTCGTTTATGAGCGTTACCTACGGTGCGGCAGGCACAACAAGCGGTTTCACAACGGAGATTGCGAATTCCGTCAAGGAAAACGGAATAACCCCTCTGGCACATCTTACTTGCCTTACATCGACAAGGGATAAAATTCACACCGTTGTTAATGAACTCAAGGAAAACGGAATTGAAAACATCCTTGCACTTCGCGGAGATATTCCGAAGGATTTTGTTTTTCCTGATAAACAGTATTATACATATGCAAGTCAGCTTATTGAGGAGATTCATTCACTCGGTGATTTCTGCGTCGGCGGTGCTTGTTATCCCGAGATTCATCCTGAAAGTGAAAACAGAGTAACAGATATTGCACGCCTGAAAGAGAAGGTTGATTGCGGACTTGATTTTCTCACAACACAGATGTTTTTTGACAACGAGGTTTTCTATAATTTCAGGGAAATGTGCGCTATCAAAGGCATTGATGTTCCGCTTATCGCAGGAATTATGCCTATTACAAATGTCAATCTCATTGAGCGAACGGTTAAATTGGCAGGTTGCACTCTTCCGAAGAAATTCACAAAGCTTGTTGACCGTTTCGGCTCTAATAACGCTGCAATGAAGCAGGCAGGCATTGTCTATGCAACAGAGCAGATTATTGACCTTCTTGCGAACGGTGTCAATAACATCCACATTTACACGATGAACAAACCGGATATCGCAGAAAAGATTACACAGGGTATTGGTGATATAATCCATGAATAAGATACAGTTTTTTGACGGCGGATTAGGAACAATGCTTCAGGCAGGCGGTCTGAAAGCAGGCGAACTGCCCGAAACACTCAATTTAAAAAATCCCGAATTGGTATATGGTGTTCACGAAGCCTATGCGAATGCAGGTTCGGATATTATCAGCACAAACACATTCGGCGTGAACTCGCTCAAATTTGACAATGTCAATGAGGTGGTTTGTGCAGCCGTTGACCTTGCTAAAAAAACGGGTAAAAAAGTTGCTCTTGATATAGGTCCTCTCGGCAAGCTTCTCAAGCCTTCGGGTGAACTTGAATTTGAGGAAGCTTATGAACTCTACAAAGAAGTGATTCTTGCGGCAAAGGATAATGTTGATATAATTTTCTTTGAAACGATGACAGATCTTTACGAAATAAAGGCGGGGATTCTTGCGGCTAAAGAAAACTGTGACTTGCCGATTTTTGTTTCAATGATGTTTGATTCAAACGAAAGACTTCTTACGGGCGCGGATATTGAAACAGCTGTCACAACACTTGAAGGTCTCGGAATTGATGCAATCGGTATGAATTGCGGTCTTGGCCCTGCCGAAATGCTTCCTCTTGCAAAGAAAATGAGAAGTCTTACATCCTTACCGATGCTTTTAAATCCGAACGCAGGACTGCCAAGAAGTGTTGACGGCAAAACCGTTTTTGATGTCGATGCAGAGAATTTTGCCGAAATGATGCAGGAAATCTCATCGCTCGGTGTTTCATATCTCGGCGGATGCTGCGGTACAACTCCTGCACATATTGAAGCTCTTGTTTCTGCCTGTAAAAATAAAGAAGCATTCATTCCCGAAAGTAAAAAGGTAACAAGAGTTTCATCTTACTCAAAGACAGTTAGTTTTGGAGAAAAGCCGATAATCATAGGCGAACGAATCAACCCTACCGGTAAAAAACTTTTTAAAGAAGCTCTCAGAAATCACGATATCGGATACATCATCAACGAAGGAATTGCGCAGAAGGACAGGGGTGCACACATCCTTGACGTTAACGTCGGTCTTCCTGAAATTGACGAAAATGAAATGATGCATTCGGCTGTTGAAGCTTTGCAGGGTGTTACTGATTTGCCCTTGCAGATTGATACGGCTGACATCACGGCTATGGAAACTGCACTTCGTATGTATAACGGTAAGCCGATGCTCAACAGTGTAAACGGAAAAGAGGAATCGATGAATTCTGTTTTTCCTCTTGTCAAAAAATATGGTGCTGTTGTAGTCTGTCTTTGTCTTGATGAAAACGGCATACCAAAAACGGCAGAGGGCAGGATTAAAATTGCAGAAAAGATAATCGCAAAAGCTCAGGAAAACGGCGTAGATAAAACCGACCTCATTTTCGATGCGCTTGCAATGACAATAAGCACAGACTCGCAAAGTGCAAGCGAAACGCTTAAAACGGTGAAGTATCTCAATGATATTCTCGGTGTTAAAACGATTCTCGGGGTAAGCAATATTTCTTTTGGACTTCCCGAGCGTGAAACCGTCAATTCAGCTTTTTTCAATATGGCTCTTTCAAACGGTCTTTCGGCAGGAATCATCAATCCGTTGAGCGATGCAATGATGAACACATACCACGCATTTCTTGCCCTTCGCGGTCTTGACGAAAACTGCGAAAGCTACATCGCAAATGTTTCAAAAACTCAGGTTGCTAAGCCTGCTTCAAACGAAGTTGACCTTAAAACGGCGATAATCAAGGGTATGAAGCAAAAGGCCGTTGAATGTACAACAGAGCTTGTTAAAACAAAGAATAGCCTTGAAATCATAAACGGTGAAATTATGCCTGCACTTGATTTTGTAGGAGATGGTTTTGAAAAGAATAAAATTTTCCTTCCTCAGCTTCTTATGAGTGCCGAAAGCGCAAAAGCATCTTTTGAAATCATCAAAGCCTCAATGCCTAAAGAAGTAACAGAGAAAAAGGGCGAGAAAATTATTCTTGCAACCGTTCACGGTGACATCCACGATATAGGCAAGAATATTGTTAAGGTTCTGCTTGAGAATTACGGCTACGATGTAATCGACCTCGGCAAGGATGTGCCTGAAGAAACCGTTCTGCAGGCTGTTATTGATAACAATGTAAAACTTGTCGGTCTTTCAGCTTTGATGACAACCACTGTTCCTGCAATGGAAAGAACCATCGAACTTGTGCATAACAATACGGATGCAAAGGTGATTGTCGGCGGTGCGGTATTGACAAAATCCTATGCAGAAATGATAAATGCAGACTTTTATGCATCTGATGCAACAGAAACGGTGAAAATCGCTAAAAAATATTTTTAAATTTAAAAATATTTATAAAAAGTAGTAGATTTTTACAACAGTTTGTGATAAAATGTCCATAATATTTCTTGGGAGATGAAAAAATGAATCTTAAAAGTATTATTGACAAAAAAAATCAGGCTGCAAAATATATGGTAGATGAAATAACATATATATGCAACACATTTGAAAAAAGAGGACCCGGTGACCTTGGCGAAAAGCAAGTCAGCGACTATTGTGCCGACGAAATGAAAAAACTCGGATGCGATACGGTTTATGTTGAAGGCTTCAAAGAAAATCCCAACTCGTTTTTAGGTTGGATTTATTTTACGATAACATTTTGCTTTATAGCACTTGCTTGTTACTTCTTTATTCCTGCGCTTTCAATTGTTTTTATTGCGCTCGGACTTATTCTTTGCGTTCTTCAGTTCGGTCTTTACAAAAAAGCAGTTGATAAATTCTTTCCTGAAAAAACAGGACATAATGTTGCAGGCTTCAAAAAACCGACCGGAGAAGTGAAGCGCAGAATTATTTTCAACGGTCATACTGACGGTGCATGGGAATGGCCTTTCAAGTATAAGTTCACTTATCTCGGCTTTGATATTCATATGATGGTATGTTTCCTTGGTGCTTTCTATACACTTGGCATTTCAATTGCAAAGCTTGTTGGTGCCTTTGATGCTAATCCCGAACTTGCAAAAATACTCGGCCTTATTGCTCTTGTTTTTGTTCCTTTCTGGTTTGGTCTCTACTTTATGTGGAACGAAAAGAGAATTGTTGACGGTGCAAACGATAACCTTTCAGGTTGCTACATCGGTATGGCAATCCTCAAGATGCTTAAGGATGAAGGAATTGAGCTTGAAAACACAGAAATCGGTGTTGTTCTTACAGGTTCAGAAGAAGCAGGTCTTCGCGGTGCAAAGGCTTGGGCAGCAAAACATAAGGACGAATTCAACGATGTTCCCACTTTCGTTTATTCATACGACACAATCGCGCAGAATGAACAGCTTATGGTAAATTACCGCGACCTCAATGCAACGGTTAAGGTAGACAAGGATGTTTCCGACTTGTTCATGGAAGCTTGCGAAGAGCTTAAAATCCCTTGCAAGAAGGGCTTTGTTCCTCCTCTCGGCGGAGCAACAGACTCAGCTGCTTTTGCACAGGCAGGTATGCGTGCAACAGGTATCACAGCTCTTAACCACGCTCTTCCCGATTTCTACCACACAAGACTTGATACTCCCGATGCTCTTAATCCGTCTTGCCTTGCTGATTGCTTCGCAGCTTCAGTAAAGGTTCTCGAAATGTTCGATAACGGCGCAAAGCAGTAAAAAATTTAGTACAAGAAAAAACACACCGTACTTTCCAAGAAAGTACGGTGTTAATTTATCCTATAATATAATCCTTGTGTTTTTCGAGAAAACGGATGTCAACAATCGCTTTGATATAAATTCCGTCGCCGCGGTAATCCTCTTCAATAAGCACACCGTCCTCACGGATGTAATTGACAAGTCCTCCGTCGCTGTACGGGATGAGCAATTCTGCTTTTTTGCGTGTCAGCGGTAAAGCAAGCTGAATCTGTGCAAGCAGATTGTCAAAGCCTCGCTCATTGAGTGCAGAAATCATAACAAACTTACCCTCAGCGGGAAGCACGAATGTATTGTCGCAAAGGTCACATTTGTTAAGAACTGAAACAATGGGCTTGCCTTCGCAACCGAGCGATTCAAGAAGGCTCTTCGTAACCGCAAGATGCTCAGCACAGCATGGGTCGGAAGCGTCGCACACGTTAAGGATAACGGAAGCTGATGCCGCTTCTTCAAGCGTTGAGTGGAAAGCCTGAACAAGGTGGTGCGGAAGTCTGCGGATAAGACCAACCGTGTCGATGAGCATAACGCTTCGTCCGTCGGGAAGAATCAATGCTCTTGACGTCGGATCAAGCGTTGCGAAAAGCTTGTTTTCTGCAAGAACGCCTGCATTCGTAAGCGCGTTCATAAGCGTTGATTTGCCTGCATTTGTGTATCCGACGATTGCAACGGTTTCAACTCCGTCTTTTTCTCGTCTTGTACGAAGCTGTTCACGACGTTTTGCAATTTCCTTAAGGTCTTCTTCAAGACTCTGAATTCTTCTTCGGATGTGACGTCTGTCGCTTTCAAGCTTAGTTTCACCGGGGCCTCGTGTACCGATACCGCCACCAAGCCTTGAAAGCTGAGTGCCTTTACCGCCAAGTCGCGGAAGAGAATATTTCAACTGAGCAAGCTCAACCTGGATTTTACCTTCACCGCTTCGGGCTCTTGCTGCAAAGATATCAAGAATCAAAGTTGTTCTGTCGATAACGCGGATATCCGTTTCGTTTTCAATGTTTCTCTGTTGTGACGGAGTAAGCTCACCGTCAAAAATAAGCAGGTCAACATCGTTTGCTTCTGCAAATTCCTTGATTTCTTCAAGCTTACCGCTGCCGACGTACGTTGCCGAGTCGGGACGGTCACGTTTCTGCAATGTCTTTGCACAGACAACTGCACCTGCAGTACGTGCAAGCTCTTCAAGCTCATCAATCGAAACTTCGGCATCGTAGGTGTCCATATCGATACCGACGAGCATTGCGACCTCAGGCGACTGACTGTTTTCGTGTAATTCCATAAATCAATATCCTTCGGGATTATTTTTCTGCCATCTCCAGGAGTCTTCGCACATTTCGTCAAGACCTCTTTCGGCCTTCCAACCGAGTGTTTCAAGAGCCTTTGACGGGTCTGAATAGCAGGTTGCAAGGTCGCCCGGACGACGGTCAACAATTTTATAGTTAAGCGGTTTACCGCAAGCCTTTTCAAATGCGTGAACAATGTCAAGAACGCTGTAACCGATACCTGTGCCAAGATTATAAGCGTCAACACCGTTACCTGAAAGAACCTTTTCAACAGCCTTGACGTGGCCGAGAGCAAGGTCAACAACGTGGATGTAGTCGCGTACGCCTGTACCGTCGTGTGTATCGTAATCGTCACCGAAAACGCTGAGGCAAGCAAGCTTGCCGACAGCAACCTGAGTGATGTAGGGCATAAGGTTGTTCGGAATACCGTTGGGATTTTCACCGATTCTTCCGCTCTTGTGAGCACCGATGGGGTTGAAGTAACGAAGAAGTGCAATGCTCCACTCATTGTCGGAAGCCCAGAGGTCACGGAGAATGAGCTCGATCATATACTTTGTTGTGCCGTACGGGTTTGTTGTACCGCCGATCTGCATTGTTTCCTTAAGCGGCGAGGGATTGTTCTCACCGTAAACGGTTGCAGATGAGCTGAAAACAATTTTCTTACAGCCTGCGTCGCGCATAGCTTCGCAGAGTGTAACTGTGCCGCCGATGTTGTTTTCATAATATTCAAGAGGCTTTGCACAGCTTTCACCAACAGCCTTAAGTCCTGCAAAGTGGATTACTGCATCAATTTTGTTTTCTGCAAAAACCTTATCAAGACCTTCTCTGTCGCGGATATCGCATTCGTAGAATTTGAAATCCTTGCCTGTAAGCTCCTTGATTCTGTTAAGAGCCTCGGGACAGCTGTTGTAGAAATTATCTACGATAACGATTTCATAACCCGCATTAAGAATTTCAACGCAGGTGTGTGAACCGATGTAGCCTGCGCCGCCTGTAACTAAAATAGCCATTTAAATCACTCCAATTGACAAATTTTCACATATACGATATTATTATATCGGTTTTAAATTCAAATTGCAATAACAAATGAGGTTATTATGGGTAATTTATCAGACATTGGTGTAATAAAAAGCGTTCTGCAAAGGCACGGATTCACTTTTTCAAAGGCTCTCGGACAGAATTTCATTGTCAATCCGTCCGTTTGTCCGCGAATTGCGGAGGAAGGCGGAGCGAGAGAGGGCGTAGGTGTTCTCGAGGTCGGTGCAGGTATCGGAGTTCTTACTTCCGAGCTTGCAAAGCGTGCGGACAAGGTTGTCTGTGTAGAGCTTGACACAAGACTTCTGCCTGTGCTTGACGAAACGCTTGCGGATTATGACAATATAAAAATAATCAACGGTGATATTCTTAAGGTTGATCTGCACAAAATCCTCGAAGAAGAATTCGGTAATATGCCCGTTATAGTTTGTGCAAATCTGCCGTATTATATTACGTCGCCTGTTATTATGCGGCTTCTTGAAAGCAGGCTTAATATTGAATCTGTAACCGTAATGGTGCAGAAGGAGGCGGCTGTACGCCTTTGTGCGGATGTCGGAAGCAGAGATTCGGGTGCAGTAACGGTAGCTGTTAATTTTTATTCGGAAGCGCAGAAGCTTTTTGACGTTTCAAGGGGTTCATTTATGCCTGCACCGAATGTTGACAGCGCGGTTATCCGACTTGATATTCGAAAGGAAGTGCCCGTTGAGGTAACGGACGAAAAGTTTTTCTTCTCGATGGTACGCTCAGCGTTCAGTCAGCGTAGAAAAACGGCTTCAAACGGTATCAGCTCAGGGCTCGGTATGCCGAAGCAGACCGTTATTGAAGCAATCGAAAATGCAGGACTTCCCTCAACCGTCAGAGCCGAAAGTCTGACAATGGAAGAACTCGGAAATCTTTGCGAAGAACTTTATAGGTTGAGATAAGAAAACGGATAGCTCATCGGAGCTATCCTTTTTGTCTTAATATGAGAACTTATATGTTATGGTTTCATCCGCACTGTAATCGATATACGTTGTTGAAACAGATTCACCGGACGTTGACATCTCCATATTTATGTGAACGGAGAGTTCAATATTGGAAAATCTACCTTTACCGTCTATAACTGCAGTTATCCTCGCATCAGTGTACTCTGCGGTACAGTATTCGACATTCAAAGGGAATGAAGCATCTTCTTCATCCGTCAAAGAAACAGTTTCTGAGAAAAGGTTGAATGTAAGCTTGTATCCGTCACCGTACTTAACTGAAGTTGCACTTTCTACCTTGTTCGGCACAATTTCCGTAGAGGAGAGAATTTCCTCAGCTTTTTGACCGTCTAATGTTTTTCCTTTGAAGAAGACATATTTCTCATCCTCGTATTCGGTTGAAGCAATGATATCCCCAAAAAGGTCAGCCATTTCGGGATTCTCTACACCATCCATTAAAAGCTTGTTAACTGTCACGGCTTCGTCGGTGGAAATGACAAGCCTGCAAACACTCTGATTGTATGATTTTTTTATGCTGTCGTTATAAAGTTTCACGAGATCTTCGTTGTTTGCGGAAGGGGTATCAAGACCGACCGATACTCTCAGTACCGCAAGTGCATCCGAAGAATTGATTTTGCCGTCATCATTCATATCAGCAACGCTTTTGTTGAAATTCTTGGGGTTTGAGCCGACGGAGTACTGCAGGATAGCAAGAGCGTCGGAAGAGTTGACATTTCCGTCTGAGTTTACATCACCTTTAGTTACAGCAAAAGCTGTAACTGTTGAAGTGAGAAGAATACCGAGAGTAAGTAATACACAAAATAACTTTTTCATTGCAGAATCCTCCTTGTGTTTGTGTTTTAAACAGCAAATTTACATATACATTGGTCCTAAAGCACCGGGATCAAGTTCTTTATAACCTGTCAGGTCAAAAAGTGAACGGTCAACGCTGTCTTTAAGTTCGTGAATTTTGCTGATTGCAATAGTGCTACCGTCAATAACTTCCTGACGAACCCACTTCTTGCCTTCAAAGTAGTACTTTGTAACAGTTCCGTCAGTTGATTTGTATTCTTCGCAGGTGTATGTTTTACTGCCTTCCTTAACGGTAGTAGTTTTTACGTAAGTATCGTTATCAGATTCAGTGTTTATAAAGTCACCGACGCCCATATCGTCGTCGGTTTCCATATACATTTTGGTTCCCAGATAATCAAGAGCGATATAGGTTTTTCCGCCTTTGGTAATAATTTTTGAGTCCATTCCGTCAAGTGAAAGAGCTGCAGCGAAGTTATTGCCGTCCATTGTCACCGTTGCAGGAATTTCTTCTCCTTCACTGATAACTGTCATCGAGAGAGTGAATTTTTTATCCTTAATAACGCTTGCAATAACCTCGTCACGAAGAGAGGTTTTTGGTGTATTTGTATCACCGTCAACCAATCCGACTGAAATCTTAAGTACAGAAAGAGCATCCGAAGAATTAATCTTACTGTCATTATTCATATCAGCAACGTTTTTGTTGAATTTTTTGGGATTTGAGCCGACGGAATACTGCAGGATAGCAAGAGCATCGGAAGAGTTGATTTTCCCGTCAGAGTTTACGTCACCTTTAGTTGCGGCAAAAGCTGTGACTGTTGAAGTGAGAAGAATACCGAGAGTAAGTAATACACAAAATAACTTTTTCATTGCAGAATCCTCCTAAAATTAATTACACCTTATTAAGTAGTCAGTTTAAACCCGATTTGTGACATAAAAATCCTGAAAATTTTTACATAGGAAAAACCAAGAGCAATATAAAATGAAGCTCAGGAATAATGTCAAAATACATATTTCTGACTTAATCTTATTTTTATTATATAATATCACATAAAAAAAGTAAAGAACGATGCAAAATTAACGAAAAAATCGACAAAAAAATAAAAGCAAGCGTTTTTATCGCTTGCTTTTGCTGTGTTTACGCCTTTGTAAACCAGAATTCACTTATCATAAATCCGTCAATCTGTTCTGTGATTTCAAGCGTAGCACTGCCGTTTACGATGAAGCTTTCAGGCACATCATAGACAATGCTTGAATAGCCGTCTGCAAGATAAAGCTTTTCAAATTCCTCATCTCTTACACCGCCGTACTGTTTGCCGTCGTGAATAACGTTACCGTTGATTGTAACCTTATGATGAATAATATCGTCATTCGGATTGATTTTGTATGTGATTCTGAGTTTATAATCACCGTCGGTAAGACCTGCAACCGTAGTCTCAAAATTGAAATGGTCGTAAACCTTTGTCATACACATCGGAAGTTCTGCGTCAAAGTTCATATCTCCGCGGAAGTTCATATAGAATTCGCCTTTCTGCTTTCCGCAGATTTCAAAACCGTGTTCGGCAAACGAGAAATAATACTCGTTATGTTCAACCTTGTTTCTGTCGATGAGCTTCAATGCGTTTTCGGGATTTTTGCTCAGTTTTTCAAGCAGATAACGTCTGTCGGTAACAGGGTTATCGATTGTCATAAGTGTACAACCTCTTTCCCACTTCATACCGTGATAATGCTCGACATCAAGCTGAATACCGATCTGATTGAAAAGAAGCTCTGCATATTCATCAATTTTCTGACGGTTGAGCTTGTATTCATCGGAAAAATCAGTTGAAAGAACCTTGATTGCACCGTCAACATCGCCCTTACGGATGAGAATTTCAGCTTCGTTTATAAGCTCTGTTTCAAAAATTCTTCTGTCACGGACGAGCTTGTCACAATAAGCTCTGAAAAGATGAAGAACGAATCTCCAGTTTTTCATAAGCTCAGGGTTACTTTCTGCAAGCGAAACAAAACCGTCGAAATTCGGCTGAATATTTCCGTTTTCCTTAGGGTCACAGCTCCAGTTCTGCTCAAGTGAAATAATAAGCTCTGCGATTGTATCAGTGTCAGCACCGGGGAAGAATGTACGGCAGTAATCCTGCACGATTCCTCTTAAATCATAGTTGAAATCAAGATCCATCGCACCCCACATACATTTATTAAGGTCATCGTTGACACCTTCTGAATATGTAACGCTTCCGACAGCATACTGGCGAGTAATTCTGTGGTAATGTCTGTATTCAGACGGACGGGGATTGACAGCTTCACGGCTGAGAGTTGCCGCAAGTGCATAGTGCCAGTCGTCACGGTCAAAATGAACGGGAGTTTCGCAACGCACGTTGTGACCGATATCGGGATAAAGACGGATAGGGTAGCGTTTATCAATCTTTCTGCGAAGCTCGTCAAGCGGCATTGCGTGGTTCGGACCGTAGATAACACCGTCGATTTCTTCGGGAAGCTTCGCCATTTCCTTAACAAATCTTTCGCCCCAGTCGGGATATTCGTGCGGTGCCTGTGCGGACGGCCACATCTGGATATTCGGGAAAACCTTCTGCATTTCACGCTTCATTTTAACGCAACGTTGAACAAAAGCGTCACCCTGCATATCGCCCGGGTCGCCTCCCGGAGGGAAGAGGACATCAAGCTTCGGAAGGTCGTCGTAAAGCTTGTGCATTTTCTCTATTGTTTCTTCGTCGCTGTCCTTGCTCCAAAGCTCGTGCCATACGGAAAGGTCAATGTCGTAATCCACGCAGATTTCAGACATTGCGATGAGCATTTCTTTCTGTGAAAAACGCATAAGCGTGCTTTTTTCTTCGCGAACGCCTGAGTCAGCCTCGACCATATTTGTGCCGAAAAGCATAAGGTCGCGGATGTAACGTTCGTATTCAGCCTTGCCCCACATATCAACCGTGTTGTTCATATCCGTGTAGCTGAGCTGATGACCTCTTATCTGCATTGAAGGATTTCTTTTGATGCTGATGTCTTTAACAAGGAAAACTCTGCCGTTTTCATAAACAGCTTTTTTAATAAATTCAGCAAAGCCGTAAATAAGGCTTCTGAGGCGGTGAGCTGTGATGACAACGGTGTTGTTGTTATGCTCAACGGAATATTCTTCGCTTTCGCTTTCATCTTCAATGCGGAGTGAAACAAAGTTATCTGCAGGCACTTTATTGACGATTTCGGGGTTGAAGCCTGTTCTGAGCTCGATTTCTTCCGCAAAGAATTCAGCTGCTTTAATCTCAATCGGAGTATCTGCAACGATTTTAAAACCTGAAAAATCATATCGCACAAGAATCACATCCTTGATTATTTTGATAATTTAGTATATCATACATTTATGTTTGAATACAACAGAAAGCAGATAAATTATGATAGAAAAGATTAAAGAAAAAAACGTGTGGGATTTTCTCAAGGAAACAGATTTGCCGATAGTGCTTTACGGAATGGGCAACGGGACGGATATGATAATCGAAAAACTCAGCGAAAGCGGTGTTACACCGGCTGAAGTTTTTGCAAGTGACGAATTCGTACGCGGACACAGCTTCCGTGGCTACAAGGTCATAAAATACTCCGATGTATGCGAAAAATATGAGAACTTTGTTATTGTTGTCTGTTTTGCGATGCACGATGAGGCTATGCTTGAAAAAATCCGCAGAATGGCAGAAGAGCATCCTCTTGTTGCACCGAATGTCCCGATAGTTGATGACGGGATTTTCACCCGAGAATTCATCGAAAGACACGACGCGGAATTTGACGAAGCTTATTCACTTTTAAGCGATGATTTTTCGCGTAAGAGTTACGTTGATATTCTCAATTTCAAGGTAAGCGGAAAAGTTGAGTACCTTTTCTCCTGTGAAAAAAAGAAGGAGGAAATATATTCCGAATATCTTAATCTTGGAGAAAACGAGATTTTTATGGACCTCGGTGCATATGACGGCGACACGGTCAGGGAATTTCTGCAGGCAACTGACGGCAGATATGAAAGAATAATTGCTGTTGAAGCTGACGAAAAAAATTACAGAAAGCTGACAGATAAAACAGCTGAAGTTGAAAATATCGAAACGCATAATCTTGCTGTCTGGGACAAAAAAGAAACCCTTTTCTTCGAAAAGAAAAAGGGCAGGAATTCAAAGCTTTCCTCTGCAGGAAAGGTTGAAGTGCAGGCAGACAGCGTTGATAACATCCTGAACGGTGAAAAAATAACGGTTCTGAAAATGGACATTGAAGGTAGTGAAGAAAAAGCACTTGATGGTGCAAAAAACACAATCGTCACTCACACTCCGAAGCTTTACGTCTGTGCATATCACCGTAACGACGATATGTTCCGTCTGCCGCTTAAAATCAACGAAATCTGCAAGGGATACAAATTCTATTTCTGCCATCATCCGTATATCCCTGCGTGGGAATCCAATTTCTATTGCGTTGTTGATTAAATTATCCTTTTATGGTATAATAACACGAATGAAATGTATTTGAAAGGGGAGTACAGATGAGCAACCCTAAAGGACAAACTTTACCGAATGCACTTTCAATGTTCTTTGTTATGCTTGCGGTTTATTGTATTGATATTTTTTTATTTAAGTCCGACCTCACGGTTCTCGGTGATGCGTTTTTTGCACGTTTCATTAGTTTTGTGATAATTTTCCTGTATCTTTTAGCGGCAAAAGAGCCGATTGAAACTCTCGGTATCAGCAAAAAGACTCAGAAAATTTTTGGCGGGGTATTGTACGGAACTTTTTTTGCACTTGTGCCGCTTGCAATTGTAACGCTTTGCGAGGTTGCGTACTACGCTTCAACGGATGCGACTGCATTAACTCTTCATTTTGAAACGCCGAATATGACATATGTCAGGTCGGAGGAGAGTCTTACACCTGTAGCAGGTGTTGTGATTTATATTTTTACCTGTTTCTTCGGAAATGCGTTAAAGGAAGTTTTCTTCCGTGGCTTTTTGCTTAAAAAATTCAATAAGATAACCGACTTCGGTAAGGCGAACTTTATGCAGGCAGTTTTGTATATGACATTCATCCTGCCTTACCTTGCAAGGAATATTCCCGATCAGCTCAGCCGAAACCGTCTTACGGTACCGATGGCTGTGTTTATGATCATTTTCTACATTGTACACGAAACTTTTGTCGGCATTAAATGGGGCTTGATGACAAGAATTTCAGGCTCAGCCTATATGGCAATCGTTGACCACTTCCTTTATGTTTTCCTTTCAAACAGTATTTTCATAACAAACCGTTATGAATCGTGGTCGTTTATGCTTCATATGATGGCAATTCAGGTTGTTTCGTTCTTGTTCGTGCTGATTTATTACATTATCGGTATGAAGAAAATAAACGAAAAGAAAAAACGTCAGCAGGCAAAAATTGATGCTGAACTCAAGGAAATCGAAGAAAGAAAAAATAAGAAGGAAGAAGAGCGTTCAGTTAAAAAGAAGATTGAAAAGCTTGAAGAAATCAGTCCTGCAAAGTATAAAAATATCGTTCACGAGGCAGGAAAAAGTGAACGTATGGCCAAGGATGACGAAAGTGCACTTGAAAATAAAATCACGCTTGAGCAAGCACTCAGGGAAGAGGTTGTCAACACCGATAATGAAACAGTCGATGCAATTCTCCGCAAAGCAAACAGAGAAATGCGTATGAAAGAAAATCATGTCAGCTCAAGCGATATAACTGATGATTTTGACAGCGACGAATTTCTTAAAGCATATCAGCGTCAGGACGGATCGCACCGCAAATCGGGCAATCATCACCACCGCCACCATCACCATTATCACAGAGACAAAACAGAAGAAAAGGAAACAACCGTTGTTCTTCCGGTTAAGAAAGAAAAAATGGCGAAAAAGCCGAAAAAGACTTTTACCCAAAAAATACAAAGTCTTGGCGGAATTGACGATTCTTCCTCGAACGATCTCATATAAGAATAAAGAGGAAATCTCCGCGGAGATTTCCTCTTGCTTTTATCATGCTATGTAATTAAGCTTCTTCCTTCATCTTTGCAAAGCACTCGCTGCAATAAACAGGACGGTCTTCTCTCGGACGGAAGGGAACTTTAGCAGCTCCGCCGCAGTTAGCACATACTGCATCAAAAAGCTCGCGCTCGCCACGAACAGCGTTCTTTCTTGCGTCACGGCAGCTCTTGCAACGCTGGGGCTCGTTTACGAAACCTTTTTCAGCGTAAAATTCCTGCTCACCTGCTGAGAAAATAAATTCCTCACCGCAATCTTTACAGATTAATGTTTTGTCTTCGTACATGATTCTTACCTCACTAACAATATTTTTGCAACCAACCACGGTTGCGGACCCCTGTGAACGGATATCCGTATTTTTTCACAAGTGCCAAGGTATCATTTTTCCTTGAGTTTTTTTCTTGCTCTTTGTAAAGCGTTGTCAACGGTTTTCTCCGTGACAGAAAGTTTTTCGGCAATAGAGTTGTAGCTGTGACCCGCAATATGAAGTTTCAGAACATCCTGTTCAAGAGTGGAAAGCCTGTTGCTTATCTTCTCGCGCAGAAGGTTCATCCTTTCCTGCATCTCAACAACAACCTCGGGGTTTGCCTGACCATCGGTCAGGTCAATACTGTCAATAAGCACGTAAGAATTCAGTGGAATGTGTTTATTTCTCAGTTGATTTCTGACTGCACTCATAATGCAGTTGGAAATACATTTGACAGAGTACGTAGTGAACTCTGCACCTCCGGATGATGAATACCCGTAAACGGAGCTTAAAAGTCCAATCATTCCTTCCTGAATAAGATCGCTGTGCGTCAACGGACAACGTCCGACGTAAGACGCTGCAATCTTTTCCACGGTAGGAGCGAAGGCCTTGATAAGCTCGTTCATTGCTTCATTATCGCCGTTCCGTGCCGCGTCAAGCATATCCTCCTTTATCGAGAATTTACTCATACGGACACCTCACAGGACTAAGATACAATACTAATATAGCTTATAAAAAAATCAAAGTCAATCGAATTTCGTATTTTCGCTGTTTGCACCAAATTGAGATGTGGCAATTTGTGCAAAAATGCAAATGAATTTAAACCAAATTGGGATAAAAATATATCAATTACACAAAAAACAAATTTGTGTTGCAGAAAGTTTTTCTTGAATTCAATGACTTTTTAATGTATAATTAGCTCATATTTTCAGGGAGGTGAAACAATGACTGGCTTCATTTTTCTCGATAAACCTGAGGGGATAACCTCGTTTACGGCGGTCAATAAAACCCGTCGTTTGCTCGGAATAAAGAAGGCAGGTCACACGGGTACTCTTGATCCGATGGCAACCGGTGTTCTGCCGATTATGCTCGGCGGAGCAACACGTTTTTCTCAGTATCTGCCCGTGCACGACAAAGCCTACCGCGCCAAAATCCTGCTCGGAACGGTAACGGACACTCTCGACACTACGGGAGAAATCCTTGAACAGCACGAAGTAAATGTTACTGCTGACGAGCTTCGGGAAGCTGTGATGTCATTTTTGGGAGAAATCAAACAGCTTCCGCCGATGTATTCTGCCGTTTCAAAGGACGGTGTTAGGCTCTATAAACTCGCACGTCAGGGCATAGAGATTGAAAGGGAAGCTCGCAACGTCACAATTCACTCTCTTGAAATTGTCGGCGAACTTGAAAATAACGAGTTTGTCCTCGATGTGTCCTGCTCGGCAGGCACATATATCCGTTCGCTTGCTGCAGATATCGGAGAAAAGCTCGGTTGTGGTGCGGTAATCTCTGAGTTGCGTCGCACTTTTGCAAACGGAATCAGCATTGAACGCACCGTTACTCTTGAAGAAATCGAAAAATCTGTTGCTGACGGAGAAATCGGAAAGTTGATTGCACCGTGTGATGAGATGCTTTCTTCGTATCCTGCGGTTCAGGTCAGCGTGAAACAAGCTTTCTATTTTTCAAACG
Organism: Acutalibacteraceae bacterium; assembly: GCA_045589535.1. GTDB lineage: Bacteria > Bacillota > Clostridia > Oscillospirales > Acutalibacteraceae > CAG-488. The sequence continues at coordinate 16,133 of JAZNPE010000024.1, read as the reverse complement.
GAGGTGCACTTGACCTCGACAGAGTCCGGGATAAAGAAACCGTAGGTATATGCCGGGTCAAAGCGCCGGACGGAAAACTTGTGGGTCTTGGGAAAATTGATAGGGCGGCAAACACACTTTCGGTCGAAAAAATACTTGTTTATTGACTCCAAAACAACAATTTTCGTATACATTTTATAATATATATAAGCAATAGACAATTCAGATACGGCACCGTGGTTATAACGGTGCCGTTTTTTGCGACAAAAAAATCGGTTTGTGATGACGAAAAAACACGAAAAAAACAGAAGCAAACAGCCCTGAAAAAGTCAAGATGTTAACGTGTAAAAAAAGCATATGAAATACTGTGAAATATGTACAAATTAAAAATATTCCTTGAAAATTTATTGACTTTACAAGCGGAATAGTTTATATTTAAACTAACCATAAGAGTGGTGTCATTAGGGTTATTCTGCCCTGGTGTATTTCAGTGACCGCTGAAACACTGCTTAGACAGGATGTTTGAACATCCGACTGGTTTAATTCAGCGTCGTATTGACGTTAGTAATCGCGACCATCAGCACGGGCCGGGCAACGCTGCTAAGGCGGGAAGGCTTAGGCGGCGGCGGTTCGATTCTGAGGGGGATGATTAACCAACGTAATAATGTCGCATCAGCAGCACACGGCTGACTAAACTTGTGTGCAACCCAAATGTACTATATTTGAATAGTATAAAATTTTATGGAGGTGTAATCCAAAATGAGTAATGCAAAAAGATTTCTGAGTGTTATTCTTGCAATCATAATGGTTTGCTCAACACTCGTAATCGGCGCAAACGCTGCACATACTGCTTATAAGGATTCAGCTATTATCGATCAGTATAATAAGCTCGATAAGGCAGTTCTTACAACAGAACAGTATGCATCAGCAGCAATGGACGAAGTAGATCGTATGCTCACAAAGGAACAGCTTAAGTTCACACGTGAGGATATCATCGTTGGTGATATCGACCTTACTTCTATTGACGCAGCAATGGACTCTGTTTACGCTATCGTTAACGGCGCACTCTTCTCATCATTGAAGGGTATGCTTGGTGACCTTCAGAACTTGAATGTTGACGCATTCGCAACTGAAGCTAAGGGTGGTGTAAGAAGAGGCACAGCAGGAAAGACAGACGTAGATATCATTTACGCAGTTCTTCAGTTCCTGCATGACAACACAGACCTTCTCGTATCTTTCGTTGAAGGCAACCTCGACACTGGTTCAATCCTCAGCTCACTTATCGACCTCAGCGAGTTCATGGATGTAAACAAGCTCCTCAAGGGTCTCCTTTATGAGTTTGCTTACGGCGTTGAAGGAACAGACGAGCAGGTAACTGCATCTTCTGTTGACGCTATGGCTCAGTTACTTATCGACAAGTACGTAACAGACGGTTTTGTTGATGAGGACGGTGAAGTTGTTGAGCCTCTCGTTCCTGCTCTTAAGGGACAGACAAACATTTCAACAGGTACAATGTATACCTTCCTTGATAATGTTATTAAGGTTCTCTACAATGAGCTTCTTATCCCGATCATCAATGAAGATCTTGGCGAAACAATCAAGAAGCTTTGCGGTGTTGAGTATATCGACAATGGCGACGGTACATACACACTTGATTATTCAAACCTCAATGAGTATGCAAACCTTCTCAATGTTGACTATGAGGTTCCGACTTACACATTCACAGATGAAACATTCATTGCTCAGGGTAACAACATCATCAAGTCAATCCTTGATGCAATCGTTAAGCCTGAAGTAGTTGTATGGCAGGCTGGCGGCAAGGAAGCTTTCAAGCCGAACCTTGTAAGAGTTGCTAAGGAACTCCTTGAAAATGCAGGTGGCGAACTCTTCGCAGATTATGTTGAGCTTGCTACTCCGGAAGAGCTTGAAGCTATGACAGACGTTGAACTCGTTGTTTACGCAGTTCGCGCTATCATCAACAGCTCATGCTACGGTATGTATATTCCTGAAACAGAAACAATCCGTGAGTTTGCATTTATCGCTCTCAAGCAGATTCTTGCAACTGACGTTCCGGAGCTTGATTTCTCAAATCTTGATCCGAACAGCACAGACTCTCTTGTTATCATGGGTATCAACTATGCTATCCACGCTGTAAGCTCAGAGCTCGATCTCGGCCTTGAGTTTGTTGACGATATGGACGGCGTTGACGCTCAGCTCAAGAAGGCTGCTGACTACGCAGTTGATAACTACGGCGGTCTCCTCAACGGTATCACATTCAAAGACGGTGCTTCAGGTTGGGAAACAATCGACACAGTTATCTTCTCAATTATTCCTGAAAGCTGGCTTCCTGCTTCAGCTAACGGCAGCTTGAAGAACTTCATCTTCACTCTCGTTAACACAATCGCTGACCTCGAAATCGAAGATCTCTTCGCATTGTTCGAGTACCGTTCAGATTCAGAACTTCAGAAGACTCCGAAGCAGGTAATCATCAATCTTGTATCTCGCGTTATTAACATCATCTTCCCGGGTGCTTTTAAGGCAAGTACAACTCTTGATGGTCTTGTAACAAACCAGGCTCTCGCAGGTACAGTAAGAGCTATCTTCGATGCTCTCTGGAACTACAGAGCAAACCTTGTTAAGGCTATCCTTCCGACACTCTGCGGTATCCTTGATCTTACAAACGATCAGGAATTCGAATTCCCTGAACTTACTTGGGACCCGACAGACGCAAATGTTGACGGCAACTCAATCAGAACAGCAGGTTCTGTTGCTATCAAGCTTATGGTTCGTAACGGTTCAACAGGTATCAACACAGGTTACACAGATGCTAACGGTGTATTCCACCAGGATAAGCTCTACACATACGACATCAAGTCAGTAACAACTAACGTTGAAGCTATCAGCGTTACATATCCTGACACAATCGCCGGTGGTCAGACAGTTGAAATGGCATTCACAGGTGCTGTTAAGGCTTCTACTCCGTTCGTTATCACAATGACTTACGATGTTCTTACAGAAGACGGTTCACCGCTTACAGAGGAACCCATCACAGAAACATTGTATTCATACCTTGCTTATAACGAAGCTCCCGACGATACAACAGCTCTTACATCAACTAAGGTTGGTGGCTTCTCAATCACAGACGGTCCTCGTTACCTCTATGCTAGCGGCATCGGCGATATCGAAGACATCACTGTAACAATCCAAAATACAAACGCTGCTCAGTATGACAACGTTGTTCCGTATTCAACTCTTCTCACATTTACTGAGAACATGACTAACCAGCATCCTGAAACTGTAGACGGCGACTGCTACATCGAAATGAACACAGATGCATACACAGTAATGCCTCAGGTTGAAGATACAGCAGGTATCGTAAACATCAACCCGTTCAAGATCACAGCAGCTTATGACGAACTCACAGGTGAAGAAAGAGATGCTGTTTGGGATTCAATGATCGAAAATGGTACAGTTAAGAACCCGACAACAGGTGCTGTTACTCGTTACCCGAGAATCCAGTACGCTCTCGGTGCTAAGATCGGCACAACAACTGTACAGAACACAACAGCTCTTATCTTCATGTATAAGGACTACGGTCTTCCCGGAATGCTTGAAGACGAAATGGGCAAGCACCGTCAGCAGGCTGCTTACGGCACAGCTCAGTCAACAGTATTCTCAGGTATGACAGTATGGCAGGCATACTCAAAGGCTATGGAAGATGCTTCAAAGGCTGTTTACAGCTGCTTCCGTAACACAACATTCGCTACAGCAACAGGTAAGTTCAGCCTCTACAAGCCTGCTTATGACAACCTTGTTGCAGCAATCGAAGAACTTGATGCACAGGTTCTTTCAGCTGGTGTTGATTCTTCAATCGCACTCATCGAAGCATGTTATCCGTCAAATCCGGAAGATATGCCGTACTACGATCCGAACTACGTTCATATGGGCGTTTCAGACTATGTACCGTATACATATTACAACTTCCGTGATGAACTCAGAACTCTTGAAAGTATGATCGATGCAGCTACAATTCCTGATGAAGAAGGTAACGTAGCAGTTGTTAACGAGCTTGATAAGGCTTACAACGAGCACAGATTCTCACTCTACTTCTCAAGACTTCTTGCAGCTCCTGCTTATAAGGCACACCTTCAGGCAGAGCTTGCTAACCCGACAAGAGTAATCGGTGACGAAGCTGACTATTCAGAAGAGTCATGGACAGATTATCAGAACGCTCTTACATTCGCTACAGCTACAGCTAACGAAGCTGATGCTAAACCGACAAAGATTAAGACAGCTTACCGTGAGCTCCTCGAAGCAGAGAAGAGACTCGTTGCTCCGTCAGAAGACATCGGTGGCGGTGACGAAGTTTCATTCCTTCCGATCGACTGCATTGAGTTGTTCGAAGGCGACATCATCTCAGGCCTCAATCCTGAAAATGATTTTGCTGATTACTTCGAGTGTGTAGGTTGCTACGTTGAAGTTATTGCAAACGATCAGGATGCATATTCAACAGGTGCTGTTATCGAAATCAAGAGCGAAGCAGATGACGCTGTTCTTGCATCATATGTAGTATCGGTTTACGGTGACATCACTGGTGACGGAATTACAGACGTTAACGAAGTTACACAGGCTCTCCTTATCTCAGGTGGTGCAGTTGTTCCGGCAGCTGAAGTAGAAATCGCAGCTGACCTTACACTTGACGGTGCTGCTGACGTTTCTGACCTTACAAGCTTCCTTCTTGTTTCAAGCGGTTCAGCACTTCTTGATCCTGAAACAAGAACAGTTAACTAATTTTAGTAGTTCTTAATTTTGAAAAATCCATATCCCTCGGAGGCGAAAGCCTCTGAGGGGAAAACGGCGAGAGGTCAGCTCTATGCCGTGTAAGAAATCTTTTAACAGGAGGAATACAAAGTGAAAATTTCAAAGAAAATTCTTGCTATTCTTCTTGCTGTAACTCTTGCTCTTTCCCTCTTTGCTGTCAGCGCATCGGCCGCAGGCACTCCGACGGGAACAGAAGCAATGACAGTAACTATAACAACGGATAACGAAACATATGAAGCAGAGGCTGCTGTTCAGGTTAAGGTTACAATCGCTTGTAACTATAATGTTCCGTCTTTCCGTTTCCCGATTATGTTTGACTCATCAGTTTATGAGATCCCGACAATTATCGGTCTTAAAGCTTATGGCGATTGTGCCGCTAAGGGTACAATAAATGAAAACCACGCTAACGGTGGTGCAGACTTCATTCCTGATGCTTATGATCCCTCAGCCTTCGGTTGCGTTCTCGTTCAGTGGACTGCATCTGTAGCTAACGGCGAAGTAGGCTATATCAATAATGAAGCCGGTGAGCTCGCTTTCACATTTGAGCTTAAAACAAAGTCATCTGCAGTCGGCAAGACAGGCACAATTTTCATTCCTGCTGAGTCAGATCTTTTCTACTATCAGGCAATTGAAAATCCCGCAGATGCAACAACATTCTACTACCTTGATGCAACAACATGTGCTATGACATTTGTTGAAGCAAACGCAATGGTAGTTGGTGAGCAGGTTGCTCTTGTTCCTAATGAAGATTTCGGCACACCCGGTATTGTTGACGAGGAAAACCGTCGCATTTACGGTCTTGCTCAGGGTGTTGCAAGTAACGCAGAAATCAAGGAATATGTTAAGGCAACAGGTAACGCTGTTATCCGTTCAACATCAACAGAATTTGGTTTTGGCACAGGTACAAAAGTCCATCTTGCGATTGATGGTGTAAATGTTAAATCTTATGACCTTATTATCTTCGGAGATATCGACGGTGATGCAATTTGTGACATCAACGAATTGACTCCGGTTATCGGTATCGTTGGCGGTAGCGTTATTGTAGACGATCCCGTTATTGTCTTTGCAGGCGACCTTTCAAACGATGGTGTTATCGACGTTACTGACCTCACAACATATTTGTTGGTAATCAGTGGTGGCGTAGTCATCGACCAGTCTAATCCATACAATCAGTAATAATACTGGTTTTTGGTAATATTAATTTAGGAGGATTATTCAATGAAACTCGCAAAGAAAGTTTTGAGTGTTGTACTTGCTCTTGTACTCGCACTCAGTGCTTTTGCAGTTGTTGGTTCAGCTAACGGTCCAGTTGATTCTGACTACCAGATCAAGATTTGGCTTACAGGTTCAGTTGGTTCAGCTACTTGGACAACAAACTCAAAAGTAACAATTGATGAAGGCGACGAATCAGAAGCTGGTGCTACTATTGAAGTACAGCCCGGCGACACAGTTTTCGTTCGTTTCTACATCACAAACAACTATTATGTTCACACATTCCAGTCAAACGTGTTCTATTCAGCAGAACTCATTGACGCAGCTGAAATTTACGCAGCACAGAGAGGTCGTGCTATCTCAGCAGCTAACCTCAAGAAGATCCACATTTGGAACGAAGACCACTATTGGGCAGGTCTCCAGGGTACATCTTACTCAGCTCAGAACGCTTGGTCACTTATGCAGCCTGAGTTCCAGCAGAACACAGCTCAGAACTGGCCTGCTGACGACAACGGCAACTGCACACTTGACACATCTAAGTGGAAGTTCAACATCTTCAACAACATCGCAACAGAAGGCGTTGGTGAAACATCAATCTTTGATGATGACTCAACACATCTCTTCATGATGCCTGTTACAGTTCCTGACGATGCACAGCCGGGCGACACATTCTATGTTACAATTCCGGAAGGTCTTGAACAGAGAACAGCTCATAAGTACGGTTCACTCCGTCTTTATGAAATCGGTATTGCTGACGGTGAATCAGAGCCCTGCGATGTAGTTGACGCACAGTCACTTCTTAATCCGAACATGCAGTGGAGCGATGACAATCAGTACTTTGATCTTTCAGAAGCTACACTTACACTTCAGGTTCCCGGCGGTTCAACAGAGCCCGAACTTGATTACACAAACATCGATGCAGCTCTTGATGCAGCATCAAAGGTAGACCGTTCAGACAAGACAGCAGCTTCTCTTGCAGCTCTTGACGAAGCAATCAACGAAGCTACAGACGCTCGTTTGAACGCAACAGAGCAGACAGCTCTTGAAGAAGCAGCTACAGCTCTTAACGCAGCTATCGCTAACCTTAAGGTTAAGGCTGACTATTCAGCACTTGATGCTGAAATCTCAAGATATGAAGCAATCACAGATTCTTCAATCTATCCCGCAGCAGATTGGGCAGTAGCAACAGAGAAGTACAATGCAGCTAAGGCTGTTGACAGAGACCTTGCAGTTGATGCTCAGGCTACAGTAAGCGATGCAGCAGCAGCTCTTAAGGCAGCTCTTGACGCTCTTGCAGCTCTTGACTACTCAGCTCTTGAAGCTAAGTACAACGAACTTGTTAATAAGGACGTTGCTAACTACACAGACGAAACAGTAGGCCGCTTCAACACAGCTCTTGCAGCAGCTCAGGCTCTTATCGATAATAAGAACGCTGCTAACCAGGATGCAATTAACGCAGTTTACAATGAACTCGTAGCAGCAGACGCAGCTCTTGCACTTAAGCCCGCTGATTACACAGCTCTTAAGGCAGCTATCGCTAAGTACGAAGCTCTTGATGCTAAGGCATGGACATCAGTTTCATTCGCAGTAGCAACAGAGAAGTACGAAGCAGCTAAGGGTATCGCAGAAGGCCTTGACATCACAGCTCAGCCTGAAATCACTGCAGCAGCAGAAGCTCTTGAAGCAGCTATCACAGCTCTTGTTCCCGCAACAGGCGCTAACTACAATGAACTCAACGCAGCTAAGGCTGAGTTCGAAGCTCTTGTAGAAGATTATTACACAGTTGATTCATATGCAGCAGCTAAGACAGCATATGATGCAGCTTGCGAAGTTCCCGCTGACCTCACATCAGAGCAGCAGACTCAGATCGACGAAGCAGCAGCAGCTCTTAAGACAGCTCTTGGTAACCTCGTTGAAGCAGACGCTGATTACACAGCAGTAGAGGCAGCTAAGGCAGCAGCAGCAGCTAAGGTTGCAGAAAACGATCAGGGTATCCTTCGTTACACAGATGATTCTATCGCAGCTATCAACGACGCTGTAGCAGCAGTTGTTGAAGGCCTTAAGAAGAAGGATCAGGCAACAGTTGACGGTTATGCAGCAGCTATCAATGCAGCTATCAATGCAGCTGAGTACAGACCGTACGACTACACAGCAATCAATAACCATATCGCAGCTATCGAAGCTAACGATGCTAAGTACTACGATGCAGAAGACTATGCTGCATACCTTGCAGCTAAGGAAGCTCTCGTATGGAATTACACACACGAGCAGTTTGCAAAGGCTAAGCTTCAGGAAATCAACTTCTTGAAGGTTAACCCGGTAGCAGCTGCAACAGCTGACTACACAGCAGTTAACGATGCTATCGAAGCATTCGAAGCAAAGATCGCAGCAGCAACTTACGAGCAGGACGGTATCGATGCAGTTAACGCTATCATCGAAACTATCAACTGGAATCTTAACGAAAACGATCAGGATATCGTTGACAAGTATGCAGAAGACATCATCGCAGCTACAGCAGCTCTTGTAGAAGTAGTTGTTGAGTACGCTGATTACACAGCATTCAACGAAGCTCTTGCAGCAGCTAAGGCAGTTGACGCAACACTTTACACAGCAGCATCATATGAAGCATTCATTGACGCTGTAGACGCAATCGACGCTGGTCTTGCTAAGGATCTCCTTGCAGCTGATCAGGCAAAGGTTGACGATGCAACAGCAGATATCGCTGACGCATATGCTCTCCTTGAAGGCGTTGCTGATTACTCAGATCTTGAGGCAGCTATCCTTCGCGCTGGCACATATGACCAGAACGTATGGACAGCAGACTCATGGGCAGTTGTAGAAGAAAAGCTTGCAGCAGCTAAGGCAGTAGCTCCTGGTCTTGGCGTATCAGCTCAGGACGAAATCGACGAAGCAGCAGCAGCTCTTAACAAGGCTCTTGATGACCTCAAGGCTAAGGAAGTTGTATCAAGCATCTCAACAATCAACTGGACACCGTCAGAGGATACTCATAACACATTCTCAGTTGCAGTAACCGGCAGAATGGCTATGATCCAGTTCATCGAAGAAGATGGCGGTACAAGAACATACGACAGATACAATAAGAACGTTACAATCGTTAGCTACAACGCAGCAGGCGAAGTTGTTAACTCACTCAGCCGTGACGTTGCTTATGAAGTCTGGACAATCAACACAAACCTTATCGGACCTAACGTTAAGGCACGTGCTAAGTACCTCGAAGGTACATCATACAAGTGGGAAACAGAGACATACAACTTCGAAGTTAAGGTTCTTGAGCCCACATTCGACGCAGACATCCGTTCAATCACTCCTGCTGCTACATCAGGTAAGAAGGGCGCAGTTGCTACAACAGTAGTAGTTGGTCCTGACGCACAGGGTATCAGATTCGTAATGGATAACGGCACAACAACAACTTACTATGCTGAAAAGGCTACAGTTCTTGATAACGGTGACCTTTCATTCACAGGTAATGCTTGGGCAAACAACGAAGGCCTTAACACAATCATCGTTAAGGTTAAGGTTAACGGTGCTTGGGTTGAAGCTGGTACAGTAGAGTACACAGTTGAATAATCCTACCCTCTAAACATCTTAGGGTTGCGTGGAAACACGCAACCCTTTTTCCTTTTTGTTTATTATTAAATTCGGGTTTGTGAGGTGTTTAAAAGTTGGTAGAGTCTAGTCAGCCCTCCTTGTGTAAAGGAGGGTGGCACGGCGTAGCCGTGATGGGCGGATTGTTGATAATTCAAGGATTTTTGACAATCCTTCAGTCGCTTCGCGACAGCTCCCTTTACACAAGGGAGCCTGGAAATACAAGTAACTTCACGTATAAAAGAGCCCGACAAACCCGAATTTGTCGGGCTATTGTGTGTGAAATATGCAGCAAAACAAAATTCTTACGTCTTGTTAATTTTGAATTGTTGTTCAGCTTCTGCAAGGCATTATGTTTATTGTTTTATTTTTTTGCTTTAACGGAAAAGGGTCAGAAATACTCATATATTTATTGTATTGTAAAAACTATTGTATTATAATGTATTCAACAGCACACAGTATCTGAATTTATATCAGGAGGGGAAATTTTGGAAAGAAAATATACACACGTTATTGTCGTCGGAATCGACGGAGCAGGCGGATTTTTCAGGGATGCCAATGTACCGCATTTCAACGAAATATTTAAAAACGGTGCGGTTACATATAATGCACTTTCCTCAAGACCCTCCATAAGTGCCGAGTGTTGGGGGTCAATGCTTCTTGGTGTCGGTCCTGAGGTTCATAAGCTTACAAACGGAATCCTCGAATCAACATCGTATCCGGCAGATTCGGAATTCCCTTCACTTTTTCGCCGTATGAGGGAAGCTTATCCCGATGCCGAACTCGGTTCATATTGCGACTGGAATCCGATAACCCATGGTATTGTCGAAAACGGAATCGGTGTTTCACACGATACGGCAAGGGACACCGAGCTTACCCCGATTATCTGCGATTACATCCGCGAAAAAGCACCTGATTTTCTCTTTATTCAGTTCGACAGCGTTGACGGTGCCGGACACAGAAACGGCTACGGTACGCCTGCATTTTATCAAAGATTGCACGAGGTTGATAAACTTATAAATGATGTATACAAAGCGACAGAAGGTGCAGGAATGATTGAAAATACTCTGTTCATTGTTATCGCTGACCACGGCGGGACTAACCCCGAAACGGGTGGCGGAACTCACGGAGGATGGACAGATGAAGAAAAATTTGTAACATTCGCAGCGTCAGGCAAAAACGTAAAAAATACAACACTTAACGAAATGAATATACGCGATCTTGCAGCAATTGTTCTTTATTCTTTCGGAATTGATGCTCCCGAATTTGATGCAAAAGGATGGACTTCACAGATTCCCGAAGGCTTGTTCGATGATGAAAATATACAACCGTACCGTGATATCTCCCATCTTACCGGTGCTGCACCGAGAATTTCAAAAGTTCCGCATACATCAGAATTGATTTAAGAGAGTCAAGATTATAAATAAAAGTACTGACAAAAAACTTAATGACCAAAGAGGTGTTTAATATGAATTTCGTAAATGTAATGCAAAATAAAAATGTTTATGCAGACGGTATTCACGACGATACAAAAGCTCTGCAGGCTTGCGTCGACGAAGTTAAGGATGGAGGCACGGTTTACTTCCCTGACGGAACGTATCTTGTTTCAGGAGCGCTGATTTTTTATTCGAATCAACACCTTAAGTTTTCAGAAAAAGCTACCGTTCTCAGAAGCGACAAAAGCGAACCGCTTACAAGATATTTGTTGGCGTCGTATTCTGAACCGGAATGGGGAGCATATGAGGGTACACATGATGTTGTAATTTCGGGCGGAATTTTCGACGGTAATGAAAAGCTTGACGAAAGGTCAACGCTTGTAAATACCGTACACTGCAGAAATATCACAATTGAAGGCTGTCGTTTTGTTAATTGTGCACATTGGCACTGCATCGAAATTAACGGTACAGAAGACGCAGTAGTGCAGAATTGTATTTTTGACGGTCCGGCATATACGGCAGTCAACGAAGGCCTTTTTAATGAACAGCTTCAGCTTGACCTTGCACGCGCAGGCTCCTACGGTCCGGTTTACAACTGTGACGGTACACTTATAGATTTCAAATCTGATGATACGGTCTGTCGTAACATCATAATCAGAAATAACATATTCAAGTGCGACGGTTTTCCGGGCATCGGACACCACGGTGACTGTGGCCATAATAATATACTTATTGAAAACAATATTTTTGACGGACCTTCGGGCAGAGAGGGCAAAAGCAGGGGCTACATAATATTCAGACCTATGGTATATGACGTAACGGTCAAAGGTAATGTTTTTATCTCGCCCGAGGAAATGGATTCACCGAGCTACGGAATAATCTGCGAAAATCCCGACAGATCAGCATTAAAAACGGAAGATAATCTGTTCATCGGTAAGATTGACAGCGAAATTGTAACAGGCAAGTGAACAGTCTCTTGCAATAAAACTTAACTAAAAGATAAAAGCCTATGAGGTCAGTTTGACTTCATAGGCTCTATCTTTATATAAAGTGAAATTAAATTTTCGTTTTCATAAGTCCGTGTTTGTTGCAGTAAATATAAAGAAATCCACGTCCGCGGAATTGCATCCTTGCTTCGGCATTGCCTTCGGGATAAAGCTTCACAAGATGTATTTTGTCAGAGGTGATATACGCGATAAAGGAAATATAATGGTTTTTTGTCATCTTGTGTTCAACCGTAATGAATTTTTCGTCTTCAACGGATTTGACGTTTATGGTGTGTTCTCCATCAGCATCTTCAGCTTCAAGGGCAGGCAGAATTATTCCGCAACAGCTGACAAGTATGTTGCCGGTTGAGTGTATTACATTTCCACATATCGGACAGACATAAAACTTTGTACGGAGCATATTTGCAGAAATGTTTTTATTTATTATCGTATCGCCTGAAATCAGTTCCATGACAGAAATACCGAGAATTTTGGCGAGAGGTTCAATAAGCGTGATATCGGGAAGTCCTTTTGCTGTTTCCCATTTTGAAACAGCCTTATCACTGACTCCGATTTCCTGAGCGAGTTGCTGTTGCGTAAATCCTTTTGCTTCGCGTAATTTCCTGATTGTTGCACCGGTTATGTAAGTGTCCATTCTGTTTCTCCTTTGGATTGTTAGATATATTATAACCACTTATGAAGCAATCGGCAACCTACGTTAAGTAGAGAGTATACTTTAACTACAACCTCCATATATACCTGAAACGCGAATATATCACGCACATTCGACCATTTTTATTTTTACCGACAGTATGCTTTCAAAGAAGAAATGTCCGCCTGTACTCAATCTATTGCATTTCAGGTGCGCAAATTAAAGTGTAGATTTTGAAAACACGTGCATTCCTACACCGTAGTCTTTAACAAGAATATCTTTCGGGAAGCGTGAAAACCTGATTGTAACAAACAAATCACCTGCGGCACCTGATAAGTTGAGAATCTGTATAAGGTAGATAACCCAGAACCAATCCCGAGGAACAAAGGGGTTTATTACCGCAAGAACAATTCCCCAAAGAATAACGGGCGCAAGAGCGATGAAAATATACGGTTTTTTGCCGTAGTAATCATCACTGCCTGCAAAAGCGTAAAGTCCCGTGAAACCGTATTTTATCTTTTTTGTACCGCATATCTTCATTGCGACACCGTGTACTGCTTCGTGCAGAATTATGTATAAAACATAGAACAAAATCAAAGCCCCGAAGCGTATAAGGTATCTGCCTAAACCGTCGGTCATATCAAACAGTGTGGAGATCGGAACAACAAAATGCATAGGGACTGCGAGAATTACTGAAATCACCAAAGCTACGGCGTTAACAAGCAGAGCTGCTTTTTTGTCTTTTTGTAAATTTACATTATAAATTTCCGAATATCCTTCAGGCAAAGTTTGAACACTCTTCATATTTTAACACGTCCTTTGAAATGATTTAAAAATTTTTCTTCAGATTTTTTTGAATTTTATTTTCTTTATATCCGTTTGCAAAGTAAAATTTATGAGCATTTTCACGTTCAATACCCGAGCAAAGACGAATTCCGACGGCACTGTTTTCTTTTGCCCATTTTTCGCCTTGACTTAATAAGGCTGAGCCGATACCCATTCGTTTGTAATCATTGTCAACGGCAAGACCCAAACAGTTTTTATAATTATCAGCATAGATTACATCATAATTTACAAGGTGTATGTAACCGACCGCTTTATTGCCAATCTCCGCGACAAAAATTACTTGAGAATCGTCTTGTATGACATTTTGAATTTTATCTTTTTGTTTATTCAAATCATAGTCATAACCAAGGCTGGTTTTGTTTATGTGATAAATATCATCAGCGTCGGCAAGTCTGACTTTACGGATAATAAAATTTTTGCTCATTTCATATTCTCCTTAGCTGTGGTGCGGATGTAATCAAAACGAATCGAGATTACTGCATTTGTTTTATAAATTGACTACAGCTTTGTCAAGAAACTGAATTTTGCCTTTAAAAAATATCTGTAATCGGGCTCGTTTTCGGAATCTGTATACTCTTTCTTGATTGTTGTTTTTATCCAATCTAACATTTTATCACTCATATCTTCATATCTGCGGATTTTGATAAGACCTGCATCAACTGCTTTAAGAATTTCCAAGTATGCGTCTTCTACAAACTCAATATTGATTACGGCAACAGATTTTGGAGTTGCAACAGCATCAATGATATTGAAGTTATCTTCATATTCATCGATAACTTCAGCTGAGTAAATATAACCTGAAACATTTTTATATGTATCCTCAATAGCATTAGGATAATACTCATCTAACCTTAATGTACCGTCGGTATCGAATCCATAACTTGCCCATTTGTGCCATTTACCGTTATGATTAAAACCGGTTTCCTTACAGAATTTTTCAACAGCATTACTCAAATAAACTAAAACGTTCTCTCTTTTGGTAGAAAAATAAACAAGTGGAGTATTGTGGTTAGATACCCTTGGTTCTAATACTGTAATCCCGCTAATCTGCGATGCGTGATAAAACATAAAAATCCTCCGTAGTCCTAATTTACTGTACGGTCACTATGCTTTTTCTTTTAAAGTTTTGCAACTTGCAATAAGCATTCTTTGAATTCTGCCACATAAATTGCGATGCTTCTTAAAAGAATTTTCATCAATAATTGCATTTGTGTTAAAAAGTAATTGCAACCAACCTTCAGTCTCAGAGCATTCTTTTAATGCAATTTCAAATTTTGAAAGCATATCTGCTTTGCTTTGGCCGTAATTGGCTTCTCGGATATTGGCATAAACACTGCTGGAACTTTTGCGAATTTGAAACAGCGTATTGGATGGAGCTTTGATGTTTTGACATAGTAATTCAATGTCAGTTGCGAGTTGTTCTGAATATATAAGTAAATAGTTTTTGTTCACAATTACACTTCCTTTGAACAGATTATACTATAAATATGCAACGAAATCAATGCGAAACATTGTATATCAACAATTCCGTGCGGAATTGCATATCATCAACTTCGCAAGAAGTTGTATATCATCATTGCGAAAGTTTTTTGATACACGCTGTGCGTGATGATATACAATCCTGACGGACTGATGAGATACAACGATAGCATAACTATCGTTGATGATATACCATTGCTTTCGCAATGGATAAAAAAAACTCCTGTTCGTGAGAACAGGAGTTTTTTGGAGCTGGTAGTCGGACTCGAACCGACGACCTGCGCATTACGAATGCGCTGCTCTACCAACTGAGCCATACCAGCATTTTGCGAAAGTTATTATAATATATCTGCTCCGAAAATTCAAGGCTTTTTGAAAATATTGTTCAGGATAATAAATTTTTCATTTTGCTATTGTTTATCTGCCGTTGATTTGGTAAACTGAAACTGATCCTATCTGAGGAGTGTTGACTATGGCAAAAATAAAAATCGGTATATTAGGTGCTGGCCGCGGAATGAACATCGCGGGCAACCTTGATCTTATTGAAGATTGTGAAATCGTTGCTCTTTGCGAATTCAGCGAGGAAAGAGCTGCGCAGGGAATCAAAGATTTCGGAAAAGAGATTCCAGTTTATAAGGATTTTGACGAATTCCTTGAGCTTGATCTTGATGCGGTTGTTCTTGCGAATTATTTCCACGAGCATACACCGTATGCAATCAAATGTTTTGAAAAGGGTATTCATGTCCTTTCTGAATGCATCAGCAACGGCACAATGGCTGAGGGCGTTGAGCTTATCCGTGCTCACGAAAAGAGCAATTCAATCTATATGCTTGCTGAAAATTATCCACAGATGAAATTCAACCGCGAAATGAAAAGAGTGTGCGACGGCGGTACACTCGGCAAAATTCTTTATGCTGAGGGCGAATACAATCATCCGGTCAATCCTTATGACGATGAATTCAAGAAAGGCTACATTTATTTTACGAAGCACTGGAGAAATTTTGTTCCTCGCTCATATTATATAACTCATTCGCTTGCGCCTATTATGTGGGCAACGGGTGCAACACCGAAGAGAATCAGCGCACAGCCTGTATTTTCCCCCATTCCCGAAAAGGC